>DATCTW010000065.1:0-6717 GCA_036567745.1 Ignavibacteria bacterium | reverse complement strand
ACCTTTTATTTTAAATCAAAGTTCCTTTAATATTTTTTTTACATAAACAAGCATATCGGTGCTCTGCCCCTTAAGGTATTCGAAGCGTACTCTCTTTGTAAACATAAATTAATTATTATACGTGTCGCACCTACGGTGCTTGAAACTAAATTGTAGGATATTTCTACAAACATATCGCAGTTAACACTGCTTAAAATAAGGTGCGTTAGCACCGGAATGTTTGTAGAAAAATAGTGAAAATAAAAATCGAGGGGCGTAGCCCTGACATGTATGTTTACGTGTCGCACTTACGGTGCTTGAAACGAAGTTGTAGCATATTTCTACAAACATATCGCAGTTAACACTGCTTAACAAGAAAGGTGCGTTAGCACTGAAATGTTTGTAGAAAAAAGTTAGAATAAATATAGAGGGGCGTAGCCCTGACACGTATAGAATAATTATATATCTACAATATAAAAATTTATTAATTACAAATGAGTACTAAAATGAATTTATTAAGATTTTTATTACATTGACTTTTTTTTGTTTTTTAATTAAATTATTTTAATTAATTAAAATAAACCTATGTGAAATTCTATTCTATTTAAAATATCATAAAATATATGAAAAATAATAAAATTATTGGTAAGGGTCTTACCTTTGATGATGTATTACTTATACCTGCAAAATCTGCTGTTTTGCCCAGAGAAGTTGATGTTTCAACAAAGCTTACTCGTAATATTAATTTGAACATACCTTTGGTTAGTGCTGCAATGGATACTGTAACAGAATCCGAGATGGCTATTGCTATGGCTAAGGAAGGTGGTATAGGAATATTACACAAAAACATGAGTATAGAAAGGCAAGTTGAGGAAGTAGATAAGGTAAAGAGATATGAAAGTGGTATGATTGTAAATCCAATTACCTTAACGAAAGATAAGAAAGTTAGAGATGCTTTGCTGCTAATGAGTAAGTATAAAATATCTGGCATCCCTATTGTAGATGAAAACGGGAAACTAATAGGGATTTTAACAAATAGAGATCTCAGATTTGAACCTAATCAAGAGATTGAAATTAGCAAGGTGATGACTTCTGAGAATCTTATTACTGCTCCAGTTGGTACAAACTTAGAACAAGCTCAGGCAATATTACAAAAACATAAAATCGAAAAGCTACCAATTGTTGATAGGAATAAAAAACTAAAAGGACTTATTACTTTTAAAGATATACAGAAAAAACAAAAATTTCCCAATGCTTGTAAAGATAAATTTGGTAGATTAAGAGTTGGAGCTGGTATTGGTGTTGATCCTTATTCTATCGATAGAGCTGATGCACTAATAAAAGCACATGTTGATGTGATTGTAATTGATACTGCTCATGGTCATTCTCATAAGGTGCTAGATACATTAAAAAGATTAAAGAAAAAATATCCTGAAGTTAATGTTATTGTTGGTAATGTAGGAACGCAAGAGGCTACAAGAGATTTAATTCGTTTAGGAGCTGATGCAATAAAAGTGGGAATTGGACCAGGAAGCATTTGCACTACTAGAATAGTTACCGGGGTTGGTGTGCCTCAAATTACAGCGATAATGAATTGTGCTGCAGAAGCATCAAAGGCAAAGATTCCAATTATAGCTGATGGTGGAATAAAACAAACTGGAGATGTCGCAAAAGCTATAGCAGCAGGAGCAGATGCTGTAATGATAGGTGGTTTATTTGCTGGACTTGAAGAGAGCCCTGGCGAAAAAATTCTTTTTGAAGGAAGAAGTTATAAAGTATATCGTGGTATGGGGTCGCTTTCAGCGATGAAAGAAGGTTCAAGTGATAGATATTTTCAAGATGTTGAAGATGATATTAAAAAATTAGTACCAGAAGGAATCGAAGGGCGAGTTCCTTTTAAAGGTCATTTATCAGATACTGTGTATCAACTAATTGGTGGGTTAAGGTCTGCAATGGGATATTGTGGTGTAGGAACAATAAAAGAAATGAAAGAAAAAACAAAATTTGTTTTAATGACAAGCGCAGGCCTTAGGGAAAGTCATCCGCACGATGTAACAATTACTAAAGAATCTCCAAATTATTTTACATCCTGATGAAAAATAGATTGCAGAATTTGAAAAAAGAATTTCGGCTTCTTGATCTCGATGCTTTCCTTGTTACGGATCTTGTAAATATCAGATATCTTACAGGTTTCACGGGATCTAATGCTATCTTATTAGTTAAAAAAAATCAAAGTTACCTTATTACTGATTTTAGATACAAGGAACAGGTAAATAAAGAGGTACGGGACTGTAAGATTTTTGTTACAAATGCAAGTTTATATGTTGATTTGTTTCAAAAAGAATTGTTAAAGCCTGGTATGAGAGTAGGTTTTGAAGAAACAAATTTGCCTTTTTCGTTGTACAAACGTCTTAAAAAATTATTTAAGGGAATAAAGTTTTTACCTTTTAGTGATATAATAGAAAATATTTCTATAATAAAAGATGATGACGAGATTAGAAGCACAAAAAAAGCTGCTGAGATTTCTGATAGAGCATTCAACTATATTTTGGAATTAATTAAACCTGGTTTAACAGAGATAGAAATAGCTTCTGAACTATCTTATAGAATGAAACTACTTGGGTCTGAGGGAGATGCATTTGATATTATTGTTGCAAGCGGAAAGAATTCTTCTTTACCACATCTCAGGCCTACATCTAGAAAGCTAAGAGAGAACGATATTGTTTTAATGGATTTTGGTGCTATTGTTAACGGTTATCATTCAGATATATCGAGAACAATTTTTTTAGGTAAACCTTCTAATGAGGAGAAGGAGATTTATCAAATTGTTCTTGATGCACAGAAAGTAGCATTAACTAATGCAAGAGAAGGGATTCTTGCTAGAGATCTTGATGGGTTAGCTCGTGATTATATTACTAACAAGGGTTATGGTAAATATTTTATTCATAGTTTGGGTCATGGGTTAGGATTAAGAATTCATCAAGCCCCAAAGGTCTCTTTTTTATCTAATGAAGTATTAAAAGAGAATATGATTATTACAATTGAACCTGGAATTTATTTGCCAAAAAAATTTGGTATTCGTATAGAAGATGATATTGTTATTAAAAAAGATGGTTCAATTAATTTAACAAAATCTACAAAAGAAATAGTAATAATTTAAGTGATATAATATGAGAAAAGTTCTTGTTATAGCATACTACTTTCCACCATTGGGTTTAAGTGGAGTTCAAAGAACTTTTAAGTTTGTGAAGTACCTTTCACGTTTTAATTGGCTTCCAACTATACTAACAATTTCACCTGGTGGATATTTTGCAAAAGATTACGGAATGTTGAAAGAAATTGAAGATCAGGATATTAGTATTGTGCGAGTAGGTTCTAAACTAGAGCCCACACAAATATTTAAGAAAAAAGATGCAATTGAAATGCCTCATGAGTTTGTGCGTAAGTTTTCAAGTAGGTTAAGTCAATTCTTTTTATTACCTGATAACAAAATTGGGTGGAAGAAGAAAGCTATTGAAGCAGGATCAAAATTACTTGAGAATGATAAATTTGATGCAATATTTAGTACTGCCCCTCCATATACTGATTTTTTAATAGGAGAGGAACTAAAGAAAAAATTTAACTTGCCTTATGTGATTGATTACAGAGATTCTTGGATGGATAATCCATATAACTTTTATCCAACCCCTTTACATAAAAGTATAGTGTCTAGGATGGAAAGAAGAGTGTTGCATAGCTCTGATCACATTATTACAATTAATAGAAAAATTAAAGAGCTTTTGCTCATACGATATAAGTTTTTAAAGTATACTGATATCACAATAATTCCACAGGGATTTGACCCAGAAGATTTTAATATCCCCGAAAATGAAACTTTACCGAAGGTAAAGAAATTTCGAATTACATACTCTGGAACTTTTATTGATAAAAGGACACCAAAATATTTTCTTCGTGCTGTTGCAAAACTTCTTAAAGAAAATCCTGAAATCAGGCATAATTTTGAGGCATGCTTTGTAGGTAATTTTAGGAAAGAAAATGAAAAAATAGTTGATAAGTTAAATTTAAGAGATGTTGTAAATATTGTGGGATATGTTGAACATAAAGAATGTATAAAATATCTAGTTACATCAGATGTTTTATGGATGATGATTGGAGAGGGCAAAGGTGAAGATATGATGTCAACTGGAAAGTTATTTGAATATATAGGCGCAAAAAAACCTATACTTGGCTGTGTGCCAGAAGGTGTTGCGAAAAATACTATTCTTGAATCTAAATCTGGTTTTGTAGTAGACCCTTATGATGTTAATGGCATTGCAAAAATTTTGTTAGATCTATTTTATAGATGGAAAGGTGGTATTTTGCCTCAGCCATCTGATGATTTTGTGAATAAATATAATAGAATTAATTTGACAAGTGATTTATCAAGGGTTTTTGAATTACTAATAGATTACAGTACATTTGAAAAAAGAACAGAATAAATAATTATAGGTTTTTTTATGAATGTATTAATTATTGGTAGCGGAGGTAGAGAACATGCTCTTGCTATAAAAATAGCTGAAAGCAAAAATATCGAAAAATTATTTTGTTTACCCGGTAATGCTGGCATTAGCAAAGTATGTGAATTGGTAAAGATAAAACAAGATGAAAATTCTGCTATCCTTGATTTCATAAAAAAGAATAAAATAGATTTTGTTGTTATTGGTCCTGAGCAACCTCTTTCTCTTGGGTTGGCAGATATTTTGCGTAATGAGAATATTGTTTGTTTTGGACCCGGAGAAAAAGCAGCAAAGCTTGAGAGCAGTAAGGCTTTTGCAAAATATTTTATGTCAAAATATAAAATTCCAACGGCTTTTTTTCAAGTATTTAATAGAACCGAAAAAGAAAAAGTATTGGAATATCTTTCAAGTTCAAATTATCCTATTGTGATAAAGGCTGATGGTCTTGCTGCAGGTAAAGGTGTTGTTATACCACAGAACTTTGAAGAGGCAAAAATTATTATTGATGAATTCTTTGAGAAGAATATTTTTGGTAATGCTGCTAATAAAATAGTTATAGAAGAGTATTTGGAAGGTGAAGAAGCCTCTGTTTTTGCGATTACCGATGGTGAAGATTATGTAGTTTTATCTCCTGCACAGGATCATAAAAGAATATATGATAATGATGAGGGGAAAAATACCGGTGGGATGGGTTCTTATGCACCTGCTCCTGTTATTAATTCTCACATCTTAAAGGAAATAGAAGAAAAAATAATTAAGCCAACAATATTAGGTATGAAAACAGAAGGCAATCCTTTCATAGGATGTCTTTATTGTGGTTTAATGATTACAAAAGAAGGGCCAAAAGTAATTGAGTATAATTGTCGTTTTGGAGATCCAGAAACCCAAGTTGTAGTACCTTTGATAAAATCTGATTTTCTTGAGTTATTATATAAAGCTTCAACAAACCAATTAAAAAATTACAAATTGGATCTATCAGATAAAACTGCTGTTTGTGTTGTACTTGCTTCAAAAGGTTATCCAGATAAATATGAGACAGGAAAACAAATTTTTGGTCTTGAGAATTTAGATAAAGAAACCATCGTGTATCATGCAGGCACAAATTATATTGATGAAAAACTTGTAACATCTGGTGGTAGGGTTTTAGGAATAACTGTTTTAGGGAAAAATCTCAAAGATGCTATCGATAAAGTATATTTAGAGGTGAAAAAGGTTTATTTTGATGGTTGTTATTATAGAACTGATATTGGCAAGAAAGGGTTAAAACATTTTAATCTTTAACGCTGATTATTAAAATATTCGTAAATTATTTTTTAATAATATAAAAAAATATTTAATGTTTCTAAAAAAATATGAGAAAACACTTCATTACAATTTCAGGTAATATTGGTGCTGGAAAATCATCTTTAACTAAAATGCTTTCTGAAAAACTTGGATGGATACCTTTTTATGAGTCTGTTGAAGACAATCCTTATCTGGAGGATTTTTACAATGACATGAAAAAGTGGTCTTTCCATCTTCAAATATATTTTCTTTCAAAAAGATTTAATGATTCTCATAGCATTTTAAAGTTCAATGAATCTGTAATTCTAGATAGAACACTTTATGAGGATGGAGAAATTTTTGCGCGTAACCTTTATGAGTTAGGTAATATGTCTGAACGTGACTATAAAAATTATAAACAGCTTTATAATATTCTAATAAATTATTTACCAAAACCCGATCTAATGATATACCTGAGATCAGATGTTGATTTTCTTTTACAGAGAATCAAGAAAAGATCAAGAGATTTTGAAGCATCAATCCCCAAAGAGTATTTATTAAGGCTCAATAATTATTATGAAGAATGGATTAGTAAATATAAAATAAGTGATTTGCTGATAATTGATGTAAAAAAATATGATTATGTGAACAATTCCGATGACCTGAATTTTGTTGTTAATCAAATAATGGAAAGAATAAAAAAGTAAAAATCATTTTTTGAATGTAGCCGAAGCGTCATATCTCCGTAAAAATAAGTTAATTATTATAACATGTCGCACCTACGGTGCTTAAAAACATTTTTTTATATGTTCTACAAACATATCGGGGCTCTGCCCCTTATAAATAATTTTTTAAATAATAAAAAGGTGCGTTAGCACCGAAATGTTTGTAGAATAATATTTAGAATAATGTTAGAGGGGCGTAGCCCTGACACGTGTATTAATGTTTTCTTGTTAAAAGTATTTGATGATCATAACTT
>DATCTW010000064.1:0-2262 GCA_036567745.1 Ignavibacteria bacterium | reverse complement strand
GCCAAGAATTATTTCCATCATCTCCGGGCAGCGTGGCAGCAATATGGCTATCAAATCTTCTTTTTCAATTGATTTTTCTTTAAAATATCTGGCTTTCCTATTTGCTCCTTCGTTTAAACTTCTGTAAGTTATTTCTTTATTCTCATAGCTTACAGCTATTTTTTCAGGATGTTTTTCTGCTTTTTCTTCCAAGATCATATGAAGAAGCTTATCCTCATCAAAATCCTTTTTATTATCATTGAAACCATATACTATTTTGTTTATTTCTTCTTTACTTACAATTTCCAAATCATCTATCTTAATCTCCGGGTTCTCTGCAATTTGAATTAAAACATTATATATGCTTTCGCCAACTATTTTTATTGTTTCATGGTCATATAATCCTTCATTATATCTTAGCCTGATTCTAATTCCTTCATTGAATTCAACTTCTACATTAAGATTATATTTTGTTTGCTCCCTGGTCTTATTAAAGTTTATATCTATGCCAGTTTCTTCTTTAATGCTTTTTCTCACATCGTCAATATAGTAATTTTGAAAAACCAGTATATTGTTGATCAAGTCTCTTTTATGAGTTGTAGCCCTTTGTATTTCTGCTAGTGAATAGTAATCATATTTTTCCGCTTCTATTGAATTATTCTTTATTTCTTTTGCCAAGTCTATAATTGCCATATTCCCATTTGATTTCACTCTTACCGGAATCGTATTTATAAATAATCCTGCTATATTTTCTACCCCTTCAATAGGAACATTTCTACCAGATACTACCTTACCAAAAATCACATCATCCAAATTATTATATCTTTGCAATACTACTCCCCAAACAGATTCTATAAGATTATTTAAAGTAATTTTTTCCTTGTGAGTAATTTCTGCAAGTTTTTCCGATACTATGTTGTCTATATCCATTACACTTTCCCTAACGATATAGCTTTCTCTATCAACCAGTGATTTTTCCGGCAAGTTTGTTTCCCCATCATAATCACTCAAATAAGCTGTCCAATAATCCTTTGCCTCTTCCTTATTTTTATTTTTGACATACCTTATAAACTCTCCAAATTCACCAAATGATTTTGTTGAAACAGTTTTATTTTTCATATTACTGATGTACAAATCAAACAAATCTCTTGTTATTATAGGTATACTCCATCCATCCAAAACAATGTGATGATAACTCCATATTAGATAATGTGTATTATCTTTTACTTTAAATACTGATAATTTTACCAATATATCCTTTTCCAATTTAAATGGCTCGTTAATTTCATTTAACATCAACTGTTCTATAGAGGATTCTATATCTTCAAGCATTGAATAATCTTTATAATTGATGCGGGCAGTCTTTCCTTTTAAAACTATTTGCTTTTGTTCCTTTAGTCCGTTATAAACAAAGACTGTTCTTAGAGCATCGTGCTTATCAACCAGTCCCTGGAAAGACTTCTCAAGCACTCCTTCATCCAAATCTCCAACCAGGGTAAAAGCAAACTGATTAATATTGCTAAATCCGTCTTTATCCATTAGATATTCAAATATCATGCCTTGCTGCAGAGATGTTAGCCCATAGATTTTCTCAACTTCAAAGTCATTACTGTATTTTTTGTTTATTTCACCTAGTTCCTCCAAGCTTAAATTATAATCCTTGTAGTCAGAAGGTGTCTTTTCAATAAATCTTTTTCCTTTACAATGTTCTATTATTTTAACCAAATTATTACTATAGTTCTTAGCTATGTCTTTGACAACTTCTTCATCCAACTCTTTTTCATTATAGGTAAAAATAATTTTTAATTTTTGATTTTCCACTACTCCATTAATATCAAGAACAAAGCTATTTTCAGACTTTAAACTTATGCTATTTCCTGTTCCGATTTTTGACCTCTCGAATATGCTGTTTTCTAATTCTTCATCAAATTGTCCCAAATAGTTAAAGCATATTTGCGGCTTAAGGTTATTTTTCAAGCCATTTTCGCTAAGATATTTGAGTACTCCATATGAAGCTCCTTCACCCGGTATATGTCTTATGTTTTCTTTTGTTGCTTTTATCAGTAATGAAACATCCTCTTTGTCATCCACTGTTAAAATAACCGGATATTCTGTAGTAAACCATCCGATAGTCCTAGTTACATTTATATCTTTATAAACAGCCTCTCTGCCATGCCCTTCCAAGTTTATTAAAATGTCCTTGTATTCTGTCCATTTATTTATTGTTAAGGCCAGTGCACTTAATAAAATATCATTGGCTTCTGTATTATAAGCTTTGTTGAC
>DATCTW010000063.1:0-5016 GCA_036567745.1 Ignavibacteria bacterium | reverse complement strand
TTCCCTTTTTAAACCATTTAATCCAACATTATATGTCAACAATTTTAAAACTTAATTATAATTTTTTATTCTTATTTAATAATTGAAGGTTAATTTAATTTTCGTTTTAATGTATATAAAGAATAAATGAAATTTCAAATTTAGTTTTTGTCTTATCGTTATGGATTAATTTTTAATATTTGCTTTTAATACTAAATTATGTAATTTGTATTAAGTTTCATTTTTTATGAAAATATCTATGAGGAAATTAATAATATTAGTATTACTAATTGTTATGTTTAAAAATAACACTTTTACTCAGGAATTGAGTTCACTTGCTATAACTACCAAAACAAATAGAGAATTTTCTTATACGGATAAAAAATTTGGTTATTATTATGGTGCTACTCATACAAAAACAAAAAGAGAGTATTTTACTGGTTGGAATATAAATATGAAAAGGGTTTTATTTGATTATACTCTTTTTGTTAATAATAAAATCTTAAACAGAAAAAATTGTGTTGCAAAAGTATTTCCACATAAATTGGTAAGAAATTATAAAAATTGTATTGAGGAATTTTTTCTTTTTGATGATAAACCAATTCTATGCATTAAAATTAATACAAAAGATAGTAACGAGATAGGCATAAAGGTTATAGGAAATTTAGATACTTTAATTGAAATCACAGAAAAGGGGTTTTATTATAAACCTAAAGAAAATGATGAAGGCTTGATATTACTTTCACCAATTAATGATGAAAAATTTATCAAAGATAATGATATTATGAATACAAAATCATCATCAAAAGGTTTTGTATTTATTTTTGGCAAAGATAAAAATGAAATTGATCTATTACTTAATGAATTTCGGAAAAATTGGGATATTTGGCTTATTCAAAGAGAAACTAGGATGAACAAATTAATTAGCGAGTCAAATTATTTTATTTGTAATAATAAAATTATTGAAAAAGGAATTAAATGGTTAAAACTTACTACCGATCAACTTATTATGAATCAATTAGGGTGGGGCATTTATGCTGGTTTACCCTGGTTTAATGATTATTGGGGAAGAGATTTATTCATTTCTTTTCCCGGTGCATGTTTAGTCACTGGCCAGTTTGATGTAGCAAGAAAAATTTTATTATCCTTTTCTAAATTTCAGAATAATGATGTAAATTCAAAATATTATGGAAGGCTACCTAATAGAGCAAGACCAGATGAGATTATATACAATTCTACAGATTGCACTCCAAGATTATTAATTGCAATTTATGAATATCTAAAATATACTGGTGATACTAATATTGTAAAGGAAATGTATCATGTAATAAAAAAAGCTATTGAAGGAGCTGAAAAGAATTGGATTGATGAGAAAGGATATTTAACACATGATGATGCTGATACATGGATGGATGCAAGAGAAAAGGGGGTAAAACCATACTCTCCAAGAGGAAATAGAGCTAACGATATTCAGGCTTTGTGGTTTAGCCAATTAAAGATAAGTTCTTTTTTTGCTCATTTGATGAATGATTATAATAATTCCTTTAAATGGAATTCAATGGCTAATAATGTTAAAAAGAATTTTTTGAAAGATTTTATTGATGATAGATATTACTATTTAGCAGATAGAATAACTTTGAATAACACAAAAGATTTTAAACTTAGACCGAATCAAATTTTTCCACTGGATCTTATTGATGATGAACAAAGAAAGTTGGAAATTATTAAAACTATATGGTCAAAATTAACATATCCTTGGGGTGTAGCTTCTTTATATCAAATGGATAATGATTTTCATCCTTATCACGAGCATTGGCATTATTATCATAAAGATGAATCCTATCATAATGGCACTGTATGGCTCTGGCTAAATGGAATGGTAATGCAGCAAATGATTGAATACTCTCAAAAAGAAAAAGCTTTTATTTTGTTTTTGAACATGATGAAACAGACTTTGCTGCAGGATGCTGTAGGAAGTTTACCAGAAAATTTTGATGCCCTACCAAGAAAAGGCAAAAAATGGCCTAATAGTAGTGGCACTTTTCTTCAAGCATGGTCAAATGCAGAGCATTTAAGGGTATGGTATGAATATTTTTTAGGTGTAAGACCAAATTTGATTGATAAAGAAATTTCTATAAAACCTAATATTCCAGATAAAATAAAAGAAGTGAATTATTCATTAAGAGTTGGTAACGGTTTAATAGAATGTAATTATTATAATAAGAAAAATAAGTATTTTAAATATAAATTGATTAATACTTCTGCACAAATAAAATTTGCTTTTGAAGAATATAACGAAGTAAAAATTGATTTGTTGCCCGGTGCATATTTTGAAGTATTAAAATATAAATCGAAAGTGAACTTCAAAGTTTTTAATGATAAAAATGAGTTAATTAATTCATTTGATTTACTACCTGATAGGGATAAATTAAGAATTATTAAATCGAGAAACCTCAAACTTAAAGACATTGATTTTTGTAAACCGTATCTAAAAAAAGGGTTGAAATGTCTAAAAGTTTTTCATGAAAAAGCTATCGAATATTAATATGGAGCAATCTTTATTAGATTGCTCCTAAAATTATACGATACTTCTATATTCGTTCACTGCCTCAAAGAGTGCAACTAGATTTTCAGTTGGAGTGCCTCTTTGTATGTTATGTATTGTATTGAACACAAAACCACCATTTTTCCCAAATATTTCTATCCTTTCTTTTACTTCTTTTCTAACTTCCTCTGGTGTACCAAAAGGTAATGTTTTTTGAGTATCAATACCACCACCCCAGAATACTATTTTATCGCCATATTTATCTTTTAAATATTTTGGATCCATACCAGCTGCTGAACATTGAACGGGATTTAGTATATCAACTCCAACTTCAACAAAATCATCTAATAGATCTACAACTGAACCACAGGAGTGATAAAATGTTTTCCATGTAGTATGTTGATGAATCCAATCATTAATTTTTTTGTGAAAAGGCTTATAAAATTCACGATACATTTCAAGAGAAATATATAAACCTCTTTGAGTCCCAAAATCAGTACCGCTAACAAATACTGCATCGATTTTATCTCCTAAAGCCTGCCAGCATAATTCATAATTTTTTATGGCAATTTCAGCTTGTAGTTCAAAAATACCTTTTATATAATCTGGATATAGTAAATGAGCTACATACCACTCTTCAGGATCTCTTATGCCTTTAGGGTTTTTTACTCCAGGTCCTGGAACATGAGCAATATCACCAAAACCTGCTGAACCAATATTACCCATAAGAGATAGATTTGTATTTTTATATAAATCATTAGCTCTGTTTTCTAAGTATCTCAATTCTTCATCTGTATAAACTTTATATATATCTTTTACCCAGTCCTCTGGTTTTAAGTTATCTGGGTCAATTTCTTCCTGTCTTATTAACGTATCAAAATAAAATCCACCTTTTGGCATTCTTGCTGAAGGTTTTGCAGTTTTATCACCACCAGGATAAATATATAAATTCCCTTGCTCATCGGTTTCAGTATTAAAATGTTCTGAAACAAGAACATCAGTTCCATCTGTAAGTTTCCAAGGTTTCCAGTTTTCATTTACAAATCCGAACATTGTAACAGGTAAGCCTACTCCAATTGTATCTACACCAAGTTTTTCAATTAAATCAAATTCTACTTCACCTAATACTTGATAAGGCTCATCTACTTTTACAGGTCCTTTATACATATTTAAAGCTTTTCTTAGTAATGTTAAAGAACTAGCAGAAATGCCTGTTACACCAGTTGCTCCTAAATCTAAAGGAATTTTATCTGGTTTGATATGATTTAATGTGTTTCTAACTCTCTCTCTTGAAGTCATATGGTCTCCATAAATTTTTACGCTACAATATAATTTTTTTGTAAATTATTTTCAAGTAATCTTTTGATATTTAATTCTATTTTATTATATTTTGATAGGAGGTGAATTATGATCGAGACAAAATTTGTAAAAATAAAAGGTATTAACGTTGCATATAGAGAGATGGGAGTAGGTGAAATTTTATTATTTATTCATGGAATGGGCAGCTCTTTAGTTTTTGATGAAATAATTGAACCTTTATCAAAGTATTTTAAAGTTATTGTGATAGATTTACCAGGTTTTGGTAAAAGTGAAAAACCTGATTTAGATTATAATATTGATTTTTATACAAACATTTTATTTGAATTTTGCAAAGAAATAAACTTAGAGAAAATTAATGTTGCTGGGTTAAGTTTAGGAGGTATGATAGCAATAGAATTTGCTTATAGATATCCACAGAGTGTAAACAATTTACTAGTATTAAGTTCATCGGGTTTAAAGCCTATAGCTAAAATTTTGAACAATAGAATTTTTTACTTAGTATTTTCTTTTGTAATGAAATACATTATTTTTTCTAATAAATGGTTTACAAAAAAGTTTCAAATAGGTTCGTATTTTAATCCTAAGAAAATCAATCCTATTGTTTTTAGAAAATTTTTTGAATACATAAAATATCCAGAGTCAAAAAAAGCGTGGTTAAGTGCACTAAAAAACGTTTTCAATGTGAGTGAAGAGTTTGTAAATCATGTTAGAGAAATAAGAGTAAATACAATTATTATTTGGGGAAAAAATGATAAAACAATTCCATTAATAATTGGTGATAAATTTAGTAAACTAATTACTAACTCAAAGATGTTTGTCATTGATGAATGTGGACATCCTATTACTGTTGAACAACCTTCAAAAGTTATTGAAATAATTGTAAATGAGTTGGTATTAAAAAAAGTAGGTCAGCCGCCGGATTAGCGGGGACCCGGCTCTGACCTTGAGACCTTTCATTATGTTGTAATTTGTAAGGGTTAAAAGTGTAGGCTAAAATATAGTTTTCTTTTATAAAAAAGTCAATACCTAATTTAAAAAAAATTAAAAAATAAATTATTGATTATAAATAGAATAAAAAAAAGTTATATTTATTTTTTTTGAAGCAACAAAATATAAGAAATGCTAAACAATTGAAAATATAAGAAATATTATCTATTTTTTAGGTATAATAA
>DATCTW010000062.1:0-3577 GCA_036567745.1 Ignavibacteria bacterium | reverse complement strand
TAAGATTATAAATTAACAACTTTTTAGTTTTTTTATTATTGATATTTTAAGCTTTGTATAAATAAAAAGTAAAATATAAAAATCATTAAAAAGTATTCTATATAGATACATATCTTACATATTTTAACAAAATTTGAGGTTTTAATAGCACATTTTATCCTATCTTTATTTTATAATTACAATTATTTATGGTAATTTTTTTAAGTAGATAAATAACAAATTATTTAAAATAAGAGATATACATTATTTAATAAAAAATTAATTTTATAGGGTATAAATTTTTCTCTTTATTTTTTCTTTTATTTTTTAAAATTATCGTAAAAGTAATTTTTTATGAATATGAAATTACTTTATATAAAAAGGGAAAAAGTATTAAAATATAAGCATGTATTTATCTAATATTTTAAAAACAATTATTTCATTGATATTTATAATATCATCTTTTCTAAAAATAATTAATTTTAATATCTTTTATTTTACTATTTTTTATGTTTTTAGGAATAAATATATTAGTGGAACTTTAGCACTATTTATAATTTTAATAGAATTTATATCATCAATTTTTATATTAATGAATAAAGATGTAATTATTTTTACTTCAATTCTAATCGTTATTTTAATTGTTTTTTCATTATTTCTTTTTTACTTAAAAATTATTAAAAATGAACAGCCTTGTAATTGTTTTGGTTCGTTATCTTTTGTTAAAGTAACTTATTTTGAAAATGTTAGAAATGTGTTAATATTTTCTATTGGTATATTTATAATAAGAATTATAAAAAATTATGAAGTTAAATGTTAAAGTAAAGAGTAAAAAAATTCAAATATTCTTGATCATATTAATGTTATTATTTCTTTCTGCGGTATTTTATTTTTATATAAGTAATAAAAAAGAAAGAGAATTACAACAATTATCTTATTGCACAAATTATGGATATTTAAAATATGATGAAAAGATTACGAATGTATGTATATATGATAGATATAAAAATAAATTTGATTTAAATGATTATAAAAGAAAACCAATATTAATTATTTTTATGAGGAATAATAATAAAAGCCTTATTGAATATTATCAAAGATTAAGGCCTAAAATAATCAAAAATATTAAGAAAGGTTTATATGTGGTATTAATTGCTATTGAGTTTAAAGAGTATTCAAGACCTGATACTCTGGAAAAATATCAAAATACAAAAGTTTTTTTTGAAAATGATAAAGTTGATTTTACAAAAACTTTTAAATTTTCTGTATGTTGCGGTTCAGATATATTACTTGATGATGAGCACAGAACAAAATTAACCTCTAAAGTCCATCTTGATGAGAACAAATTAAGTGAAATAGTAAATAATAAATGTCAAAAAATTTTTAAATGAAATATTTTTATGGTTAAAGTTATCCTAAATTTAATAATAGTATTTTTTTTATTTGTTTTCTTAATTAATTGTAATGTAAAAAAAGAAAACGATTATATTAATGACAAATATCCACTTCAAAAACCTCAAAGTAATACAATCATTAATATTGATGAAGTAAAAGAAATTGATACCATAAATGCAAAAATGATTTGGAATAATAATGATAATAAAAAGAACTTGTTTGAGCATATTCTTTTTTTTCAGAATGGCCCCGATTCTACTTTGTTATTACTTGACTTAAAAGGAAAAATTGTTCAGCTTTCTCAAGAAGGTAAATATATTAAACAGATTGGAGAAAAAGGAAGTGGACCTGGAGAATATATTGACCCCGTTTACATGACATTTGCTAATAACAAAATCTTTATTGCAGATCCTCCTAATAATAGAATAGAAGTATTAAATGCTAATGAAGAATATTTATACCATATAGATAAAATGATAATTGGTGATATGAGAAAACGTTTTGCTGTTGGTCCTAATGATATAATAATTGGAAGAACTCTTGAACGAGATCATGATTTAATAGTAGTAATTGATAGTTTAGGTAATGTAATAAGAAAATTTGGTGATTATATTCCATATGGTTATAATATCTACCAACAAGTTAATTATAATAATATGAGTATTTTTTATGATAATAATACAAATACAATCTATTGTGTTTTTGAAAATATACCCATAATTCGTAAATATAATCTCTCAGGCGAATTTATTGAAGAAATTAAATTCGTTGGTAATAAATCTCTGAAGAACTATTTTGATGGTTTTAATGAAGAGCTTCATAAAAATTTTGAAGCTGCCACTAAAAAAATTCCATCATTTAGCTCTTGTCTTTTTGTGAAAATGGCTTATTATTATAATGGTAGACTAGTATTAAATTCAATATATGAGAATAAAAGTTGTATTTATGTTTTAAATGTTGAAAAAAATAGACCTTTTATTGAAAGAATTCTAATACCTTCTGAAAAAGATAAAAATATATTCTTTTATTGTTCTATTTTATGTTATGATAAGTTATTTATAACTTCATATAATAATTCAATTTATAAACAAATGTATAAATGAAAAAATCAAATACTTTTTTTTAGTTTGCTAATTATACCAATTTTACTTTATCTATTTGTTCTGATAATGGAGAAGGTGAAGAAGAAAAAAAATCAATACAGGCTTATAATGTTTATGAAAATAAGAGAGTAAAGTTTCCTGTTAAAGTAAAGAAACTTGAAAAAGGAAACTTTATTATTAAGTTCAAATCAAATGGTATTATAAAAGCCTCAAGAGAATCGGATATTTATTCCCAATTAAATGCTAAAATTGTAAAATCAAATATTAATGAAGGTTCAAAAGTAGAAAAAAACTAGATATTGCTTGAACCTGAAGATAAAGATTATCAAATAGCTTTTTCTAAAGCAAATAATGAATTAATGAGATCTCAATTTGAATATTTGAATTTAAGAATAGGTGATGATAGTGTAAAAAGAATAATTAAAAAAATGAAAAATTAGAATATTTAAAAGAAAAATTAAATAATGCAAAAATTAAATATGAGTAAGGAAATACTTCACAAGATGAATATATTCAAATTAAGAATGAATATGAATTAGCAGTATTACTTACTGGTGAAAAAAGGGATCTTGTACTTCAATCAAGAAGTGGAATGCTTACAGCAATAAATGAATACAAAAGATTTACAAAAATTATTGCTGCAATTTTATTGTTATTTATGATTACTTCTTGTATATATGAGTCTTTTAAAAAACCATTGATAATATTAATGGTATTACCTTTAGCAATGATAGGAGTTTTTTTAATTTATTATTTTACTGAATCATATTTTACAACAGGTTCTTATGCAGGATTAATACTTTTGTTTGGCCTTGCTGTGAATAATTCTATTATTCTGGTTGATTATATCTCTAAACTTGAAAAGAGAGGTTTGCCAGTTCATAAAGCAATTATTTATGGTTCAATTCGAAGAACTAAACCAATTTTAATGACAAGTGTTACTACTTTTATTGGATTTATTCCTTTTGTTACACTTACTAATCAAAATTCGATTTGGTATGGAATTTCACTGTCGGTTATTGGTGGAATAATAAGTTCAAGTATAATAGTATTATTTATTGTGCCTTGTATCTATTATATAATATTTCATAAAAAAAATA
>DATCTW010000061.1:0-49439 GCA_036567745.1 Ignavibacteria bacterium | reverse complement strand
GTAAATAATTATTTATAATTTCTATTTATATAATGTTTAATGTGGTTTTTTCAAAACTAAAATTAAAATTAATTATGTAGTTTTTTATTGTATTAAAAAAAATTATCAAAAAAAATCTTGATTTTTTGTATAATTTCATTTAGATTATCTAAGGCGAGTTCAGATGTGTTAAATTTAAGTTCGATCGATTGTAATTAGCTAAGAATCTGAAATCTTTTTTGGTTTGGAAGTGATTTTATTTTTTTCATTTTTAAATCATATGGGAATATTTTTTTTTAAAAATGTATTTTGGTAGAAATTAGTTTTATACTTTTTTGGGAGTATAATAAATGAAAAAAATAAAAATTTTGATTGCAGATGATCACAAAATGTTTAGGGAAGGGTTAATTGAATGTCTTCGAGCAAATCAAAATTATAAAATTATTGGGGAAGCTGTTGATGGGGTTGAAGCTGTTGAATTATGCCATAAATTAAATCCTGATATTGTTATTATGGATATAAATATGCCAAAAATGAATGGACTTCAAGCAACAAAAAAAATTTCTGTTGATTGTCCTGATTCAAAGATTATTATACTTTCTGCATATAATGAAGAAGAATATGTATCGGAATTTTTACATAGTGGTGCAAAAGGATATTTATTAAAGTATGGATCAATAAAAGAAATTATTTCTGCAATTGAAAAAGTAATGGCTGGTGATATTTATATTGATAACTCTATTACAAAACAAATTTATCAGAAAGCTACAGGTTTTAATCATGAAGAAAAATTTGTTAATGAACGATGTTTAACAAAAAGAGAAAAAGAAATATTAATTTTAGTTGCTGATGGTAAACTGAATAAAGAAATTGCTGATTGTCTTGATATTAGTATCAAAACAGTGATTGCTCATAGGGAAAATATTAAAGAAAAGTTAGGGCTTCGTTCTGTGGCTGAATTAACAAGATATGCTATCAAAATGGGCTATATTGATTTAAAAAAGAATTAGCATAATTAACTCTTCTTCTTATACAAAGATTTTTATTATAATTATGTTGACAATTTTATATATGCTGTTTTTAAAAGAAATAAAAAAATAAGTAGTTATAGTAGTAATGAATCTAAAATATTTGACCTTTTTTTAGTCTCTATACATATATCTTTACATTTACAGTTAGTTAGAAACATTATTTAATGTCTTTTGTTTCATTTCAATAATTTAATATCAGTTGATTAATCTTTAATTTTACAAAATTAATTTATGAAGAATTACTAAAATGTTATTAGAATTTTTCTATAGATCTTATAATATGATTTATTAGTTCGAAACATTTATCGTGATTTTTTATAGAATATTAAAATATGGTTTAAAATAGTATTTAATTATTTATCATTTTTTTTATTTTTTTTAAAGTAATTGTGATTCGAATTATGTTTTAAAAACAAATATTTATTTTGAGATATAGGAATAAGCACCTATATTTCTATAGTAACTATTTATTAGTTAACATATCAAAACATTATCCTACTAAAAATAGAAATTTTGACTGATTGTTTTTTGAAATTTCATATATTATCTTGCCAACCAAAGCGAAGCAATTTTTAATAATAAAACATGTAATTAAAATCTTTGCTATAAATCTTGTAGGAATCTATGTGTTATTTGTTTTGTTGTTATTATCTTTTTTTAATTTTCTTTTTTATAATTTATTATTTGAGTTTTAAACAAACTGTCAGCAGGCACAGTTTCATAAAAATAGCCTGCATAAATCAATTTATTAACATTTTATAACAAATTTAAAAGGAGTAGGGTTATGAAAAAGCTATTATTAACTTTAATTGCGATGTTTGTTGTAACATCATTATCCTTTTCTCAAAATTGGCCAGCTAATAATAATGGTGTTTTGATTACAAAGGATGTAACAGCAAGCAATCAAGGAGTATTATCTGCTACAGGAACTTTTAAATTAGATGTAGCAATTCCTCTTTCAATTGAAACTATGGTTGGGAATGTTGATCTTGGTGCATTTGTTCAATCTACAACACCATATACCATTAATTCAGATGAACTAAAATGGAAAATTACTGCAGATAATAGGTACAATTTTTATATGAGAATTACTCAGAAAGAACAGAATACTACAAATGGTAATAAAATTGAAATGCAATGGAGATGGGATGATGGAACACCATCATCAGGTGTAATTCCTTCATCATGGCTAACTCAAACACTTAAATGTTCTGATCATGATGGTTGGTGCTATATTTTCTGTAAAGTTATAAAAGTATATGCAAATGTACCAACAACTGCAGCAAGTGGACCAGAATCATTTGAACAAAAAATTGAAGTCGCATATCTCTTTTAATTGGTTAGTTAATGAAAGGCTATTGATTGTTAATAGCCTTTCATTTTTTTAATTAAAGATTGCTGATAGAATTTTTATGAATAATAAAATTATTATTTTATATCTTTTTTTTATTTTATCTGGTAAAATAGTTGCTCAGCAAAACATTAATTATTCTATTAAACCAATAGAAAAAAATAAAAGCTCTTTACAAATTACAGTATCTACAGCTTTATCTGTAAATTTAGGTGAATTTATTGTTGGAACTCAGTCTTCAGTAGATTTTACTTATAATGAAATAATATTTAATATTGTGGCTTTAGATAAAGAGTTTCATACAGTAAGATTATTTAATACTAATTCTAATACAGGAAATGAAAAAGATGTGAAAATTATTACAGAATGGGTAGTAGATAATAATATACCATTTTACAATGGTATGGAATTCAAATTTAAAGAAAATTTAATAGTTAAATGTAAGGTTAAAGCTGTTTATGTGTATTCTTACATAAATAAGAATACTACAAAATATTTTGATCAGGAATTAATTGTAGAAGAAGTATATTAAAAGGAAAATGAAAATGAATTATAAATTATTTTTGATTTTTTTTGTAATAATTTTTCTTTCAAAAGGTTTTTCTCAAATTTCAATAAATCCACCTGTGATATTTATCGATAACAATACGCGAACTGGCACTATAACAGTATTTAACCAGAGTCAGGATTCAAAAGAAATTGAAATAAGTCTTAAATATGGTTATGTAGATACCGATTCAACTGGTAATTCCGTTTTAATATTTAATGATACTTTGACAGAAAAAAAATATTCAATTGCACCATATACTTCTATATATCCAAAAAAATTTATATTGAAACCAAATCAACAGCAAGATGTAAAATTTATGGTGAAAAATGTGATCAATTTAACTGATGGTACATATTGGACAAGAATTATTACTACTAGTTCAGATGTAAAAAAACAGATTGATACCAGTAATTATAAGGATAGTATAAGGTTAGCTTTAAAATTCAAATTTGAATTTATTACAGCATTGTTTTTTCAAAAAGGGAAATTAAATACTTCGATAAATATTGATTCTATTGAAACAAGGAGCGATTCTAATAATGTTGTTATAGGTTTTTCTTTTGGTAAATCAGGGAATTCTCCTTGCATGGGGAAATATAAAATTTCTATATTTAACTCTGATAATGATAAAATTGAAGAAATTTCAGATCAAATTTCGATTTATTTTAATTCAAAAAGATATTTTATTTTCAAAAAGGATAAATTTAAACCGGGGAATTATAAATTAATAATAACGTTGAATGATGATTTCCCTGTTATTCCAGAAGAAAATAAAGTTAGATTTAAGGAAATTTCTAAATCATTTAATTTTTCTTTATAATATATATTAACCTATCTTAAAATGATTTCTTCTTTTAATGTAATTTTAATATAAATGAATAAAATAAAATTTATCTTAATTACATTTATAATATTTAATAAACTAATTTTTTCTCAAGATAATATATCTAATGATTTTGAAGAAGGTATTTTTACTTTGAAATACTCCATTTTTAAGAAAGATATTAATGTTATTTTAAAAAATGATTCTATTTATATTCCATTATTTGAAACATTATCTTTTCTAAAAATATATTGTAATTTTAATAAAGATGATAATATTATTTTTGGATATATCGGCAATGCAACTAAAGAATATGAAATTGACTTAAAAAAAATGATATATGTTAATTTTAATGGATTTAGGAATTCTATCAAAAAAGATCAATATTTAAAATCAGAAACAGATATTTATTTTACTCCTTTCATCATATCTACACTTTTATCAGTTGATGTAAATATATTCTATAGTAATCTTGTCGTTAAAATAATAAGTGATTTTGATTTACCAATTCTTGAATTAGAAAAAAAATATAATAAGTATGCATATTTAACTCAAGATGAATCTCTGGAGGATAATAAAATATTACCTTTGGTTTATGAGAGGAATTTTCAAATAATAGATGGTGGAATTCTTACTTATAATATTTCTGGAAGTCAAAATCGGGATAACCAGAATTTTAATTATAATACAAATTTAGGTATACAATTAATTGGCGGAGAATTTCTTTATAACGCAACAGGTGGATTCAACTATCAAGGTAAAGAATTTAGTTATGGACATAATTTTAGATGGAGATATTCATTTGAAGAAAATAAATACATTTCTTATATATTTTTAGGTGATGTAACTAATATTTCTACTCGTTCCCGTTCTGTTTTATATTCTGATGCTGGTTATTCAACACTTAGGGGAATACAAATATCAAATGAAAATACTATAATGCCAACTGTATTTAATAGTTTTAATATTGAAGGTAGAACTGAACCAGGTTGGCAAGTTGAATTATATATTAATAACCAATTATTTGCTCAGATGCTTTCTGATAATTTAGGTTATTATTCATTCAAAATACCAGTTAAATATGGAAATACAAATGTAGAATTAAAATTTTATGGTAAAAATGGAGAGTTTGTTAGTAAGTCTCAAGTAATAAATGTTCCATCAGAATTTATTAAACCCGGTGATTTTAAATATATTATAAATGCTGGTAAAGAATTGTATCATAGAAAATATAATGCTAATGGTAGTATAGCTTTGGGAATAACTAATTGGCTTACTAGTGCTTTTCAGTTACAAAAAGTAGATAGTCTAAATGAAAGAGATTTTGTTAACATGACATCTTTAAGATTATTCGATGGATTTATTATAAACACTTTATACTCTCCAAAAAATTATTATAGTGGCGGTTTAAGACTTCAATTCGAAGATTTTGGGGCATATGAATTAAATTATACTAAGTTTTTATATTCATTTGATATTTTAGATTCTTTATCAAGTTATAAAATGAATAACTCACAAAAAATTGATTTTAGTGCAGGTTTACCAAGATTTTTTTCTCTACCTTTTAATTTAACCTTAAGAGGTTCAAAGCAGTTTAATAATAATTTTTCTTTTTTAACTCTAAACTCAAATTTAGGTTTATATATTTCTAATATTACTTTTGGTGCTTATTATCAAATACGACACTTTATAAATAAAGTTGAAAATAATAAACTACTAATACAAAATATTTCTCCAAGATTAGATTATAGTTGGTACGAAAAGCCAAATTATCTTTCTTTTTTGGGTAATACAAGAATTTCATTTGGTTGTAATTATTCAATCGACAAAAGAGAATTATCTGATATTTCTTTTTCTATCCAACAGGAGTTTTTGAAACAATTTAATATATGTATAAATTATTCAAGAAATATTCAACAAAAAAGTAATTTTGCATCAATTTCTTTTAATATGATTATGCCATTTTTAAGAGGAAATGTTAATGCTCAAACTAGTAATTATTATAACTCTGTTTCTGAAAATATTTCAGGAACAATTGGTTTTAGTCCTGATAGATTAAAATTTTATTTTGGAAATCAAAATAATAATTCTAATAGTAATGGTGCAGCGTTAATCCGTTTTTTTGTTGATAATAATAATAATGAAAAATATGATAAAGGTGAGGTTGAACTTCCAGAAGTTGAATTTTATATTAAAAATGCAACAGTTGAGAATGATAAAAAAGGTGATAAAAAAATCTTCAATTTAATCCCTGCTGCGAGATATAATCTTTATGTTAAAAAAGAATCTATAATGAATCCTTTTATTGTTCCAAAATATATGGAGTTTTCTTTTATAGCTGATCCATACTCTTTTAAAGTAATAGATGTGCCTTGTTATATGACAGGTTCTGTTGAAGGTTTTGTATATTATTTTAATGATAATGCAAAAATTGGACAGGGAGGTATTAGAGTACATTTGGTAAATTTAGATGATCAAAAAGATCAAACTATAGATCTTTTTTCAGATGGGAGTTTTTATAAAATAGGTATTTTACCAGGTAAATATAAAATATATATAGATTCTTTTCAACTAAGATTATTAGATGTCTATTCAGAACCAAATGAAATTATTTTCGAAATAAAAAGTTCATCTGAAGGTGATAATGTTAATGGACTTGATTTTAGGCTTATAAGTAAAAATAGTGAAAAGATTCAGAATAACGATCTACAAAAGAATGTTAATACAGAACAAAATCAAAAACAAAATGATACTTTAATTGCTTTATCTGAAGATAAAATTGACAAAGGTGAAGTTATTATTTCTAAAAATGAAATAAAAAAAGTTGATAGTATTTCAAATTCTAACAAAACTTTATCAAATAATAATGAGAGTAGCGGAACTATTCTATCTGGTAGAGTCGTAATATATGATTTTGCAGATTCTGATCAAAATACTTTAGTTGAGAAAAAACTAAAATTAACTTGTATAATGAAGCTTACAAATGGAATTTCTACATTATATTCAAATTGCGATTCTGAAGGAATATTTTTCTTTAATAATATATCTCCTGGGAAATGGACTTTAAGCTTATTTAAAGGAGGTTTACCTGAAGGTCATATTATGGAAAAAATGTTCCAAACTATTGAAATAAAAAAGAATGAAAAATTTAACATTTTGTATAGAATATTACCACTTAAAAAATAAATAGTTATTATGAGGATTTATGATTAGAAAAATAGTCTCATTTTCGATATGTTTATTTTTTCTTTCTTTGATTTTCAATAGCTCAATTATTTCACAACAACAAATATATGGTGCAAAAAAAATTACTGCAAAAGCTTCATTTAATCTAAAAGTTATAAAAAAAAATTATTGTTGCTACTTCCAGTGTATTAATTGGTTTTTTTATTGCATAAATTTCTGTTTTCATGAAAAATGTAATGGTATAAAATATCCTATTAATAATGAAAGAGAAGCAGATTGTGCTTTAGAAAAATTTGGATTTACTAAAGAAAAGATAAGCAAGTTGAAAGAATTTGATGAAAGAGAACTTATTGATTTTTTATTTCAAGAATCATTTAGAATTAAAAAGTATTCTGTTGATTCGGATAAAATTACTTTGCAAAATTTGTTAGGTAAAACATTAACTATTAATATTTGGAATTTTTAAACAAATTAATTGAACAGAATTTACATATTTAAATGTTAATAAAAGTTCATCTAATATTTACATTTCTCTATTCATAATTTTGGTAATTTATTTTTAATCATAAAATAATAAAAAGAACCAATAATTCAATAAAATTATTCTTTTATTCTTTTTCTTTTATTATTTTTACTTTTTTCTTAATAGTAATTTGCTTTTCTTTTTTCATTTCAATATATTGTTAAACAATATATTTTTTCTGCTAAATTATTTTTGTTTATAAAAAAGGAGAGAATTTTATATGAATAAAGATAAATTTACTAATGTAAATTTTAATTATTCTTTTGCTCCACCACACAGAATATGTATCTCATTGTCAGAAGCAAGTAAAAAATGTTTAATTGATTGTTATAGAGACTGTTTGTCTATTTCATGGTCAGATGATGATTTAACTAAAATACCGGTTGGTGCTTTTTATGGTCCTCAACTAAAATGGTTTTTTAATATTACTGCTGAGATAGATGGAAAAAAATTAAACGGTTATAGCTGGAGAAGAGTAGAAAATAGATTACCTGCAATTGAATATATTTGGCTTGATGATTCTGTAAATATAAAAATGATAGGAGCTAGCGCTTCAGATTGGGATATTTTCAAATTTGAAGTAAAAAATTTAAATAATAAAAAAGTAGATGTTAATATATTTGGTAAAATGAAGGATTTAGCATTTAATACTATGTGGATAGATCCAAATAGTAAATTTAATGCTTCTCTTGCTCATTATGGTGATAGATCAGATAGAATATTATTCCTTTCAACTTATAAACCTAAAAAATTAAAAACACCATCAAGTTTAGATGTTTTATTAGAATTGAGTGGATATGAAGAAAAAAATTTCTTTTTTATTTGACCTCATAATAAGAAGATAGATGATTTAGAAGACTTGATTTCTAAAGATTGGGATACTGAGTTAAATTCTGCTTTAAATATATGGAGGGAAATAATTAATAAATCTCAAAAGTTAATAATTCCTGATAAGTTAGTTGAAGACGCTTATTATTCATGTTTTTGTGATATTTTTGTTGCTAGAGAAAAAAATGCAGATGGTTTATTAGCAGGTTTAGCTGGAACAGATTTATATAGATGTATGAATACCTGTGAGCCAGTTATTGGTGCGATAGTTCTGGACCATTCAGGATTATACAAAGAATCAGAATCAGTAATGGAAGGAATTTTTGCTCTACAAGATGAGAAAACTGGAAGATGGGATGATTATAGAGCATGGGGACATGATATTGGATGGATACCAGGACCTCGATGTTGGTGGATTAAAGAACATTATTTATTTACACGAGACAAAAACTTTTTATTGAAAGGTTTTGAAAAAATTTACAAGCATGTTAAATGGGCTCATAATGAAAGACAAAAAACTAAAGTGTTAAATGAAGATGGTTCAAAACCCTTAACTTTTGGATTATTACCACGGGGTATGGGTGATGGTGGGTTGATGGATGATGATGATTATTACGGTTATTACATTCCTTCTAATGTATGGTATTGTTTTATTATTAAAATCGCATTGTGGGCAGCTCAAGAATTAAATATTGATGAAAAAATAAAGGAGTTACAATATTATCTTGATGATGCTCTTCAGTGTACATTATCATCTATGAGAGAAGGAGCCATACTTGAAACAAATGGTATAAAATGGATTCCTGGGGTACCTGGAAAAACTTCTGGAAGTAGATTTGCTGCTACAAGTTCAATTTATCCTTGTGAATTGATTGATCCTTTTGATGAGCTTGCAGACGGAACATTAAAAAAACTGGAGTTAAATCTTAGTGAGGGGGGATTACCAAAAGATCTTGGCTGGTTAAAAGGAGGTTTATGGGTTGCAATTGCTTTAGATAATCTAGCTTATGCTCATATTGCTAGAGGGGAGTATGATGAAGCTGCAAATTATCTTTATCCAGTGATAAATCATGGTTCACCTTTATTTACTTGGTGTGAAGAAAGAATGCCTGAACCGAATTCTTCAACAATAACAGGAGATCTTCAGCATACATGGACACCACATATTTTAAATAAGTTTATTCGTGATTCTCTTATTATAGAATGGAAAGATATTCTTATGCTTGCTTGTGCTACTCCACGAGAATGGCTTAATGAAAAGATGCAATTTGGTGTTAAAGGAGCTAATACTCATTTTGGTTATGTAAATTATATTATTAATAGAAAAGAGAATAATATAATTAAGTTTTCTTTTTCCATCGAAAAAAGATATACCCCAAGTAAAGTAAAATTGTTTTTGAGGATACCTGAAAAACATAAAACAATTGAAGTAATTTCGATTAGTTTAACGGAAGGTTTTTCTTTAAGAAATAATATTTTTGAGTTTGATGGAAATATTAATGAAATTGAAGTGGATTTTAGGATCTTTTAAAAATGAAAAAATTTTTTATAAACTTTTAAGTGATAATGAAATAATAAAAGAGAATTCATTATTCTTTTAGGAGGATTATTATGAAATTATGGCATTTAGCTTTTATTAGCTTTTATTTTTTTAGTCAAATATTTGCTCAAAGCTTACCTACTAAAATCGACTTTTTAGGTCAGCTTGTTCCATTAAAGGATTTTAAAGCTAAACGAATTTCTAGTTATGATAGAACTGGTGGCAATAATGATCGATTCCGAATAAATGTTGGTGAGACTATTGTATTTGCAGAAATAAAAGGTCCAGGTATTATAACTCATTTTTGGAATACCATAATGCCCGAACCTTTTTATTCAGCAAAGGTTGTATTAAGAGTGTATTGGGATGATGAAGTTGAACCAAGTATTGAAGCTCCAATCGGTGATTTTTTCTGTATGGGTCATGGAATAGATCGAAGGTTTTCTGCTTTTCCGATGGATGCTTCATCTGAGGGTCGATCAAGAAATTCATACTGGCAAATGCCTTTTGAAAAATCTGCTAAATTTACAGTTACAAATGAAGGTGAAATTGATGTGGTATCATTTTATTTTCATATAGATTATATTGAGTTAAAAAAACTACCCGAAAATACACCTTATTTTCATGCTCAATATAGACAGGAATACCCTTGTCAATCAAATGAAAATTATTTAATTCTTGATGCAGAAGGTATAGGTCATTACGTGGGTTGTAGTATGAGTGTACTACAAAAGGATGATTTCTGGTGGGGTGAAGGTGATGATATGATTTATGTTGATGGTGAAAAAGAACCATCGATTCATGGTACAGGTATGGAAGATGCATTCTCTAATGCATGGGGAATGTATGAGGCGCACTCTTTATTCTATGGTTGCCCCTTTACTGAATCTGATTTTACAAAAGGTTCAAAAGCTTCTTTTTTTAGATTTAATGTAATGGATCCTATTCCTTTCAAAAAATCGATTAAGGTAACAATTGAACATGGAACAAATAATAATCGTTCAGATAATTTTTCTAGTGTAGCTTATTGGTATCAACTTGAACCCCATAAAGTTTTTTTCAAAACACCTCATGTAAGTAAAAGAATTCCATACGCCTTTAATATCTCGGGATATAAAGAAGGCAAATGGAATAAAACAGTAGATACTCTTTTATTAAAAGAAATATATTCTGATGAGGAGACAAAAAAGACTCTTTTAGCTTCATCAATTGAGGTTAAAAAAAGTATGTTCTATGAAGCTTCAGGGAATCGTTATAAAGAGTTTAGAATGTTTTCACCTGAAGGAGATTCTCTTGAAATTAACAATTTCTCATCCGAGAAAGACAAAGTAAAAATGATTTTATTTTATAAAACAGATAAGAAGGGAGGAAAATTTAAAATAAAATATAATAATAGAATAATTTCTGAAATTAATACTTATTCTCAAGAAGAAAAGATGATATCTGATACTTTAGGAACATTTATATTGAATGAAGGTAACAATAAATTGTATTTAATTCCAATTTCAGAAAATGGTAATGTTGGTAGATTTAACTATATTTATTTAGAAAATTTACCAATTAGATATTTTATACCAGAATGGAATATTGTTGGACCATTTTATTGTGAAAATATTGAAGAAATTGATGCAATTTTACCACCTGAAAAATTACAGGATTCTAAAGAATCGTACTTTTATGAAGATAAAACTTTTAAATGGGAAAAGATTACACCAAATAAAAATGGTTTGGTAGATATTCTTGCTCGTTTCCCAAATTGTGAACATAATGTAGCATATTTACTTACATATATTTATTCGCCTTTTGATTATAAAACAAAATTAATAATGGGTACTGATGATGGTACAAAAATTTGGCTAAACGATAAACTTATTTATAAAAAACCAGTATGTCAATTTGCATATTTAGATCATGAAAAAGTCGAAATAAATTTAAAGAAAGGTTGGAATAAGTTATTTGTAAAAATTGGACAATTTTTAGGACTTTGGGAAATGTACATGAGAATTCAAGACCCTGATGGTATTTTAAAATATTCTTCAGAAAAGCAATAAATATTAAAAAGACTTCTGATATAGCAAAGTTCTTTATAGTTTTTTCGAGAATTATCATTAGTTTTTTAACTATTCTATATCAGAAGTCAATAATTATTTTAATGTTCATTAAATGTAAATTTATTTATACAAATGTATCGTTGTTTATTTGATAATTTGAATTATTTTATTTATATTTAACTACAGAATTATTTTATATTTTTTATGCCTAAATATCTTAGTAAATATGAAATTATCAGTGAATTAATAATTCAAGAAGATTCTAAAAGATGTTTTTTAGATAAATATTTCGAAATAGTACAAAGTAATTTTGAGTTAAATTCACTTGTATATTATATTTATAACAATGGGATTTTTATATTAGAGAAATCATACGGTATAAATCAACCTTTTGCTGAATCAATAAAAGAAGACGAGGTTGTTGATCTTTTCGTGGATTCAAATGTTATAAAGCTAAAAGATATATCTCCATTAAATAGATTTTTTAATCTTCATTTAGCTCTTGCTATACTTATAAAAAATGATCGAAATTTGTTTGGCTTAGTATTAATTGGCAAAAATTATAAAGAAAGAACTGAAATAAATCATTCACAAAATATTATTGAATGGTTAGAAGATATAGGTTCTATAATAGGAGATTATGATAGAATCAGAGAATCAATTATCAATTCTTACAAGAATGTATGTTCTAATGTTCTTAGAAGTTTAACGCATGATATTAGAAACCCAATACAAATGGTAACTATCTTATCTGAAATGTTAAAAGCTAAAGAATTGCCTTTGGAAAAAAGACTTAATTTATATAACAAATTAAGTGGAGGTCTAAATCAAATAGACAAGTTGGCTACTGTAGTATCTGATCTATTCAAAAATAGCATGGAAATAAATATTGATGAAATCCCCTGTAATATATTTTTTAATGAAGTAAAATCAGAAATTCAAAGTTCTTTACAGAAATTGAAAATTCAGTTTGAACTTAACATCAATTGCAATATAAATCTTCAAATTGATATAGAAAAAATGAAAGATGCTATTTTAAGAATTCTTAAGTATTCCCGTGATCTTATTCAATTTGATGGATTAATTTCCCTGAATATTGAAGCAAATAATGAGATGGTTCAGATTTCGATTATTGATACAAGCGATGGAATTGATGAAAAAGTATTAAGAAATTTAAAAAATCCTTTTTTTAACTATGGTGCTAGGCTTGGTACTGGTTTAAATTTTGCAATAATTCACCATATAATCGAAGCTCACAAAGGAACCTTAGATATTTCAAATGAAAAGGAGGGTGGAGCTAAATTTTTAATTAGAATCCCTATCAAACAATTAAAAAATTAAAAGATTCATTTCTTTATTCTCAATTTTTTAAACTTTTTTTAATTTTGTATTATTTGTTACACAAATAATTTTATGCTTTTTGATAAAAATACTTCATTATCAGTTGCATTTAATTTTAAAAAAATGTAAATTAAAGTATCATTATAGAAATTGTTCTATTTATAATATCTTTAATACTGATACGGATTATATAGTGTTACCCTCAAATCCGAGTAAGTAGAATAAAAAAGAAAAAGATATTTTCTTAAAAAGTTCTATTAAATAGGAAATTGACTCAGGCAATAAACATTAATGAATTGGCTTCTTTTAACCAATTTAAATATAAATCAAATTTTTTTGTTCCTGGGTAAAATCATTATTTATAATTTATAAAATATTTTATCAAATTAATATTTTTATGTCCTAAATCAATAAAAATTTATCGATTAATTATGAGGGTAAAATTATGCTAGATATTCCTACTTGTAATTGTGCTGAAATGACAGAAGAGGAAATAATGCTTACTCTTGATGATGTCATTTTCAATTACAAAGATAAGCCTGGTGCTTTAATTCCAATTCTACAAATAACTCAAAGATTGTTTGGGTACCTACCTGAAAAAGCCTTAAAAAAAATCGCACTTGAATTGGATAAATCTTATAATGAAGTAGCTGGCGTAGTAAGTTTTTATTCCTTTTTTTCAACACAACCCCGTGGAAAATATCTTATCCGTGTATGTCTTGGAACTGCTTGCTATGTTAGAGGTGGAAAAGATATTTTAAATCAACTCGAAAAAGAGTTACATATCTCTGTTGGTCAAACAACACCTGACGGTATATTTTCATTAGATATCGGTAGATGTTTTGGAGCATGTGGATTAGCTCCTGTTCTAATGGTTAATGATACTACACACCAACGCGTAAAACTTGATAAAATTGGAGAACTTCTCAATTACTACAGAGCATTATCAAAAGAAAAAGTTGAGGAGGATATAAATGCCTAGTCATATTATTAAAAACCCTGAAATGCTTGAAAAGATAAAACGTAATGTTTTAGAAGAAAGAAAAAGTATTGGGGTAGATATCAAAGAAAAAATAATGGTATGTATGGGAGGAGGTTGCATTGCCTCAGGTTCTCAAAAAGTAAAAGAAACTTTTGAAAAGTTGATAGTTGAAAAAGGTCTAAATGATGATGTTGTTGTATGTGGAACAGGTTGTTTAGGACCTTGTGTAAAAGGTCCAGTAGTATTAATGAAATCTGATAATACATTTTATCAGAAGGTTACTCCAGAGGATTGCGCAAAAATTATTTCTTCACATGTAATGAAAGGGAAAGTAGTTGAAAAATTAACATGGAAAAAAGATGCCACACAGGCACCTATACATAAATTACACGATATTGAGTTTTTTAGAAGACAGAAAAAAATAGTTCTAAGAAACTGTGGTGAAATTGATCCTTTAAGTATTGACGAATATATTGGTAATGATGGTTACTTTGCTCTTGCAAAAGTGCTTACAACTATGACACCTGAACAGGTTATTGAAGAAATGAGAAAATCTGGCTTACGAGGAAGAGGAGGTGCTGGATTCCCAACTTGGATGAAATGGTCTTTTGCAAGAAAAAAACAATCAGATCAAAAATATATATTATGTAACGCTGATGAGGGAGATCCAGGTGCGTTTATGGATAGAAGTGTACTTGAAGGTGATCCCCATTCTATTATTGAGGGTATGGCTATAGGAGCTTATGCTATTGGTGCAACTCAAGGATACGTTTATGTTAGAGCAGAGTATCCTTTAGCAGTAGAAAGACTGAGTCATGCAATAGAGGCAGCAAAAAAATGTGGTTTAATAGGTAAAAATATTTTTGGAACTGATTTCTGTTTTGATCTTGAAATTAGGATGGGTTCCGGAGCATTTGTTTGTGGTGAAGAAACAGCTCTTATGAATTCTATTGAAGGTAAAAGAGGTGAACCTCGTCCAAGACCTCCTTTCCCATCTGATTCTGGTTTATGGGGTAAACCCTCTGTTTTAAATAATGTCGAAACTTTTGCAAATGTTCCATACATACTATTGCATGGTGGAGATACCTTTGCTTCTTTTGGTACAGAAAAAAGTAAAGGTACTAAAGTATTCGCTTTAGCAGGTGCAATTAACATATCTGGACTCGTTGAAGTTCCTGTTGGTACTTCATTAGGTGAACTTATTTATGATATTGGAAATGGTATACCTAACAATAAAAAATTTAAGGCTGCTCAGATTGGCGGGCCATCAGGTGGTTGTATACCTAAAGAACATTTAAATGTTCCTTTAGATTATGAGTCCTTAAATGATCTTGGCGCTATTATGGGTTCAGGTGGCTTAATTGTGATGGATGAAGATACCTGTATGGTTGATGTTGCAAGATTTTTCCTTGAGTTTGTTCAAGAAGAATCCTGTGGTAAATGTGTACCCTGTAGAGTTGGTACTAAACGTATGCTTGAAATTCTGAATAGAATTTGTGAAGGAAAAGGAGAAGAAGGTGATATTGAATTATTAATTGAGTTAGGTAATCAAATTAAAGACACTTCATTGTGTGGATTGGGTCAATCCGCTCCAAACCCTGTTTTGTCTACAATCAGATATTTTAGAGATGAGTACGAAGAACATATAAAAAATAAACACTGTGAAGCAGGCATTTGCCGTGGTCTGGTACGTGCCCCATGTCAAAGTGCTTGCCCAGCTCATGTTGATGTACCGGGTTTTGTTTCATTGATTTCAGAAAAAAGATTTGCTGAAGCATTAAAACTTCATCGTGAAAGAAATCCATTTGCAGCTGTTTGTGCTAGAGTATGTTTCCATACCTGTGAAGATAAATGTAGAAGGGCAACTATTGATGAGGCAGTATCAATTAGAGCTTTAAAAAGATATATGGTAGATCAGGAAATTACAATTCAACTTCCCGAAATTAGAGAAAATGCTGAAAATGCAAAAAGAAAAGTTGCTATTGTTGGTGCAGGACCTTCTGGTTTAACCTGTGCTTATTTCCTGGCTAGATTAGGTTATAGACCTAAAGTCTTTGAAGCAGAACAAAGGCCTGGTGGTATGCTTGTACAAACAATCCCTGCATATAGATTACCAAGAGAAATTCTTGCACGTGAAATAAGAATGATTGAAAATATGGGTGTTGATATTGAATGTGGCAAAAAATTAGGAAGAGATTTCCTTGTAAAAGATTTGAAAGATGATGGATACGAAGCTGTTTACATTGCTATTGGTTCACCGTGTGGAATGGATATGAGAATTCCTGAATGTAATGCGAAAAACATTATGAAAGCTCTTGATTTCCTTTCTACTTATAATTTACGTGGTTCAGTTCGAGTAGGTAAAAAAGTTGTAATTGTTGGTGGAGGTAATGCAGCATTTGATTCTGCTAGAACAGCAATTCGACTTGGGGCTCAATCTGTAACTGTTGTATACAGAAGAACTCAAGGAGAGATGCCAGCTTATGCTGAAGAAATTGATGAAGCCTTACAAGAAGGTATAAAAATAATGCCTCTTACAAATCCGCGTGAATTTATTGTAGATGATAATGGAAATGTAGTTGGAGTAAAATGTAATTACATGTCATTGGGTGAATTTGATAGCTCGGGAAGAAGAAGACCAGTAGATGAAGAAGAAACTTTTGTAATTGATTGTGACCAGGTAATACTTGCATTAGGGCAAAAATTTGATTCATCACTAATTCACGTAGGTACTTATGTAGAAATGATAGGTGATCTGGCGATTAAAGTAAACCCATACAATCAGCAAACTTCAGTGCCCTGGATTTTTGCAGGTGGTGATACTGCTTCTGTAAATGAAAAAACTGTAATTGAAGCAATTGCTGCAGGTGAAAGAGCTGCTGTTGGTATTGATGAATATTTAACAGGTGAAAATCATGCTTTCTGGCGAGTGGATAAGCCAAATACAACACACTTTGACCCAGATGCTGATCCAGTTTCTTATCCAAGAGCTAAATTACCATTACTTGCTCTTGAAAGAAGAAAAAATAACTTTCTGGAAGTAGAATTACCTTGGACAGAAGCAGAAGCTATACGTCAAGCAAAAAGATGTTTGAGATGTGATTATGGGCACTAAAAATAATTTATGGAGCTAAGAAATGATTAATCTTCAAATAAATAATATAAAATTAGAAGTACCAGAAGGTACTACTATTCTTGATGCAGCAAGACATATAGGAGTTAATATACCTACTCTATGTCATCTTGAAGGTAAAAAACCTCAAGGAGCTTGTAGAGTTTGTCTTGTTGAGGTAGAAGGAGCTAAAACTCTTGTTGCTTCTTGTGCTACTCCAGTAGCAGAAGGTATGAAAGTTCATACAAATTCAAGAAGAGTAAGATTGGCAAGAAAAACTGTTATTGAGTTACTCCTTTCCGAACATGATGGTGAATGTCAGTTATGTGATCGTGCTGAGGATTGCGAACTTCAGTCTCTTGTTTATGAAATGGGAATTAAAGAAATTAGATTCGAAGGAGAAAAAGCAAGAAATCATACTGATATTTCAACACCTGCTTTAGTTCGTGACAATTCCAAATGTATAAAATGTAGAAGGTGTGTTACTGTTTGTAATGAAATTCAAACAGTTGGTGCTTTGTTCCCACAGGGAAGAGGTTTTGATACAATAATTGGACCAGCATTTACTTTGGATTTAGCAGAAGTACCTTGTGTTCAATGTGGGCAATGTGCTGCAATATGTCCGGTAGGTGCTATTACTGAAAAAAGTCATATTGATAAAGTATGGGAAGCAATAGATAATCCAGAAAAGCTTGTTTTAGTTCAAACAGCACCTGCTATAAGAGCAGCTCTAGGCGAATGCTTTGGTTATGAGCCTGGCACTTTGGTAACTGGTAAAATGGTTACAGCTTTAAGGCAGTTAGGATTTGATTATGTATTTGATACTAACTTCGCTGCTGATTTAACGATAATGGAAGAAGGTACCGAATTTTTAACAAGACTAAAAAAACTTTTTGTTGATGGTCAAAATCCACCAATTCCTATGTTTACTAGTTGTTCACCAGGTTGGATTAAATTTGCTGAGTATTACTATCCGGAATTTTTACCACATCTTTCTACATGCAAATCTCCTCAACAGATGTTTGGTGCTCTCGCTAAAACTTATTTTGCTAAAAAAGTTGGTAAAGATATTAAAGATATTATTGTCGTATCAGTTATGCCATGTACTGCAAAGAAATTTGAAGCTCAAAGACCTGAGATGAACTCAAGTGGTGTTACTGATGTCGATTATGTTCTTACAACAAGGGAGCTTGCTAAAATGATTACACAGGCAAATATTGATTTTGTTAGTTTGCCTGATAGTAAAATGGATAGTCCACTTGGAGAATCTACTGGTGCAGCAGATATTTTTGCTAATACTGGTGGTGTAATGGAAGCAGCTATAAGAACAGTATATGAACTAGTTACTGGAAAAGAATTACCAACAAAAAACCTTCATCTATCACCTATTATGGGATTGGATGGTTTAAAAAGAGCAGAGTTGAAAATTGAGGGCACATTACCAGAATGGAATTTCCTTGAGGGAAAAACTCTTAAAGTTGCTGTTGCTCATGGTTTAAATAATGTAAGAGAAGTATTTAAGATGATTAAGAGAGGGGAGGAGTTCCATTTTATTGAGGTAATGACCTGCCCTGGTGGTTGTATTGGTGGAGGTGGGCAGCCCAGATTTACTGATGATGATGTTAGAATTAAACGTATACAAGCTATTTATAAAGAAGACGAAGGAAAAACTTTAAGAAAATCTCATACTAATCCTGAAATTATCCGAATTTATGAGGAATTCTTGGGAAAACCTTTAGGAGAGTTATCTCACAAACTACTTCATACGAAGTATATTAGACGTGAAAAAGTATAACAATAAAGCCCTGCAAATTGCAGGGCTTTTTTATTTTATAATTCTAAAAGCTTGTTGAAGTAAATTTTATAATATAAGTTAAAGGCAAATTTTTAATATTATTATTTAATAAAATATAATAGATGCTCAAACATTCAAACACAAAATTCTCAAAGTATTTTAATATATTGTAACAATTTAATCTAACCTCTAATACATAATTTTGGTTTAAAAATTTCTCTTCAAAAGTATCTTTTAAAAGATTTGATTTAACATTGTAAAATTATTGGAAATATGTTATAATAACAAATGAGATGTATAATATTGTTTGCTAAAAATACTCTGGTGTTAGCTAATAAAGATAATAAAAACAACATTACTTTTAATATTTTAAAATTATTGGGCTTTATAATATTAAACAATTATTATAATGGCTAACACAAATATGAGTATTTATTTATTTGAAAGTTTCTTTTCTTGTGAAAAATTATTATTTAATATTAATGTATTTATTAATCTAACAGGAAAATTGGTATGGAAAAATTAGAAATTTTTATAAATTATGAAACATGTTCAAATTGTGGGATATGTTCAGAAATTTGTCCTGCTTTCATTTTTGAACATGATGGTGTTAATGGTATAAAAATTAAACAAGATTTTATACATTTATGTTTTGAATGCGGTCAATGCATGGCAGTTTGTAAAACAAAATCAATTTTCGTAAAAAGTTTAGATTATGATAAAGACTTTTATGAATTCTCTGATGATGATAATTTTTTCTCAATTATTGAAAAGAGAAGATCTGTTAGAAGGTTTAAACCCTTACCTGTAAAAAAAGAATTAATCGAAAAAATTTTAGATGCTGTTTCTAAAGCACCTCATGGAGATAAAAACCAACACGTAGAAATTACAGTAATAAATAATAGGAATAAAATAATTGAGGGTCTTTTGTTAATGTCTGAATTTTACGATAAATTAGCAAAATGGCTACATAATCCTATTATGAGAAAATTAATTCAATTAGAAACTGGTAAAGATAAATTAAACACCTTAATAAATCATCTTTTACCAAGAATTGAAAAAGGTATTTATCACAATATATCTTTTGAATATGATGGAATTACTAGAGGTGCTCATACATTGTTAATTTTTCATGCTGAGAAAGATTCTGAAGAACACAAAGAAGATTCTATGATTTTTGTTACTTATGCTACTCTCGCAGCTCAAGCTCTTAATCTTGGTTCAACAATAGTAGAATTGGTACCACCACCTATCAATAAAATACCAAAGCTAAAAAAAATATTTAATATTCCCAATACTCATGAAGCAATAATATCCCTAATTATTGGATATCCAAAATATTGGTATCAAAGAGGAATAAGAAGAAACCTTAAACGAGTTCACTGGTTATAATAAATTATTTTATTTTTTATATTGGATATTTAAAATTATATCTTCCTGAACCAAATGTAATAGAAATTTTTGAATTATTTATTTTAATCTTTGATTTCATCTCTTCATTTATTGGTTTTGAATTTATCTGTAATTTGTCTAAATCGGAAATTCCTGGCAATTCAATTGTTCCAGTTGTATTAGGAGGTATAATAACTTCGTAATTGAATATTGAATTTTCTATTTTCCATGAGGATAAAATTAATCCATACATAGAATTATACTCAACTTTTGAGTAGCTCAGATTACCACCAATGTGTGGAGCAAAAATTATATGTTTATAACCTGGTTTATCTTCATCGATATTTAATCCAGATACATATTGATAAAGCCATTCACCTATTGCCCCATAGGCATAATGATTAAAACTATTCATCCCTGGGTCCTGAAATGTACCATCTGGTTTTTGTCCATCCCATCTTTCCCAAATAGTAGTTGCCCCTTGTGTGACCGGATATAACCAGGACGGATATTCTTTCCGATTAAGTAACATGAATGCTAGATAGTCAAGATTATTTTCTGATAACGATTTACATAATAAAGGTGTACCTACAAAACCACAGGTAATATGACCAAATTTTTTCACATCTTTTTCAAGATAAGAAACAGCTTTTTTTGCTAACTCATCTGGTAAAATTTTAAAAGCCAGAGCTAAAGAATATGCTGTTTGAGTGTGAGATACTAATCTACCGTTAGGTGTAACAAATTCTTTTATAAAAGCTTCTTTGATTTTTTTATTTACACTATAATACTTTGATACATCTTCGTTTTTTTCTAATAATTTTGCTATCTTTACTAAAATTTCTGAGGAATAAATAAAATATGCGTTTGCAATAAGATCTTTTTCAGTTGTTGCTCCAGGATAATCTGATAGATTAGTTGCATAAGCAAGCCAATCTCCAAAATGAGAGTCTCCTATCCAAAGATTATTACTATCAAGACGACTTATCATATAATCAACCCAAGCTTTTATACTTGAGTATTGTTCTTCTAAAATTCTAATATCATCATAATTAAGATACATTATCCATGGAATAATCACTGCAGCATCAGCCCATGCAGTAGAACCCCCATCACTATTTAAAACATCAGGAATTACATGTGGCACTTTACCATTATCCAATTGGTCAGCTTTCAGATCCTTTAGCCATTTAGTATAGAATGAAGCAGTATTAAAATTGAAAGAAGCTGTTTTACAGAATACCTGTGCATCACCTGTCCACCCTAAGCGTTCGTCTCTTTGAGGGCAATCTGTAGGAACATCTAAAAAATTACCTTTTTGGCCCCAACGAATGTTATGTTGTAATTGATTGATTTGGGGATTGGAACATTCAAATTTACCGGTTGGTTGCATATCTGAATGAATAACAATACCAGTAATATTATCTAGTGTAGGTTTTTCAGTTAATCCTTCAACTTTTACAAATCGAAAACCATGAAAAGTGAAGTGGGGTTCAAAAATTTCTTCACCTTTACCTTTTAAAATATAAACATCTGTGCATTTTGCTTTTCTTAAGTTTTCTGTATAAAAGTTACCTTCTTTATCCAATACTTCTGCAAATTTTAAAGTAATTTTTTGTCCTTGCTTACCTTTAACTTTTAATCTAACCCAACCGACCATGTTTTGACCTAAATCATAGACCAATTCACCTTTAGGAGTAGTTAAAAATTTAATAGGTTTTATTTCCTGAATCGCTTTCACAGGAACGCTTTGAGATGCAATTAAAATATTTGTGGGATGATTTATAACTGATACATTTTGCCAATTTTTATCATTAAAATTTGGTTTATTCCAATCATCAAATTCAAGGCGGGCATCGTAAAATTCACCGTCATAAATATCGGAAAATAATATTGGACCAGTTGAAGTTTTCCATGAATTATCTGTTTTAACTAATATTTCATTTGTTCCATCTGTATATATTACTCTGATTTGAAGAATGGCTGCCAATTTATCTCCATAAACATTTCGTTTATTTTCATCCCATGTAAGCCTTCCTCTATACCACCCATCACCTAAAATAACTCCGATAGCATTTTCCCCTTCATTTAAAAGGTTAGTTACGTCATAAACTTGATACTGTAAGCGTTTATTATAACTAGTCCAACCTGGTGTAAATAAATCCTCACTTACTTTTTTACCATTTAGAAATAATTGGTATAAACCTAATGATGTTACATAAATGCGTGCCGATCTAATTTTTTTTGATAAATAAAAATTTTTTCTAAAGTATGGACAAGGTTTAGAATTATCAGTTATAGGTTCCGAAGGATTAGTAATCCAGAGAGCATCCCATAATTCAGGTTTTAGTATTCCCATTTCCCAGAAAGCAGGTTCACTCCAATTGCTAACTCTATTTTTATTATCCCACACTCTAACTTGCCAGTATAATCTTTGAAAAGACTTCAATGCAGGTCCTTCATAAACAACGTTTATTGATTTATCAGAGATAACCTTACCAGTAGAATAGAATATTTTTTTAGAATTATTTAAATCCTCAATTGATTCCGCGAATCTTATTTCATAAGATGTTTGTAATAAATTTTCTTCATCTGAAAATATTTTCCAGCTAAGTCTGGGTTTCTCTACATCAATACCTATTGGATTATTTAGGTATTCGCATACTAATGATTTAATTTCCATGTTTTCCTTTAACTTTTTTTGTTTTAAGTTTTCTGAACTGTGTAAAAATTCGATGTTTTGAAAAATAAAAAAAATTATTATAAAAATTTTTGTGGTTTTAAAAAATAATGGAAAATTCATGATTTTCTCTATAGAATACTTTCATTATAATAATTTATTTCACCAAATATAAGAAATTTGTTTTAAAAATAAAATAGTTTGCCTATCTTTTTTTGTTGATTTTTAAATTTTCTTAATTTATTTTGAAAAAAATAAGGAAGTAATTATGAATAATAGAAGATTATTTTTTTTAATATTTTTTGTATTAATATTTATTAGTATTGCATTATCACTAGATTCAAATTCTTTGGCAAATAATTCTCATTCTGACCCTACAAGTCATGCTGATCCTGTTGTACCTGTTTTAACACATTTTTCAATTATATTAATAGCTGCAAAATTAGGAGCAGAAATATTTGAAAGATTTAAACAACCAGCTGTTCTTGGAGAGTTAATATTTGGTATTCTAATTGGTAATGCTGGATTACTTATTCCAGGATATAATTTTTTTGATGCTTTAAGAGTTGAAAATATTACTGAAAACTGGGCTATTGTTATTGATAGTATAGCAAGGATTGGTGTAATACTTTTACTTTTTGAAGTTGGCTTAGAATCAACTTTTGCTGATATGAAAAGAGTTGGTAAGTCATCTTTTTTTGTCGCAACAATTGGTGTAATTGCACCTTTTATATTAGGTTTTTTAGTTAGTATGATATTTATAACGAAAGTACCTGATGCAATTTTAAAAATTTCACCTAATTTTGATATAATAAATATTCACATATTTGTTGGTGCAATTTTGTGTGCTACAAGCGTTGGTATTACGGCAAGGGTATTTCAAGATATGGGTTTGAGTCAAACTAAAGAGTCAAGAATTATAATTGGTGCAGCTGTTATTGATGATGTATTAGGCATTTTGATACTTGCTATTGTATCAAATATGGTAATTGCTGCTGAAACAGGAATAGGCTTTGATGCTTTGCAGATAATTAAAATTGCTATTATAGCTATTGTTTTTTTAGCTCTATCAATTTTTATTGGATTAAAATATGTACCGTCATTATTTAATCTGTTTTCAAAAATGAGAACTCAGGGAATAATGTTGATAAGCAGTTTAATTTTTTGCTTTGCTTTATCAATATTTGCAAATATAGCTGGATTGGCAACAATTATTGGTGCTTATGCTGCAGGCCTTATTTTGGAAGAAGTGCATTTCAAAGGTTTTAATGATGCTACTCATTTAGAAGAATATTTAAAACCTATAACTAGTATTTTTGTACCAGTTTTTTTCATCCAGATGGGTATTCAGGTAAGATTAGAAGCCTTTATGAATCTTAGTATTATTGGTATAGCATTAGGTCTTACTTTAGCTGCCTTTGCTGGTAAACAACTTTGCAGTTTTGGAGTATTCGAAAAAGGAGTAAATAAATTATCTGTTGGTTTAGGTATGACTCCAAGAGGTGAAGTTGGTTTAATATTTGCTGGTATAGGTAAATCACTTGGAGTTATTGATGATGCTATTTTCTCAGCAGCTGTAATTATGGTAATAATTACTACAATTATTACTCCACCATTATTAAAAATGAGTCTGAGTTCGAAAATAAACAAAGGATAGCTGTTTAATAATATTTATATTCTTCTATATAGTATTCATAGAATTTACTGGTTTTAATATTATCTATTAAATAAGCTTCAATTTTAGAGGGTATTAAAACACCATTAATGTTTTTATATTCTGAATATTTTACTGATAATTCAGTTTGAGTACCCTGATTTTCATCAAAAATAAAATTATCTTTTGTTTTTATTTCACTAATTGTATCATTTTTAATAAATATTTCCAATGTAATTTTATTTGTTTTATCCTTTACTTCAATTTTTATTGAAGAAGTATCAAAATATAAGTACTGAATTATTCCACGATTTAAATAAATCCAAGGGAATAATGGTGTAAAACTTATATATTTCGTTAATTCTGTTAGATTTACTTCTTGACCCTTAATATTTTGTGTGGTTGTTAGTGATAACTTTTTTATTAGTATACTTCCATTACCATCAATATAAAAATTTCTCTTTTTTATCCACCATAAAGGGAATATTGTGACTGTTTCAGTTTGTAATAACCCTGGTTGATATTGTCCAAAATAAATTTTGCCTGAGCAATCAAAAGATTTATCCTTTGAGTCCAGTTTTACATTACCAGAATACAATATTTCAACCATTCGATAGTATTTATAATTTTTATTCAAAGCTGATGATATATACTTTAAAATTGGAACTGGGATTGAATCCAATGAATACATATCAATATCAGGTAAAACGTAAGCAGTAGCTTGAAGCATTGATAATTCTTTTTCTACTCTTTTATTTATAAACCTATTAGAAAAATATATTAGCATTAAAAAAAATGTAATTATAGCTAATATAAGAATAATGATTTTTTTCTTCATAACAACCTCCAAACTTAATATATAGATAAATATCTTTTATAAAAAGTCAAATTTTGTTTGAAAAATAAAATTTCTTTTGTATTGTTTTTATTTTTTCAAATAATTAAATTTTCAAAAAATTAGGAAAATTTTTATGAAAAGTGAAAACCTTATCAAATGCCCTAATTGTGGTACAGCGATAAATGTAAATGAAGTTTTATATAATGAGCTTGCCGAAAAAATTAATAATGAATTCAATCTAAAACTTGAAGAAAGGGATAAAGAATACCAAAACAAGCTTAAAGAAATCCAAATAGAACATGAAAAATTAAAACTGGAAAAAGAAAAAATTATCAAAGAGAAAGAAAATATTTCTGAGCAAATAGAAAACGAGGTTCGTCTTAAGTTAAAAAAAGAAAAAGAAGAAATTGAAAAAAAGATAAGAGAAAAAATAATTTCCGAGCAAGAAGAGGAGTTCTTATTACTTAAAAAAGAGCTTGAGGAAAAATCTCAAAAAGTAAAAGAATTAAATCTTAAAAATATTGAGATTGAAAGATTAAAAAGAGAGATTGATGGTATAAGAGAAGCTGTTATTCTTGAAAAAGAAAAAGAATTAACTGAAAAGTTAAAAGAAGAAAAAGAAAAAATAAGAATTACTATAGAAGAAGCAAATTTACTGAAAATGAAAGAAAAAGAAAAAATAATTGAGGATCTAAAAAAGCAAATAGATGAAGCAAAAAGAAAAGCAGAACAGGGTTCAATGCAATTACAAGGCGAAGTACAAGAAATTGAAATAGAAAAACTTTTAAAATCTTGTTTCCCTTTAGATGAAATTACAGAAGTCAAAAAAGGCCAAAGGGGCGCAGATGTTTTACAAATTGTAAAAAATGAAAATGGCATCGTTTGTGGTAAAATTTATTATGAGAGTAAAAGAACAAAATCATTTGATAATAATTGGTTAAAAAAATTAAAAGAAGACAATTTAGAAGTTAATGCTGATGTGCTTGTTCTGGTCTCAGAAGCATTGCCTGATGAAATAGATAAAATGAGTAATAAAGATGGCATTTGGATTTGTTCATTTCATGAATTAAAACCTCTTTCAATCTTGCTTAGATATACTTTAATTAGAATGCAAGAGGTTACAATTATTCAGCATGGAAGAGAATCCAAAATGGAAATGCTTTATAATTATTTTACCAGTCAGGAATTTAAGGGACAATTTGAGGCTATAATAGAAGGTTTCAAGTCTTTACAAGATAGCTATAATGATGAAAAGTTAAAAATGCAGAAAGTTTGGAAAGAGCGGGAAAAACAATTAGAAAAAATCTTAACAAATGCTGTAAGTTTTTATGGTTCATTAAAAGGTATTGCAGGTAGTTCTGTACCAAACATAAAAATGTTGGAGGAATAAATATTATATGTTTACTAGAAAATTAATGCTGTTTATTTTAATTGTCTTTTTGAATCTGAATCTATATTCAGAGAAAGTCTCAAAAGATATAATAAAAAAAATAGCAATTAATTGGATGAATGAGAAAACAAATAAAAAGTTTTCTTATAATAACATTAATTCGATAAGCTCTATAACAAATAACACCGATACTTTGTTTTATATTGTTGAGTTTTCTCCTGAAGGATTCATTATCATTTCTGCTGATGATATTGCCCTACCTGTGCTTATGTATACCGATGAAGGCAGATATACAAATAATTTACCACAAGGATTTTCAGAGATGTTATTTCATAGAAAAAATGAAATTGAAGAAGCACGAAAAACTGTTACAATAACTAATGAGAATATAAAAAGGATATGGCAAAAGTATTCAGTAGATGAGAAATTGTTTATACAAAAGGGTTGTTCTGAAAGTATCTCGCCCCTTTTAACAACAAAATGGGGTCAACATTATCCTTACAACAAATTTTGTCCCCCAACAGATACATCAGGTAGTGGAGGAAGAACATGGGCAGGTTGTGTTGCAGTTGCTATGGCTCAAATTTTAAAATATTATAATTGGCCTGTAAATGGCAAAGGAAAGTATGAATATAATCATCGCGATTATGGCAAAATCAGCGCAAATTTTGGCACAACATATTATGACTGGGATAATATGACTAATTCAATTGATGATAAAAGTTCTATTACGAATATTGATGCAATTGCAAAATTAATTTATCATTGTGGTGTTAGCGTTCAGATGGGTTATGGGCCTAATGGTTCGGGTGCTGAAACTTCAGCAATTAAATATTCTTTAAGAGGATTTTTCAGATATACTGAAGATGCATCAATCTTTTGGAAAGTTTATAATAACAAAGTAGTTTATAGTGATTCAGGATGGATAGAAATTATAAAAAAAGAATTAATTAATAAAAAACCAGTAATATATAGGGGTAATAATAGCAAAGGATATCAGGGGCATGCTTTTGTTGTAGATGGTTTTACAGACAATTACTTTCATATCAATTGGGGTTGGGGAGGCAGTCTAAATGGTTATTTTTTATTAACAGCACTAACACCTACAACTACTTATGATTTTAGTTATGATAATATGGCAATTATTAATATTAATCCAGAAAAAATGATTACTAATGTTTACCCTGAAAAAAATATGAAAGATGTAAATAAAAATGTTACTCTTAACTGGGATTGCAGAAACTATTCTTATATAGATACTTTTAAAATAATAATATCAACAGATAAAAAATTTAACCAAATCTTTAAAGAGATTATAACAAGGAATTTAAAAACAAATATTGCATTATGTGCTGGAAATACATATTACTGGAAGATTTTATCATTCACTAAAAATGGTGATTTAGAAAGCTCAGATATTTTCTCGTTTTCAACAAAACTCCCTGATAATTTTTATCTCTATCAAAACTTCCCAAATCCATTTAACTCACAAACAACAATAAGTTTTGAAATTAAAGAACCAACTAATGTTAAATTAAAAATATACTCTTTGCTTGGAGAAGAAGTAATGACATTAATAAACTCATATTTACAACCAAAAGAGTATAGAATATCATTTGATGCAAAGAATTTACCTTCTGGTGTCTATTTTTATTCATTAGAAACAGATAACTTTTTTGATATTAAAAGATTTTTATTGTTAAAATAATATTATCAAAAGGTATTCTTTTATAATAAAATTTTAACGGAATAAATTTGTATGTAAATATAAAATAATAAATCAAAAAGTATAATTACAACTTACCTTGCATTAAATTAAAAAATCACTTAAATTTAAGTAAAGACCTATATGTTCAATTAAATTTATTTTTTTATGAAAAGTGAAGTTTTTTTTACCAGTGCAAAACAAAGCTATATTCGTGCTGAAGAGACACTACCTTTAAAGCTTGATGCAATAATCAATAAGCTTGATATACCACGTCGGGTTAAAAATGAAACCGTTGCCATAAAAATGCATCTTGGGGGTAATGTTGGTTATTCTACTATTCATCCTGTTTTTGTAAGAAGAGTTGTAGAAGCTGTATTGGATGGAGGAGGAAAACCATTTGTTACTGATGTATCAAATGCCTGCACTGATGCTCATAAAAGAGGTTACACAAGAGAAACTTTAGGATGCCCAATTTATCCCAATGGTGGTTTAGATGAAAAATATTTTTATACAAAGAAATATAAATATAAAAATATAGAAGAGTGGCATCTTGGAGGTGCTATGCACGATGCTACTTTTTTAATTGATTTAGCTCATGTAAAAGGCCATCCTACTTGTAGTTATGGTGGGGCTATTAAAAATTTAGCTCTTGGTGGTTTGATAGGTAAATCTAGAAGCGCTTTGCACGATGTAATGCATTTTGATAAATATTGGTTTCCTGAAAAATGTAGTGATAAAGTAAAAATTAAAGAAATTGTGGAAAGCTGTCCTATTTCTGCTTTATCAATTGATAAATATGATGATTCGAAAATTCATATACACTATGAAGAATGCAATCAATGTGAAAAATGTTTAGAAATTGCACCTAAAGGATCGTTATTAATCAATAAAATAAATTTTCATTCTTTTCAGGAAGCTTGTGCTATTTCAACTTATTTATTGCTATCAACTTTTGAAAAATCTAAAACTACATTTATCAATATAGCTAATCAGATTACCCCTGTGTGTGATTGCTTTGGTTTTACTGGAGCAAGTATTTTGCCAGATATTGGTATTTTTGGTTCAGATGATATTGTTGCTCTTGAAAAAGCTACATTAGATGAAATAGCAAAATACAAAATAATTGAAGAAAATGTTCCCGAAGTTATGGTATTACAAAAAGAGGTTTCTCATCCTCTTCAGATGTTGCATGGAAAATATAAAGATCCTTATGTAGCCGTCTATGAATGTGAAAAACTTGGGCTCGGTTCTTCTGATTATGAATTAATTGATATAATGCCAAAAGAAAAACCGAAATTCAGAGATAAAATTTTTGGGTATATAAGCGCACAATAAAAAATGTTTGATAATAAGTCAAATACAATTTTTGAGGCAAGCTATTTAAAGCTTTATAAATCTGGTTTGTTGAAAACCATAGCTGATGAATTGTATCAGTCAATTTCTGAGTGTTCAATTTGTCCGAGATGTTGTAAAATAAATAGATTTAAATCATACTCTGGTTTTTGTCATTCTGGATTTAAAGTAATAGTATCTTCATATTGCTTACATTTTGGGGAAGAACCTCCACTAGTCGCCGATTCTGGTGTAGGAAATATTTTTCTTGGTAATTGCAATTTAAGATGTTTGTATTGCCAGAATTACCAGATTAGTCAAAATTACCAAATTGAGAGAAATAATGAAATATCTTTTGAAAAACTAGCTGATATAATGATTGAATTGCAGGAAAAGAATGCTACATCTATTGGCTTTGTTTCACCCACTCATTTTTTACCACATATTTTAAAGTCTCTAGTTATTGCAGTTGAAAAAGGTTTAACATTACCTCTAATTTATAACAGTAATGGGTACGATTCAGTAGAAATTTTAAAGAAAATAAATGGAATATTTGATATTTTTCTTCCTGATTTTAAATATGGGGATAATGAAATTGCATTAGAGTATTCTTCTGCAAAAAATTATTATGAAATTGCTCTTGATGCTATAACTGAAATGCATAATCAAGTCGGAAGTAATTTATTATATGGAAATGATGGAAGATTGAAAAGAGGTTTGATTATTAGACATCTTGTTTTACCTAATAATTTAGCTGAAACTTATAAAATTTTAAAAGGTTTAAAAAGTAGAATTGGTACGAATGTCTGTTTAAGTATTATGTCTCAATACTATCCTGCATATAAAGCTCATGAAAAAATTTTGATTTCAAGACCAATAAGAGAATCTGAATATAACAAGGTTCTAAATATGTTAGAAGAATTAGGCTTCGAAAATGGTTGGTTACAGGATTATGAAAGCAAACACATTTACAAACCCGATTTTAATGATAGAATTACACCATTTAAAATAAAAGAGTAATTATTTTATGTCCGAAAACATTGAAAAAATAACAGATTCAAACAAAAAGCTTAATACCTATTATTCGATGGTAGATGATGTTATTTATTCTTTAGGTTTGAATGTAACAGAAAGCAGGAAAGATAAAGGTAAGTGGGCTTTTTATAGAGGTTCTGCATTGGTAAAAATAGAGGTTTACCATAGCAAACCGAATGATGAGAATTATATTCACATATATTCTCCAATAATGAAAGTGCCAAAAAAGGATACTGAAAAATTTTACAAAAGGCTTTTAGAAATTAATAACAAATTATTTCAGTCAGCATTTTCTATTAAAGATGGTGTTGCTATCTTGAGAATAATTCGTGAGTGTACTAATCTTGATTCAAAAGAGATTGAGAATATGATTCAAAGGATTGGATATTATGCTGATGAATATGATGATTTACTAAAAGAAGAATTTAATAAATAAAAGCTTCGATTTGTAATTGACAAAAATATAAAAATTTAGTATATTAAAAAACTAATTTCAGCACACGGAGAGATGGCCGAGTGGCTGAAGGCAACGGTTTGCTAAACCGTCATAGGGGCTTAAACCTCTATCCAGGGTTCGAATCCCTGTCTCTCCGCAAAAGACTTGGTTCAATAAAAAATTGGATTAAGGCTTTTTTATTTATATAGTTCTTTCATACCTATAAAAATTTTATATTTTTTTCTTGCATATTAATTTTTTTATTATATTATACTGTAAATTATACTTAAATAAAATTATTTATGAAGTATAAAAATAATAAGCGAATTAATTCCATTAAAAGGTATTTCTTAATATCAATTATTTCAAATTTCCGTGTAAAGAATTACTTAAAAAAGTATTAATGTTAAATTGTAATATAAAAAAATAAAACAATGAACAATGAAACCAAAATATTGACAAACGAAGAGATCGAAGCTTTAAAAAAATACAATAAAGCATACAAAGAAGCTTTGTATAAAGAGTATTGTTATTTTAAAACTAATTTCAGTTTATTTAGAAAAAAGTTTCTAGAGTATGAACAGTATAATAACTCGAGAATTACTAAAGGAATCAAAGAAGGTTTAATATTATACGCAAAGGCTGTAAATAAACTTAAACAGGAAGGGTTATGGGGAAAAACTAAATTATATTTATTTGATGCATTAGGAATGACTGATAAAGAAGAAATACACACAAATTTGTTATTTTGGTTGTTGAATCCGAATGAATCTCATGGTTTAGATGATAAATTTTTAAAAAAAATTGTATAAAAGGATTTTTAATGGTGAAATAGATAATACAAGAATTAAAAGTATTAAAAAAGAAAAAGACTTTGGTAAAGGGGGCAGAATAGATATTGAAATAATTGGTAATAATTGGATATTAGCAATTGAAAACAAAATTAAATCACATGAAAAAAATAATCAAACTAATAAATATGAGAAGTATTATGATAAATTTACAAAATCAAAAGGTATTTCAAAGAATAACTTATTCCTAATTTATCTTACACCTAATGGAGAAAAAGCAACTTCTGATATTTTTAAATCAGCTACTTATAAACAAATAAGAGAAATTATCGAAGAGTTAAAATCTGATTTTAATGATGAAGCAAAAATTGATTCAGAATTCAATAATATTTGTAACGAAATGGGATTTAAATCTATTGAATCCAAAAAGCTTAAGAGATCATTTGCAAGATACAGAAGGCAAAGAATAAGTAATAGAAGCTCTTTTCAAATAGATACAACTAAATTTTTTGTAAATGAAATTGAATCAAATATAAACTTGGGAATTAAAGATATGAATAAATTAATAGAAAATATTCAAAAAGTAATCCCAACTAAAATCAGAGATCAATTTTCTACTGAAGAGGAAATAACAACTACTTTAATTTGTGAATATATTATGGTGAACTAATGGAAAAAGGAAATTTTAAAATACTAATACGAAATTTAAGAACTAAAAAAAATGAAAAGCTTAAAATTCAAACAACTGCTTGTTCTGTCAAACTCAACAAAGTTGGAAAATCAGTTCGAATTTAGCAAAAAACTGAATTAGATAACAGCAATGGACAATAGCGTTGGTAAATCTACTTTATTGAAATTATTATTTTGGGGACTTGGTTGTGAACCTGAGCTCGACACAACTTGGAATGCATTAGACTGTAAAACAATTGTTGATTTTGAAATAGACACAAAAAATTATAGAGTCAAAAGATATAAAAATCAAATCTCTTTAAAAGAAAATGATTCTATATATAAAGATTTTCAAAAAATTACTGGCAAGTATTCAATTAAAATTGCAGAAATTGTTAATTTTAAGGTTTTACTTCCTAATCAAAATTCTAGTATTTTAGAAACACATCCTCCTGAGTTCTACTTTCTTCCATATTATTTTGACCAAAAAATAAGTTGGACGAAAGCTTGGGATAATTTTAATAATCTGGGTCAATATTCTAATTGGAAAAGTACATTTATCAAATATCATATTGGACTCTTAACTCCTATGCATTTTGAAATTGAATCCGAAAAATCGTCTAAAAAGGAAAATCAAAAACAAATTTAAATTCAAGTTCAGAAAATAGATACTGCATTAGAAGTAGTTTAAGCTTTTATACCTCCATACGTTAATACGGTTACTACAATTAGTACGATAGATAAAATTACTGAGGATATTAAATCTGACCTTAAATTACTCCAAGAAAGTCAAGAAAAACTACTTAATGATTTGGCAATCAATGTCTCTGAAAAAAATTACCTAGTACAATAACAAATTTTAACGGAAAAATTAATAGCCGAACTGGACAAGGATTATGTTTTTTCAATTGAAAATATTGAAGACGAAGTAATTGAATGCCCATTATGTGGTGTAATTTATGAAAACTCTATTCTTAACAGAACTTCAATAATGACTGATAAAAATTAAGCTAAAAATCAATTGAATGAAATTCAAGACGAGATTATTAAAATTGAAAATAAAATATTGAAAAACGAGAAAGATTTGGTTAATGTTAGGGACCAAATAGATGAAATAAATAGAAAATATATAATCGAAGAAAGGGATTCACAAAAAATTGATTTCAACCAAATAATTGAAAGTATTGCCAGTAAATCAATAAAAAAAATGTTAAACAATCAAAATTATTAAAACAATCAGATATAAAATAATTAGAAGATGAAATCAAAGAGTTAAGTAAAGATCAAAAAGAAATAATAACAGAAGAAGGTATTGAAAATAAAAATGATTCGTATAACTCGATCTTGACAAAATATATAAAAATACTAGATGTAGAAGCTATTAATTTATCTAGGATAAATTCACCATTGGATTATAATAGAGTAATTAAAGAAGGTGGTGCGGCTGAAGGTGTTAGGGGCATTCTGGCGTATTACTTAACAATATTTACAATGGTTGAAAAGTTTGGGAGCGAAGTTTTGTCTTCACTTGTGATAGATACTCCTAACCAACAAGAACAGTCCCATCAAAACTATGAAAAAATTGTAAATCTGATATTAAACGAGTTCTCCGATGATACACAAGTGATTATGAGTGCAATGGAGAATGAACATCTAAAGCTTTTTTTCTGATCAAGCAAAAGTGATTAAACTTGACAAGAATCGACTTCTCAGTAAAGAAAAATATGATGAGATTAAATTACATTTTGACTAATATAGAACTAAGTATATTTCAAAAAGGTGGATTGAAAGGTAAGACGAAAAGTCGACATTATAAATATTATATTGCTCCTAATACTTATACTGAAAACATGAATTCGATATATTAAATGAGCATAGCTCTAGAAAATATATTAGAAATAAAGTCATCCTGAGAATTACTCTGAAGACATATAAGACGAAAACAATCAAAATCATTCAAGACATGATTAAAACGCAGAGGTATTATTAATATAAATATATCGCCATGCAATATTTGACGAGAACGTAATAAGTGAAAGTGAAAGCACTATTTTTCTTTTCTAACGCCTTTAAATGGGGTGCCATCTTTTTTATTTCCCATAAATTGTACAGAATCAGTGTCTCGTTTCGAGTATTGATCAATTTTGGGATTATAAACTTGAGACCGATCACGAACTGCTACCTTTCTTGAATTATCACCTTTGGGTGGATTTGTTGCCATATAGCCTCCGTTTTTAATATTTCCAAATAATAATAAAAGATATAGTTATTACTGTGCATTGTCAATATCTGTTTTTGGTGCAATATGTATTTCTCATTCAGAAATATTCTTATGGTACAACGTGTATATTAGCAATTCTAAAAATCCTTTCTCTTTTTCAAATAAAATTTATTCCATCTTATGAAATCAATCCATTCTTGATTTAAGAGATTTTTCTTTCAATAATGATAAGATCTAGCAAAAATTTGAAGCTCACGAAAATATTTTACATGTTTTTAAATTATTTAATATTGATATAACGTATTAAAAATTATTATAAATACAGATATAATAATCATCAATATTACAATAATATATATACTATTCTACATATTTTGCGTATGTTTTGACCTAAAAAATACTTGTTTTCACGTATTGACAAACATTTTATTATATATTATATTATTGTAGTTATAAAATATGTTTATGTTAAACCGGGGAATATAATAAGGACCGCCAAACCTTATTATAGTGTTTCTCTTAAGCATTTTATCGGCTGGGTGTACTATGAGCAAAAATCTTTTCAAATATTTTTCACCATACTTTTATTAGTTTGTGCTCATTTGGTTATCCCGTTGTTATATCAATTTCAATAAAAACCAAAGAGGTAATATCAAACTCAAATAATATTTTCTCTCAAAAATTTATTTTCACAATGTGGCGATTTCTGGAGATGAGCATACTCTCTCAAAAGTAAAAAACTTTAAATATTTTAAGGTGAAAAAATGAAAAAAATAATTTATCTGTTAGCGCTGTTCTGTTGTGTGCAGATAGTTCTTGCGCAGCAGGATAGCAGCTACCTGCTGTTGGCGGTGGGAAATTATTGGGAGATGGAGGGAACATATACAAAAAAAAATTATGATCCAACCACGGCTTTACTGAAAGAAAGGTACATGCCATATAATCTAAAATAAAGGTTAAAGGTGATACCATACTTACTAATAATAAAAATTATTTTATCCTTGATTACTACGGACAAATTTCGGATACAATAATTGAAACAGAGAAACATTCGGAATATCTAAAAGAGGATTCTATTGGTAATGTTTATAAATATTTAGAATCCGATAGTACGGATTACCTTTTATGGAAATTTTCTGGACAAGCTAAAGAATTTTATATAAACAGGTTGTACTCTCATGCCTGTGTAATAGAATATAAAAACAATGAATTAATTATATTTAGTGCTATGAATATAGATGTAGCCAATTCATTTAATTTTATAAAAAATATTGGATTTTACACTATAGGCTATGAACATTTATACTCTATAAGATATAAAACAGTAATTATCAATGGTGTATATATGATAGGTGGTCCATCAGTTGGTATTAGTAAACCAGATCAACTACCAAATAATGTAGCGTTTCTACAAAATTACCCAAATCCATTTAATCCAAGCACAAAGATTTCTTTCAGCATACCAACAAGAGGATATGTAAAATTGATAGTATATGATTTACTTGGCAAAGAAGTTAAAACACTTCTTAGTGAAGAAAGGAACCCGGGAAGCTATGAAGTAAATTTTGATGCTGCAGGGCTTTCAAGTGGAACTTATGTTTACAGATTACAAGTAAACAATTTTGTTGACAGCAAGAAAATGTTTTTATTAAAATAGTGCCAAATGATACCGAAGACAGAGTAAAAAATAAAAATTTCTATATAAATATTTCTTAAAAACGCGAGTAACAATTGAAAATGATTCCGAACAAAATGATCACAAATATTGAAAAAGGAGGAGTAATGATTAAAACATTTATATCTTTATTATTAATTCTATTCTTTAGTAACATTGCTGAGGGTCAATGGATAAAAAATGGGTTAGTAGTATTCGATACTATAACAAATAAAACCTATTCATTGCCGCAAATAGCAGGCGATGCTTCAGGCACAGGAGCGTATATCTGTTGGGCGGATATCAGAAATTTTCCATATGAAAATATTTATGCACAAAGGATTGATTCAAGCGGTAAAATTTATTGGCAGAGAAACGGCGTTTTATTATGCCATGCTTCCGGTGGAAGAGATTGGCCGCAAATTATTTCGGATGGAGATGGAGGCTTTATCGCTGCATGGGAGGACTACAGAAATCCGAATTCAACGGATATATATAGTCAAAAAGTAGATATTAATGGAAAATTATTATGGGGTGACTCGGCAGTTGGTTTAAGCAATAAATATCCGGGGCTGTTTGTAAAAATTGCATCTGACGGTGATGGCGGCGCGTTTTATACATGGATATATTACGGAGCGCACGATTACATGGTGTTGGCCCAAAAAGTAAATAAGCTTGGAAAAAGGGAATGGGGAGACGCAGGGATTATTGTTGCCGGACCTTCAGAAAAAGTAATTTATAATCATGATGCAGTAATTTCTGTGGATGGAAATGGAGGAGCTGTTATCACATGGGCAGAAAGCGGAGATATTTATTCCCAGCGTTTTGATAAAAAAGGAAAAAGGTTATGGGGCGAAAAGGGAGTATTGATCTCCACTAATAACGACAAATCACAGATATTCGTGTACACAATCTTTGACGGAATTAATAATACATATGTTACATGGGTAAATTATGATGGTATTTTACATCTCCAAAAAATAACGAATGAAGGATTATTGCTATGGAAAAGTGATAAGATAGACTCAATGCCATATACTGGCGGCGGTGGGGCAAGAAGGCTAATAAGTGATAAGGAGGGGGGCATTTTTTTAGGTGTCGGAAGATCAATACAACATATCGACAGCTCCGGTAAAAAACTATGGGGCGATCATGGAGCTTACTATATTGATTCAACCGCGGAAGTCACAAATTCGCAAATGGTAAATGACGGCGATGGTGGCGTAATTAATGTATCACAGGCGACAATTGGTTATCCGCAGGTAGTTGCGCAGAAAATAGATAAGTATGGCAAAGCCTCTTGGGGAAAGAAAGGCAAACCGCTTACCGATAATCCAGAAATGCATAATTTTCCGCAAATAGTATCTGATGGGAACGGCGGCGGAATTGTTACATGGGGCTCCAAAAATATAGGATTTGCAGTTCTAGCGCTGAGAATTACAAATGATGGAATACTCACCAGGGTTAGCGAACCGAATTCAAACCGGGAAGGCGATCTTCAATTAAAGAACTACCCAAATCCCTTTAATCCGGAAACAACCATATTATATACCATTCCTAAAAAAGGATTAGTTGAGATAAAAATTTACGATTTACAAGGCAAAGAGGTAATATGCCTTGAAAAAACCATCCAGGAAGGAGGCGAACACAAAACCAGATGGGACGGCAGAACAAATGCAGGGGCTAAGGCTTCTTCCGGTATGTATTTTTACCAAATAGTATTTGATAACAAAGTGCTGACAAAAAAAATGATATTAATTCATTAGGAGAATTTTTTATGAAAAAGTCTTTTATTAGTATCGCGATTTTATTAGTTCTTTTAACTCCCGATATGGTCTTTTCTCAACAAAACGACACATCAAGCTATTTCCCGCTTGGTTTGTGGGGAATTTATATTGATGCATATCGAAAACCGTATTTAAATGATTATACCGCTTCTGAATGGAATAATGAAAAGTCAAATTGGACAAATACCAACGGAAATTTTCTCGATTGCTTTATTCCGGATTGGAAGGAAGATACCGTTATGCAGTTATGCGAGGAAATAGGATTTAAGATGGGGGTAGCAAGACGTAAATGGAATTGGGTAAGCGGACAGTTTGGAGTTGATACGAGCCTTGAGTATCATGTAAGATATTGTGATACTTTAATGCCCGAAACTGAATGGCGTGTGATTGCTGATAGGAAAATAAACGGTATTTATAGCAAATTCGTAAACAGAACAGGATTTTATTCATGGTTCATTGGTCATGAAAACGGGACTACCAATTATTTTGATCCTTCTGAACAATATAAATATGAAAATATAAAGTGGCCAAAAATGAATTATATTGCCGGAAAAATTAAACAGGTTGATAATTCAAGAAAGGTAATTGCTTACGGCGATATACAAGATAATTTTCTAAATATAGTAACCAATTTAGATATAATATGTCCAGCTATATATGTTTTTAATAGAAATACACAAAAAATTCGAACTGACCAACAGACCGCACTTGGAATTTTTCTAGGTCATGTAAATAGAATTTCAAATAAATTAAATGGTAAAACTCAAACTTGGTATGCGGTGATTCAATCTCAACTTGAATATCCAGAAAATAATCTATATCGAAAAAGACGACCAACATTTGAGGAGCTAAGGGTTCAATCTTATCTTGCCCTATCTCGTGGAGCGCGAGGGGTAATATCTTATGTATATGGTTCAAGACAGATTGGAGCTTCCAGTTCAGGAAATACAACACAATCAACAACAAGTGAAATCGATGGTCTATTGCATGGGATAGACAATATAAATCAAGAATATGTGGATGATGAAAGTTTGTTTGGACTAGTTGATCTGAATCGCAACAAATTTACAGCAGCTACAGATCCCCAATCTATTCCCATTTATGATAATGTGAGCACTGTTTATAATGAAATAAAACAGATTGGACATATTGTTAAGAAATTAAAATACAGACAGTCATTTCCAAATTATTCTATTCCTCAAAACAGTGCGAATATTTATAGCGTAAACACGGCAGATGGAGATACATTAATTGAAATCGGCACTTTTAAAAGAATGGATCAGGGAACCGATTCAATAGATTATTTTTTAATTGTTAACAGATTATTGAATGATGCGAATGGCAACTTGACCTCTGCTAGAAATGTAACTATCGAAATTAATAATGGTAACTATTTTATACAAGATCAAAATTCGAAAGTTGTGTATCCCGGGACATATAATTCTGTGACCAACAGAACATCGTTTACTATATCATTGAACCCTGGTGCGGGAAAATTATTTATGCTTAAGAAAAAAATTTATGGCACTATTACAGCTAATAGAATATTAAGAGATTTGGAAGTAGGAGAAGGTAATGCAGTGCTAAATTCAGGAGTAACATTAACAGTGTATCCTGGTACAAATCTAAAATTTGTTTCTGGAGCAAGTATTACTTGTAATGGTATTATTACTTCTGAAGGAACCTCATCGAACAGGATTGTTTTTGTTCCTCTTAATACTACAGAAACATGGGGAGGACTAACATTTTCGGGTTCAGGACATTCAGTTTTATCCTATTGCGATATAAATAAAGTCAATGGCTATGCATTATCATTTGTAAACTGCACGGGTTATCCTTACGTTCAATTTTGCAATATAGCAAACAATACAACAGGAATAAGGTTTGACAATAGCAACGGATATTGTGTCGGAAATACAGTCGAAAACAATACTACCGGCATAGAAATAAATAATTATGCAACGCCGGTTTTCGGTTTATCTCCATATTCCAGTTTCGCTTGCGGCGGAGCTTCCAATAATAAAATCAGGTCTAATGGTGTAGGAGTTTATTGTGGTACTGGAGTTTCTCCAACAATCGGCAGCGCTACAAACCCATACTTCTATGGAAACTGTTTATACACTAACACAACATATAATTTACATCTTGATGCTAGTGGTACTGTTTATGCAAGTAATATATATTGGGGGCCAACCCAGGGAGATAAAATATTCAACGAAGGCGGAACACTGAATTGTACCTCATATTGTACCAGCGCGCCTACAAGCAAAACAGCAGAAAAATCACCTGAGATAGCCGAGGGTATTTCTTTTAAAATGATCAATAATTCTCCAAGCTGCAGTTCCTCAATCGAAGATGCTAAATCAAAACAAATGATTGGCGATTATAAAGGAGCATATGAGGATTATCAGACTATGATCTCTTCATCAACAAAAGAGAGTAATTTAGACGAAGTGTATCTTGGCCTTCTATCTTTGTTTAGGGAAAGTAATATAAAAGAAATTCCAGAATATCTGGAAAATATGAATTCAAAAAGCGGTAATCCATTATTGGAATCATGTATAGCAAACTGCTATGCAGTGACTGATAATACCGATTTAACAATTGAGAAATTGAATAAAATTATTACAAGCTATCCAAAAACAAAATACGCGTTATCGGCAAATGTTCAAAAGTTTTATCAGTATTATTTCAAGAAAAACGATATTACCTCTGCGAAAAAAATATATAATGATTTAACAGGCGATTATAAAGACGATAGAAACGTAATCTATTTAGCATCGTTACTAAATAAATCAAATGAGTCAAATAAATCAAACGGCCAAGATCAGGATAACAAGACAGCCGATAAGAGAACAACTCCTGAAGGTTTCTATCTCAGCAACTACCCCAATCCTTTCAACCCAAGCACAGTTATAAGATACAGCATACCGAAAGATTTGCATGTAAAACTGGTAGTATATGACGTAACCGGAAAGGAAGTAAAAACACTTGTTAACGAAACCAAATCAGCCGGTTCATATAGTGTAGAATTTAACGCCGGTAAATATGCGTCAGGTGTATATTACTACAAGTTAGAAGCAGGTGAATATAAAAATATTCAGAGGATGGTGCTTGTGAAATAAAGTTTATTTCATATTATGGATATTGATGCAAAATTTTCAGTCATATTTTTTACATCATTATTGATTGGTCGTGTTATTTGGATTGAATTATTTAAAATATTTTACTATTTTATTTATAGAATGAAATTAGAATTTTGGTAATAAATCATTATTAAAAGTAATTATTAACTCAAAATCAAATGGGCACAATTTGGTCACAGCCCTACAAAATAGATTGATGAATAAGGCGTTGGGGGAAATTACCGAGAATCCTTGTCTCTCCGCAAAATAATTGTAAAGTTTTTTAACCCTAACACTATCATATGATTTTGTTAGGGTTTTTTGTTTTATGAAAATTAACTATATATATAATTTCTTTTACATCTGGGTACAAAATATGTAAAAAAAATATTTTTTAAAGATTTTTATGATAAAATGATTAGTAAAAATTCTACCATTAAATAATAGTTCAAATTTCTTATTTTATGCCAATAATTTAATTCGTTTAAATAATAATGAAGATTAAATTAGTAGTAATATTTTGAGATTTAATATTAGTTAACCTAATCTCTAATATAGTATGTCTAAAAGGTCTAACTCTTCAATGTTATTTGGTAATTTTATTATAATTTTATATAAAGTAGTTGATTTAAAAAGTTAAAGAGCTGTGAGTAACAAAGTAAAATATTTTGAGAATTCTATAATAAATAATATAAGGTATTTTTAATTTTAACTATTGACATTCTTAAATTAATTCATATATTACAATATGAATATCTTATTGGATATTTTAGTTTTGGAATCACCAGTATATATATTATTTAATTAAAAAAATATTTTTTTCAAAAATTTTCTATGTATATAAGTTTTTATTTCTGAAAGTTATTAATGCAGTAAAACCTGCATAAGTAATAAATAAAAAAAATAAAATAAGGGAATGCTTTATGAGAAGCAAAAGACTTCTTATCCGCTATTGGATATATGCATTCATGTATTCATGTATTACCTTTCTACTCACATCCTGCGCTGAAAGGGAATTTGTCATGAACCCCGAATCAACTGACACTCAAGAAATTTCTACCTCCGTAACATCGCTCATGAAATCCTCCGGTTCTCTACTAGAAGGCGCCGAAGTAAAAAAAGAAAACGGCAAAACCATCATCAAACCTAAAAAGAAAATCACACTTAAAGAATTTCTTGCATCGCAGCCGTATAAATTTATAGTTGATAGTAGCATTGCTAAACCTAAGAGTGCACGATGCGATTTCCGCTCCTATACATATAGTTATATCACTGATTATTCAGCTTATACTGGAAAAACGGTTGGGTTTTTTCCTACGGACGAAATAGGAGATATATCTTGGTATGATATGCGCTCAAAATATGGATTTAATAGAATAATTTGCTCTCAATGGCAATATAGTAATGCAAAAAATATAGCCGGCTTTAATGATAATCAAATTTTTATTAGAATCCCAAATACAACAAATATGAATGAATGGACTAGTGTTACTAGTAATTCGGATTTCAATAGTGTGGCTGGTTTTTATTGCGATGAGCCATTTGAACGAAATGCAATCAGTTCTCAAGATGTTATACTTAGCAACATTAATTATGTAGCAAATAATATTGGTAGTAGACAATTATTACTTGGAAGCTATTCGTTCGGTTCATTGCTGTATCCAAATATTTATAAAGAAAATTATCATAGAGTATTTAATGCTTCTCAGAATACTACTATAATGTGTGACAAATATAGCAATATACTCACTTCATGGTTATCTTATAAAAATGAATATGCTAATAGAAATTATTGGAATTTTATACATCAGGACGAAAATTACTCTAATTATAATGGGTTAATTGCCTTAGCATCAAATCTTGAAATTAACGGAATCTTTATTTTCACTAAAAATGGACCCAACGATCCCAATATACCTTGTTTCTGTAATTATGCATTTAATAATTATTGGTTACATGCTTTTGCAACACACGTTATAGTTTATGAGTATTGTAATTACAATGGGGATCCATGTGTTGAATGCTCGATTGATAATGGTTCTAACTGGTATATTGATCAGATTATTTATATGAATGACCGATTTGAAATATTTCCTTAATTATATATCGTGAAAGGAATAATTGGAGGAAAAATGAAATATAAAATTATTATGATCGCTATTTGCATTTTATTTGGGTCATATTTATATTGTCAGAATAAATATGATCCATCTGAAACTAAAAAAGCAACTGTTAGGATTCTATTAGGTGGAAACTATCTTAAACCGGTTATTAATGATAATATAAATCGATCAATATTTGATTACAGTTTTGGATACAATGCCGAAGTAAATTTGGTTTTACCAAATGGTATTAGTGTATATTTTGAATATTGCTATTTTTCAAATGACGTCCCTTATTCATTAGCAGGTTATAACCGTGATATAACAAATGAAACATTGGGCGGCGGAATCAAAATAAAATTATTAAATAGTGATGTTGCTCCATCTATTTCTGTTGGGTTATCAAATAACTTTATCTCAGAAAAAGTTAGTATTTATAACTTAAGCAAAATTAATCGTAATAAATATATGACTGAGGATTTGAAATTTGGAGCTGATTATATTATTAATAAATGGTTGGAAATGAGTGGAAGCATAAAATTAGGACTCATTTTAGATGAATTTGAAATTGATAGGGTCAATTTGAATCTGAGTCTTGGTGTAAATTTATTTGAATTCCAATAGAAAAATTTATGTCGTATAGTCATGGCAGTGCGTCTAAACATAAATATCTGGAATCAATAAATTTATTACCAAACTATTCACATTGTCAAGATCCAGAAACACCTGAAGTAGAACAATATTGGTTTGTAGAACAAATTATTTATCATAATAATTAGTGGGAAGTGTTTCCATGATGAGAAAGATAAAGAAAAGTTGTTATTTATTTTTTCTATTTCTGATTAATATTCTTAATTATTCTGAAGCTCAGGATAGAATCGATTCAACAGTGAGATTTCCGGAAATTAAATTTGGACTTAGAGTAGAATCAAATAGAATTCTGGAAAAGAGGCTTGAAAATTTTTCGGGGACTCAACCGGTATATAAACTGGCGTTTGTTCCTCATAGCGGTTATGTGTTTCCGGTTAGTTTATACCTATATTTGCAATGTAATATTGATAATGACTGGTCAGCTGAATTTAGGCCGGGAATTTTATTTGCAGGAGAACATCTTACAAGTTTATCTTTAAGCTTACACGGAAAGTATTACATATACAAAAGAAAAAGTTATGTAATGTTAGGATTGGATAATACTCGTCATATTGATCCGTATACTTTTGGAGAAGATGGCGAATTAAGAAGCGCCGAATATCAAGTTATTACGGCTCATAATGATAATGAGTTTCACACCGTGATAGTTGTCGGTATTGGTATGCATTTATCCAAAGTGTTTTCCGCAGATATTTCATTCAGTAGGCCTTTTAAAGAAGAATATGGCTGGCATGAAATAAAAGATTTAAATAATAGAATTGATCTGCCTGATGGAAAATATCCAATGAAAGTATATGGCATGTTAAAAATAGGTGTAAATATTACCATCTTATAAAATATGAGGGCTGTCGAAATTTTCATGCAACGTCTCTACGGAATAATAAAAAATATTTTATAATACTGCGAACACTGCCAAGACCCGAAAAATTCCATTGGTGCACAATACTGGTATATTAAGAGCATTGTTATTGGAGATACATGGCATGAGAGATTTCCATAAGATAAATAATGCTATGAGTATAATATTGTTTTATTTGTTGTTTTTCATACGTCGAATTTTTATTCAAAAAGTATTTATTGTTTGAGGTACCATGAGTGTTTCGAAGATTCTAAATTTTCAGTTTAAAAGATTAAAATATCTGGAAATTATCTTTTTCCAAATGGACAAAGCTTCTCTTTACATATAAAACATGGTTGTGGAGTAGAAATTGGATTTATCATCGCTTTTATTCCTGAACTCGAAATCGAGGGTTTTATTACTATAGAAAAATATTTGATGTCAAGCTCATCAAATTGGGATTGGAAATTAAACTCAAATTTTAGTTATTTAAGAGTAAAATATTTCCATTAAAAGAAAAATCTCCATTTTATTTTGGTGGAGGTTTATCTATTAAAAATATGAGCGGTAAAGACAAATGTTATGATAATGCGGTGCAGGAATCATTTTTTCACACATTGAAAACAGAATTATTCTATCAGCAAGTATATAATACTTGCAAGGAAGAAGAACTTAGTTTATTTAAATAGAATGAATTTTTTATTATCGAAAAGAATACATTCAAATTTAGGTTATATGAGTTCGGATTCTTTTGAGATTGAAAATGTCAAATAATTTTCTTTACTTTATGTCTACTTTTTGTAGAGAAAATCATTTTCTTCTTGACTTTGATAATTTTATTTTGCAACTTTATAAAAAAAATGGGGATTATTTGAGCGAAACAATTTGGGGTAACTAAAAGAAATATATTGAAATCATAATGATTGAATTATTAAATAATTATTGAGTGAAAGAAATAATGATTTATTTCTCAAAAGTTAAAATAAATATTAGATATTAAGTTATCTTACTTATTTTAAAATTAAACTCTGGGTATCTTAATGATAAAATTAAAGATTATAGAGATTGCTTCATTATTAAATATAAGTGAACGAAAAGCTGATCAATATAAAAAAAGTATGATGAATAAGTTGAATATTTAAATAATTTTGATAAAAAATAAGAATATAAAATTAATAAATTATAATACATAATTTTAAATATCTATTTTATAAAATATGAAATTCATAATAATTATTTTATTACATATCAGTTTTTCAATCTTTTTAATTGCACAAGGAATAAGCAGTTGTAGTTCAACTAGTTGTACAAATGATCGTATTGATATGAGTAAAATGCTTCAATATAAGGAGAGAATTATTGATACTTCGTTATATGACCGTTTTGGAAAAGTGTTTAATATGAAACAATTTGATAAATCACCAATATTGTTAACAATTCTAAGAGATGACAATGATCTACTATTAAATTACGATAAAAATTTGCAAAAAAAACTATCAAGATATATAAAAAAAGGTCTAAAACTAGTATATATAATCGCTGGGTTACCCAAAAACAAAGACTTTAAGAAAAGATACAAATCAATTGATATATATTTTGATAAAGAACCATTCCCATTATTAAATTTATTCAAAATTAATTATCATGAATCTAATATTATTTTAAACAGCAAACATGAAACAATTTTGTCCTCTATTACCATTATGAATAGTACAGATTTGGAGGAAGTTATAAGTGATGAAGAAATAGAAATTTTTAAATAATAAAAATAAGAATATTTTAAAGAAGGTTATAATGAAAAAAACTTTTACCCTTTTATTTATAATTATATTACTTCATTCTTTGAGTTTTTCTCAAGAAAGTAATTCCAATATTAATCCAATAAAAAAAATTAAATTTGATTCAACTTCTATTGGTGATACTATAAAAATATATACAAAAAAGTTATTTTCTTTATCTGAAGAAGTTGAAGGCAATATAATAAAAAAATACAGAATTCAAAAATTAGAATCCTTTTCAGATAGTATAATATATATGATTGTGAATTCTGGGTTTGAATCTGATATTCTAAAAGTAAACCTGAATGAAAACCGTATTACAAAAATCAATAAAAAAGGCACAGCACCCGGTAAATTTTTAAATATATGCGATTTTTGTACAGTTCCCGGGAAATATTTATATGTAGTTGATAATTATGGTAAACGTGTTCAAAAATTTGATTCTCTTGGCAATTTTCTAGCATTGATATATGTCAACGAAATCTTTCAAAATTATTTTTGTATAAGTAAGGATCTAAACATAATAAGTACACCAAAGAATTATGATGATCTTTTTCTTGGGTCAATTTATGATGATTCAGGGAAGGAAATAAAAAAAATAGCCCCTATCGAAAAAAATAATAATGATTTTATTACAGATCAGCTAAGACGTAGATATTTTATTTTAGCTAATCAAGCAAGCAATTTTATTTGGTTCATTTCATCGATATTACCAGTGATTAGAAAATATGATTATGATGGTAATTTTCTTAACGAATACCAATTTTCGAGCGTAATTGATGCATTAAATAAATCATCTAAACGAAATATTACCGCTGAACAAAACATTTATTTATCACCTTCGACAAAATCAAAAATAGTATCAAATAAATATGAAATTATTATTTCACCTTTGATAAATCCAAAAATAGTATTAAATGAACAATTATTAGTATTATTCAATTATATAGGTTGGATTTTATTAGATTTAGACGAACATTCGAAAAAAGCTATATATCCAGTGAAATTTATTAATCAGGAGAATGATAAAATAGTATATCCGGAATTATGTTTCTATTCCAATGGGCATTATTTTGTGGTTAGCAATTCAACTGTATTTGTATCAATTTAAATGTTTTTATTTTTATAATTTATTATATTATTACTATATTCTTTATCACTAAGTAAAGGATAGTATTATCTTAGTGATAATGTCATTGTTAGTATATTTCATTATTTTATCATTCTTTCAAGTCTTTTATTATTTTTTCAATATTTTTTTATCTCAAAAAGAATACTTTTTATAATTAGAAAATTTATATTTTAAAAGATATATTTATTGATTTATCTCTTCCAAATAATTGGAATAAATATAAAATTTTAACGAAAGCCTGGGAAATGAGCTATTGAAAAACCAAAATGAAATATTTCACGATTATTCTACATAATGTGAGAAATTAAATTTAGCAAAAATTAAATACATTGATATCGCTCAATGTGGTAATGGGGAAAAATTCAATTCGGAAGCATTTTTTAGTTAACGTTATTACGGAATTTAAAAAACTTGTTGAATTGAATAATACAATTGATGAAACTTTGGACAAAATTAAAACTAAAAAGAAAATAATTTTTTTTAGTTTTTTTATTTTTTAAAAAACTTTTTTTTATAATTTTGATTGATTTTGCTTGTTTTGAATAACTAATAATTAACTTTTATTTTTTTGTATTTAAAAGATATAACCCAATTTTTTGCTTTTCATCGCTATTGAATACTACGATTTATGAAAACAGGAATTTAGTTAAAATTTTTCACTTTATAATTAAATGAAAAAATATTTAATTTTATATTATAGAATTTATTTAAGCTCACGAAGATGGACGAGTGGTTGAAGGCAACGGTTTGCTAAACCGTCATAGGGGCTTAAATCTCTATCCAGGGTTCGAATCCCTGTCTCTGCTTAAAAGCTTTAATTCGATCAAAATTGGATTAATTTTTTTTATTTATATAGTTCTTTCATACATATAAATATTTTGTATTTTTTTCTTGCATATTTAATTTTTTTTGTTTTACTTTGATTTATAAAAATTTGATTAAGGCTAAATAATTCCTGTTAGAAATATTACATAGACAAATTATATAGTATAAGTTTGTTAAGTTTTTAAAAATATTTTTTATAATTTTTAAATAATATTTGATACATAACAAATTAGCATACTATGGACATTTCAAATATTGTAAAACAAATAATAAGTTCTGATGACTGAAAATTTTTTATATTTAATATCT
>DATCTW010000060.1:0-172740 GCA_036567745.1 Ignavibacteria bacterium | reverse complement strand
TCTTATTAAATTTATTATTAATATTTTGAAATCCGGATTATTAACAAGCTTTCCTTCTTGTTGCAATCTTAATGGTGTTATAAAGTTTAATTTTATTATATCTTCAGTAATATTTTGATTAAGAGGCACAAAATAATTATTAATTTTAGATAAAACATTACTATCCATATCAAAAATTAATTCTGTTTCATTATCATTAACAAAGTTTAATACTTTTTCTAATACATATTTTCCTCTATTTATGCCTATCCCCTTTTTTCCCATTTCAATAATCGAAAAAATAAAATAAGGATAGTATTCATTAGCCTTGCCAAATAATATTAAATCAAAAAAGAAAAGATCATCTTTATTCAAAATTCTTTTTTGTTTTATGTCAGGTTCAAAAATAAAAGGGTGAGGAATTTTCTTAACATTACTTAGCTTCAAAAATTTTAACTTATCCTCAGAAATTGTTTCCGGTAAAGGGCTTTCAAAAAAAGAGTAATATGAGCAGCTTAATTTAACAATACAATTCTCACATAATCTTTCTTTTCGCATGATACAGGTAGCGTTTTTAAAAGCATAACCAAATGCACCTCTAAATGTTGAACCGGTATATTCTGGTAGTTGAATTATATCAATTGCTTTTAACAAAAAGCGTAATTTTAAGATCTTGATGTTATCATACATAATTTTTTATTCTATTAATTCTAAAATGCCAAACTCATAATCTATTTCGCTCAATTCTTTGGAAGAGATGATTTTACCTTCCGTAAGTCTCTTATTAATTCTTAGAACTATTGCTATGTCTCCCTTTTTCATTTCTATTGAAATTCTATTTACCTCAACATTCATCCCAAGTTTTTGCAAAAAATCAGAGGTATCTTTGTGACCACAAGCACTAATCTTTTCAATTGTGCTATTCCATAATTCTCTTGCTTCCTGTGTTGTGCATTTGCGAAAACGATAAAGGCCATAGTTGGTCAATACTGGTGAATTCAAAAAGTATAACATTCTTCCCTCAATTTGTTTACAAAAATGATTAGTCGCTCAAAACCTAATAAAACCCCAGTCGAAACCTTAACACAAACTCATATCAAAATTATAAATTCCAATCATAAAATCAAGTTTTTTATTGAATAAAAACAATTTAGAAAAGTTTCAAATTTCGTGCCAAAAAAAATTTCTCCTTCAATTATTTTGTATTTCTTACTTTTTTATATTTTAATATTATTTTTTGATAATAAATATTATCCATTTTTAAAAAACTTGTTTTGTTATAATTCACAATAAATACATTTAACAACTAATTGTTTTCAGGATCTATATTTTCTATAGCATCTTTATCATTCACATATAGCATACTAAAAAGTTCTTCTTTAGGTGTATCTGGAGAACAGTTCTGACAAGTCCTTGTAAAAAAAATAGCTCTATTTCCAAATTTAGCAAAATCTGACTCAATTGTCACAAGCGCACATACTTTCTTGCAATTTACACAAACAATTAATTGATGCTTCTTAGTTTTTTCGATACATTTATCACAAATCTCATACTCACAAAATGTACCACAAATGCTGCATCTATTCATAATTATATGCCCTCTTTAAATTATTTCTAATCTGAATAAAAAATCATTTTAATGAAAAAGAACTAAAAAGATTTCCATAAAACTTACTTTTAACTTATACTCACAAAATATAATTTCCTTACCCATACACTATAAATACATACAATAAATATGCCAAACAAAAATTATTTGCTTTTATGAAAAAAATTTAAATTTTTAGGTATAATTGTATCAATTTTTGATATGAAGTTATAAATTTCTGATATTAAAAAGTAATTTAAATGATTATTAAACCCTTATTAAAGATAGCTACTTAAATATAATCAATTTATTAGTATTGTAAATAGAAGCAGAAAACATACAAAACTTGAATAATAATATATAAATCAATTTTTTTGATAAATAATAACTTCAGCATTTTAACCAGAAATAGTATCATTGATTTTTTACACATTAATTTTTAACTTTGAGTTTTATTTTCATATTGGTGGTTGTATTATGCTGGAAATGATAAAAGAAAAAGAATATTTTATTCATTATTATGATACAGATAAAAGACTTAGACTTTCAGTAATCTCCTTAATGAAGTTTTTTGAAGATCTCGCTCTTCTACAAAGTGAGGATAGAGAAATCGGATTGGAGTATTATGAAAAAAACAATCTCGGCTGGGTGCTTCATCAATTTGAAATCAGAATAAAAGAATACCCAAAATTTAAAGATAAAATTGTTCTAAGAACGATACCCCTATCTTTCCTAAGATTTTACGCCCATAGAATTTTTGAAGTATATAATGAAAATGATGATATAATTATCTCTGCAGATACTATCTGGCTTTTTGTTGATACAAAAACAAGAAAACCAAAAACAGTAAACGAAGATATGTATCATGGTTATTGTGTTACTCCAGGAAAAAATAAACTTCAAAAGCTTGTGAACCCTCAACCACCAGAAAAAATAGAGTTTGAAAAAGAATTCAGAATTAGGTTTAGCGATATTGATACAAACGACCATGTGAATAATGTTTCATATGTTCAATGGGCTCTTGAAGCCTTACCTATTGAAATATTGCAAGAAAAAGAAATTGAGCTAATAAGAATTATATACAAAAAAGAACTTCAATATGGAGCAATGATTAAATCACAAGCCGAGATAAAAAACGAAATGTCTAAACTAATTTCCCTACACTCAATTATTGATCAAGCAGGTAACTGTGCCAGCAATATCGAAATTCACTGGAAATAATCTGTAATTACTTTAAAAAATCATTTATGCAACATTTTTTTGCTGCTGATAACAATGAAACATTTTATGAATTAAGCAATTATTTAACAGGTGAATATATCAAAAAAATTTATAAATTTGATAATAAAAGTCAATTAGTTGAAGAAATCGCTATAATTCACCAAACACAATAAAAGAAAAGTATTTATATTTTTACAATTATTTTATAATAACAAGAATTATTTAATATGGATTTAGGAATCAAAAATAAGATTGCTCTTGTCACTGCATCAAGCAAAGGATTAGGTAAGGCTACTGCAAAAATACTTTCAGAAGAAGGCTGTAAAGTAATCATAAATGGCAGAAATAATAGTACACTTAAAGAGGTAGCCGAAGAAATATCATCAATAACTAAGAATGAGGTATTTTACAAATCAGCTAATTTATCAGAACAGAGCGAAGTAGAATCTCTGGTTGAATTTGTAATAAAAACTTTTGGCACAATACATATATTAGTCACAAATAGCGGTGGTCCCAAACCCGGCAACTTTAATGATATAAATAGTAATGATTGGTATGATGGTTTCGATAATACCGTAATGAGCGTTTATACCCTAATTAAAAAATCTTTGCCATATATGAAAAACCAGCAATGGGGAAGAATCGTTAATATTACCTCAGTTAGTGTAAAGCAACCTCTCGATGGTCTACTACTTTCAAATTCCTTAAGAATGAGTGTTATAGGATTAGCTAAATCTTTATCAAACGAATTCTCTCAATATAATATATTAATCAATAATGTATGCCCTGGATATATAGCAACTGATAGATTGTTAGAGTTGGCTGAAAAACAATCAAAAGAAAAAAATATATCTAAAGATGAAGTAATTGAATCCTTTGGCAAATTTAACAGTATGAAAAGAATTGGAACGCCTGAAGAATTAGCTTCAGCAATTGCCTTTCTTTGTTCTGAAAAAGCAAGCTATATAACGGGTGTATCTTTACCCGTTGATGGTGGAAGGTATCAGGGTTATTAATTTTATTCAAATTTTTACGGAATTTTAGTCTATGCTTATTATCTGGAAAACACTTTACAATTATTTTGTTGTACCGATACTATGGGTCCTCTTATTCATATATATGCTCTTTAATAAAAAAGCAAGAAAAGCCTTCGCTGGAAGAAAAAACCTTTTTACTAACTTAGAGCAAAAAATAAAATCCCTTGGAGATAGTAAAAGAATTTGGTTTCACTCCTCATCTATGGGTGAGTTTGAGCAGGCAAAACCTATTATAGCACATTTTAAAGAAAACTATCCCGAGATAAAAATCATAGTATCATTTTTTTCACCATCAGGTTATGAGAACAATATAAAATATAAATTAGCTGATGTAATAACTTACCTCCCTTTTGATACAAAATCAAAAACTAAAAAATTTCTCGATATTATAAAACCTGATTTAGCCATCTTTATGCGTTATGATGTTTGGCCTAACTTGATATGGGAATTAAGCAATAGAAAAATACCCTCTTTCCTCATCGATGCAACAATGACAAACAACACCAAAAGACATTTGCCTTTAATAAAAAATTTTCACCATCATATCTATTCATGCTTTACCGAAATAATGACAGTTTCAGATAACGACAAAGCTAACTTTTTGAAATTCAATTTAAAAAATGTTAAAATCACTTCTGTTGGTGATACAAGATATGATCAGGTTTACATCAGAAGCCAACTATCAAAAACTAAAAATGTTATTAACCCGGAGATTTTGAAAGATAAAAAAGTTTTTATTGTTGGCTCCAGTTGGAAGGAAGACGAAGAGCATATTTTCCCAGCTTTTTTAAAACTATTAGAATATAAAGACGATATCTTAATGATCCTTGTACCCCACGAACCAACCGAACAAACACTTGAGCTTATCGAAGAAGAGTTAAACAATCATACAAGTTATATTAGATTTTCTTATCTGCAAAATTACAAAAACGAAAAGATAATTATTATAGATTGTATCGGTTTGCTTGTAACTCTCTACTCTTATGGTCATATAGCTTATGTAGGCGGTGGATTTGGTAGCGGTGTTCATAACGTTCTTGAGCCAGCTATATATGGCTTGCCTGTGCTTTTTGGTCCAAGAAATAGTAATTCTCAAGAAGCACAAATATTAAAAAAAATCGGTGCTGGAATAGAAATAACCAACAAAACAGAAATCTATAAAATTTTACGAAAGCTTTTTGATGATGAAGAATTAAGACTAATCAAAGGCAAAACTGCATGCGAGCATGTTCTATCAAACAAAGGTGCTTCAGAAGAAATTATTAAAAGACTATTAATCTATTTATGAAACTATTTACTTTATATATTTTATTATTATTTTTTACCCAGTCAACAGATTGGGATATTAAAACTCTTGATACTGGAAGAAAAGCCACTTACCTTTCAGATATCGAAAAAGATGTTATTCTTGAGCTAAATAAAGTAAGAACAAATCCCAAAAAGTATGCAGAAGAATATCTATTACCCTTAAAGAAATTTTATTCTGGTTTATACTTTGAATTACCAGGCGAAAAAAGGTTTAAAACCCGCGAAGGTGTTGCTGCATTGGAAGAGTGTATTGAAGCTTTAAATAATGAAAAACCCGTAGGTATACTTTATCCATATTATGGCCTTTCTGAAGCCGCTGATTATCTTCAGATAGATCAATATATAACCGGTAATACTGGTCACTTTAGTTCTGATGGTAAAAGCTTATCTGAAAGAATTGAGAAATATGGGAAATGGGATGGCACTATAGGAGAAAACATAGATTATGGTTCCGAAAATGCAAGAAAAGTAATTATATCACTCCTAATTGATGATGGAGTTCCATCAAGAGGCCATAGAAAAAATATTTTTAACTCTTCATTTCAATGTGTCGGCGTTTCATTTGGTAAACATGGAAAATACGAATACTCCTGTGTTATAGACTTTGCCGCAAAATTTATTGACTATGTAAAATAAATATTTATAATTTACATATCTTTTTTATTTAAATTATATAATTAATAAAAATCAAGTAACCATTCAATTTTCACTTGAAAAAATAACCTTTTAACTTTATATTATTTTTCGATTTTTGCTCAGTTGGTCTCAAAAATGGGAGTGACTGGGCGGAGCTTTATAAAAAGGCTTATCTATAATTATAACATTTATTCCATAATGAGTCTTTTAACAAAATCATCGAATTTTAAAACTATACTATTCAAATAAAAAACAAGCAAAAAATACATAAAATATATTACAATAGATAATCATATCAGCTTATTTATATTATGAACAAAAACCCACAAAATTTTGCTTTGATTGGCGCTGGTGGATACATAGCTCCCAGACATATGCAAGCAATAAAAGATACCGGTAACAGATTAATTGCAGCATTGGATAAAAACGATTCCGTTGGCATATTAGATAGATATTTTTATGATGTCAACTTTTTTACAGAATTTGAAAGATTTGATAGATACGCTGAAAAGCTACGAAGAAAACAACCTGAAGAAAGAATCCATTATGTAAGCATCTGTTCACCAAACTACCTACACGATGCACACATTCGTTTTGCATTAAGAATTGAAGCCAATGCGATATGTGAAAAACCCTTAGTCCTTAACCCATGGAATCTTGATGCATTAAAAGAACTTGAAGAGGAATCAGGTAAAAAAATCTACAACATATTACAATTGAGGTTGCACCCTACAATTATTTCATTAAAAGAAAAGGTAGAAAAAGAATACAAAGGGAAAAAATACGATATAAACTTAAAATATATAACCTCAAGGGGTAAATGGTATCTTATTTCATGGAAGGGTGATGTAAGCAAATCTGGTGGTGTGGCAACAAATATTGGCATACATTTCTTTGATATGTTATTATGGATTTTCGGAGCTCCAAAATTAAATGTTGTTACCCTGAGCGAGCCAACTAAAATGGCTGGTGAGCTTGAGCTTGAAAAAGCAAATATTAAATGGTTTTTATCAGTTGATAAAAATGATTTACCTCCGAAAGCCGTTGAAAAGGGTAAAACAACTTACCGATCATTAACCATAGATGATGAAGAGCTTGAGTTTTCAGATGGATTTACTGATTTACACACTGAGGTTTATAAAGATATCTTAAATGGAAAAGGGTTTGGCATCGAAGACGCAAGACCTTCAATAAACCTTGCTTATGAGATTAGAAACTTCAAAATATAAAAACACTAAAAATGATTTAGCTCTCCTTTTAATTTTATTCGGAGAAATTATATGAACAACAAATTTGCTTTAGTTTGTGGTGCCGGTGGTTTTATTGGTAGCCATCTTGTAAAAAAATTAAAGAAAGAAGGGTTTTGGGTAAAAGGTGTAGATCTAAAATACCCTGAATTTAGTCCAACAGAAGCAGATGAATTTGTAATTGGAGATTTAAGGGATCAGAACGTTTGTAAAAATATATTAGATAGAAAATACGATGAGGTTTATCAATTAGCAGCAGATATGGGTGGAGCTGGTTATATTTTTACAGGTGAACATGATGCAGATGTAATGCACAACTCCGCAACCATAAATTTAAACATTCTTCATTATGGACAAAAAGCTGGAATAAAAAAGATTTTTTACTCCTCATCTGCTTGTATTTATCCCGAAAGAAACCAATTAGACCCTAATAACCCAAATCTCGAAGAATCAAGTGCATACCCAGCAGCACCAGATAGTGAGTATGGTTGGGAAAAGTTATTTAGCGAAAGATTATATTTTGCTTTTCATAGAAATTATGGTTTAGAGGTTAGAGTTGCAAGGTTTCACAATATTTTTGGACCTGAAGGCACTTGGCGGGGCGGTAGAGAAAAATCGCCAGCAGCTATTTGCAGAAAAGTTGCTGAAACACCAGATGGAGGCGAAATTGAGATTTGGGGTGACGGTGAACAAACCAGATCTTACCTATTTATTGATGAATGCCTTGAAGGTGTAAGAAGGCTAATGGATTCTACTACTTTCAGGGGACCTGTAAATATTGGTTCTGAAGAGATGGTCTCTATAAATAAACTAGCAGAAATGGCAATGGATATTGCCGGTAAAAAGCAGAAAATAAAACATGTTCCAGGACCATTGGGAGTAAGAGGAAGGAGATCAGATAATAGATTGATTAAAAAAGAGCTCAATTGGGAACCGAAAATGAAACTCTATGATGGCTTAAAAATTACTTATCATTGGATAGAAGAACAAATAAAAAATTTGAAATAAATATTTCTTGAGTAATTTTATATATCTGTTCACCAAAGTCTCTTTACTCAAGAATTTAAATAACTATTACACACTTTTTTAATTTTACAATCCAATAAAAAATTAAACATTTTGTATTAAATTTGCTTTAAATACTTGTAGCACCTGTATTTTTTCGTTAAAATGAAAAATAAAATAATTATCTTCTTATTACTCTTTTTTTGCTTTAAAAGTTTTTCTCAGATTTCTGTTTCGCCAGTATTAATTCACTTAAGTGATGATAAAAATTCTGGTTCTTTTACTGTTTTCAACACTTCTGCTGATACTATTGAGTGCTTAACAAATAATAACTTTGGCTATCCGGTGTCTGATGATTCTGGAAATGTTTATGTCAAAATGCTTGATACTATACCAGACATAGAACCTTCAGCTAAAGATTGGATTAAACTTTATCCAAAGAATTTCTTTATATATCCCTTTAGCAGTCAGGTAGTTAGAATTTTAGCAAAACCCCCCGATAATCTACAAAATGGCGAATACTGGTCAAGGCCCTCAATTACTGCGAAGAAAAAAGAAATTGTTGATAATAAAACATCTGATAACAAAATTTTAACAACAAGCATTGGATCGGAAATAAAATTATATCTTGTAATTAATTACAGAAAAAAACCTGTCTACACAAATGTAATTGCCGATTTAATGTATTGTCATTTTGATGGCGATAAGCTAATTTTCTTAGTAGATTTAGAGAGAGCTGGCAACGCTGCTTTTTTAGGTAGACTTGGTATAAAACTCTCTGATGAAAATGAAACATTTTATGAAAATTATAACGATATAGCTGTTTACCATAAATTAAAAAAGAGAATCGAAATACCCAAAGATAAAATAAAAGTAAACTCATTTAAAGCAGATATAATAATTGACTCAGAAAGGGATGATAGCGGCGCAGAAATCTTAAAAATTAATCCAATAATTATTCGAAAACAAATTTCAATAAATTAATAAATATGCTTTAGAATAATGGATAAAATTCTAGCATTCAAAACCCCAATTAATTGCAGTGAAAGCACTATAAAAGAATTTATCCAGATTATTCTGTAAAAAAGCTAACAAAAGTTATTCCTTTCTGGCATTTGTTATACATTTTTTCTAAAAACTCTGTTATTAACTCAATTTTATGACCTGGACTCGAAAAAAAGCATTAAAAGATGTTTCTATTTTAACAATTTCACAATATACAGTACAATTTATTACTGCATTAAGAGGCTTCTTATTTGCTAAATATCTAGGTCCAGAAGGTTTCGGCGTGTGGGCTTCTATATATTTATTTTATACTTATGGTCAGTATTGCCATTTCGGTGTATTTAACGGTGCAGCAATATTAGTTCCAGAAAAAATTGGTGCAGGTAAAGAAGAAGAAGCTAATAAACTACTCTCTTCTGCGATAACCTGGATGAATGTATTCGGTTTACTTTTTTTCATTTTTATAGCAATATATATATCTTTTAATAAATCGCCTTTTATATCAACATACTGGCTACCAATTTTAATTGTATCACTTGCAGTACCAATTTATCAAAATTATATTTTCTCTATTTACCGCTTACAATTTCAGCATAATTTTAAAAAGTCCGGAATATACCAGGCATTATTTGCAATATCAGATGTTACAATATCATTTATTTTACTTTTACAATTTGGTATTGCAGGAGCATTTATTGGGATGCTCATTAGTATATCAATTATTACTCTATTTATAGTAAAAAATGGCTATAAGGGTTTATTTGTTTATTTTGATATATTATATTTTAAAACAGTACTAAAATATGGTTTCCAGCTTCTAATTATTTCATTTACTTTTGTTTTTTTAACAACTGCTGATAAGTACTCTCTTGCTTCTTTTTTTTCAAAATCTGATATGGGTTATTATTCTATAGCCTTAAGTATAGCAATGCTACCCTATACAATTTCATTGGCATTACAAGGTGTTATAACACAAAGAATGCTCGAAGAATATGGAAAAACTAACGATATAAACTCTATTAAATTATTTTTGGACGAAAGTATTCTGGCGATAGCACTTATTACACCAATTTTATTTATCTTAATAAATACATTTGCAGAACCATTAATTACCTTATTTTTACCAAAGTACACTAGCAGTACATCCTTAATATATAAATTAAGTATTGGTATTTACTTCCTTTCAATAAGTAATTTTTGTTACACTTTTTTAATAGTAATAAAAAAAAACATTCATATAATCGTAAGCAATTTTGTTCTTATAATACTAGCAGTTTTTTCAAATTATATGATATCAAAACACCAGCTTGATTTTACATTTGTTGTAATAGTAACTATAGCAACATATCTACTATATTTTTCATTACTTCACTTTTTTAGCTATAAAAATTACTATAACATACAAAAAAATATTTTTACAATTTTGAAAATCATTTTTATTTCATCAGTAATCATTATAGCATTTTTACCAAAATATTTTATATCAAATAATTTTTTACAATTTTTTCTTCCTTTATCTCTAAATCTAATATGGGGCATTTTCATAATTTATTACCTAAAAAAGAAAACATTGATTTTAAGACAGATTATGGGTATATTGAAGAGTAGGTTTGACAATCAAATAAAGTATTATCAATAATATTATCTTAATATATTACTTCTGAATATATTATTAAAATTTTTCATTAAATATATGAAAGCAGTTATATTAGCCGGTGGGTTGGGAACAAGATTAAGACCTTTTACTGATGTGATACCTAAGCCACTTTTACCAATTGGAGAAAAAGCGGTATTAGAAATTCAGATTGAACATCTTAAGAAATTTGGTTTTAACGAGATCTTTTTGGCTACAAATTATAAATCAGAATATATTGAAAACTTTTTAGGTGATGGTTCTCGATATGGAGTTAAACTATTCATTAGTAGAGAAAAAAAACCACTCGGTACTGTAGGGCCTGTTTCTCTTTTAAAAGATTATTTAACTGAACCTTTCCTATTAATGAATGGGGATATATTAAGTAACATAAATTTTTCAGATTTATATGAGTTTGCCATTAAAAAAGGTAATCTTTTAACAATTACTGTTAAAAAAATTATCATGCCATATTCTTTCGGAAATATTTTTTTTTCAAATGATATTGTTACTGGAATTGAAGAAAAACCAGATATAATTACTTATGCTTTAGCAGGAATTTATATTTTACAACCAGATATTTTAAATATTATACCCGAAAATGAATATTATTGCATGGATCAATTAATCAAAAATATGCTTAAGAAAGAATTACCAATTTCAAAATACGAAATTGAGGGTTTTTGGTTAGATATTGGTAGAATAGATGATTATGAAACAGCAAAAACAAAATTTAATGAGAACTACTATAAATAATTTTTTTCAACTTAGTTACTTATATATAAAATAAGAAAGATAAAATAAAAATGAAATGTATACTCTGTAATAACGAGACTATTACTATTAATTGGGGTAAGACACCAATAGCAGGTTATAAAGTAAACACTATTAAAGAAAGCTTAGAACAACCTGCATTTCCTTTGGATATGATGTTTTGTCCAAACTGTAATTTTACAAGATATAAACAATATCCTGGTATGAAAAAGATTTTCAAAAAACTATATAAAGAACAAGAATCAACATATTCTATATCCCAAAAAATTTCCTCTTATATCCAAAATCTAATCACCCAGCTTTCTAACAAGTATAATTTAAGCTCAAAAAGTACTATTCTTGAAATAGGATGCAATGATGGAAGTCTTCTTCATTATTTTAATAAAATAATTGGATGTAAAACACTTGGTATTGAACCTTCTACACATTTTAAAGATATATGGGATTATTATGGTCTTAATGTTTATAATGAATTTTTTACTTCTAAAACACTTGGGAAAATTAACAAAAAAATTAATCTTATTATTTTGAGACATGTTTTAGAACACATTTCCGATTTGAATGAAATTATTGAAAATATTGCAAGTATTCTAACCAAAAACTCAATTTTAATAATTGAAGTACCTTACCTTAAAACAATTATTAATTCTCAAAGACTAGAAAACATATCTCATCCACATATAAACTATTTCTCAATAAAATCTATGAATGAACTTATATCTAAGTTTTCTTTAGGTATAAAAGAATTTAATATTGTACCAACAGATGGTGGGTCAATTTTATTTCATATAATGAAAAACTATAAAACCGACAAATCAATTTTAGATAATATTATTGAAAAAGATTTTATTAAACTAAAAGATTTCTATATTAAAAGAAAATATGAAATAACAAAAATATTAAAAGAATATTCGAAAAATGAAATAGTAGGAGCTGGTGCAGGGGCAAAAGGGTCACACCTTATTTACTTGTTTGAACTTGAAAAATTTATAGATATTGTTTTTGATGTCCAAAGTAATTTTTTTAACAAATACATACCAAATACAAAAATTGTTATTAAACCTGAAGATTATAATCCTAGAATTTTAAAAGCAGTAATTAACTTAGCACCAACCCACACAGAAAAAATCAAACATAGAATACCAAAAAAATTAAAGCTTATTAATATTATAAAAAATAAATAGAACATTTTTCCTTTAATTAATTATATAATTTCAAAAATTTATCTATAAAAAAATGAGTAAAAAAATATTAGTAACTGGTGCAGGCGGTTTTATTGGTTCACATTTAGTAGAATTATTATTAAATTGTAATTTTGAAATAAAAGCTTTTATACACTACAACTCAAGAAATAATTGGGGTTGGTTAGAAAGTAGTAATATAAAAAATAATATTGAAATAACAGTTGGTGATATTAGAGATTATGACTCGGTATATAGATCACTAAAAGGTTGCTATTCAATATTCCACTTAGCTGCTTTAATAGGTATTCCATATTCTTATATTTCACCTAAAGCTTATATAGAAACTAACATAAATGGCACTTACAATGTTCTTCAAGCATCAAAAGAGCTTGATTTAGAGCAAGTTATTATTACTTCTACCAGTGAAACATATGGAACAGCTCAATATGTCCCAATTGACGAAAAACATCCTCTTGTAGGTCAATCACCTTATTCTGCAACAAAAATCGCTTCAGACCAATTAGCTATTAGTTATTTTCGATCATTTAATACACCTGTTAAAATTATTAGACCATTTAACACATATGGTCCTAGGCAATCTGCACGTGCAATAATACCAACAATTATTTCACAACTTTTATTTGATAAAGATACACTTTTTATAGGTAACACTACACCAACTAGAGATTTTACATATGTAAAAGATACTTGTAAGGGTTTTTTAGAAATTTTTAAATCAAACGATCTTTTTGGTGAGGTCACTAATATTGGTATGAACCATGAAATTTCAATAAAAGAATTAATCGAATTAATAGCTAATATAATGGGTAAATCAATAAAAATTATCGAGCAAGAAGAACGTATTAGACCAAAACATAGTGAAGTTGAAAGATTATTATGCAATAACACAAAAATCATAACAAAAACAAAATGGAAACCTGATTATAATTTGATAAGTGGAATTGAAGAAACTATTAATTGGATGAGAAACAATATTCATTTTTACAAACCAACTTTTTATAACTATTAATACTTATGAAAAAAATATTAATATTAGGCGGTGCCGGTTTTATTGGTAGTAATTTAGCTGAATTTCTTCAAAAAAAAAAATATGAAATTACAATAATTGATGGTTTATTGAAATTTACCGGTGGAAACAAAAATAATTTATCAACTATTATAAATAAAATTAATTGTATTTTTAAACCAATAGAAAAAATTGAAAATATTGATAAAATTATTCAATCCACTGATATTATTATTAATGCTATGTCATGGACACGCCATCATTATGCTATTACTGATCCAATTTATGATTTAAATTTAAATTGTAAATCACATTTAATTTTAATAAAATCACTTAAAAAAATTTCAAATAAAAAAATTATTGTTTTAAGTACAACAAATATTTATGGGAATCCAAAAAAAAATACAATTAATGAAAATACAATTCCTAATCCTTTAGATATTCATGGAATACATAAATTTACGATGGAATTTTATTATAAATTTTATTCAGAATTGTTTAATCAAAACGTAATTATTCTTAGATTTCCAAATTGTTATGGGGAAAAACAACCTTTTGAAGGAGATGATATTGGTTTAGTTGGATCATTTATTAGAAATGCATTATTAAACAAAACAATTGAAATATATGGAACAAATAGAAAAAAATCGATAATATATGTTAAGGATATTACATCTATTATTGAATCAATAATAAATGCTACTTGGAAAGGTTTTAACACATATAATATTTCAGGAAAAGAAATTTCGTTATTAAGTTTAGCAAAAAAAATTGTTAAACTAACAGGTAAAGGATCAATTATAATAAAAAAAATGCCTGATAATTTAAAAAAAATTGATAATTCAAATATCAAAATAAATTCTCATAAACTGTATAATCTTATTGGAAAAATAAAACTTAGTAATATTGATGAATCTTTAATTGAAACTATTAATTATTTCAAGGAGAAAATCAATTGATATGGAGATGTGATTTATTACCTCAATATGAAGCATATAAAGATGAAATACAAAAAGCCATAAATCGTGTATTAACTTCAGGTAAATATATACTTGGTGAAGAATTAACTAATTTTGAAAAAGAATTCGCAGAATATATTGAATGCGATTATGCAATTGGTGTTGCTAGTGGTACTGACGCATTAATTTTATCTTTATTAGCTTTAGGAATAGGAAAAGGCGATGAAGTAATTACTACTCCATTTACTGCTATTCCTACAATATCTGCAATCATCGATACAGGGGCAACCCCAGTATTTGTTGATATAGATGAAAATACTTTTTTAATTGATTTAAATAAACTTAAAAAAGCAATTACAAAAAAAACTAAGGCAATAATACCTGTTCATATCTTTGGTAACCCTGTTGATATTTTCAAATTAAAAAATATTGCTGAAAATATTCCAATAATTGAAGACGCTTGTCAAGCACATGGGAGCAAATTATATAACAAAAAAGTTGGAGGATTAGGAGATTTTGGTACATTTAGTTTTTATCCAACAAAGAATTTAGGTGCTTATGGCGATGGAGGAATAATAACAACAAACAATTCAGAATATGCACATAAGTTAAAATTACTAAGAATGTATGGAATGACTGATTATCATCATATAATAATTAACGGAATAAATAGCAGATTAGATGAAATACAAGCAGCAATATTAAGACTAAAATTAAAATACCTAGAACAATTTAATTTACAAAGGAATAAAATAGCCAATGAATACATATCTCGCTTAAATAATAGATTTTTTATTCACCAAAAAATAAACAATAATTGTTTTTCAAATTATCATGTATTTGTTTCAAGGTATCTTGGTAACAGAAATAAATTAATAGAATATTTAGATAAAAAAAATATTCAAACAAATATTTATTATCTACTCCCTGTATATTTACAACAAGCAAATAAGTTCTTAAATATTAAAAAGGGGCAATACCCTGTGGTAGAAAAAATCTGTAATGAAGTAATCGCATTACCTATGTATCCAGAACTAAAAGAAAACGATCTAAATACTATAATTAATGAGATTAATAATTTCTGTATGGAGGATACTTTATGATTGATAACGATGTTAAAATTGGGAAAGATGTAGTAATTTTTAACCCAGACTTAGTTAATATTTTTGGATGTACAATTGGTGATGGTAGTTTCATAGGACCATTTGTTGAAATCACTAGGAATACAATAATTGGAAAAAACTGTATTATTGAAAGCCACTCTTTTTTATGTGACTCCGTAGTACTAGAAGACAATGTTTTTATATCACATGGTGTAATGTTTACTAATGACCTCTATCCAAATGTTGGTGTTAGAGTAGAATATATACCTACTTTAGTTAAGAACAACGCATCAATCGGTACAAATGCTACAATAATTGCAGGTGTCACTATTTATGAACATTCAATAATTGGCGCTGGTTCTGTTGTAACTAAGGATGTACCCCCCCTCTCTATAGTTGCTGGCAATCCTGCTAAAGTATTAAAAACTTTTCCTACTTTAGAAGATATGCATACCTATTTTAGAAAAAAACAAAAACTTAAATCATAATTTCATATTATTTAATTGTAAAATATATAGTATCATTATTTTAATAATATTGTCAATTTAATAAATTTGCAATTTCTTTTTTATAAGAGTATTTATCTTAAAAATATTAATGTTATAATAATTAATGAAAATTTTTTTAGGCCCAATAGAAATTGCTGGTTACTTAAGAGGTCTTAAAAAAGGTTTTGACGAAAACGATATTCAAGCTGATTTAGTGTATTTTTATAAAAGTTCATTTCATTCAGGTTATGAATCGAGTAGTAGTATTTTAAAAATTATTCAATTTTCAAATTCTAAACGAGCATTTAACTGTGAAAGCTCATTTATTATTAAGATTTTTTGGTTTTCTTTAAATCAACTATGTTCTATAATTTTTTTACTTTTATCACTATTTAAATATAAATATTTCATATTTTCTTATGGTAAAAGTATACTATATAATAACTTTGATTTACCAATATTAAAGTTTTTTAAAAAGAAAATAGCTTTTATTTTTTTTGGTAGCGATGCAAGACCTGATTATATTGATGGTTTAATTATTAATAAAGAATTTTCAACAAATGATTTAAAAAAAATTACTAATATAATTGATAACAATATAAAAAAAAAGAAAAAACTAATAAAAAAAATTGAAAAATTAGCAGATTTCATTTTTTGTTATCCAACAATTTCACATTTCTTTACAAAAAAATGTATAAATTGGTATCTGATTGGTTTTCCACAAATTATACCTAATAAAATAAATTTAATTAATTATAACTATACAACACCAATATTATCTCATATACCTTCAAGTCCATTTACAAAAGGTACTAAGGAGATTAGAATTCTAATTGAAAAGTTCAAAGAAAAGCAAAATATTATATATAAAGAATATAATAACTTAAATAGCCAGACTTTATTTGAAATAATTTTATCCTCAAATATTATCATTGATCAGCTTTATAGTGATGTACCTATAGCAGGACTTTCATTAGAATGTATAAGACTAAAAAAAAATGTTGTCATTTTCGGTTATGCACAAGATATCTGGAAAGATTATTCCGATCGTATACCAATCTTTATTTATACTACTCCAGATGAATTTGAAGTGGTTTTAAATAAGTTAATTAATAATGATGTATTATTAAAAGAAAAACTACTAAAAACAAACTATTTTTTTGAGAAACACTGGTCAACAAAAAAAGTCGCAAAAAAATATTTTGATATTTTAAATAATGAACAATTTTTAGATATATCATTTGACCCTAAAAATACAAAATACATTTATGGTTGTGGTATATCAAAAGATAAATTAAAATATTTTTTAAAAAATATAATTGAAATAAAAGGTCTGTCAATTCTAGGTTTATCTGATAAACCAGAATTAGAAAAAAAATTTATTGAATTTGCATATTCAGATGAGTAAATAATTTATGTGTGGCATATCCGGTATATTTAATATAGATAATACGCCAATTTCTGTTGAACTGTTACAAAAAATGGCAAACAGCATTCGTCATCGTGGACCAGATGATGAAGGTTTTTTGTTAGTTAATACTATAAATGGTGGCATCGAGCATCGTTATGGCAATGATACTATTTCTGAATTAAAAAGTAAAACAAACTATTTATTAACTGAATCTGATTTTAAACCTAATCTTGGCTTCGGGTACAGAAGATTATCTATACTTGATTTATCATCTAATGGTCATCAACCCATGACAAATATTGATGGTAGTTTGTGGATAGAATATAATGGGGAAATATATAATTACATAGAAATAAAAGAAGAGCTACTATTAAAGGGTTATAAATTTAGATCAAATACAGATACAGAAGTAATATTAAACGCTTATGAGGAATGGGGTTTTGATTGCTTGAAAAAGTTTAATGGTATGTGGGCTTTTGCGATTTGGGATAACAAAAAAAAATTACTTTTTTGTGCAAGAGATAGGTTCGGTGTTAAACCCTTTTATTATTATTTTGATAACAAAAAGTTTGTTTTTGCCTCCGAGATAAAAGCAATACTTCAAGATAAAACCATAAAAAGAGAAATAAATGAACCATTAATATTTGACTACTTTATTTTAAATTTAATAGATCATACTAATGAAACCTTTTTCAAAAATATTTATAATTTACCACCCTCACACTTTTTAATATTAGATAGTACCGGTATAAAAATAAACAAATATTATGAATTAAGTTACAATGATGAATATGAAGATTTTGACGAAAATAAGTTAATTATATATTCCAATAAATTAAAAGAAATATTATTTGACGCTGTAAAATTAAGATTTAGAGCTGATGTGCCCGTAGGCAGCTGTTTAAGTGGAGGATTAGATTCATCAACAATTGTTTGTTTAGGAAAAGAATTATTAAAAAAAACTAATACAAATAATAAGGATAAGCTTCAGCATACCTTTTCAGCTGTATATAATGATGAAAAAATAAGTGAAAAAAAATTTGTCGACATAGTTATTAAAAAAACAGGAGTAAATGGTCACTTTGTTTATCCAAATTCAGATATTCTTTTAAATGAAATTGAGGATTTTATTTACCATCAGGAAGAACCTTTTCTTTCAACTTCAATGTATGCACAATGGAATGTAATGAGGTTAGCTAAGCAAAATAAGGTAACAGTACTACTTGATGGTCAAGGAAGCGATGAAATCTTCGGTGGCTATGAATGGCATTTACCAATATATTATGCTGAACTTTTCAAAAAAAATAAATTAAAAAGATTATATATTGAACTAAATAAAATTTCAAAGTTAAGAAACAAATCTATATTAAAAACATCTTTAGATACATTTTCGAAAGTTATTAAACCCGCTTTACCAATTAATCTACGATTATTAAATAAAGCTGAGGCACAAATCTTTAATAAAGATTTTATTAACAAATATTGTGATAGAATAAATATTTTTAAAAAAAGTGATACAAATTTACAAAAACGTCTTTTTGAAGAAGAAACCAAATATAATCTTCAACAACTTTTAAGATATGAAGATAGAAACTCAATGGCATTTTCTATAGAAGCCAGAGTCCCTTTTGTAGATTATAGAGTTGTAGAATTTGTTATGTCTATACCCATTACCTATAAAATATATAATGGTTGGAGTAAGTATATACTCCGTAAAGCAATGGAGGGTATTTTGCCACCAGAAATCCAATGGAGAAAAGATAAAATGGGTTTTGTAACACCAGAAAAAGAATGGATAAAAAAGTTAAATATAATTTCAACAAGCAATATCGATTCTACAATATTTATAGCAAATAGAGAAATTTTTAAAAAAAGACAATATAATAAAATTGATTCTCTTTTCTGGAAATTTAATAACTTTTCTTTATGGACTAAAAAGTTTAATCTAGAATAACCCTATTGTGAAAGAAAAAAAAGAAATATTATGTATTTCTCAATCTCTTTGGGAAGGTCCTAAAAGAGTAAGACATAATATTATGCGAGAATTTGTAAAAAGAGGTAATAGAGTTATTTTCGTTGAAGCTTATCTAACCTGGGTTAAACTTATTAAAAATATTAAATATTGGAAAATTTTTTTAAATATTTTTAAAAGACCTTTACTTAACAATGAAGGTATATTTGTTGTAACAGCACCTCCTTTATTACCCTTTATAGAATGGAATAAAACTATTAATACAATTAATTGGTTGATAATTAGTTTTTGGTTAAAATACTTTGTTATTAAAAAGTTAGATATAGAATCACCATATTTTTTTACTTTCTCTCCGTTAACAGAAAAACTTATTGGTAAGTTTAATGAAAAAATATCAATATATTTTTGTAACGATCCTTTTAAACAAATATTTAAATACAAATCTGCTTACAAAAATATCGAAAAATTAGAAAACCTACTAACAAGAAAAGTGAATTTAGTTTTTTGCGTTTCTGAAAAACTTTTAGAAGAAAGAATAAAATATAATAGTAACACTTTTTTAATTCCTTTAGCAGTAAATAATGATCTTTTTAGTAAAGCATACAATGAAAATACAATTATTCCTGATGATATAAAAAATTTACCAAAACCAATAATTGGTCATATAGGTGTTTTAAATAATAGAATAGATATTGATCTAATTAAAAGATTATCAGACAACTTTGTTGATTATTCATTTGTTTTTATTGGACCAATTACTGAAATTGACAATAATTATAAATCAAAATTAAATATTCTAAAATCAAAAAAAAACATTTATTTCTTAGGTGATAAAAATGAGGATGATCTTCCTTCATATTTAAAAGCAATAGATGTTTGTATTATACCCTATGTAAAAGATGATGTTACAAAATATATAAAAGCTAATTCAAAATTTTTTCAATATGTTTCGGCAGGTAAACCTGTAGTATCTACGATAGGCCCAAAAGATTTAGATGAAAATTTATGTTTTTCAGTTAATTCTTATGAAGATTTTATTAAGAGTATCGAAAAAGCAATACTTACTAATACTAAAACCGCAATAGATAAAAGAAAAGATTTTATCAAATATCATACATGGTCGAATCGTGTTGATGAAATAGAGAAGATAATAGAAGAATATCTTAAGAATAAATAAATCCTACCATTTACATTTCATTATTATTATCACGCAATTATATAACAAGAATTAATTACCTTCTAAAATAATAAGTTTTTTCTTTTCTGGATGACAAATTAATTTGATTTATTCAGTAAAAAGATTTATATTACTTGTTGTAATTCTCCTAAAAAAATTTTTCTAAATAATTAAGGCTAATGTATGTTTGTTATTATTGGTATAGTTGTGGTGCTGGGTTCTGTTATTGGGGGATTTTTACTTGAACATGGTCCTATTGCTGTACTTATTCAACCTATTGAGTTTTTAATTATTGGTGGTGCTGCCCTTGGTTCTTTTCTTGTTGCAACACCATTAAAGGTGCTAAAACAAGCAATATCAGGTGTGATTGGTACACTAAAAGGGGATAAATATTCTAAACAGACTTATATTGATGTTCTCAAAATGCTTTATGAGTTATTTCAGTTAGCAAAAAAAGATGGTTTAATGTCCATTGAACCTCACATTGAAAAACCAAAAGAGAGTATTATATTCAAAAAATACCCTTCTTTTCTGAACAACCATCATGCTGTTGATTTCCTTTGTGATTCTTTGAGAATGCTTGTTTCTGGCGGTATATCCCCTTTCGACCTTGAAGCACTAATGGATTCCGATATTTCAACTCATCATGAAGATGTTGCAAAACCTGCTGCAATGATAAACAAAGTTGGAGACGCCTTACCAGGTTTCGGTATTGTTGCTGCAGTATTAGGTGTCGTATTAACTATGCAATCTATTGGAGGCCCAGTAGAAGAAGTGGGGCGTAAAGTTGGTGCAGCCCTTGTTGGAACATTTTTAGGTATATTACTTTCTTATGGCGTTGTTGGGCCATTAGCTACAAATATGGAAAACTTAAACTCAAGTGAAGCAAGGTACTATGAGGTTATTAAGGCTTGTGTGGTTTCTTTTTCAAAAGGTGCGGCTCCATTATTAGCTGTGGAATCAGGTAGAAGAGTAATATTTAGCGCAGATAGACCAACATTCTTTGAACTTGAGAAACATTTAAGAGGTGAAAAAGCATAATTATGGGTAAAGAACAAATAGATACTGATCACAGTGAACAGTCTACTACTCATATTATAATAGTAAAAAAAGGTGGTAAAGGCCATGGGGGTCATCACGGTGGAGCGTGGAAAGTTGCTTACGCTGATTTTACTACAGCAATGATGGCATTTTTTATTGTTATGTGGATTTTAGCTCAATCAAACGCTGTTAAAACTGCTGTACAGGAGTATTTCAGAGATCCTTTAGGATTTAATGAAAAAGTAAAAGCTGGTCTACTCAAAGGATCAGGCCTTTCTGTTATTCCTGGTGCTGGAGGAATAAATCCAGAACAAGCTGTGAAAGAATCATTTGAAGAAACACAAAGAAGACTTATGACTGAAGCTGCAAACAACTTAAAACGAGAGCTTGAAGAAAATCCAGAATTTGCGAAAATAGAAGATATGATTGATATACATTTAACAAAAGAAGGTCTGATGGTCGAACTTCTTGAAGGTGATAAATCAAGCTTTTTCGATGTTGGAAGTGCTAATTTAAAACCTACAACAAAAAAAATATTGGAAAAAATTGCACAAGAATTCGGAAAATTTGACAACAGAGTAATTATTGATGGACATACTGATTCAAGACCTTATGTTGCAAAATCAGGATACTCAAATTGGGAACTCTCTGCTGATAGAGCTAACAGTGCAAGAAAAGTAATGGAAAGTTCGGGATTATATGAGGGTCAGGTTCTTTCTGTAAGGGGTTTTGCAGATCAGCAGTTGCGAAATCCTAATGATCCTTATGATGTTACAAATAGAAGAATAAGCATTCTCTTATTAAATAAAACTAAAACAACAAACGATACCTTATTTGTAAAAACACCTAATTAATTATAAGGTAAAAAAAATGGATTATAAATTTTCAAATAAACCGGCAAAAATATTAGTTGTAGAAGACGACCCAACTACATTAAAAATTATAACAAAAATTCTTTCAAGCCAGCCTGGTTTTGAAGTAATTGGTGCAACTAATGGCAAAGAAGGCCTACTATTAGCAAAGGATACTAATCCTGATATAATAATATCGGATTACTCTATGCCGGTTATGGATGGTTTTGAGCTTTGTGCCGCTGTTAAAAGCGATAAAGATCTTGAAAGTACAATTTTTATCTTACTTACAGCAATATCAGAAACAGATAAAAAAGTTCAGGGCTTTGATATAGGAGTTGATGACTACCTTGTAAAACCATATAACCCATCAGAGCTTATTTCAAAAATAAAAGCTTTCTTGAAGATTAAATTCTTGCAAGATGAATTAAAGGCTGAAAAAGCAAATCTTGCTACACTTAATGAATTGCTTGAGCGTAGCATGTTCGATCTTGCTAATTTACTTTTAAACCTTCTAGAACTACATATACCTGAAGCTACAAAACGAGGTAAAAGAGCAGGAGAAATAGCAAAATGGATAGCTGAAAAATTAGAACTTGATTCACAATCTGTAAAAGATATTGAATATGCAGCCCTTCTGCATGAAATAGGCAAGTTATCAATTCCCAAAGATGTTCTTCTAAAAAAATCAAGAGATCTTTCAGATAAAGAAAGAGAAATGGTAAAACAACATCCTGTATTGGGTCAATTGGTACTATCAACTGCTCCAAAAATGAGATTTCCTGCAATGATTATAAGACATCAATTAGAAAATTATGATGGTACTGGTTTCCCTGATAGATTAGTTGAGGCTGAAATTCCTATTGGTTCAAGAATACTAAGAGTAATTGTAGACTTCGAAGATTTGATCGAAGAGTTTGGTGGCTCTGTCCAAAAAACAATAGAGTTTATGCAAAAGGGTGTGCGCTCGAGATATCAGCCACAAATCTACCAGCTATTAACTGAATATACAAGTGAAATACCCGAAAAGCTGATGGTAGATGATAAAATAAAAATTACAATATTTGATCTGAAAGAAGGAATGGTATTAGCACACGATTTATACACAAGCGCTGGAATAAAGCTTTTACCAAAGGGTGCTAATATAAAAGAATACATGATTGAAAAAATAATAAGTCACAATAGCCGGGATCCTATCGTTGGCGGTGTATATGTTTTAAAACCTCAATCAGTGGAGTAATTTACTCCACTTTTTTTATGTATTGTAAATAATTTATAATATTTTTATTTTCATTTCAAATTTTGTTTAATAAATATTGAAAATTATTATATGAAAGAAAGATTAGATTGGCATAATTATTTTATGAACATTGCCAAAATGGTTGCAGAAAGATCAACCTGTAATAGAGCTAAAATCGGTGCAGTAATAGTAAAAGATAGAAGCATAATATCAACTGGTTACAATGGTGCGCCAGCAGGTTTACCACATTGCACAGAAGTTGGCTGTTTGATTTACACTTCTATTAACCCTGATGGTGAGGAAGAACAAAATTGCTTTCGAACAATTCATGCTGAAATAAATGCGATAGCACAAGCAGCAAAACATGGCGTAAGTATAGACGGAGCTGATATATATATTACAGCAAGCCCCTGCTATCATTGTTTAAAGGTTTTAATTAACGTTGGAATAAAAAATATTTATTATCTAAAACCTTATAAAATAGAAAAAATAAAAGAACTCCTTGAACAATCAAAAGTAAATTTGATTCAAATTAATGAAATGTAAAACTTGGACTTACTAAACAAATGAGTTTTTACTATGCTCTAAAAGAAAGCCTTTCGGGTTTCAAAAGAGTAAAAATTTCCGGAATAATAACAATATTTACTATAACAGTTTCTTTACTTTTGTTAGGTGTATTTTTGATTGTACTGGAAAATATCAATGGTATAGTACAAAATATTAGAAATAGAATAGAAATAGAGGCTTTTCTAAAAGATAACTTAACAGAAAAAGAAAAATATAATATTAAACTCACTCTATTAAAAATTGAAGGTATAAAAGATATAAATTTTATCTCAAAAGAAGAAGCATCAAAAATATTTAAAGAAGAATTTGGAGAAGAAATTAATAGAGTATTAGATTTTAATCCATTGCCTGAATCGTTTAAAATCTCTTTATGGGATACTTATAAAACTTCAGAAAGAATAAATACAATTATTAATAAAATCAAAACCATTGATGGCATTGATGATGTAATTTATAGAAAAACCTTGTTAGAATTATTAGATAGAAGAGCCAAATTATTTTCAGAAGTAAGCCTTGTTATTATAGCAATAATTAGTATTATATCAATATTTTTAATTTCAAATACTATAAGATTAATTATTTATTCAAAAAGAAAAATTATTGAAACCATGAGACTTGTTGGGGCTACAGAAAGATTTATCAAAACACCTTTCATAATCGAAGGAGTTTTCCATGGATTACTTTCGGGTATTATAGCCTCTCTAATTATATACATAATAATTCGTTTTGGGTTGCCCATTTTAGGTGAAGATTTACTTGCAAATATCAAAATTAATTATTATTTTTATGTTATAATAATATTATCAGGTTGCTTGTTAAGTCTAATTGGTAGCATCTTTTCAACACAGACTTTTATAAAAAGTTATAAAAATATTTAATTTATTTAAATTACTTGACAAAATATATTTAATTTATTATCTTTAGCCAAATTCCTATATCGTTTAAAGTTGAATGTAATCAGGTTGTTATAATATGCTGAAAAATAAGCAAAAGCTCTATTATTTTTGTGAAAAAACGCTAACCTACAAAGAAGCAAAAGGCCCTGGTTGGAGAAACATAATTATTTTTTCTGCTGGAATTTTAGGAATAGTAATAATAGCAATGATAATAGATTATTTTACTGGAAATTATATTGGCAATTTGGTTTATAATGTTATTAAATCTGAAAGAAGAAACCTATTATTATCTAAAAATATATACAAACTACGTGTGCGAATAGACTCACTAGAAAAACAAATAAATACTCTTGCAAAACAAGATAAAAACTTACGTCTTACTGTAAATCTTCCCTTGATGCCCGATGAAATGAGAGATTTAGGAATTGGAGGAAAAAGTTATTCTCTATATTCTGAACCGTTAGATGAACACTTAGATAGTGATATCGAAAATTTATCTACTTTTGTTGACAAACTTTCAAGACAAATAAAACTTCAAAAACAGAGTTATGAACAAATATTAAACAAGTATAAAAATGACAAAACTTTTTTTGAATGCGTTCCCGCACTAAAACCGATGGAAGGCACCTATGATATTCACAGCTTTGGTATGAGGTTACACCCCATTTTAGGGTTTAACCGTATGCACGAAGGTGTTGATATAATTGCCCCAGAAAATACGCCGATATATGCTCCTGGTAATGGAGTAGTTGAATTTGTTGGCTATCAGGGTAGCTATGGTTTATTAATAATAATAAATCATGGTTATGGATACCAAACATACTATGGCCACCTAAATTCAACTACAGTGAAAATTAACGAACACGTTAAGAGAGGTGATTTAATCGCATATTCAGGTAATTCAGGTTTAAGTACGGGACCTCATCTTCATTATGAAGTTGTCTATAACGATAGAAAACTTGATCCGGTCAGGTTTTTTGTTGATGATGTAAATAATATTGTTAAAATGTCATTAGCTAAATAACGAATAACTATTGATAAGGAGAGTTTAAATGATTTGGACACTTGAGTTAGCATCATATTTAGATGAAGCGCCTTGGCCAGCCACAAAAGACGAATTGATTGATTATGCTACAAGGACCGGAGCGCCAATTGAGGTAATAGAAAACCTTCAAGAATTAGAAGATTCAGATGAATTATATGAAGGTATTGAAGATATTTGGCCAGATTATCCTAGTAATGAAGACTTTTTCTACGATGAAGAATCTGATGAATACTAATTTATCTATATTTTTTCACTTTGAGCCCAGCTTCAAAAAGGCTGGGTTTTTCATTTAAAATGGATTGAGATAAGCTTGTGAGAAAATTTATCCTTTTTATTTTACTATTAAATTTTTCTTTAGCACAGGAAAAAGAATCAAGATTCGAAGTAAATTCTATTTCCATTTCGGGAAATGAATATTTTAGCAATTCTGCAATTCTCAAATCTATGCAGACCAAGACAGGTTCTTCCTGGTTTTCAAAATTTTTACATTCAATTGGCTTAAGTCCACAACCAGAATATTTTGACTATAACATATTTAAATCTGATATTTCTACCTTAAAAAAAATTTATAAAGATAATGGTTTCGATGAAATTGAAATCGATACTACACTTGTAACAAACTACAAAAATCAATCTGTCGATATTACTTTAAACATCAAAGAAGGTTACCAGTCTTTGATAGATTCAGTTGTCTTTTTAAATATTGATAGCCTCGAACAGGATCTAAAAAATGAAATAATAAATAAAAGTATTCTCAAAAAATCATTACCTTTTAAAACTTCAGATCTTAAAGCAGAACTCAGTAGGATTGTGCTCGTTCTATCAAATAATGGGTATCCTAATGCAATAATAGAAAACGGTTCGGTTACTATTGGTAAAAAACTCTCAACAAATAATTATGTGATTTATATACCTATTCAAACTGGCGATAAATGCTATTTTGGTGAAACTAAAATAATTGTTGAGTCTGAAAAAGCAAGGGATATTTCAGACGAAATTATTTTCAAACAATTTGAATTTAAAACTGGAGACCCATACAGTATTGATAAAAGATTGGAAAGTGAAAGAAATTTAAATAGATTGGGAATTTTTGATTTTGCAAGACTGGAACCTAAACCCCAACAGCTTGTTGATTCTAGTTATTATTCCATTCCAATAAATGTTATCTTAAGACCAAGAGATAGATATGAGCTTGCACCAGAAATATTTGTCAACAATCAGGATGCTTCTTTTAATTTTGGCGCAGGATTAAGCGGAATAATAAGGAATATTGGCGGTGGAGCTCAAAATTTAGTAGGTAGAATAAGCGGTAGAGCCCAATCTTTAAGTCAAGGTAGTTTAGATTTTACTTTACAGTGGATACAGCCATATTTTTTTACTAACAAAATGGCTTTGAATATTGCAACAAATTTTGGTATAGATTTTAGAAATGAATATAAACAAAACGTGCTTCAAGCAAAGATTTCTGTAACAAGCAAATTTCAAAAATACAACTTTTTTAATATCGGAATATTTGATTGGGATCTCGAAAGAGCAGAAGTAAACTTCTTGGTTGATACTAATGACCCAAAGAATACTATCGATCCAACTTCATTAGAATTACTTACTGAACCACAATTTAACTCAATATTCGGAATAACTTTACAACATGATAATACTAACGATGTGTTTTCACCATCTCAAGGAGATTTTCTATCTATTACTCTCGAAGAATCTGGGATGGTTCCATCCTTGTTAACCAAGAACAGGAACAAATTAAGATATTCACAATTCGTTAAATTTACTCTCTTTGGAAAATATTTTCAACCTATTTTCAACGATTACGGAATATTGGCAACAAAATTAAAAGTTGGTCAAGCTTTCCAATACGGAAAGGATCAGGCGTTATATCCAATACCTCTTAATAGACGTTTTTTTGCTGGTGGTAGTAATAGTCTAAGAGGTTGGTTTGCCAGAGGGATTGGAAATGTTCTAAATCCGGAATTGGGTGGCAATTTAATTATTGAAGCCACTTTAGAATCAAGAATAAGAATGTCTAAAACTAAAAAAGAGTTAGCTTTTATCGATGCGAATAAAATTTGGCTTGTATTTTTTGCTGATTTTGGGAATATTTGGAATAATTTAAAAGAAATCCATCTCTACGATTTTTCGATTTCTACAGGAGTTGGATTTAGATACGATCTATTCTTTGGTCCCTTAAGAATAGATTTTGGCTTAAAAGGTTATGACCCTTACGATAAAGAGGGGAAAAAATGGATTACAGAAAAACCTTTCATTAAAAAGGTTTTAGGGAAAGGACAGGTTCATTTTGGTATTGGTCACGCATTCTGATAATTATGTCATGGAATAATATATTAGGTCAAAATAGAGTAAAAAGCATATTACAGAATATAATTGCTAATAAACGTCTTCCAAATGCTTTTTTATTTTATGGGAACGAAGGCGTTGGTAAAGACGCTGTAGCTATAGAATTAGCTAAAATTCTTAATTGTTCAAAATTAAATAACAAAGAGAATCTTCTTCCATCTGAGGTTAAAGCCTGTGATGAATGCATTAATTGCATTAAATTTAATCAACTCCAACATCCGAATTTTAAGATAGTTTTTGCTTTACCTCGTGGTAAGAACGAAAGTGATAACGATTCTTCTCCAATAGATAAGTTAAGCTCTTCCGAAATCGAAGAAATTAAATCTGAGCTTGAACAAAAAAGCAAAAACCATTATCACAGAATTAATATCACAGGAGCAAAAGAGATAAGAATTATTAGCATCAGAGAAATTAAGAAAATATCTTCACTTACAATAACTGAGGGTTTTTATAAGGTATTTCTTATCTCAAATGCAGATGAATTAAATAACGAAGCATCAAACTCTTTTTTAAAAATATTGGAAGAGCCCCCAGAAAGGACTATTTTTATCTTAACAACATCAAGAAAAGAAAATTTACTCCCTACCATAGTTTCAAGATGTCAGGATATATTTTTTGATGATTTATCACCAGAAGATATTGAAATAGGACTAAAAAAATTTTATAATCTTGAAGACAAAAAGGCAAAATTATTTTCACAATTATCAGGAGGTAATTTTTCAAGGGCTATAAAACTTACTGATGATTCATTTATCGAAATGAGAAATAATGTTGTTACTTTTTTAAGAGTTATTTTAAGTAACAAATTTAAAAATATATTTGAAGAGATTGACAAACTGCTCGAAAATAAAGATAAAGTTGTAATTCAAATATTTCTTTCAATGATTTTACTTTGGTTAAGGGATTTATTGCTGATTAAAGAAAACTTGAAAGAAAAAATTTTAAATATTGATCAAACAGAAGCTCTGGAAAGCTTTAACAATAAACTTCCAAATGCAGATTTGTACTCTTCAATTGATAGTCTTGAAGAGGCTATTAGGTTAATTGATCAAAATGTAAATTTACAAATAATTTTTTATAACCTCATAATTCAATTACGAAAACAAATTTTAAAACAATCAAAATTTTAAAGGATAATAATGGATAGTATAAACGATTTAAATATAAATGAAGAGAATAAACAGCAATCAGAAGAAATTGATTCAAATACTGAGAACACTGAAAACATAAAGCTTGTTCTGGATTTGGAGATAGCAAATGAAGATATACCTGCTGTTATTGAATATGAAAGTTCTTGCCCACCAATTCCACCAGATCAACCAGAGGAATTTTTCTATGACGATTCACTAGATTTAATAGAAGTTGAATTTAAAGGTTCACGCAGAGCATATTTCTATAAAGATAAAGATTTACAGCTTTCTACTATGGATTATGTTATAGTTGAAGCTGAAAAGGGGTTCGATTTAGGCAAAGTATACCTTACCGGCGAACTTGTTCATATTAAAAGAAAAGGTCAGGTTTTAAGAAAAGATATTTTGCGAAAAGTAATAAGAAAAGCAGAAACCGAAGATCTAGAAAAAATGTTTGAAAATAGAAGAATGGAAGAAAACGCTTTTCTTGTTTGCAGAAAGAAAATAGAAAAACACGAACTCTTAATGAAATTGGTAGATGTAGAATACCAATTTGATCGAAATAGAGTAACATTTTACTTTACATCAGACAAAAGAATTGATTTTAGAGAATTAGTCAAAGATCTAGCAGCCGAATACAAAACAAGAATTGAACTCCGACAAATAGGTGTAAGAGATGAAGCCAAAATGATTGGTGGAATTAGTAGTTGTGGAAGAGAGCTTTGCTGCTGCACCTGGCTTAATAACTTTAAAAGAATTACTACTCAAGCTGCAAAAATACAAATGTTACAACTTAATCCTGTGAAATTATCAGGCCAATGTGGAAGATTAAAATGCTGCCTTATGTACGAACTTGATAATTATATAGAGGCTCTAAGATGGTTCCCAGACGTTGAATCTAAGGTTAATACTCCAAAAGGTGAAGCTATAATTGAAAAAGTTGATATATTTAAAGATACTTTATATTTACACTATTTACAAGATGACACCTATGAAAAAATAAGTTTACATCAATTTAATGAATTATATCATGACCAATTCCCAAGCACAAAAATAAAAGAATACTCAACTGAAAAACTAATTGAAGATGAAGACGACTTCCTTTCACCCATATCATTTACCGATGATTTTTTAGCAAATGACAAAAAAAATATAATCGAAAACAGTAAAAATAATGATTCTCAAATAGATTCATCAGAAGAAGAACTAATTGTTGAAGAAGATGAAGAAGATAATGAAAATAGAACAAAAAATAATCATCATAACAACAAGAAACATAACAATAACCATAAAAACAAAAAAAACCATAAAAATATAGATAATAAGAAACATCATAAACATTTTAAAAATAACAAAAATAATGGTAATTCAAAAAATCATTTAAATCATAACAATAAGAATAATACAGAATAAAATAAATAAGGATAGACTGTTAACGATGAAGAAAAGAAGAATACTAATCACATCAGCACTCCCTTATGCAAATAGTAATCAACATCTTGGTAATGTTGCTGGTGCATACTTACCAGCAGATATTTATGCTAGATACCAAAGACTGAAAGGCAATGAAGTATTATATATTTGCGGTTCCGATGAACATGGAGTACCTGTTACAATTTCTGCTATGAATGAAAAAACTACTCCAAAAGCAATAATTGATAAATACCATTTCGAAAATAAAGAAGCTTTTGAAAAGCTCGGAATGAGTTTTGATAATTATTCAAGAACCTCATTACCAATACATCATCAAACTGCACAGGAATTTTTTCTTGACTTATATAATAAGGGCATCTTAATAGAAAAAAAGGATAAACAACTATTCTGTGTAAAAGATAATATGTTTCTTCCCGATAGATATGTCGAAGGAACCTGCCCATTCTGTCAAAATCCTGATGCAAGAGGAGATCAATGTGAAAAATGTGGAAATATACTAACCCCTGAAACTATTGTTAACCCAAAATGTAAAATTTGTGGTAGCACCCCAGAAGTAAGAGAAACAAAACATCTTTTTTTCCCATTTGGTAAATACCAAAAGGAATTAGAAGAATATGTTTTCAGTAAAAAAGATTGGAAAGAAAATGTTATTCAATATTGTCAGGGTTGGTTCAAAGCAGGTCTGGAAGACCGAGCTGTTACAAGAGATATGGAATGGGGTATAAAAGTTCCTGTGCCCGGTTATGAAAACAAAGTCATCTATGTATGGATTGAAGCTGTTCTTGGTTATGTTTCTGCAACTAAGGAATGGGCATTAAACAATAATCAACCTGACAAATGGAAAGAATTTTGGTGTAATGAAGAAACAGAATATTATGCTTTTATAGGTAAAGATAATATTGTATTTCACTGTATTATAATGCCTGCAATGTTTATAGCACGCGGTGGTTTTATACTACCTAAGAATGTTCCAGCAAATGAATTTTTTAATTTTGAAGGTAAAAAATTCTCTAAAAGTAGAAATTGGGGAATTTCTCTAAAAGAATTTTTAGAACATTTTCCTCCCGATCCTTTGCGTTATACGATAGCTATTAATTTACCAGAAACACATGATACCGATTTTTACTGGTCTGATTTTCAAGCAAGAAATAATAATGAGCTTGCAGATATTCTAGGTAATTTTGTCAACAGAACTATTTCTTTTGCGAATAACTATTTTAATAGCACCGTTCCAGTAAGAAAAAATCTTTCTGCACTTGATATAGAAATAATTGAGTACATGAAAAATGCACCAAAAAGAATTGAAGAACTATTCGAAAAATTCAAAATCAGAGATGGCGTCATTGAAATAATGAATGTTGCTAGAAAAGCAAATAAATATTTTAATGATAGTGAGCCATGGAAAACAAGAAAAGAAAACCCAGACCAATGTGCAACCACAATTAATATCTGTCTTGAAATTGTAAGGTTACTTTCAATAATTACTGAACCAATTTTACCTTTTACTGCAGAAAAAATTAGAAAACTTTTAAACTTACCAAAACCCGAACCCGGTTCATGGGATGCAGCTGGAGAATTACAACTTGCTTATGGTTCAACAATAAACAAACCTGAAATTCTATTTACAAAAATTGAAGATGAGATGCTAAAGCCTCTTATCTTAAAATATTCAAACCCTAATTCAGAAGAAACAAAATCCAACAGTAAAATTGAACCCATAAAAGAAACAATTACAATAGATGAATTTAAAAATGTAGATATAAGAGTTGTAAAAGTATTAGAATGTGAAAAGATTCCAAAATCTACAAAACTTCTTAAGCTTAAAGTAAAACTTGGAAATGAAGAAAAAACAATTGTTGCTGGAATAGCTCAACATTACGAACCTGAAAATTTAATTGGGAAATCTATTGTAATTTTAGCTAACCTTGAACACGCAAAATTAATGGGTATTGAATCACAAGGTATGGTTTTAGCAGCTAAAGATAGCAATGGAAATCTTTCTTTATTATTCCCCGATAAAGAAATTTCTGATGGAAGTATAGTAGGATAGCATTATTTACAAACAGTTTTAAAAACTCTTAATACATTACCACCTAAAATTTTCTTTATATCGGTTTCTGAATATCCACGATTCAATAGTTCTTTTGTAATCGCTGGATATTTTGAAACATCTTCAAGGCCTTTAGGTGTAGTTAAAATCCCATCGAAATCGGAGCCAAGCCCAACATAATCAACCCCTACCAAATTGACGATATAGTCAATATGATTTACAACATCCTTAACTGTAGCTACTCCACTCTCAACCAAAAATGGACCACAGAAATTTATACCAATAACTCCACCAGTCTTAGCTATTGCCTTAATTTGATCGTCAGTTAAGTTACGATAATGAGGCCGAAGAGTATATGAACCTGAATGTGAAGCAATAATTGGATTCTTAGTTATCTTTAAAATATCATCTATTGTTTTTGAACCAGTATGTGATATATCTATTATCATACCCAAAGAATCCATAATTTGAATAATTTTCTTTCCCTTTAAAGATAATCCTTTATTTTTATAATTTTTATCCTTTGCAGAGTATGCCCAATCATAACTTTTATTCCATGTAATTGTAAGATATCTAGCTCCAAGATCATAAAATTCTATTAATTTTTTTACATCACCTTCAATAACATTTCCACCTTCTATACACAAAATTAAAGCTATTTTCCCATCTTTATTTAAATTTATTATATCATCATATTTCTTAGCAATACCAACTTTATTTTTATTCTCTTCACATCGCTTATAAAATAGCTTTGCATATTCTAAACCTCGTTCAAAAGGTTTTTTTACTCTAGGTGAAACCCATATAGCTAAAAATTGTACGTCTATCCCTCCTTCAATCAATCGAGGTATATCCGTGTGATTTACTTTGTTTTTCTTAGACCAATCATATTTTTTTGATTTAGATAACAAATCATTGTGCATATCAACAACAATCGCATCTTTGTGAATTTTCTTATAATCCTTAACCGTTTTCATTTGGCACAACCCCAAATAATTATAAATTAACAGAGCACAAATAAAATAAATTTTAATATACATTTGTTCATATTTTTAAAACAATCAATAATAATAAATTTTCAAGACAATTACAATATTTAAAAATAATTTTTATATGATTATTCAATGATTCAATGATATTCTATATTCTTTTCAAATACTTCTAATTTCAAAAAAAAATTATTTGACACTATATTTTTTATCAATTATATTCAATAAAAATTTATAACTTTGATAAATTAAAAAATGGATATTGATGAATATTTATCTAATATAAAAAATTATTCCGATAAAACTTCAAAAACCACTGTAAATATTATAGAAATTAATAATAAAAGAATAAAATTATATATAAATGAATTTTGGACATCTAAACAAAGAAAATCTAATTCAATCCACGAAATTTCTTATAGAGCTTGTTTTAAACCTCTATTACCACACTTTTTTATCACACTCCTAACCAAACCTAACGATATAGTATATGATCCATTCTCTGGAAGAGGAACAACAATTATTGAAGCAGCACTATTGAATAGAAACATTATTTCTAATGATATTAACCCTTTGAGCAAAATATTTTGTAAACCAAGACTTTTTATACCTAATATTGATGAAATTCAGAAAAGATTAAATGAAATTGAAATAAAAAATAATTTACAATCCGATATAGATTTAAGTATGTTTTTTCATGACAATACACTAAATGAAATTCTTTCTATCAAAAACTATTTAATTAACAAAGAAAAAGATAAGATAAATGATCATGTAGATGATTGGATTAGAATGGTAGCAACAAATAGACTTACAGGACATTCTAAAGGTTTTTTTTCCATCTATACATTGCCCCCAAATCAGGCTCTACTCCCTGAAAGACAAAAAATCATTAATTTAAAACGTAATATTACTCCAGAGTATAGAAATGTAAAACAAATTATTTTAAAGAAATCTAAAAGCTTGTTAAGAAATATCAATGATATCAAAATTAATGAACTTAAAAATATTGGTTTAAATTCTATTTTTTTAGAATCAGACGCTAGTGAAACTAAAGAAATAAAAGATAATATTGTTACTCTAATAGTAACCTCTCCCCCTTTCCTTGATGTTGTTCATTATTCAAATGATAATTGGATGAGATTATGGTTCAATAACATTGATTATAACGAAGTATCAAAAAAAATAACATTTACAAAAAATATTTCTGAATGGAATAAAAAAATGGAATCCGTGTTAATAGAATTATATAGAGTAACTAAACCTAATGGTTATGTTGCATTTGAAGTTGGCGAAGTAAAAAAAGGTAAAATACGACTTGACATAGAAATAGCTACTATAGGAATAAATATTGGTTTTGAATGCATTGGAATTATAATTAACAAACAAAATTTTACGAAAACAGCCAATATCTGGGGTGTTTCAAATAATGAAAAAGGGACAAACACGAACCGAATTGTTCTATTAAAAAAAAAGAACAATTAATTACAAACTTTTTTAAATACTCTCAAAAAATTTAATCCTAATATTTTTCTTACTTCAACTTCTGAATATCCTTTTTTTAATAACGCAATAGTCAAATCAGGAAATTTTGATACATCTTCCAGCCCTATAGGTGTAGACTCTATACCATCAAAATCTGATCCCAAAGAAACATAATCTATACCAATTAAATTTTTTATATAGTCAATATGTTTTACAACAGAATCTATTGTAGCTTTACCTTTACTTACTAGAAATGATGGATAAAAAACCACTCCTATAACACCACCAGTTTTAGCAATAGCTTTTAATTGTTCATCAGTCAAGTTTCTTGTATGTTGCCTTAAAGTATAAGCCCCAGTATGTGTATCAATAATAGGATTTTTAGTCACTTCGATAATATCTTCTATCGTTTTTATTCCAGTGTGTGCCACATCTATAAGCATACCTAGAGAATCCATAGTTTTTATTACCTGTTTTCCAAAATCAGATAAGCCTTGAGTTTTAGACCTGGAATCTGCAGCTGAAATAGCCCAGTCTAAGCTATTATTCCATGTAATAGTCATATATCTTGCTCCATCATTGTATAAATCAATTAATTTATCAATATTATTTTCTATTACATGACCCCCTTCAACACATAATATCCCTGCAATTTTACCATCTTTATTGATTTTCTCAATATCATTGCTGTTTCTCGCTTGAGCAATTTTTCCACTATTTTTATTTATCTGTTCCTTAAAAGTAGAGACAAATTGTTTAGCATAGTTATAATAACTCCCGCTTTTATCAGGATTAATCCACACAACGAACATCTGTGCATCAACACCTCCATCAATTAACCTTGGAATATCAGTATGTTTGATAGTGTGCCTTTCTCCCCAATCATAATTTAAACCCTCAGTATTTTCAAGTAAATCATTATGTAAATCTATAACAAACGCATCATGATGAAGAGTAACTAACTCAAAATCATACTTTCCGCTATTTGTTGTAGTTAATGAATCAGTAATATAACCTAATTTACTTACTATAATTTTATAATAAGTATTTGCATGATTTATTTTATATGAAATATGAGTGCTAACTTTATATAGAGCTCCAAACCCTCCATTACCGCCCTCAAGCTGCAGCATTTTTTTAATTATTTTTTGATCTTTAAATTCAAATGTATAAAATAATACACCCGTAGACCCTTTACTGAACCAATCAATAGAATAACTTCCTGAAGATAAATTATATTCTTTTGAGTCTATTAATTTTCCTAAAATGTCATACATTTTTAATCTAACTAATCCATCTTCATTTAAACTAAAACGAATTTTTGTGGAAGGATTAAATGGATTTGGATAATTTTGTTCAACAATAATTTTATCTGGTAAGGTAATATTTTTAACGTCAGTAAGATCATATTTTATTTCCCAATAGCCACTACTTGTAGTTGATGTAATTTCTCTTCTTCCTGTATTTTGGTCAATTATTTCAACTAAAGCAGAAGAAATCGGTGAATTATTAATTTTGTCTTTTACATAACCGAAAAAATTATTTGTTTGAGAAATAGTAAAACTATGAAAGAATATAAATAAAAAAAGTAAAATATTTTTCATAAAAGAATTATTTTTTACAACAAAATATTAAAATAATTATGCAATTACAACATAAATATTAGAAAAATGATAATTAATGAAAAATTAAAAAAATCTTTAATACAAATTATTCTTTTTCCCATTCTTTTTTATTCCCATTTTCATCTACGGATACAAAAATTAGTTTAGCAGATACAACTGGAATTTTATTTAAAATAGTTTTTTTGTTATCATCTTTTGTAAAATCATATTTAAATACTACTACAGAAACCGATAAAGACGTTTTCCCCTCTTTTAGTGTTCTACAACCGAAGGCTAAAAAATCACCAAGTTTTACAGGTTTATCAAATTCCAATTCGCTTATTAAATGAGTTACTATCATTTTTGTTTTCATAACTTTCATTGCATACATAGCAGCAGCTTCATCTATCCATGCCATCATACTTCCCCCAAAAAGTGTACCTGCAATGTTCAAATCTTTATTCATTACAAGGTGTTCAGTAATTATTTCATAACTATTATTATCATAAACTTCTTTCATAAATACCTCCTTCAATAATATACAATTATTTGTATAAATATACAATCAATAATATTTTATTCCTTGAATATTATTTAAAATATTATTAAATTGTTTTTATTTAATGAATATTAAGAAAAGGAATAATATAAAATGAAGAAAAAAGAAAAAGTGATTTTAGCATATAGTGGCGGTTTAGATACCAGCGTTATACTTGTTTGGTTATTAAAAAAAGGTTATGATGTAATTTGCTACGTTGCTGATATTGGACAAAAAGAAGATTTTAATGCTGTAAAGCAAAAAGCTCTAACCTGTGGAGCATCCAAGGTTTATATCGAAGATCTTAAAGAAGAATTTGTAAAGGATTTTATTTTTCCTGCAATAAGAGGAAATGCTATATATGAGAGTAGATATTTATTAGGCACCTCACTAGCAAGGCCATTAATTGCAAAAAGACAAATTGAAATTGCAGTACATGAAAAAGCAACTTACGTAGCTCATGGATCAACAGGCAAAGGAAATGATCAGGTAAGATTCGAATTGGCATATCTTGCCCTTGCTCCAAAAATAAAAATTATTGCTCCGTGGAAAATGAGAGAATTTCTTGACCAATTTCAGGGAAGAACTGATCTCATAAACTATGCAAAAGAAAATAATATACCAATAAAAGCTACTCAATCAAAACCATATAGTGAAGATGGAAACTTAATGCATCTAAGCCACGAAGCAGGTATACTTGAAGACCCTATGCTAAGACCAATGGAAAGCATGTTTGAATATACAGTATCTCCTAAAAAAGCCCCGGATAAAGAAACCATTATAGAAATTACATTTAAAAATGGCGATCCAATTCAAGTTAAAAATATAAACGATGGTACTATAAAAAAGAAGCCTTTAGAATTATTTATGTATTTAAATAAAATCGGTGGAGAAAATGGTATCGGTAGAATTGACATTGTTGAAAACAGATATATTGGCATAAAAAGCCGTGGTGTATACGAAACTCCAGCCGGAACAATTTTGCGCGCTGCTCATCTTGATATTGAAGGAATAGCAATGGATAAAGAAGTAATGCATTTGAGAGATATGTTGGTACCAAAATTCTCTGAACTTATTTACAATGGATATTGGTTCTCTCCAGAAATGGATTTCTTAATGGCAGCATTTGATAAAAGTCAAGAAGCAATTGATGGTGTTGTAAAACTTTCATTATATAAAGGCAATGTTACCTGTATAGGAAGAACTTCCCCAACTTCATTATATAACAAAGATCTTAGCAGTATGGATATTGAAGGTGGGTTTAATCAAGAAGATTCAGCGGGATTCATTAAAATTAACGCTTTAAGACTTCAAGCACATAACTTAGTACTGAAAAAGAATCTGAAAACCTACAAACCTCGCGGTTAATTATATGAGCAAGCTTTGGGAAAAAGCTAATACCAAAGTAGAAGATATTATAGTGTCTTTTACTGTTGGACAGGATTATATTTTAGATAAAGAGTTACTAAAATATGATTGCCTAGGTAGTTTAGCTCATATAAAAATGTTAAGAAAAATTGGTCTCTTAAAAGATAAAGATTTCGTTGCACTTAAAAATGGTTTAAAAGAAATATACCGCCAATCTTTAAATAATTCATTTGAAATTAATTTAGAAGATGAAGATTGTCATACAGCTATTGAAAATTTTTTAATTAAAAAATATAAAGATATAGGGAAAAAAGTTCATACTGGCAGATCAAGAAATGATCAGATACTTACTGCATTAAGATTATTTGAGAAGGATAATATATTAAAAATCAATATACTAATACTTGAAATTGCTCTAAAATTTATTAATTTTGCTCAACGACATGAATTTATTCCCCTACCAGGTTACACTCACTATCAAAGGGCTATGCTTTCATCCATTGGTATGTTGTTTTCTTCTTATGCCGAAAGCCTTATCGATGATTCAAAATTGTTAATAAGCACATTAAATATTATAGATAAATCACCATTAGGAAGTGCAGCGGGTTATGGTGTATCATTACCATTGGATAGAGCTTTTTCAGCTAAAATAATGGGATTTAAAGAAGTTCATAACAATGTAATTTATGTTCAAAATTCGAGAGGTAAATTTGAGTTATCAATAATACACTCTTTAATAAATACTTTATCCACTCTTAATAAGTTCAGCACCGATATGATTCTTTTCACAACAAAAGAATTTGCTTTCTTTACGCTTCCAGATAATCTTACAACAGGTTCAAGCATAATGCCTCAAAAGAAAAATCCCGATGTACTAGAATTAATTAGAGCTAAATCTAACGCTATTATAGGTTATTATAACGAAATATCATCCGTACTTAGAAACTTACCAAGTGGTTATCATCGTGATTATCAAATTATAAAAGAACCTCTTATAAAAGCTTTCAAAACAACAAGAGAATCTTTAGAAATCACACTTTTTATTGCAGATAAATTTCAAGTAAATATTGAAAACTGTAAAAATGCAATAACAAAAGATATTTTTGCAGCTGATATTGCATTAGAAGATACACAAAAAGGAATACCTTTCAGGGATGCATACAAATCAGCTTTAGAAAAAATTTCTAATATTAATATTAATTTTGTCGATAATTTAAAAAGTAAGAACCATTTGGGTGCACCCGGTAATCTTGGATTAAATAAAATTAAACAAAACCTAAAAATGGCTTTATCAGATGCTAAAAAAATTAGCAACGCCTTTAATAAAACTATCGAAAATCTTCTTTCATAAAATAATTTTTCTGTTTGCATTTTTACTTATAAATGTTTCTTCAATATTTGCCCAGGAAAAAATAGATTGGTCCATACCTGGGAAATACTTAATCTGCAATGCAACTCGAGAATACAAAGATTACTGGAAAGTGGAATATAATTGGCCAATTATAAATAAGAATTGGGATGCTATTGCTGCAAAAACAATTAAGGGTACAAAATGGTCTGTATTGCTTAATAATAATCCAGGAACATATTATTCAGAAATAAAGCACATGCAATTTAGCCCTAATGGTGATACCCTGGTTTATGTAGGAATGAAAGGCGCAAACAAATTATTCAGAAGAGCATTATCTGTTAGAATAAATAAAGAACAGGATGAGAGATTATATGATGACATTTCTCCCACAATATTTACCCCTGATGGAAAAAATTGGGCATATAAAATTAGAGATGATAATGACTGGTACCTCATAGTAAACGGAGTAGAAAGCAAGAGATACGATTCTGTAAACTTACATCAATTTAGTCCAGATGGCAGTTCGTTGGTTTTTAAAGCAAAACTTAACAATAAAAGTTTTATTGTTGTTGATGGCGAAGAAGGTAAAAAATATGATGATGTATTTGCAATAACTTTTAACCCAAAAACAAGCGAGGTTTCTTATTGGGGTATAATCGATAACAATTACTATCTTGTTACTGGTAATAAAGAAATTAATGTTAGCAAACAGGTTCCTCCAGTACCAAATTCTATTTTATATAATTCTACAGGCACCTCTTTTGCATACTTTGTTAAAGATATTTCTAATAACAATTATTATATTGTTCAAGATGGAGTTTATAGTAACCCTTATGATCGTATAAAATGGGAAGAGGCCATATATTCTAAAGATGGGTCTACCTTGGCATATCCTGCTGGTAAAGATAATAAAGAGTTTATTGTTTTAAATGGTAAAGAAGAAGAAAAATTTGATTTTGTTTCTTCCCCAAAATTTAGTAATGATAATTTTTCATTAATTTATATTGCAAACGAAGGTAATAAATGGTTTGCTGTTATAAACAGGAAAAAAGAAAAAAGATATGATATGGTTAAAGAGGTACAATTTAGCCCTTCAGGTAACTCTTATGCGTATCTGGCAAAGTTAAACAACAAGTGGTTTTTTGTTAGAAATGGTTTGGAAAGTAAAGAAAAATATTATGATATATATGGATTAAACTATACACCTGATGGATCAAAAATATATTTTATCGCCATTAATACTACAAAAACTATCAATGGAAACAAAACAATAGAATATAAAAAAGAACAACTGATTTTAGAAAATACACCATTTGGAGAATACGATAAAATAGTTTCTGTAAAAGTATCGACTGATGGCAATATTGCTTTCATTGCGAAAGATAAAAAGGGATTTAAAGTAGTTACTAATGGTATTGAAAGTGAAACATTTGATGAAATATTATCTTTAGAACTGAGCCCTGATAAAAAAAGATTTGGTTTCTTTGGCTTACAGAACGATAAAATTTATTGGGTGGTAACAGAGTAATAAAAGTATTAAAAAAGAATTCTTATATAAGCTAAATACTTATGGAAAAACGTTGAGTTTTGAGTTATCTCAATTAAAAGTTTATAAATCATATAACCCGCAAATCCAAGTAAAACCAACCCTGAAAAAAAGAACACCTTTTTTATTATTCTAGGCTTTGAAAGTAAATCCCATTTTTTTACAAATTTAAGTAAAATATAGAACCATGCTAAGGTCCCAATTGCAACACCAATTGCAAAAGAAGTATTTTCAATAGATGTACTCCCTAGAAGGTTACGAGCATGTAAAACACCAACAATACCAACCCATAAAGGCAAAAAGGTCGGGTTTGCAAGATATATGGACATCCCTATTAAAACGGAATTGTGATATTTAATATTTCTAATATGTATTTTACTATCTGGTAAAATTGGCATGTATTTTAAACTTCTAACTCCTAGATATATTAAAAGAGGAATGCCAATAACTTGAAAAATTAAACTAACAATAGGAAAATCGAGAAAAGTAGAAATACCAAAACAGGCAATAGCTGAATAAATCATATCAAGAAAAGCTGCACCAACACCAACAAGAAAACCTGATAAAAAAGATTCTTCTAAAGATTTTGTCATTGCTGTTAAACCAATTGGACCCACACCAGCGGATACAATAAAGCCTGCAACCAATCCAATTATTAAAGGTGGTATAAGTAATTCCATTATTTCCTATTTATCATTTTCAATAGGTTCAGAATGAATATTTACTTTATCTATAAAAGAAAATTTATTTTTAATTTTTTGTTCTAATTTTGTAAGCAATGAATGTACTTCGATCACTTTTAAATCACCACTAACCTTACAATCCATAAGTACTTTTAATTTATCATTTGATTTAAAAACAGAAAAATTAGAACATTCTTTAATGTTTTTTTCCTCTAATGTTAACGTCTTTAAATCATTGATTAAATCAGAAGATTCTTTAGTTACATCAGAAAAAACATCTGTTTGATTATGTTTTTCTTCAATATGAATATTAACTTTTGAAAGATTATCATTCAATGCTAAAATCTCTGCTTCAATTTTAGAAGATATTTGATGAGCTTCACTTAAACTCAAATCGGGATTTGATTCAATATGTAAATCTATACAATAGGTTGCATCAGCCATTTTATTTCTTTCATATTCATGAACAGAAACACCATATTTTGAAGTAATCAGCGAAATTTTATCAAACAGAGTTTCTTCATCAGATTCATAAGGTTCAGGATGAATAATTACATCGATATTTTTATCAATTTCCTTTATTTCAGATTCAATTTTATCGAGTAAATTATGAACATTCTCAAACGGCAATGTTCTTTTAAAAGACAAGGTAAGATCAACAAAAAACTTTGGACCTGATTGCCTTATTCTCAAATCTTTTATTGATTCAACTTCTGTAAATTTTAAAATTTTTAATTTGATTTTTTCCCTTAGACCATCTGGAACTCTATCCAATAAAGCATCTACTGTTCTTTTTCCTAATTTTAAGCTTACATAAATTACAATGAGTGCAACAATAAGTCCAGCAATTGAATCGGCAAAATGGTAATTAAATTGAGCAAAAATCAAACCCAGTAAAACAACAGACGAACTCCAGATATCAGTTTTAAAGTGTAATCCATCAGCCTCAAGTGCTTGACTATTATGCTCCTTTGCTACTTTTAATAATGCTTTGGATCTTTTATAATCAATTACAATTGCCACAATAACAACCAGATAACTCCAGAAATTCACTTCTATCAAAACACTTTTATAAAACAATCTTTCAATTGCTTCATAGATAATCCATATACAGGTTATTAACAAAAGAATTGTTTCAATAAACGCTGAAAAATTTTCAATTTTTCCATGTCCATAGTTATGATTTTTATCAGGGGGTTTAGCAGCTAATTTAACTGCAAAGAAGGTAATAACCGCAGCTATCAAATCCAACCCAGAGTGAGCTGCTTCCGAAATAATTCCTAAACTTCCAGTACTAATTCCAACAACTAACTTAAAAGCTGTTAAAAAAACTGCTGCAACTACAGAACTAAAAGCAACTCGAATCTTTTCATCTATTTTATTAATGGCAATATTCATAGAATTAAGTTAATTTAGAAATTTTTAGATTTAGAATCAATTCATATAAAATTGGATGATTTTATAATTACTGCTATTACCTTAAAATCTCAATAATTTCTTCAACTAATTCATTTGGGTCAAAAGGTTGATGAACTATTCGTGATATGTTTAATCCACTCAAAGCAGATTTTGTTTCTGCATCACCATAATTCATCAAAACCATAGTTTTTGATTCTGGTTGATTTGACTGAATGTAAGAAAAGATTAACAACTCTTTATTAGGAATTGTTGTAGTATTTAAAAAAATAAGCTTAAACTTTTTATCTGTCTTAGATATGCTCAATGCATCAACAAGACTGTGAGATTGCAAAACTTTATATTCATAACTTTCTAGAATCGATTTCAATATAAACTGCATGTTATCATCACTATCTATAATAAGCACATACTGGTTTTCAGGCATTTTTTGGGTAGACTTCAAGTCTACATTTTGGTTTTCTGCAACACAAGGTAAAAAGACATCAAATTTAGAACCCTTTTCTAATTCACTCTCAACATATATATCACCTCCGTGATTATCAATAACACCATAAGCGGCAGAAAGTCCTAACCCTCTCCCTTGAAATTTTGTTGAAAAAAAAGGTTCATATATCCTCGACATAATTTCTTTATCCATTCCACAGCCATTATCTTGAATTGTAATTTTAACACAAGGTCTAATTTTATATTTATTTTTATTATCAATGGGCTCATCAATCAATTGCTTTGATATAATAAGAACCCTTCCTTTTTCATTTATTGCTTCAACACCATTTTGAATAATTTCCATAAATGCTTTTTTTAGCTGAGTAGGATCACCTTTAACAGGTATCAAGTTTTTTTCAAATTTATGAACAATATCAATTTCATTAGGTTTATTTTCATTTATTTCTTCGATTGCATTTAATATTACCTCATTAATATCCAACTCTTTTGATATATATTTTCCTAGCCTTGCATAAGATAATAGTTGATTTGTCCATTTAGCCATTTTTAAACTTAAGCGAAGAATTTTATCTAAAAGATCTATAGCTTTAGGTGTTTTCTCAATAAAGAATTTTAGAGTTTCTACTGCAAGGCTCATACTTGCAAGTGCATTATTGAAATTATGTGCTATACCTCCAGCTATATTTTTAATACTAGATACTTCCCCTTTTATTTTAATATCATTCTCATTTAAAATTTTATAACCCTGAGGTAATAAGATAATATTTAATAGATAAGCAACTTTTTTGTCAATGAATATTTTCGATAATTTACAAAAACCTTGAGTAACTTTATTTAACATTAAATAAACATCAAAATCATTTTGGGCATAACCTTCTTGAGATAATCCCAAAGCTAATAAAATTTTTTCTTTGCTTTCTTCGTCAAAATATGAAAGGAATTTTTCAATCCGAACATCATCACTTAAATTTAAAGTATATTTACCTATTTTATTAATAAATATCACTTTTTCATTTTGTATAACAACTACTATATCTTTCAAATTATCTAAATATTGGCGAAATATATTTTTCAAGTTTCATCCCCTCACAATAATTCTATGGCAAGCTACTATAAAAGTTATGTAAAATATTTCTAATAGTCAAATTAATAAATTGTATTAATGAAAATATTATTTTTTTAGCAATAAGTATTGTCAACTATAAATTGTAAACGAATGATAATTCTAAAAACCTTGTTGCAATAAAACTTTAATAAATTATTCATTAAAATTAGACATAATCTTTTACTTACTATGAGTAATTTCTGGTAGTATTATAGCATTTATTTATAAAAGTACTACCTATACTGATAATAATAGTTTGCTATTTTAGCAGATTATGAAATAACTATACCTATACCTTGAATATACATAGTATCTTTTTGAAATCAAGGAACTATTCTATTACTTTTTTTTGTTTTAATTATATATCTATTTAGAAAATTTTAAAATATGCAATATTTTTTTAATTTAATTTTCATGTACCAAATCATATATTCAACAAAAACCGAATTTATTATTTTCTAATTATAACAGACAAAATTGTATGGAATTATTCGTTTTTTTTTAATAAATTCAATTTTGGTAGAAATATAAAAGTATATTAATAGAAAAGAAGTAAAATGACAAATGAAGATAAGAGTTTTTTCAGAGAAAAAATTCTTGAAAAAATTGAGGAATTAGCACAGGATATTTTTGATGATAAAACACTAATTCTCGATAAAAGTATGGGTGAAGACACTGTATGTATAGTATGTGATACCGATGAAAAAGTATGTGAAAAATATCCTGATTATAGATGTCATGATGCTTTAAAAGGTAATACAGAGCTTGATGAGCTAGAAAAAGCTTTACAAAGGTTAAAAGATGGTTCTTTTGGTATTTGTTCGGTTTGTGACAAAGAAATTCCAAAAGATGAATTATTAAAAAATCCTACAAAAACTATTTGTAAAAAATGTTCATCGAAAAAAATAAAATAATTGTATAAAATATTATTGGGAAAAATAAAATGTCATTATCATTGAAAAAAAATTCTTTTTACAATTCAAGAAAAGGCCCGCTTTTATTAATAATTATGGATGGAATCGGTATTGGAAAAAATGCTAATAACAATGCTGTATATATGGCAAAAACCCCAACTTTAGATTACCTATTTAAATTACCTCTTTATACTCAACTAAAAGCTCATGGTCCTGCGGTTGGTTTGCCTAGCGAAGACGATATGGGAAATAGCGAAGTGGGTCATAATGCATTAGGTGCAGGTAGAGTATTTGCTCAAGGTGCAAAACTTGTTAATGAATCAATCGCATCTGGAGCTATTTTCAAATCTGATTTATGGAAAAAAATCATTTCTTTGGGAAAAGAAGGTAAAACAATTCACTTCATTGGACTTTTTTCTGATGGCAATGTACACTCTCATATTGATCAGCTGTATGCATTGGTAAATGAATGTGTAAAAAATGAAATTAAACATGTTAGATTACATACACTGCTTGATGGCCGTGATGTGGGCGAAAAATCTGCACTAAACTACATTGAGCCTGCTGAGAAAAAATTAGCTGAAATTTCTTCATCAAAAAATTTGGACTATAGAATCGCTTCAGGTGGCGGTAGAATGAAAGTTACTATGGATAGATATAATGCCGATTGGAATATTGTGAAACGCGGTTGGGATGCTCATGTAAACGGTATAGGAAGAAAATTCAAATCCGCTTCAGAGGCAGTTAAAACATATTACAACGAAGACCCAAAAATTACTGACCAATATATGGATTCTTTTGTTATAGTAGATGATAACAATGAACCCGTAGGTAAGATTAATGATGGTGATTGTGTAATATTCTTCAATTTTAGAGGTGATCGTGCAATTGAAATATCCAGAGCATTCGAAGAAAAAGATTTCAAAGAATTTGATAGAGGAAGAGTACCAAATGTTCTTTACGCAGGTATGATGGAGTATGATGGAGATCTTCATATTCCAAAAAATTATCTAGTCTCACCACCTGAAATAGATAGAACCATTTCCGAATATCTTGTAACAGATAAAGTATCAATGTTTGCTATTTCTGAAACACAAAAATTTGGTCATGTTACTTATTTCTGGAACGGCAATAGATCAGGCTATATTGATGAATCATTGGAAACATATATTGAAATACCATCTGACAAAATTGAATTTGACAAGGCTCCAAAAATGAAAGCTTTTGAAATTGCAGAAAAAACTGATGAGCTATTAAAATCAGGTAAATATAAATTTGGCAGATTAAATTTTGCAAATGGAGATATGGTTGGTCATTCTGGTGTTATGGAAGCAGCTATTATTGCCGTTGAAACAGTTGATACTTGCGTCGGTAAGTTATTAAAAACTATAGATGAATTAGGTGGCATAGCAATAATAACTGCAGATCATGGTAATGCAGATGAAATGTTTACTGAAAAAAATGGGGTTAGAACTCCTAAAACTTCACATACACTTAATCCTGTGCCTTTTATCATTTATGACCCACAATATAAAAATGAGTATGTAATGGCTGATGTTAAAAACCCGGGTCTCTCTAATGTTGCGGCTACAATTTTGAATCTTTTAGGATATGAAAAAGTAGAAGACTATGATCCTTCACTGATAAAATTTGTATAAGTTTTAATTAATAACCGCAAAGTTTATTTACTTTGCGGTTATCACTTCCATAATTATTATTTTATTAAAACCAACTTTGTTATTTTTGCTGTTTCTGGAGTCGTCATCCTACAAATGTAAGTGCCTGAAGCAACATTATCTGCATTCCATATCAAATTATGATATCCCTCTTCGCTTTCCCCATTAAATAATTCTTTAATTTTATTTCCAATTAGATTGTAAATCTCAATTTTAACTTTTGTTCTTTTAGGCAAGTAATATCTTATATTAGCGGTAGAGTTAAATGGGTTTGGATAGCTACTTAAAAGTTCATAACTTTTTGGAATATCACTTTCAATTTTCTCAACACTATTAGGTCTTGAACCCGTTGCATACCAAACAGGAGCCATAGCGTTAGTTATCCAACCAACTTTGCTTGATTGTACAGCATTTAATCCATCTGATGACATTGTAATTTGGGATAAGTTTGTAGATACACCATCTAATCCTTTAGTTTGAAATACAACCTTTTTATCATCAGGTGAAAAAGATGGATGCCCAATCCAATTTGAGTTTTCACTAATCAATCCAAGTTCACTGGAAAATAAGTTATAAGTGCAAACGTAACATATTACATTTTTTGGATTTCTTGCATCAACAAGATCGAAAGCAATAATATTTTCTTTTGTATTAGCAAAAGTAGGATTGCCAACTAAAACTCCATCTTCCGTTGGAGGAAATACTCTAACGATAGTACCATCAGCTCTTCTCATTAACATTATTTCCCAAGTATCGATAATGCTACCTGTCTGTAGCTTTTTTGCACTATAACAGTCATATAATAAGTATTCACCATTAATTGAAAAATCAACTATATCAGCATAGTATGCATAAGTAATCGCATTGTTTTCTGATGTGTTTGGTAAATATAATGTTTTTGCTTCTACTGTCGATGTATTAACACTTATTATATACATTTTAGATGGTTCATAAATTGGATTTGGAATTGCTGCGATATAATCAGCCTTTGGCGAAATAGCTACATTATTCCACTTCCCATCAGTTGTAACTTGATAAAATTTACTTTCTTTTACATTAATTATATAAATATTACCATCCTGACCAACAAAAGTAATATATGAACCATCTTCTGTTACTGATGGTTTGTTCTTAGCAACCGCATTAAAAGCATATAAACTTGATTGATCAAAAGGAACTGTCGATTTTACTCTATATATTCTTCCATCAGCAGTAGATAGCATAAGAATATAATCTTGTCCAGTAACCGGCGGTATTTCTTGAGGTGGCTTAGTTCCAGTGCCGTCAAAAATTTCCACCATATCAAATGCCTGTCCAATTTGAACCTCATATCCTGCGCCAGGATACAAATCCTTTGCGGATTGTATTGCTGCCAACCTAAGATCAATAAATTGGGATTTTTGAGTTAAATATTTTGTATATGCTCGATAGATAATTTTCTCCATTTTATCCCGACCTATACTCTGTGCAATAAGGTATATGGCTCTATTTATTATTCCACAATTAATATGAACACCCCCATGATCCTGATCAGCTGTAAGATTCATATATTCTGACATTTTTGTTGGCAGTTGATTCATTACCTGAGAATTAGATGGATTAGCCATATCTCTACCTGCAATCTTTCCGGAAGCAGCAACAATTGATCTTTCTCCAATTAACCAATTCGCATTATTCGGATCTTCATAAAACTCAATCATAGTACCAGAATAATCACTATATGCTTCATTTAAAGCACCAGATTGAAACTGATACTCAAGATTTGAGTGATATGTTGTAACACTATGTCCATATTCATGTCCAATTATATCTATAGACTTTGTAAAATCAGTATACTTCTGATTATCTCCGTTCCCAAAAAATAGTACTGGACCAGTACTATAAGCATTTAAATAGTTTTGCCCTAAATTAATAACACCGTAAATATTCATACCATTATTATCCCAGCTCTTAATTCCATGAATATTTTTATAATAATCATAGGATTTTGAAAGAGCATAAGATAAAGAAACAGCATTTTGTGGCCAGATATTTGTTGAGTTAGATATAACAAAATAGAACTGTGAGTTTTCTGTGTGTTCAGCATTTTTTAAATCAAGAACAGTTATTGCCCCTTTAGGATTACTTGGGAATTGACTACCTTGAGCTACAAACATATCTTTAGAAACATCTATCATGTAATAATTAGAACCTATCTGATAAAGGTTCAATGGTCTGGTTTTACCAAGCAAATCCACACCAGAGCCTAGTATAGGTCCATCTGTTTTGGTATTATTATATTTGTGAATAACCTCACCTGTTAAACCATCAATAAAATAGTATACTATGTCAATAAAAGTTGGTTTTAATTCTACAAAAAAAGCAAGATGAGGTTTATTTTTAAGATCGTAATAAACTATTTTTTCACTTGAAGGAGGTGAATAATGCTTAGTACTTACATTTAAATCTTTCATAGCAATTGATATAGCATTATCCTGAGAAATACTATATACTAACCCACTAATAATATTTGGAGTTTCTTCATACCTGCCATTTATTAGTTGCACATTACCATAAGCATCTAAATGAATATTTATTTCTGAACCCCAAACCCTTAAGTCATTATAGTATTGTTGATATTTTAAATAGGTTCTTCCATTATCTTCAATCTCGCTTTTTACAAACTTTAATTCCCTTTGTGGATTATCAAGTTTAAAAAGAGTTGAATATTTTGTAATGAAATTTATAGCATTACTTTTTTTAACTTCTAAACTCGCTTGTGTTTTTGAAAGTTTATTTGCATTTGGGCTAATTTCCATAAAGGACACTGTGCCATTTCTTTCATTCCATCTAATCTTAATGTTATCATCATACTCTTTTGCTAATGATTTTAAAGATAGCAATTGACTTAATGAAACCGGAGAAGATTTTAATTGTAAATTATCACCTTTATTCTGATTAGAATTTAACCCGGGCTTTATTATAGAACTAAACTGTTTTAAAATAGAAGTATTAATTAAGTTACCAGTTTCCTGTAACTTTTTTAAATCAATCTTTTCAATATTTTTTCTTGCTTCACCAAATTTACCGGGCAGTTGACCAAAAATGTAACTACTCCCGATCAAAAAAAATAAAAAAAGCCACAAAAATTTTTTCATTTTTTCACTCCTAAACTATTCATAAGATTTAAACAATTCTGCCCTAATAAAGTTTCAAAAAAATACAAGATTTCTAATCATTTTGATAAATCAAATAAATAAACTATTTATCGGTTCTTACCATAGTAATTTTTATTCTTCTTTGTGCTTCCAAATTCGATTCATCTTTGGCAACACCGGCACCTATATATATAAACCTAATTTTCCCATCACGTTTTAATTCTTCATAGTCACTCTTTCCTTTATTTGATGCATCACTGAATAACTTATCAAGTAATTTTCCACAATAATAAGCTCTTAGACCTGATAGCTTTAGATTATCTAAATCATCACCTTGTTTAACCACATAGGCTTTACCTTCTAAATCGACAAATGATGCTACCTCAGACTCTAAATACTTTCCTGTAATTGCTCTTGGATCTGCATAACCAGTAACAGATATTTCCAGAACTTCATCAGGATTATTTGCTGAGTTAATTTTAGGAAATATTTCGTCTACTGATGCAGTATATACAACTTTGAAAATATTATCTACTGATTGAGCCCATAATTTATATTGATCATATCTTTGTGATTTTTTATCAAACTTTTCAATGTAAGTAGCATTTTTTAATTCACCTTCACGCAAAACAAATAACTGTTCTAAATTTTCCTGTGTATTTGGCCTATAATAACCTGATACATAAAACGGAATATCATATTTACCTAAATCAAATTCTTTAACTAAAACTTTTCCAATAGGTGTTTTTTTAGGTTCTTCAATAACTTGTTTTTCTTCTTCACAACCAAAAACGCAAAACTTGAAACCCAAACCTATTACTAGACCGCGAGTTTTAAATGATTCAATATCCCCAACTGATAAATTAGTAGGGCTAACCGAACCTACATTTTTAAAAATATCAGTAAATCCTAAAGAATAACGAAGCATTGCAAAAACATCTAAAGTTGGATTTACAGCATACTCTACCCCTCCTCCAACATTTAAAGCAATATCCATACTTTCCACATAATCTTCTATTGAGTATGGACCATAATCAGAATATCCAACATATTTTTCAGTCTTTTCTGCTGTTGACAAAATGTTAAAACTTGGGCCAGCAAAAATAAATGGTTTTAATTCATTTTTCCCAAACTTAGCAATAATATTAATTGGCACCTCAACATAATCAAGTTTAAAATCTCCTTTTGAACCAGGAACAGGATAAAAACCAAAACCCTCTTGTTTATATAAAGGTGACAGCTCTACATCTTTTTGAATATAATTGATTTCTGGTTGCAGATAAAACATATCATTCAATTTGAACTCAGCTAAAACCCCTCCAAAGAATCCAGTTTTTCCGGATACATCGCTTTCTTTAAAATAATCACTTGAATAATTTCCTGAAGCAAAATTTGGCCCTAACTGAAACCCTAACTTTATCTGGGCATTAGCATTATAAAAAATGATACAAAGAAAAAATATTGTAAATACTTTTCTCATAGTAAGGATCTCCTATAAATATTTCTTATACGTAGGTTAATAAAAGGTAAAAAGAATTTGTTAAAATATCAACAAATTAATTATTTAAATTTATTCTGTAACTGGTAATAGAATGTATACGGTTGTTCCTTTGTTTGGTGCACTTTCAATTTTAATTTCTCCTTTATTTTTAGAAATTAAATCTTTACACAAAATTAAACCTAATCCAGTGCCACCCTCACCATTAGTACCTGATTTAGAAAAAACTTTATCAATTTTAAAAAGTCTATCTAAATTGTCGCTCTCTATTCCTATACCATAATCTTTTACTTTTATTTCATAATAATTGTCTTTTCTAGAAGAGGATATTTGAATATCACTTCCTATTCTTGAAAATTTTATTGCGTTATTTAATATATTATTCATCACTGAATAAAACATATTATCATCGACTAAAACAAAATGATTATTGTTAACATCATTTACTATATTTATTTTTTTCTTTTCTGCATTAGGTTTTTGAATATATATAACCTTCGAAATACTTTCATAAAGATTCACTTTTTGGGGTTTATAATCAACTTTACCTATTTGTACTCTGGACCAATCAAGTAAGTTGTTCATAAGTTGAAATAAATACCTTATTGAATCATTAATATTTCTCGCAAATTTATAAATATCATCTATTGATAATTTTTTTAAATCATTAACTAAAACATCAGAGAAACCCATTAAAGACATAAAAACACCTTTTAAGTCATGGGAGATATGTGAAAAGAAATAATCTTTATTTTTATTCAATTCTCTCAACCTATTCTCAGACTCCCGAAGTTCAATGGTTTTCTCATTCACAAGACGCATTAGTTCTTTTTCTCTTCTGCTATGCTCTCTTATCTTTATTTTAACAGTGATAAATACTATCAAACCGACTATAATTACCATTAATACATAAAACCAGAAGGTTTGGTAAAAATATGGTTTCTTATAAAAAGAAAACACAAGTTCTTCTTTGCCCCAATAATGATAACCATTAGATGAAACTACTTTAAAAGTGTAATTGCCCGGAGGAAGATTAGTATAATAAGCAACTCTTCTACCACCAGCATAAATCCAATCTTTATCAATAGGCTCTAATTTATACTTAAATGATATATTATCAGCAGAATAAAAATTAATTGCTGTATAATGCAATTCCAATTTATCTACTGAAGCGTCCAATTTTAATGGTTTAGTGAAATCTATCCAATTAGAATTAATAACAATACCAGTAATTATTGGTTTTGGTGGTAAATCAGTTGTCTTTACCTGCTTTGTATCAAAGAGCAAAGCACCAACCATTGTTGATGCCCATATTATACCATCTTTAGTTATACAACCTGAAGGCTGAGAAGCACCATTGCATTCTATACCTAAAAAATCGTTCAATAACAAATAATCATTTTCAGATAGTGAAGTAGTTTTATTTTCCGCATAGTTATTCAATTTTTCTTTATTTATTCCAAATATACCATAATTACTGGTAAACCATAATATACCGTTAGAATCCTCAAAAATATTATAAACTACATTTTCCAACATACCTTGTTCTTGTTTATATCGTGTAAATTTACCATTACTATATCTATATAATCCCTCGTTATAAGTACCAAACCACATTACACCTGATTTATCTTCATGAAAAGATAAAACTGTTTTTTGAGTTAAAGTATCTGGTATTTTAAGGCAATAAATTTTTCCTTTAGAATAAACATCTATACCCCTACTTGTACTAATCCAAATATCACCATTGGTTCTTTCTATCATGGATCGAATATAAGGATGTGAAAGGCCATTTTTTTCTGTAATAGTTTTAATTGTTTTATAATTTTTATCAAATATGACTATTCCATTACCGGTACCAACCCAAATAGAACCATCTTTAGTTTCAATCATTGACATTACAATATCATTTAAGAAACCATGTTTTGTATCTAATACTTTAAACTTACCATTACTAAGTATATTGAGTCCACCACCATACGTTCCAATCCAAAGAGTACCTTTTTTATCTTCTAATACACTTCTCACAATCCCATTACTTAAGCCATTTTTGCTATCTAATATTGTAATCTTATTTTTCTCTAATTTATTTACACCTCCACCATTTGTTCCTATCCAAATGGCACCATTTTTCCCTTCACAAATGCTTCTAACGAAATTACTTGATAAACCCTCTCTTACCGTATAAAATGAAACAAAGCTATTTTTTAATTGACTTAAGAAACCTCCTCTTAAACCTATCCAAATATTCCCTTCCCGATCTTCAAATATTGTATTCACTATATCATTTGGTAAGCCATCCAAATATGTATAAGAATCTAACTTGTCTTTAACCAGCCTCTTTAAACCATTACCAGCTGTGCCGATCCACAACGTATTTTTAGAATCCTTTAATAATGAAAAAATGACACAATCAGAAATATTATAATTTTGAGAAATATTTTTTATTCTATTATTTTCTAAAACATCCAACCCTTTCCCATTAGTACCTATAATTATTTTAGAACCATCTGTCTGAATTGAGCGAACCACATTATTACTTAAACCATTTTGCTCATTGTACCACTCAACTTTATTACCAAAAAGTTTAAATAATCCTGCTCCATTAGTACCAACCCATAAATTATTATTACTATCAACTTCCATAGCATATATTACACTATTAGCTAAGGCTTTATGAGGTGTATAATATTCAAATTTATTATTAGAATATTTAACTATACCGTATTGATTAGTACCTATCCAAATAGTACCATCCTTACCTTCTGCCAAACGAAAAATCTCTTTTGTAGATAGTTCAAAACCTTCACAATTAAATGGTACAGGCTTAAAATCTATTAATCTAAACAATCCTTTATTTGTACCAACATATATCGAATTATCATGGGCTCTTAAAAGAGAAAAGATAATAGTAGAACCCAAAACTTTAGGTAAACCTAACTCTATATAAGAAAAGTTTACTCCATCAAATTTATATAAACCATTTGAAGTACCAACTAAAAGGAGTCCATTTTCTGCTTGTGTAATAGCGTGTACAGAATTTTGCAAAAAAGATTTCCCTGGTGTCCACGATTTATGAACATATTGAGAAATCATTTTTTCAGGATCTAACCCATGTTCTTTAACATTTTGAGAGAAAATTATATTCGTAGATAAACAAAATATAAGTAAAAGAATAAGCATTAGAATAAAAAATATTATTGAAAAATTAATATAACATAAAATAAATTAAATTTCAAGATAAGGTAAGAAAAAATCCCTCGTGGTATTTTCACGAGGGATTTTATAAAAATTAGCAGAAATAGGTTATTTTAAAAACCGATGTTAAGATTAAATCTTAAGGTTCTCAACATTCCAGGTATAACTCCATAACTATCTGATGAGCCAAAATATTCTTTATTAAAGATATTTAACACCTGTAATGATGCATTACCTCTTAAGCCAAAGAAACTAAATTTATATCCTGCACCAGCATCAAAAAGAGTTCTGGATGGTAATTTATTATCATAGGTAGATTTAAAATAATCTTTCCCATCAGTACCTTTATAAAAATAACCATCAACTGGCATATAAGCATCACCATCAAGCATATAATCTCTTGCAAAATAATTCATATTAAGATAGAAATAAAAATCACTAATGTTGTAATTTAATCCTATCATCATCATAGTTTGAGGACCGCTGGCAACATGGCTATTTTCTAACTCATCGAAGTATAATGTATCTCTCTGACCATTTGCATTAAATGCGTTAGCATTATATACTCTTCTTTTTCCTGTTTCATCATACTTAGCTTTATTCAATACTTCTATCCATTTATTATTCATCATTGTTAGAGATAAATTCATCTCTAAACCTTTGAAAGGTAAAATCTCATCAAAATTAACTTTACCTGCAAATTCAATACCTTGATGTTTTGAAGTACCAATCAAATCAGTTCTATAACCTTGATAGTCATAACCTGGTTGACCTGCCTTTGAAGGATCTTGAATTCTTGATGATTTATTTTTCCAAAGTGTATTATATACGTTTACTTTTGCATTAATCCAATTGGAAATATAACCTAAACCGAATTCAAATTGATCAGATTTTTCATCTTCTGCATTTGGATCCAAAACACCATAGTTATAATAAACACCTAAATCAACAAATCTTTCAACATGTGCAAAGTTACCAAAAACGTTCCAATTTTCTGTGATATTATAGTTGGCTCCGATTTTTGGTTGCCAGAACGATCTATTTCTACTGGCATCAATTAAATCAAACTCATAGTACTTTCCAGTTGTGGATCTCATATAAAATTTATTTCCAACAGGTCCTTCGGCATTAATACCTTTTGCAATTCTTTCTGTTTCTGTAAGCTCTCTACCAATTGAAGAGGTATTAGGCATATTTTCTTTCAGTTTATAAGTATAATTTACAAATTGGATGGAGGTCATAATATTTAACTTATCAAACAACCAGTTTCCCTGAGCAAATATTGTATATTGTGGTGTTGTTCCATCATAATTTCGATATTGTGTTTTATAAGCAGGATCATTTCCTTCAGCCATTTTCCAACTAAATATATTGCCTAAAAAGTCACTTTCTGGTCCTTCTAAGTCACCTTGTTTTACAGACCTAGAAAATGATTTATATGTGGTTACATTGTTTGTAACAGAGGCATATCTATATGTAAAATTAACTGAATCTTTTCCATATAAGTTAACAAAATGACCTGGGTGATTAGCTTTCCAATACCTAAACTCAGCTCCAGCAGTTAGTTTTAAGAAATCTGTTAAAGTTGTAGTCAAATTTGCTAGTATACCGGTCTGTCTATGGAAAGAATAAGAAATTCTTTGTTGAGCATTTTTAAGATAATTAGTAGCAGTAGTTACATCTCTTATTAAACCATCGCTACCATAATTATCAGTTACTAAACCAGTTGTTGAATTCACACTAAACATAGTAGATCCACCTGAAACACTTGAACCACCACCTCTACCAATTGAATGGAAAAATGTAGCTTTTAAAGATGTTAATTCAGAAAAATCGTAGGCGTAATGTAATTCAAATTGTGGTTTATGATAAAAATTGTGAGCTAAGTTAACATAATTATCATCAACAAGTTCTCTTTTATTATCTGTTAAACCCCAATGTTCTTTACCAGTATTTTTATCAACCGGTAATTGATCAGCTATATTTCTTGGTAAAATTGGAGATCCATTAGCTTTGTATCCATATTTCTTAAAATAAGCAACGTTACTGCTATAAGAATAACCATGCTCTTGTGGTGCACCATGCAATATAAGTTTCAATGTTTGATTTTCTGCTGGATAGTAAGAAGCAGATAGATAATAGTTAATACCCTCATATCTTCCACTAATTCTAGTACCTTCGGCAACCTTCCTACTTAAACTAAATGAAAGTGCAAATTTATTATTAATTAAACCTGAATTTAACTTAATTCCATAAACTGTATTTTTTGGATCTCCTAAAGTAAGATTAGCACCATAATATGATTTTGGTACAGCATCCTGTGTAATTATATTAAATGACCCACCAAATGCACCTGCACCATACAATGACGAACCGGCACCTCTTTGTACTTGAATTGAAGCAGCACTACTTGAAACAGAACCCCAATTTGACCAATATACTGCATTTGATTCAGGATCATTTGTAGGAATACCATTGATTAAAACCTGCACGTAATTTTGACTAAAACCACGAACCAACATTTTTGATTCACCATTACCAACTCCATCTGTTGAATACATATAAACACCCGGTGTGCCCATTACTAGCATTGGAGCATCCTGTCCGTGTATTCTTGTATCAATTGTTTTAGCATCAATATCGGAGAATGCAACAGGAGTCTCTCTTTCTTTAGCACGGTTAACCTCCACAATTACTTCTTTAGATAAGATTGAGGAAGGTTTTAATCTAAAATCAATCTGCATATTTGAATTTACATTAATACTTCTCACCTGTGGCTCAAAACTCACTATACTTGCTTTAATTGTATATTTTCCTGCAGGTACGTTAACCTTATAACTTCCTGACTCATCAGTTGTTGTACCATAACTACCAGGATTAATTACGACTATGGCACCAAGAATAGCTTCTCCACTTTCGCTATTCAAAATTTTTCCTGATATTGTATAAGTCTGAGCAAAACTCAAACTACACAATAACATTACTAATGAGAAAGTAATAAAAACTTTAAACATCTTGCTCATTAAATATCTCCTGATTAATTAAAAAATTTATTATTTAGTAAATTTAAAAAAAGACTGTTAATTTTATGTTATCTAAACATTAATAAATTATAAAAAATTTATGGCTACATAAAATAATATGTATATAAATCTAAATCAAGAAAAATTTTTTATATAATTAAAGATAAACTACTAAATACATAAAAAACAATGGAATAGATTAAATAAAATTATTTCGTTTTATATTTAAAACCTTAAAGATTACAAACTATAATTTTATCTTCTAATAAAAAAAATTATATTTTATTGGAAATTCTCTATCATATTAATCTCTTTTAGAGAAAAATTATTCTTTTCAAAATTAATGTAAAAAGTTTTAATTTGAAAAGGTTTAAAAATTATTTCTTGACTAAAATTATTATAAATTAGTTTACAACTCTCATTCTTTGAAGAAGAATTAACTAACCTAATAATAAAAGAATCATTTAAATCTGACATCTTAAAAGTAGACATTTCAATTTTAGTTGAATCAATTCTGAAAATTGAATCAGTCTTTTCTCTTACTCCATTATGACAATGATTAGTAACTATAGGTAAATAATAATTGAATTCTCTTGCCCTTTGAATAATATCTGAACTTTCAAAAGGACCATCAAATGGTTTAATAACTATATCAAATTCAATTAATCCTTGATCAAGCCAATCGAATACTTGTTTACTATTTAAATCATGATGATAGTCATAGGCATAAGGTGGGCATCTCAATATCGACAGTTTCATCATAGTACCATCTACATCACAACCATACTTACAATCATTTATAATTGCCAAACAAAATGTTTCATCCGCTTCATTTTTACCTTCAGTGCACATATACATTTGTGTAGGGAATTCATAACCATTATTTTCTCTTTTTATCCATCCAAAAGGCACATCATGATAAGTCACATTTTCTTTAACATTAACATCAAACCCAAGTTTCACTATCTTAAATTGACCATACCAATAAAGCTTGTTCTTAATAACTATTTCGGGTTTATTTCTTCTCAAGATAATCTGTTGAATCCATTTATTGTTCTCATAATTTCTTTCAATTAATAATTTACTTTGTAATGGTCCTTTATCAACAATCCATACTTTAGCATTAGAAAACTTTCCAATAATTTTATCAAATTTTACTAAATCATGTGACCACGTATCACTCATATCTTCTAATACTAATCCAATATTCCAGTTTTTCTTACCTACATAATTATAATTGCTTTTTTTGTTTATACAAGAAACTATTTCACCAGATTGTAAATCAATTTCTACTTTATAAAATTCATTTTCTATTATATTTTCTCTTAAATTTACTTCAGTAAAAATCCGAACTTTTTCACCCTCTTTAGAAAAACGATAGAATTTATACCCCATCGGTGGCAACTCTGCTTCAAATATTATTCTGTTTAAATAATTATCACCAAAAGATAAATTCTCTTCGGTATCAATTAATTGAAAAGGTATAGCTTTACCTTTTTCATCTAATAAATTCCAGTTATTTTTCTCCCAGTTTTCCCAGTTAGTCCATGGCTCATACTCAATGTAAGTGCTTAGCTTATAAGGGAATGGGTTAAATACAAAAAATACTCCACCATTACCAGAAGTATCAACTTGAGAACATAATAGGCGTAAATTATTATTTATTATTCTTTCAGTATCAACATAAATTTTACCTAAAGAGTATATTGCTTCATCAGAAGCGGTTTTATTAGACGAACCCGCCAAAATATCATGAAATTGATTAAATGAAAGTTCTTCCCAAAGTGTAAATAATTCTTTATTATAGGTACTTTTAATTCCAAAATAATTACACATTGCAACAATTCTTTCAGCTACCAATAGATTGCTCTCTGCTTTTCTATACAATCGTTTTAAAGTGCTATTAGCTGTATAACATCCAATTGCATGCATCTGTAATTCATCTTTGATCACATCAAGTTTTTCAGTTTCTTTTTTAATCTCATCGAAAAATTTATCTACAGAGCTAAATATAATATCGATATCTTTCAGTTCTTCTCTTATCTTTAATAAATATTCAATTTGCTTTTTTGTAGGTCCACCTCCATGATTACCAACGCCAAAAAAACACATTGTATGGTCTAAAGTATCTGGTTTGGTTTTAATAGCAGAATATATATGATTAATAATTTCTGTATATCTTGTTTCATAGCTTTCATCTATTCTAAAAGTTAATATTTTACTACCATCGGGAGCTTCCCAAATAAATATCTGAGGCAAATGTTTTTCATTTTCTTTTGGCCTCATAAAAACATAACTTTCGAAACCGCATCCCTTAAAAATTTGAGGTAAAGTACCCGCATGACCAAAGCTATCAACACAATACGCAGTTTTAGGAATTACTCCTAATAACTCTTTCATATATTTTTTACCAATAAAAATCTGTCTTACAAAGGCTTCACCACATGGCAAATTCATATCCGGTTGAACAAGCATTCCATTTACAACATGCCATCTCCCTTTTTTAATATAATTTACAATTCTTTCTAAAAGATAAGGGTCTTCTTCACCAATCCATTTGTATACTAAAGCTTCACCTCGTGTAAACTCAAACTGAGGATATTCATCTAATCTATCAATTGCAGACTTACTTGTGGCAATAGCTTCGGCTCTTCCCTCAATCCATCTCCATAGCCACACTGGATCAAGATGAGCCTGCCCAATCATATGTACTGTGGTTTTTCTCTCTCTTTTATTCATAATACCTTTACTAATATTTTATGGTTTTAAATTATCATAAATTGAAATTTTATATAAAAAATCCTTTATTGCTTTATCCCAATAAACCCAATTATGGCTACCTGGTAATTCATGATACTCATACATAATCTTCTTTTTTTGCAATGCCTCTGCTACCTTCCTATTTGAATCAAATAATTCATAAACATCATCTTTCCCGCAAGAAAGGTAAATATATGGTAAAACTAAATTGTTAGATTTATCGATCAATTTAAAAATATCACAATCGTTCCAGAAATCCCCTTCTTTATCTCCAAATATCTCAATAGCATCTTTTATTAGATTACTTTTTGTATCTTTTAAATTTGTAATAGCTGACAAAATATGAAATGCTCCGCTAAAAGCACCTGAATAAAAAAACGTATTTGGATATTTAAGAGCTAACCTTAATGCACCATATCCACCCATAGAAAGACCTGCAATAACCCTACCATGCCTCGTATCTAATGCTCTATAAATTTTACCGATATGTGGAATAAGTTCTTTTATTATGTAATCTTCGTAATTGCTATTTTTCTTGTTAATAGCATTCACATACCAACTATTTTTAGCATCCGGTGTAACAATTATAAAGTTATAATTTGTAGCATATTTTGCTACATTAGTTCTACTTACCCAATCATTAAAATCCCCTGTATAACCATGTAATAGATAAATAACTATAAACCTTTCATCAGTATTTAAATAATAATTAGGAGGAAGTATTACATTAAACTTAGAATATGATTTAAGACTTTGTGAGTAAATACTATCAGTAACAACAGTAGCTTTATTCTGTGAAAAAGTTAGATTAAAACAGATAATAAATAGTATTGTTAGTAATATTTTTTTCATTATATCACCTTTTATTATATAAAAAACAATGTTTATCGTGTTCAGGCTCAACCCTACCACATCCAATTAGAAAACACTTTACAGTCTCGTTACCCATAAACTTAAAATATTTTTTTAGCTCTTTTACGGTATTATTGCTTATATCAAGATTCTGAATAAAATTATAAAACGAACCAAATTCTTTTTGTATTTGCTTTATGGATTTTGCATTATATACCGTTGCCATAATTTTTCTTTTATTTCGAATTATATTTTTATCTTGCAATAACTTCTCGATTTTTTTCTCGTTATATTTTGATACTTTATCAATATCAAATTGTGAAAAAGCCCTTCTTAAAGCTTCTCTTTTTAATAGAATTATCTTCCAGCTTAAACCAGCCTGAAACACCTCAAGCGTCATTCTTTCAAATAATTTATTATCATCTATTATTTTTTTACCCCACTCGTTATCATGATAATCAATTAAGATAGGATCATCTAAACACCAACTACATCGTTTAAAGTTTTTCTTCATTTTTACTCGTAATTATTATAATCATCACAAATATTGCTTATTATCACTTATTTTTCAAGGCATATTTTACAACAAAAATTGTTGACAAACACAAAATAATTTAATATATTGTATTACAATATAATTTAATATCAATATATTTGTATTACAATATAATATGAAAACAAAAATCGAAACATTACAAAAAAAAATTAATGAAATTAGCGAAATGACACCTTCAATTTGGGTTTTATTTGAAGGTATGCATGAAAAGAAGAAAAGCAATATTACCTTCCATCAATACCTTACGCTGGAAAAAATTAAGCTATGCCCAAACTGCACTATAAACCAGATATCAAAAAAAATGAATATCGCTCAAAGCACAGCTTCACAATTGATCGATAGATTAGTACAGGCAAAACTTGTAACAAGAACTGAGAACCCAAACAACAGAAGAGAAACCCTAATAAACTTAAGTCAAGAAGGCGAGTCAACTTTAAAAAAACAAAAGAAAAATATCGAAAAAGGATACTACGAATTATTAAAATTGTTAACCACCGATGAACAAGAAAAACTTTTAACTTCGTTTAGAATACTATATGAGATCGGCAAATCTATAGAAGATAAAATTCATGGAGATAGAAAATGAAAATACCAATATTACTTGTTTTCTTCAGTTGTTTAATTTATGCTCAAAGCAACTCTAATCTTGATAAATACATCGAAATTGTAGTAAAAAATAATACCGGGCTAAAACCACTTGAAGAAACTGTCGAAAGTTATAATTACAAAATCGAAGGAGCTAAAAGTAGTTACTACCCACAATTAAGTATTACAGGCAGCTATACACGGCTTAGCCTTTTCGGTGAATTTTCTTTTCCATATAATGGAAAAATGATGAATATTAAATTTGGTACACCTGATAATTACAGCTTAAGGGCAACTATTTCTCAGCAAATATTTAACTGGGGAAGAACCTCTAAAACAGTCGAACTAAATGAAATAGGAGAAAACATAGCGAATACTAATCTGGAGTTGAATAGGTTTATTATTTCTTATCTTGTAGTGCCGTTATACTATAGCACAATTTTATTCAAAGAATCAATAAAAATAATCGATGAAAACATTAAACTCTATCAAACTAAAATAGACATATTAAATAAACGCTATCAAGAAGGATTAGCATCAAATTTCGATATTTCATTAATCCAATTTCAGATAAACTTACTAAAAAGCCAAAGAGAAGATCTGGTAAACAATATTAATAAATTCAGAATAAGTTATAACCAATTAGCTAACAGAAATTATACAGATGAATTTTCACCAGATGCAATATTAGAATTTGAGCCTATCAAACAGACAAAAATTGAACTTTTAAAAGAAGCTCTATCTTCTCGAATAGAATTCAAACAATTTAGAGAGCAAGAAAATTTATCAAAAATTCAAATTGAGCTTTCAAAAACAGGCGATAAACCAAATTTAAACTTTGCTTTCAATTATGAGTTAAGAAATGGTTTCATGCCTGAAATAGATAAGATAAAAGGTAATTGGAACGCTTCTTTATCATTTAGCTATCCTATTTTTGATGGATTTAAAACAAAATACGCTGTTGAAGAAGGTATATCTAACTTAAAAATAATTGATAGCAAAAAAAGTGATTTCGAAAAAAATGTAGAATCTGAAATTGAACAAGTTCTTTCAGACTTAAAAAGCATTGAAAACAAAATTACTTATGAAAAAGAAAAGATTAAACATTCTGAAATTTCACTAAATATTGCTGAAGAAAGGTATAAAAATGGATTAATCAGTGCAACAGAATTAATAGAATCACAAAATAACTATAGCAGTGCAAAGTTAAATTACCTTCAGCTAATTTACAATCACATCATCACAAAATATAATCTTTATAAAACAATTGGTAAACCATTATACTAAAAAGAGGTATATATGAAAAAAGTTATTATTATTGGATTACTTTCTTTAATATTAATTATCATTATTTATAGAGCATATCAGAATTATAAAATCAAACAGGAGGTAATGAATCAACCTGTACCTGAAAAGATAATTCCTGTAAAAACAGCTATACCAGTAAAAATAGACGTTGTGTCAAAAATTATTGCTTCTGGAAATTTATATGCGGAATCAGAAGTAACAATATATTCTAAAGTTTCTGGGAAAATTCAAAAAAATTTAGTTCAAATGAATTCTAAAGTTAAAAATGGAGATATACTTTCTATAGTTGATAGAGATGAAATAGGATACGAATATAAGCCTTATGAAGTAAAATCAAATATTAATGGGGTTGTTTCGAAAGTTTTACAAAATCCCGGAGCAATTATTACACCGAATACCCCTCTAATGAATATCGTAGAAATTGACAAAATAAAAGCAATTGCAGCAGTTGATGAACTTAAAATCAGGTTTATAAAAATTGGCCAAGAAGCTATTGTCACTTTACAGGCATATCCTGATGAAAGTTTTAAAGCAAAAGTATCCAATATAAGCCCTATTTGTAATCCTCAAAATAGAACAATTGATGTAGAGGTATTAATAAAAAATGAAAATTATAAATTAAAACCAGGCATGTATGCAAATATCGAATTTAAAGAGGGCTATAAAAAGTCATTGTTCGTTCCTATTTCAGCAGTGATCGAAAAATTAGAAAAAAAATATGTTTTCATAAATTCCAATGGTAAAGCAAAAGCTTTACAAGTAAATACTGGTTCTATTATGGGAGATAAAATTGAAATCTTAGAGGGTTTAACAGGTAATGAAGAAGTAATTATAGTTGGAGCTGATAAGGTTAACGATAACGATAAAATTAATATTATTAAGTGATTCATTTAAATGGAGCTGAAACATGAAAATTGTAAATATATCAATTAAAAATCCCGTCTTTATAACAATGGTAATTCTTCTTATTATTGTTATGGGATTGCTATCCTATACAAGAATAGGAGTAGATTTATTACCCGATATTTCTTTACCAATAGTGGCTGTTACTACGGTAAATCCCGGAGTTGGACCAGAAGAAATTGAACAACAAATTTCTAAACCCATTGAAGATATAATCAGCTCATTAAATGGAATTAAAAAAGTAAGTTCAACTTCATCAGAAGGAATTTCAATAGTTACAGCAGAATTTGATCTAGGAATTGATGCAGATAAAGCTGCGTCAGATGTCAGGGAAAAAATTTCATCTATTAGAAGTTCTTTGCCTAGAGATATTCTCGAACCAATAATTGATAAATTTGACCCGGCAGCAGCTCCAATTCTATCTTTTGCTATTGTTAGTGATAAACTTAATTTACCAGAACTAAGAAACTTTGTTGAAGATAGTATAAAGACAAAAATTGAAAGATTGAATGGTGTCGGCTCTGTAACTGTTATTGGCGGATTAGAAAGAGAAATACATATTGATGTAAACATAAATAAAATTAATTCTCTCAATATTCCAATTTCTCAAATAAGTCAGGCAATTAAAAACGAGAATCTTAACTTACCAGCAGGAAGATTAACAGAAAAAACAATTGATTTTCTTATCAGAACAAAAGCCGAATTTAAAACAGTAAAAGAAATTGAAAATATTCCTGTTGGGAATTTTGCTGGGAATACAATTTTTCTAAAAGACGTTGCTAAAGTATATGATGATTTCAAAACAAAAAAATCAATTTCCAGAGTAAATAACAAAGAGAGTATAACAATAGTTATTAGAAAACAATCTGGTACAAATTCTGTTCAGGTTGCAGAAGAAGTAAAAAAACAAATGTCAAAAATACAATCATACTCTCCAAATATATCAATTATACAAGCAACAGACGAATCAGAATTTATACAAGAAGCAAAAGACGATGTGCTAAACAGTTTAATTGAAGGAGCTATTTTAGCAGGTATTGTTGTATTGTTTTCTTTTGGTGATTTTAGAAACACTTTAATTACAATAATAGGTTTGCCTGTTTGTATAATAGGTACCTTTGCAGTGATGAACTATTTAGGTTTTACACTTAATGTTATAACATTGCTTGGATTAAGTTTATCAGTGGGTTTATTAATAGATGATGCAATTGTAGTACGTGAAAATATCTTCAGACACATGGAAAAGCTAGGTAAAGATCCGATGAAAGCAGCTTATGAAGGAACTACTGAAGTTGCATTGGCAGTTATGGCAACTACCTTTACTATTGTAGCCGTATTCTTGCCTGTTGCATTTGCTACTGGTATTGCAGGTAAATTCTTCAAAGAATTTGGTATTACTGTAGCGGCAGCGGTATTAATATCTTTGTTTGAAGCCTTTACCTTCGCTCCCATGCTCTCAGCTTATTTCTTTAGAAAAGTAAAACACGACAATCCAAATAAATTTTCTAATAAGTTTCAGAATGCTATATCAAAATTTTATAATAATCTAGGAAATAACTATAAACCATTATTAAAGTGGTCGTTAACACACAGAGGAACTATAGTTATTATTACTACTATTATATTTTTTGCTTCAATCTATTTATTTAATTTTATTGGAACAGGAGGAAGCCCAAAAGGAGATAGACCAGATTTTAATATTATTATACAAGCTCAATCAGGTAGTTCATTAGAAAATACAGATAAAATAGTAAAGGAAATAGAATCTATTCTTTTTAAAGAACAAAACGTAGAATATGTTTTTTCTGTAATAGGTAATACAGATGGCTCTTCCGATGAAGCAACAATGAATGTTAAATTAAATACTAGAGGAATTACTAAACAATTTCAAGATTATATTAGACCAAAACTTGCCAACATAACCGGAGCTACTATTTCTTTCCAGGAATCTTCAGCTATAGGTGGTGCAGCAGCAAGTGCCATAAGACAATTACCTATTCAAATAAACTTAAGAGGTAATAATCTCGAAAATCTTATGAAAGCTTCCGAAATTGTAAAATCATCTCTAAAAGAGATTCAAGGACTTGTTGATATAAATACAGATTATAGAACCCCTAAACCAGAAATAATTATCAATATTGATAGAGATAGAGCCAATAGACTGGGAGTAAATACCTTTCAAATTGCTAACGCAATGAAAACTGTTATTGATGGAGATGTTGCTTCAAAATTCCGTAGCGGTGAAAAGTTAATTGATATAAGAGTAAGAGCAGAAAAAGATATAAGAGAAGATTTTGAAAATATTTCGAATATTTTCATTTCTTCAAAAAATGGATTGATAAGCTTAAACCAAATAGCAACATTAAGCATATCAAACGGTCCAACCCAAATAAAAAGAAACGAAAGAACACGTCAAATAACTGTTGCCGCTAATACTATCACAGGTACAGCAGTTAATGAAATAAAGAATAAAATTGATAACAAATTAAGAAATATTAACCTACCTAAAGATGTTACATACATCTTTGGAGGGCAAGTAGAACAAACAGGCGAACAATTTCAGTCGTTATTTATTTCTTTAATCTTAGCAGTAATTTTTGTTTACATGGTTTTAGCCTCACAATTTAATTCTTTTATTCAACCATTTTCCATCATGCTCGCTTTACCATTATCAATAATTGGTGCAATAATTGCCTTACTTGTAGGAAACAAATTATTTGACACAGTTGCTTTTATTGGTCTAATAATGTTAATGGGATTGGTAACTAAAAATTCAATACTTCTGATAGATTTTACTAATGTTCTAAGAAAAAAGGGTTATAATAGATTCGATGCAATAGTCGAAGCTGGATCAACCAGATTAAGACCCATTATTATGACTACACTTGCTATGATACTTGGTATGGTACCGGTAGCGTTTGGTTTTGGTACCAGCACCGATTTCAGGGCACCTATAGGTTATACAATTATTGGAGGACTTATAAGCTCAACATTACTTACATTAGTTATTGTTCCTGTTGTATATTCTTTAATTGATGATATAACTATGAAATTTAAAAAGAAATCCATATAAGTAATAATGCTCACTTATCTACGCTTATCATTGGATAAGTGAGCAATTAATTCTTTGGTAAAAAAATATTTACAGTAGTACCTTTCTTAGGTTCACTTTCAATATCAATTTTCCCATTATGTTCACTAATAATTTGATTAACAATACTCAAACCTATTCCAGTACCATCGGGTTTTGTTGTATAATACAAATTGAAAATTTTGCTTAGGTTTTCTTTTTCTATCCCTTTTCCATTATCTTTAATCTTTATATAAACACCATCTTCAACACCGGAAAGATCCACTTCAACAACTCCATCTTTTTCTATGGCTTGTATAGAATTTTTTAGAACGTTTATCAATGCCTGTAAAATTTGATCACTATCTACTTTCAAATATAAATTACTCTCAATATTTTTAATAATTTTTATATTTTTTGCTTCAGGTGTTATCACTTCTATTGATTTTAAGACAATGTCAGAGATGTTTTCTATTCTTAAATTTAATTTGGGTCTTCTAGCAAACTTTAAAAACTGCTCAATAATTTTATTAATACGTGCAATTTCTTCTCTAATCGTACTAATAAGCTTTTGAAATTTGTCTTTTTCAGATACTGGTTCAAACTCATACAAAAGTCTTTGAATAATTATTGAAATTGAATTTAAAGGATTCCTTACCTCGTGAGCAACGCCAGCTGCCAGTTCACCCATTGCAACCAATTTCTCATTTCTTCTCACCTGTAACTCAAGATTTTTTTCTTCTGTTACATCTTGTAATAGCACAACTGTTAATCTATCAGATTCTTTTTCAAAATTACGAATATAAGATTTGCTTACCCTTACAATTTTTCTGTTTTCAAAATTTAAAACAAACTCTTTAAAATAGAACTCCTCATTATTCAATATATCATTAATTAAATCTTTTGAGGGTAAAATATCTTTTAATGCTTTTCCGGCAACACTTTTATCTCTAATCTCTAAAATGTTTATGGCACTATTATTAATAAAAAATACTTCATGTTTACTGTTTAAAGCCAATACACCATCTGCCATATTTTCGAGAATTTTTTCATTATAAGATTGGAGTTTCTTTAATTCATATTGTAAAGTATTTTTATGTTGGTTAGCTAAAATTAATGAAAAAAGAATTACGCCAATACCAATTACAACTAAAGATGTAATCAATATTCTCCTGACCATTCTATAATTGGCATCAATTATTGATTGCATTGATAAACCAATTCTAATAATACCATAGAAATCGTTATTTATTATAAGAGGTTGAACTGCCTCATATATATCTTCTCCATTGTGATTGTACACCCTTGTTACAATTGTGTCATTATTGATTATCTTCTCTAAAAATTCATCGCTATTGATAGAATTTAATTCTTTAATATTTTTACTGGCTGCAATTATTCCATCATAATCCTGTAAAACAATATATTTTATCTCCTCCTGATCAGCTAAATTTTTAAATAAAGATCCAATTCCAATTTTTTTTCTGAAATCTAAAAAGTACTTTGGATCTAACCCAACGAATATATATTCTAAACCTCTTTTTAAAACAACAAAATAGCAATTACAACTAATATCATTAATTATACCAGGAATAAACTCATTGTCATTTGACTCATTATAGCTTAAAACTAAATCAGAAATATTTTTTCTCAATTCAGAAGATAAAATACTCTTAGAATATATAATACCTCCTTTCTTGTTCACTAAAATAATTTGTTTAATATTGCTATTTTGAAGAAAAGCATTAATAGCTTTAGAATTGATTAATTTATCGACACTAAATTCTCTAATTAGTTCACCAATACTTAAAAGATTATTATTAATAAGACTCTCAATTTCATCAGTTGAAATAACGGCATTTTCAGCAGATGAATTAATGGCTTTAATTAAGGATATTGCTTCTTCATCCAATAATTTGAAGATCTCTTTTTTACTGGAAGATATTTCAAAATAGGCTGAACCAATTATCAAAACTATTATTACAAAAGTAATAAAAACTATATACTTCAGATTCAGTTTGTTTAATTTAATCTGCATTTTGTATCTTTAATACTTTTGAATTCAAAAAGAAAAGTATTTTTTCAATATTTTTTTCAAAATTCTCTTCAGTATTTATTTTCAGGCAATATTCATTTAATACTTCAAAATACTCTTTAACATGATAATATAATTCTTCATCTCTATCAGCAGCTGGGTGATTATTTTCAATAATATCTTTCTCAATTCTTGATAAGGCTGTCTCTTCAGAGCAAAAACATTCAATTATTTTAAAATTAATATTATGTTTATCCGCTAAATTTTTAAAGGGTTTTATACTATCCCTTGTAGCAAAAGTCATACCATCTATTATCACACTTCTCTTTGATAATATATTTTCTTCTGTCATAAACAACATAACTGATAATAGCTGTTCTTTTTCCTCTTTTGAATAATTTGGATTTTTAAATACTTTCAATCTAACAACATCTCTTGATATAATAACAATATTATCTAATCTTTGAACAAGTTTTTTTGTTAAAAAAGTTTTTCCTGTTCCAGGCAACCCACGAAAAATAATTATACTCTGTCGCATAATATTTTTTATTTTAATTATAAACAAAAAAATTATATTATGCAAACCTTAATACAGTATTGAAATATTATTATACTTTATATACAAGTAGAGCTATTTTGTACATATCAAATACCATTAAAACCGAAATTAAATTTTAATTTGTTTTGATCATTATAGAACCCATTATATGTATTGTTAATTATTCTTTTTAAATCAATTTTTTCATCTATTCCTTTTGACTCATTCATCTTATACTTTATTTCTATTTGTTTAACTAAATTTACAATAAATGCTCCTGTCACATGTTTTGATTGCATTAAATTTAATATCTCGTCATCAAATAAATCAATCAAATATTTATTTTTTGTAGAATATCTTACCAGATCCAGATAATTGTTTCTAGTTATATTTTCAACGTCAAGAATCATGTCAAATCTACCAGGCCTACTTGCTGCGTAATCTACTAAAGTTTTATCATTTGTAGTTGCAATAATAAATATTTTTTTGGTAACAAAACCATCTAGATATTGTAAAAAATCACCAAAAGAAGTTAAAAAAATATTTTCTCTCGATTCTACTAAAAAATCTAAATCATCAATACAAATTACACAGGGTTCAAAAAGAGAACCAAACTCAAATAATAGATTTACTCTTTTATCTCCACCATGTGTAAAAATAAACGTTGCCTTCCCTTTAACCTCATTGGCGATAGCCTTTATTATTTGAGTTTTACCTGTTCCTGGTGCCCCTGATAAAAGATATCGCAAATTTATTTTAAGGTCATCATAATTGTTGATACAATAAATAAAACGCTCCAATTCGTTTTTTACGTTTTCACTCAAAAATAAATCACTTAAATTGATTTCTGGGATTTCTGCTATTTTTATTCTATAATTATTCTCATCATCAAGAGAATCCTTATCCATAATAGGTGTTAAGAATTTTTTCTGATAAAATGAGTTCGATATTGATTCATTATGAAGAAAATTATACAAATCACGTGTATTGTTACCCCTTTTTCTTTCAGATGAAATTGCTACATTCCAATTAACACTACTTCGAAAATTATCAATAAATGAATATATACTTATATAATATTTAACACTTTTGTAAATTACTTCAGCAATTATTACACTACTATCTATTATACATTTATCATCAATGGTTTCAGATATATTCAGTGGAACAACAATAGGGGAATAATAGTTTTCTAAAGCAATTAAACTATTAACTTTAAAATTATAATACTTCTTCTTTCGTTCATAAACCGAAAGTATAAATGATTTCATAAAATCGTATAAAAATTGGTTCACTTCATAACGAGATAAAGAAATTGTGTTAGTGTTAAAATCATCACTATTATCTCTATCCCCCGTCACTTTCGTAACTACAGGTTTTTCTTCAACTTTGTTTAAAAAGCTAAACTCTTGCATAATATACCTCCTTTATTTTGATGAGTATTAATATATAAAAGAACCTGTCCATAATAGATGTAGAGGTTATTAAAAAATTTGTAAGATTTTCATACTTAAATCTGCCATTCATTTACATAATTATTCAAAAATATTCAACTTAATTTTTCAACAAGTATACATTTTTTGTATAACACAAAAAAGCCTCTAAAATAGTTTTCAGAGGCTAAATAAGTAAAATAAATGATTATTTATTTGAAGAATTGTTGTGATATCTTACAGGCTATACCAAAACCCCAAAGGGCAGCGAAAAAATGAACAAATAATCCAAATACGGGGATAAAATAAGTACAATAAAGAATTGTGATACCTAAAAAAGCAGAAAAATACAAATTAGGTTGACTCTTATTTATCATAAATAAAAGTTTCCACCCGATATAAATAGCAAATAAAATTTTACCAACATACAAAAATAAAATTGTTATCAACCCAATAATTATACTTAAGGGTATTGTTAGAACAAGAGCAAGAAGAATAATACATAAAATGGGTATTCCTACTATTCCTACTAAACCTATAGCTAAAGTAACTAAAAAAGATTTATCAATTATTACCAAATAATTCTGTAAATTATTTTTTAACAAAAGAACTACAAACATGGAAACAATTAATGCTGATAGAAAACAAAAGACAATAAGTATTGCAATTATTTTATCAAATGGAATATCGACTTTATGAATTTTCTCAAAAGTTATTGTCCCTTTTACAACATTTGAATTAAATTCCAGTTTCCTTTTTGAGCTAAGATTTAAATTGCCCTTTATTTCGGATTCATTCGCTAAAAATAATCTCTCGCTAATCTTTAAATTAGCAGAGTTATTAACTTTCCCATAAAACTCCAATGTGTTACAGTTACCGTATAGATTCCCTTTTACATCACCATAAATAAATACATCTCCTCCAAATACAATAAGGTCACCATCTATAGTAGCCCCTTTTTCAATAATAATGTTTCCACCAATTAAAACAACATCTTTTTTAACAGACCCTTCAATTCTTACTTCACCACCAAGTATCTTTAAACTCCCTTGAGTTGTACCATTAAAATTTACCTTACCACCAAACAGAACTACATTATTAAATTTAGATTCTGTAACTCCTATATCTCCCGAGACTAAATACAAATCTTGAATAATAGAATTTGTTATAAAAGCACTTCCACAACCTGCCCAAACATCTCCGTTAATCTTAGAATAAATAGTGAGCGTTTCACCAGAAGAATATAGATCCCCTCTTATGGAATCCGCAATTATTACATTTTTCCCGGATTTATATTCCCCAGAATAAGTTACAGAAGACAATACAAAAAGAACAGAAATAGTAAATAAAACAAAACGTTTCATAATAAACACTCAAAAATATTTATATATAAATACGAAATTACAAACAAAATGTTGCACTTTTGATATTACTATTTATATTCTTTCCGTCTTCTTATATAGAATAAATATTACTCTTAGTTTTCCTTTCTAATATTGAATAGTTTTTTAAATTAAGTAGTCGTAGTTTATTTTTATATCTTATTTCAAGCATTTTGCTACCTACTTCGGCATTTAAAAAAGGACCCTTGAATAATTTGTAATCTTTAAAATCAATTTTATTACCGTTTATTCTTCTTTCTTCATCAAATTTAAAAAACATTTCATTCTTTTCAGAATTTATATACTTTACAATCAATTTATCTTCAAATTCCGATAAATCAATAATATTTGAGGTAATTTTTTCTATAAAACTTTCAAAGTTGTTTTCATATTTCTCAGGTGAAGAAGCTTCGAGAATGCATCCGTTTTTTCTATACTTACTTCTTAGCCTATATGAATGTTCTTCTTCAATCCATTCATACGGTTTAAAAGGATAGTAAGCTATAAATGCTGTATCAGCATTGCAAAGAATCCAACCTGAAGGATGTTCAACTTTTGCAGAAAGATATTTTGGAAAATGTGCATCAATTTCTGGATAAAGAACACCTTCCTTTATATTATAAATTACAATAATCGAATTTTTATATTGAAAAGTTTTTTCATACGGAGAACCACTTGCCCATTTATCTGGGCTCTTATAAATTTTATGATATTTATGAACTTCTTCCACCATAAACTTTATTTCTTCAGGGAAAAACATTCCAAGCTCCGTAGGATCAGCATAAGGATGTAAAGAAAAGATTGTATTGTATGGTTTACCATTTACAAAAGTAACATCCCATGTGTGTTGTTGAATTGGTTGCAACACTCCACCACCATGTAAAGACCCAAGAGCAAAATTATTATCCATATAAGTATATTTATAAACAGGAGGATTTTTAATTTCACTAAATCTAAAAATATTTCTTACCCTTTTAGTTTCAGTGTGTACGTATGGAACGCTTCTATCTGTTGCTATATTATAAATAATTTCAGGCAATTCATATTTAGATACTATTGGGAAAAACAAAAGACCATAATCCCTTGAATATTCTGGAAACTCATTTTGTCCAAAAAGTAAGTAAGCCCAAATTGTTATAGGAGAAGTTCTTGGATCGGTTATATTCGGTGGTACAGGGTAATCTCTGCTATGACCACCAACATAAAACCCCTTCAGATGTTCTACAGCAAAATCAGAAATTAAATAGTCTAACATAATTTGTGCTTTTCTTTTCATTTTTTTATCTTTAGCAAAATCAAAAAGAGGGTATAAAGCAACTAAAAACGTAGGTAGATATGTTGGAGAATCAAATTCCCCTTGTCCAATAGTAGTTGTAATATCTATCCACGAGTTAATGTGAGCTTCTGCTTCCTTGAGGTTTTCTTTTGAACTTTTACCATTAAACCATTCAGATCCCGGTAAATTTGGAAACTCCTGTGCATAAAGATAAATACTCGAATAATAAAGCAAGAGATGATTTTCGGTATCCCCTCGATAAAATGTTTTGGTCTTTATTGCATATTTAATTTTATCTTTTAATCTTTCTGGTAATAATTTCTTACAATATAGATAAGCTGTTACTAGTTGGTGAAGAAAGAACATTCCACCAATCCTATCAGAATCTATAATATTATCAATTTCTTGATAGGCTTTAGGTAAATCTTTATTTAATACTAATTTCGATAAAGGGGTAAAAATACCAAACATTTCATAGTAATTCGAGATATATTCTAATAATTTTCGTCTTCTCTCATCATAAGCAGGATCAAATTTACTCTGCTTGTTTTTTCTATTTAGAATTGTTTTGTATTCATTACTACACAAAACTTCCTCTTTGAAAATATAAATTTCACCAATCTGCCCTTTTTCAAACTCGAATCCACTAATATCTTCCCAACTATTGCCTCCATCAATACTTTTGAATAAACCATCGTTATAAGTTCCAACAAATATTATATCAGAGTTATCGGGATGTACTTTGATTGAATGAATTACCAATCCAGAAAGCTTCCCCTCAAGTTTTTGCCATGTAGAACCCATATCAATACTCTTATATAAACCGGATTGGAACCCTCCGCAATAAAGTATATTAGGGTTGTATGGATCAATTTCAATTGAGTATATTGAATAATGTTCCAGACCATTATTTCTTTGATTAAAAGTTTTACCCCCATCAATAGAAACAAAAACTCCATCATCTTCAGTGCCTACAGCTATTATATTTGGATCTTTCTCAGATTGAATTAATGTTCTAATACCTTTACCATCAAGAGCATAAAGTTTCCAATTTTCACATTTATCTTTAGAGATATATATACCTTCTTCTGTTCCAAGTAATATTCCTCTTTTAGTAAAAAGCATATTTGAAGCAAAGAGTGTTTTACGCCCAACGTTTTTCTCTTTCCAGTGCTTTCCTCCATCATCACTTTTAAATACCCCATAAGCACCAATAGCGTATAAAATATTTGAATTCTCAGGATCAATTTCAACCCTCAACACTTCAGTAATTAAATGGTCAGTAATAATCCTCCACGTTCTTCCCCAGTCATCAGACCTCATAACACCATTACCACAAGCAGCATATATTACCTTTCCCTTACTATTTTTATCCATGGTAATTGTGTTCGTTCTTCCATTTGACCAACCAATTTGAGTCCATAAACCATCATAACCATTACCATAAAAAATACCTACTGGTGGATTTTTTTGTCCAATTTGATGTTTTTTAGTAGAAAGCAGTGTGATGTAAAAAATATGATTATATTGTTTTTTCATTCTTCTCATCTCTCATAATTAGTTAAAACCAGAATAAATGTAGTAATAAATATATTTGTTTTCAACTCAATAATAAAAAAGGGAGCTTGCAGCTCCCTTTCAATTTTTATAAAACATATATTATTTATGTTGCAAAATCTCATTTTTTTCTTGTTTGGTGTAATCAATTTCAGAGCCAAGAACACTATGCGGAATCATATAAACTAAGAGTAAAACTATAGATGCAATAAGAGTCCATTTTTTTATAGATTTACCTTTTTTGATAGCTATAAATGCCCCTATCCATGCTATTAAAACAAGCAAAGTTTTATTATCAGTTAAATCCATTCCAAAAGGTATACCTGACCAAAACGTGCCAAAAGCATAATACTGTACAATGGGGCCTAAAATCATTCCCCCTACTATAAGTAAAATTAAAGTCCAATATATTAAATTTTTAAGTATCGGTTCTTTTCTAAGTGCTTCAATACCTGCTCTCACAGAAAACAACATCGCTAAAAACATTATTATTATATGTGGGAACAAATAAATTGCAGGAACATACCCTTTAAATCTTATAACAACCCATTCTTCAGGTATAATAACAGAATTATCATTCTTATATAACTTAATTTGATATTGTATTTTTCCGGCCGGAGGTTGACCAGGTAATTCTGCATAAAGAAAATCACCATCTCTATTCATATTGATATATGCCAGAGTATCATATGATTTAAATCTTTTATAAATTAAAATACCTTTAATATCTTTATCTTTGACTTCAATTTCTACTTTATGATTGCTATTCCCTTCGTGTGAGCGATAAAGCTTATATTTAACTTTTTGATTCTCGAAGTCAACTTCTCCTTTATAAGGATATGTTGGACCCGTCATTCTTTGAAAAACAGCAGCAGCAATTGTTATAACAAAAGCAATTATCCAAAAAGTTATTTTTTTAAACATAGTTACACCTTTAGTTTTTTTTGGTAAATTTATTCTTCTTTACCCTAATTACAAGGGGAAAAAAATTCATTGGAACAAAATGTATTAGTATTTAGTTTAATACGTAGTCAATTAATTCTTATCAAAACAAATAATTGACTTGTAATTATCTAAAGTAACAAATAAATTGAATTTTGTATAAACTTATCCATTTCCAACAAATTTAGGAATAATATAAAAATGAAAAACTCTATTAAATTTTTATGGTTATTCTTTTTACTTGCATTTATATTTATAAATTGCGGTAAAAAAGATGAAGAAACCAAACCCGCAGAAAACACAAATCAAACAACCACGAGCTCTAATGTACCAAATGATGCAAAAGTATATGATGTAAAATCAGGTATTGTTACTTTTAATGATGTAATTATGAAAGGAATGACCCAAATATTCTATTTCGATGATTATGGTAAAAAAGAAGCAAGATATACTACTATGGAAATGGAAATTGCAGGTCAGAAGATTAGATCAGGATCTGTAGAAATTAATGTTGATGGTTACCTAATAAATTATGATATCGAAAAAAAGGAAGGCACTAAAACAAAATCTTATGGTAGTATTGGTGGGACTAAAGATTTACCAAAAGAATTGGATAAATTGTCAAAAGAACTTATGGATAAATATCACTTAAAGGAAATTGCTCCTAAAGAAGTTCTGGGTAAGCAATGTAAAGGCTATGAAATAGAAACTATGGGTATTAATTCAAAGGTATGGATATGGAATAATATTATGTTATCATCAATTGTACAAATGTCAAAAGATTCAAAACCTATTGAAATGACAGCCTCTAAAATAGAAACAGATGTCCAGATTCCACCTGAAAAATTCCAAGTACCTGCAGACGTTAAAATTAAAGAACTATAAAAAAGAGGTTAACAATGAAAAAAATTATTTTAATAATAATTGCTCTATCAATAATATTATCTGTTAATCTCTTTAGTCAAGCTAAACCTAAAAAAACTCAAACTACCAAAACAACAACAAACAAAGTTTATGAGAATAAAAGTGGCAAACTTGTATACAAAATGAATTTTATGGGTGATCAATTTTATACATTATATTGGGATGATTACGGCGATAAAGAAGCTAAAATTATGAAAATTGATATTGAGGTATTTGGAGAGAAATCATCTTCAGAAAATGTTGAATTGAAGGTTGGTGGATATATTTATAAATATGATAAATCCAAAAAAGAAGGAACAAAATCTAAAGCATATTCACCATTAGGAACTGCACAAGGAGTGCCCTCTGATATTTCAAAAATGGCTCAAAAAGAAATTGAGAAAATGAAATTGGTTGATCTCGGTACAAAAGAAGTTTTGGGTAAACCTTGCAAAGGGTATCAAATGGAACCTATGGGAATGAAAATGGAAACATGGTCTTGGAAAAATCTTTTACTAGAATCTAAAACATGGATGTCTAAACAAGGCGAACCAATAGAAATGAACGCTATATCTCTTGAATTAGATATAACAATTCCAGAAGATATATTTAAAGTTCCATCGGATATTAAATTTACAGAATATTAATATATTATTATTTGCTCAAAGGAATTTTTTAAAAATTCCTTTGAGCACGATTTTTACTTCAATATTCATTCCATATTTTTTAATTATTCTCTTTTTTTACCCAATTAATAATAGTTGCAAGAATAATTGAACCAATAAATATAAAAATTAATTTAATACTTTTAGAGTAATTTAATTATTATATCTAATTTACAGAATCAACAAAATGTTATGTTCAGACTTTTGAATTGATTTTTCCTTTAAATATAAGTAAATTTTAATTTATATTTTATGGAATTAGTAAATAAATATAACGACTTTTTAAAAAGAGTTTCCGATTTTTCCGGTAAAAGTTTAAAACACGAAATCGCAGTGAATTTTATTATGAAGAATGCAATCTCTCAAAATAAAGAGAGTGTTTTTAATGATTTAATATTTTATTCGAAATATGTTACAAAATTAAATAGGATACTTAAAAAAAATCCACCATTTGATACGGAAATGATAAAAAAAGAATTTAATACTCATATAGAAAAAATAAAACAACTAATCACTTCCATAACAACATCAGATAATGAAGAATATAAAACACACATTGACAAATATTTTTTAAATTCAAAAGAATCTTTTACAATTCTAGTAGAACTTATAGAAGACTTTTCGATAATTAAGGATTATCAAATAGATAACAAAAAATTATGGTAGTAATAAAACTATGAAAAAACATTTCATTAATTTCTTACTTTTAATAGTTATTGTTTGTTCTATTTTTTGGTTAGGTGGAATAAATGTTAGAGCAATAGTAGTAAATGAATTATTTTATACTGGAACATTAGAATGGAAAAGCAATTTATCACCTGACTATTATAGTGCTATTTTTAAAGTTATTACAATATCATCAATTTATGCAATGGTATCCTATCTTTTTCTTTTTATTTCGGTAATCTTATACTTATCTTTATCAAAAATAGATCTTAAATCGAAAGGCTGGTTAATGGCTTCGATTATTTTGTTTTTCTTATTCTCTCCAGTGGAAATTTATACTTCGGTATATGATTTTAAATTTATATATGAATACTATTTTGGCACAGCAGATTATTATTATTTAAAAGAACTTTTAACTAAAAGACTAACTTCTTTATCTGGCTTACCTGTTATTGCCCTTTTTTCATACTATACAATACTAATTCTCTTTGTATGGAAACCTCTTGATAAAACAAAAATGAATTCTCAAAATATTTAAAAGGTCAATATAGAAAAGTAAATATGGCAAATATTAAAAGGACAAAGGATGACGAAACTTTAAATGAATTACAACTCTTAGCAGAACAAATTGGTTATAAAGTACGATACGAAAAAGGAGATTTTGAAGGAGGTAACTGTTTATTAAAAGAACAAAAATTAATAGTAATAAATAAAAAACTTGAAACAAAAAAAAAGATAACTATTCTTTCTAAAAACTTGTGTGAAATTGGTATTGATAATATTTACATTAAACCAGCTTTACGAAGTATTATTGAAGATGAACTAATAAAAGAAAAAGGAAATAGATGATAAAAGCTGTAGTCTTTGATTTAGATAATACTTTAGTTGACTTCATGAAAATGAAGAGATCTTCCATTGATGCAGCTGTATATGCGATGATTGATGCCGGATTGAACCTTACTTACGATGAAATAAAAGCTGGTATCGAAAAAATTTATGAAGAAAAAGGCATTGAATATCAACTTGTTTTTGATGCCTTACTTATGGAATATTCAGGAAAAATTGATCACAAAATTCTTTCAGCAGGTATAGTATCATATAGAAGAGCAAGAGAGGCAAATTTAGTTCCTTATCCTCACGTTACTTTAACTTTGATTAAATTAATCAAAATGGGAATAAAACTTGGAATTGTATCAGATGCACCTGCTAAAGAGGCATGGTTAAGACTTTCGTATTTAAACTTGCAGCATCTTTTTGATCACATCATTACTTTTGATGATACTGGTGAGAGAAAACCCAGCCCTGTACCTTTCAAAAAAATTCTTTCATTACTTGAAGTGCAACCCGAAGAAGCCATTATGGTTGGAGATTGGGCTGAAAGAGACATGGTAGGCGCCGCAAAAGTTGGTATGAAAACAGCTTTTGCCAGATACGGAGATGTATTTAACACAAAAATAACCAATGCAGATTATGTGCTCAATGATATTATTGAATTAATTGATATCATCAATAAAGAAAACACAAAAACAATATGATTATTGGAACGGGAATAGATATTGTTGAAATTGATCGAATATCAAAAACTATTGAGAGTTGGAATGAACATTTTATTAACAAAGTGTTTACAAAAAACGAAATAGAATATTGCTCAAATAAATTAAATAAAATACAACACTATGCCGCAAGATTTGCTGTAAAAGAAGCTTTTTATAAAGCCTTACCTAAACACTTTAACATCTCTTTTGATTGGAAGATTGTAGAAGTTTGCAACGAATTAGATGGCAACCCTTCAATTAAAATATTGAAACATAATTCAATTTTAGATAGCTATACTTACCATGTTTCAATATCACACTCAAAAAAAGATGCCATCGCTATAATCATTATCGAAAAAAATTAAATTATCTTTTTTTTCTACGTTTTTTTTCGAACAACCACTTCAAAAAATCGGGTTCTTTAAAAGCATAAATCCAGCTATCATGTTTAATATTCAAATATTCTGTATATTGTACCAGACCTTCAATCTTTTTAAGCTCTTTAAACATTTTTCTTGAATGTTTAACATTAACAACATCATCTAATGCACCATGAAAAATCCATAAAGGAATATGCTTTATTGATTCTACTTTAGAAGTATCTCCCCATCCACAAATTGGAATAGCAGCTGCAAATTTATTTGGATATCGCATAATAAGATCATAAGTAGCACAACCACCCATAGATAGACCAAAAACATAAATTCTATTTTTATCTACAGAGTATTTCTTTATAATATCATTTAATAATTTTATCACAAGACTTAATTCAATAGACATCTTTTCTGGAAGCTTAGGTTTAGTCCAACTTGTATATGACCACCACGATGGTTCTGGTGGGCACTGTGGCGCAAGCACATAACAAGGGAAATTTTTTCTATTATTTTCATCTAGAAAAAGATCTGCAATATATTTTAACTGTAACTCATTATCATTACCTCTTTCACCTGCACCATGTAAAAATAGAACAAGGGGGTATTTTTTTTGATTCCTTTTTTTTATTGGTAAAAGTAATCTGTATAATAATTCGTTATTTTTTACTTTATAGCTTTTCTTCAAGAATAAATTACTATTCAACATAATGTTTAGAGATTTTTTTTATAATTTTAAATTACAAACTTCGTTTAAAGTGGGATAAATTGGGGACATTTTATTTCTATAATCTTGCATATCAATCAATATTTCATTCAATAATTTCATTGCCTCTATAATATGAGGACCTTTATTTAACATAACACATTCTGCCGATTGAGCTTTTGCTGCGTCAGTAATTTCTGCTCTAGAAGGCATACCTTTTTTTGCAAGGTTTTCCAGTACCTGCGTTGCCCATATAACTGGAATTCTTGCTGCACTGCAAAACATCAGAATTTCTTCTTGAATTCTGGCCATATCCTTCCAACCACACTCAACAGCAAGATCGCCTCTGGCAATCATCACACCAATTGGAAATATATTCATGCCATTAAGTAAAATTAAAGGTAAATTCTTAAATGCTTGCTTTGTTTCAATTTTGAATATAATGCCTATCTTTGATTTATGTTTTTTAATTAATCTTTGTAGCTCAATAACATCTTTCACATCTTTAATAAAAGAAATACTGGCTACATCAGCATATTTTGAAACAAATACAAAATCATTTTTATCTTTTTTAGTAAGCCCGCTAAAACTTAAATTACTATCAGGGAAATTAATGCCTTTATCAGCCCCTAATTTATAAAGATCATCTTTAGCAAAAATTATTTCAATTACCAACTCATCATTGGATGCTTGCTTAATTACACCCTTCAATGCACCATCATCAAAAAGAACAGATTCACCAACTTTTACATCCTTAAAAATTTGAGGCAAAGTGCAAGAAATATGTGCATATTTAATTACATTACCTTCATTATCATAAACAGCCGGTTCACCCGGTGTTTGTTTTCTATGCAAAATTAAAATATCGCCAATTTTTAAAGGTATTTTTTGCTCCGAAGGTAGTAGCTCTCCAACCTCAGTAAATTTTTTCTTTACATTTTCTTTACTCTCTACAGTTAATTCCTTCTTTTTAATTAAAGAAAATTTAGTACCAGATGTTATATAAGCTGTATCATAAGCTTTAGCTATTCTACCTTTACCTTTTTTCTTTTTAACAATTAATCTTCTTACTTTTCCTCTCGAATCAGTAAATTCAATTTCATCTCCTTTTTTAACGTGTTTTAGCCATGCAGATGATAACGGGATAAAAACATCTACACCTACAGGGGGATCTACATTTGGAGGAGCCAACCATATAGTGGCAGGATTAATAATTTCACCCAAATCATTTCTTTCAGGTTTTATTTGAATTACTTTTGCACCAGGTTTTATTGTACCAGTCCTCAGTTTTGGTCCAGCAAGATCCATAACTATTTTACAACTTCTACCCGTACTTTTACAAGCTCTGTGCACATTATCTATCATTTTTTTCCATGTCCTTTCATTATCTTTTGCACAGTTGATTCTGGCACAATTCATACCATTTGCAACAAGCTTATAAATTAACTGATAATCTTCTGCTGATTCCGAAGGAAGAGTTACCATAATTCTTGTTCTTCTTCCTTTAGGCTTATTTCCAAGAAGGGCTTTTGTGTTCTTTTCAAGTATAAGATTTGTATTAGGTATCTTTACAAGAGAATGTTTTTCACTTTTGCTTGAGACAAGCAAATTCAAAAAAAACTTTGTCGAAATAAGACTTGGATAAATATGCCCTTCAATTTTTGAGAGATGTGATAGACCAATTTCACCTAATCTTTCAGAAATAGTAAGAATATCATGATGCCGAAAAGCAAAATAATGTATTAAATTTAAAGCGTCTTCTTTGTACTCAGGATGAATTTCTTTAAAATTATGAGCAAATAATGACTCGTATTGCTTTAAATCGCTGATTACAGAATCAATCCTTTTTATTAAGTAGTCTATCTTTCTTTTATATGCAAACAAGTCTACAAAACCACAATTTTTTTTCTAGATTAAAATGGTAGATCATCATCGGGTTCATTACCTTCAACTGGAGCATCAATATCATTCCCTGGAACATCAGAAGTAGCCACCTTGGTTGAGTTCTCTTGAAACCCTTTAGAATCTAACATTATCATATCATTTGCTCTTATTTCGGTAATGAATCTTTTTTGTCCATCTTTATCTTCATAAGAGCGTGTTTGTAATGCACCCTCGATATAAACCTTGCTACCTTTTTTTAAATACTCTTTACAAATCTCTGCAAGTTTACCCCAGGCAACTATTCTATGCCAATCTGTTCTTGATTGTAAATTCCCATTTTCATCTTTCCAGTTTGCGGTTGTAGCAAGATTAAAATTTGCTACTTGCATTCCTGTTTGAACAAATTTAGTTTCAGGATCCGCACCCAACCTTCCAATTAGTAATACTTTGTTCAAGCTTTTCTCGGACATATTATTCCCTCAATAAGTTATTAGATGTTTGTAATATTAAAAATAAATAATTTTTTATTAGAAAGCAAATACAGTTTATCATTAAACACAAAAATATCTCTCATTATTAAATTTGATAAATTTTCTTTATATGGAAGAAGGTTTTTAATATCAATAATATTAATATCTTCATATTTTCTGTTTTTTACAATAATTGTATCTTTCTCTAAAAGTAAGATACTCTCATTGTAGAAACTAATACCAACAACATGTTTATTTGTTTCAAATGAAGTACGGTAGTTTCCAAAATTATCGAAGCTAATCAATTTTTGACCATCTATAACATAAATAAAATTATCAAAATCTATTCTTATTTTAGATGGATCATATAAATTTCCCTTACCCGATCTTATCCCGCCAAAATCAGTAACATAATTTCTAAAAGCATCTAACTTTATTATTCTTTGATTTTCTCCATCAATAAAAAATAGTTCACCCTGTTTGTTTATGGCTATACTACGAGGATATCCAAAATTATATTCCCTCCCTTTACCAGAAATAGTGGAAACATAATTTAAATTTCTATCAAAATGTTGTATTCTATGATTATTATAATCACAGATATAAATAAATAAATCAAAAGAAATAGCAATATCTGTTGGCTCATCAAAAGAATTATCACCCCACCCATAACCCCCAAATGAAGATATCTTTTTATAACTATCAGAATATTTTTTAATCTGGTTAGTACCTGCATCAATAACATAAATATTTTTATATTGATCAGCAACTATAGATACTGCATCAACAAAATCATCTATTGTCTTTATATGCTCTACCTTTATTTCTTGAGATAGTACGACAATAGGGCAAATAATACTCAAAAATATTTTAACAAACAAATTCAAATTTAAAATAAAATTTTAATACAAAAAAAATTATTATCGCTCTTTAATTGGATAAAAACTTCATCGTTTACATTAAAATTATATAAATGTGCATCAACAAACGCATCTAAGATATTCAACAAATATAGAAAACCCCCATACCATAAAAAAGCATCCCGCTTATCTCTATAATATTCTCTATAACTTTTCAGATAGTAACTTCCTGCAGGATTGTCAAATGTTTTGCTTGCTTCAAATCTTGAATTAAAATCATTAAATTTTTTGTTATAATCCCTATACTCATAAACAAAAAAAGCTCCTAATCCATAAATAATTGGAATCTTCCAATAACTTTCATTATAGAATTGCCCTAAGCCGGGAAGCACACTTGACATAATGACTGCTTTTGACGGAGATTTCTGTGAAATCCCCGCAATCAGAGAATCATTAAAATTGTAATTGTAGCTATTTTCTTTAAAGAAATTGATCTGAGTAAAAACAAAATTATTGAACAAAAAATAAAAAATTATAACCCATTTTATTTTCATTTCATCATTCAGCGATAGCAACGCATTCAATTTCAACCAATACGTCTTTTGGAAGTCGGGCAACTTCTACAGCACTTCTTGCTGGTGGGTTCTCAACAAAAAACTCAGCATACACTGAATTCATTGCTGAAAAATCATTCATGTTTTTTAAGAATACAGTAGTTTTTACAACCTTGCTAAGATCGCTTCCTGCCTTTTTTAAAATAGCTTGTAAATTTAAAATTACCTGTTTAGTTTGTCCTTCTATTGTAGTTTCTTCTATTTGATTGGTTTTAGGATTTATTGCTATTTGACCCGCAGTAAATACTAAATTACCAACTTTTATCGCTTGATTATATGGCCCAATTGGAGCAGGGGCATCATCTGTTAATATTATTATTTTATTCATAATAAAATCCTCATATTATTTTTGTATTGTCTCAAATAGTTCAAATAACCTATTCAAATCTTCATCGGAATAAAACTCAATATAAATTCTTCCTCCCTCCCTATCCTTACTTTTTTCAATCTGAACTTTTGTAGATAAAATTTCTCTTATTCTTGAAGTAACATTATCATAACTTAAATCTAAAGTATATTTTAATTGCTCATTTTTTTTCTTTTGTTTTTTGGGCTGAGAAACTGAATGAACAAGTTTTTCTGTTTCACGAACAGACAATCCTTTTTTTATTATACGATTGTATACTTCTAATTGCGTTTGTAAATCCGGAAGGTTTATTAATGCTCTGGCATGTCCAATTGATATTTCATTTTTGCTAATGCTTTCCTGAATTTTTTCAGGTAATTTTAATAATCGAATTAAATTGGTAACAGTAGTTCTATCTTTACTTACTTTCTTAGCAATCTCTTCATGTGTATAATGATATTCATCTGCTAACCTTTGAAATGCCTGAGCCATTTCAATTGGATCAAGATGTTCTCTTTGTATATTCTCAATTATAGCAAGTTCAAGCATTTCCTCATTTGAAGCTACATCTATAATATAAGCTGGAATAAGTCTTAAACCCGCTTCAATTGAAGCTCTAATTCTTCTTTCACCTGAAATTAACTCATATCTTTCATTACTTTTTCTACGAACGGTGATGGGTTGAATTACTCCTTTTTCAAGAATAGAATTTTTTAATTCTGTTAAAGCAACAGGATCAAATTTTATTCTTGGTTGTAAAGGATTTCTATCAATACGTGATATCTCAATCTTAGCAACTGTATTTACCTCATTACCAGTATCTACCTTGATGTTTTCAGAATTAATTTCTACCGGCTTTTCTTCATCAAGGGAAGGAATAAGTGCTTTTAATCCTTTACCTAGTGCTACTTTAGACATTATTTATTTCGTCGGAATTAATTGATTTTTCTGTTGTTTCAGTAATATTTTCTGTTTTAATTTCTTGCTTATCTTGAACTGATGAATTCTCATCTGGTTTTTCTGTTTGCTCTACGTTAACCTTTTGAGTTTCGTTTCTTTGAATAATTTCATTTGCCACATCAATATAGTTATATGTGCCCATAGAAACAGCATCATGAAGAATAACTGGTTTACCAAAACTTGGTGCTTCTGATAATCTTACATTTCTAAAAATTACAGTATTAAATACCTTGCTTCTAAAATACTTCCTAACCTCTTCTGCTACTTGTTTAGAAAGCCTTAACCGGCTATCGTACATTGTAATAAGAACACCTTCCAATTCCAGTTTTGGATTTAAATGTTTCCTCACAATGTTTATCGTATTTAAAAGTTGCCCTAAACCCTCTAAAGCGTAATATTCTGCTTGAACAGGGATTAAAACAGAATCAGAAGCTGTAAGTGCATTAAGTGTCAACAAACCCAAAGATGGTGGGCAATCAATTATTATATATCTATAATCTTTTGTTAAACCCTCAAATGCTTTTTTTAATATTTTTTCTCTGTATGGTAAACTTACTAACTCTATCTCAGAACCTACAAGATTAATGTGTGAAGGTATTATATCAAGGTTTGGTACTTTTGTTGGTATTATCACATCATTTATTGGAGTTTGAGAGCTCAATACATCATATATACTATATTGAATTTCTGAAGTCTCTATTCCTAATCCACTTGTAGAATTTGCTTGAGGATCTATATCAATTAATAAAGTTTTTCTTTCTGCAACTGCTAACGAAGCTGAAATATTGATTGAAGTTGTAGTTTTGCCAACACCACCTTTTTGATTAGCCACCGAAATTATTTTTGTCATTCAATATCCTTATATAGTCCTAAAACAAATTTCGTTAAACAATTATCCTATCTTTTTATATTTCTCAATTCCTTCTTTGTACATATTTCCACCATAACAATCCTGTGCAACAATACAAGGAAAATCAACAACCTCGATTCTTCTAATTGCTTCAGCTCCAAGATCTTCAAAAGCAATTATTTCTGCTTTTTTTATTGACTGAGCAATCAAAGCTGCGCCTCCGCCTAAAGCTGCAAAATAAACCGCTTTATGTTTTATCATTGCATCCACTACATCTTTATTCCTTTCTCCCTTACCTATACTTGCTCTCATACCTTTTTCAATTAACTGTGGTGCGTAGGAATCCATTCTGTAACTTGTAGTAGGTCCTGCGGAACCAATTGGTTTGCCTGGAGGTGCTGGTGTAGGACCAACATAATAAATTACTGAGCCTTCTAAATCAAAAGGTAAAGGTTCACCTTTATCTATAAGTTCAATTAATCTTTTATGTGCTGCATCTCTTGCGGTGTATAAAATACCGGTGATAAATACATTATCACCAATTCGAAGATTCATCACATCTTCTATTGTCATAGGCGCTTTAATATATTTTGTTGCCATTTTATTCCTTTTATTAAAATTTATTTTAAATCTCTATTGTTTCACCAAAATTCATTATAATAAAATTCTTTCCTATTGCTGATAATTTTTTACCAAAAATTGATGGGTCTGCTTTTATGACATCAAATGTATTGTAATGCATAGGAATTGCTATCCGAGGATTAGCTAGTTCAACAGCCTTTACAGCATCATCAATACCCATTGTGTAATTATCTCCAATCGGAACAAGCATTATATCTATAGGTGTCATTTCTCCAATTAATTTCATATCGTAAAATAAACCTGTATCACCACAGTGATATATGTTTTTTCCTTCTATACTTACAATTACTCCAGCGGGTGCCCCCATATATTTACCATCACTGGTCGAAGAACCATGATGTGCAATTGTGAACTTTACTTTCCCAAATGGAAAAGTATGACTACCACCAATATGCATATCATGTGTTTTAATCCCTTTCGAAGCACAATAATTTGCAAGTTCAAAAACCGCAATTATTGTAGCATCATTTTTCTCTGCCAATTTAATGGCATCTCCTAAATGGTCTCCATGTGCATGTGTTAAAATAATATGACTTACTTTTATATCCTCTGGTTTTACTGGTGAAACAGGATTGCCAGAGAGAAAAGGGTCTATAATTACATTATTTTTCCCGTCACTAATCTTAAATGATGAATGTCCATAATAAGTAATCTTTACCATAACATTCCTCCATTATTAGTATTTAATATAATTCATTTTGATTATTAAATCAATTTATTTATTTTAGAATTAGAAGTGAATTCTCAGTACAAATTTAGATATTTTAAAAATTTAATTACTCTTCGTTATAATATTTTATCATTCCTTGAATAATAACTATTTTATCTTTACCCCTAACTAAAAACAAATTTGCAGGATATCCTAATCCAATTTTATAATGAGATAAAAAAACGTTATCTTTAATAAAGCTATTTTTTTCCAGATTACTAAAGTAAAAACACTTTTCATTAACATTATTTTTTAACCATTCAAAAGCGGATGAATCAACTTTGACTACATTAAACGGTAATTTTTCTTCAAATGAGAAATTATAATTTGTAATCAAATCGGTAACACCACTAAGAAGTAAATCAATAATAAAATTCTTACTTTTTAATGAATCTAACGATAAAAGTATTGAAAATTTTCCAGGATATATCAAATAACCAGTAGCATCTATTTCATTTATTCCCTTATAGTTTGAAAGATCGCCTAAATCAATAATTTTTCCTTTATGGTACTTTGCAGAGCTATTAGATAAATCTTTTTCGTAATTTATTGCTATATCAATAATATAGTTTCCATTTGTTGATACAACTTCTCCATTTTTAATTAATAAATCACAATATTTTCTTTTATTTTTTGGAATTTTATCATATTCTTCAACAGAAATATTTGTATAACTATTATCAGCAATTGCAACAAAAGATGATAGCAAAGCAATATAGTTCATTTTTCTTAAATATTCTTTACCCGGGTCATTCTTAAATCCACCTGATTCAATCAGTATAGTACTTGAACCCCATAATTGCATATTATCTCCAAAAGCTCTTTTTTCAAACTCATCATCATATTCAGCAATTTTACCGGGTAAATATTTTTGTAAAGAATTATAAATAAAAGCTACTATTTGTTTTGCTCTTTTCCTTACATCATTGGTACTCTTTTGTTCATCATAAGCTGGTGCAAGTAAAGCCAATCCTATAAGACTATCACAAGTGCTATTAGAGTAATAAGGCTCCTGATCGTGTAAATTAAAGGCAAAGAGTGGGTTATATTTATCCCTTATACCTTTTAATATTCTTCCTTCCGGAGTTTGCAATCTGAGAGCATCTCTATTTATATCAATATCCTGAGCGTTCCTTCTTGTAAATCTATCCGCACCATCAGGATTAAGCATAGGAATAATTAAAATTTCCAATTTTTTTAAAAGAAATTTAACAATTTCATCATTTTTATTTTTTTCAATAAACCTTAAAATATCTAATATCGCAAGAGTAGCTGTAGGCTCATCACCATGCATTTGTGACCACAAGAGAATTCTAATATTCCCATTACCAATTTTAATTAAATTAATGCTTTTTCCTTCATAAGATTTACCTATCTCTTCTAACAAAAAGATATTTTTATCTAAAGTTAATTTTGTTATTTTATTAATCAATTCATCATGCTTTATTGCAATAGAAGTAACCGGTACTTTTTCATAATTTTGTTCAAAATAATCAACAACATTTTTATTAGTATAAAACTGTCCAAAACTATAAATAGAATTATAGAAAAGAAAAAGTATTACTAGCAGTAGTTTTTTCATTTTAAAATTATTCGTTTACTAAGACTGATTTTAAAGTTTTTTTAACTTCTTCCAAACGGTATGGTTTATTTATAGCAGCTAAGAAACCATATTTTCTGTATTCAGCCATAACGGGATCATTTGAATAACCACTTGATACAATTGCTTTTGCCTCCGGATCAAAATCTAAAAGCTTTATTATGGTTTCTTTACCTCCCAAGCCACCTGGTATTGTAAGATCCATAATTACCAGATCATAAGGTTTATTTGAATGGAATGCGTTTTTATATTTCTCAAGAGCTTCATATCCATTTGATGTAGAATCTACTTCATAACCGAGGTATACTAAAATGTCACTCAAAATATTTCTAATATCTTCTTCATCATCCATTATTAAAATATAACCTTTCTCCTTCTTTCTAATAACTTTTACTTCTTTTTCTTTTTGTGATTCAGATTGTACTGCTGGTAAGTAAATAATAAAATCTGTTCCTTTACCAATTTCAGAAAAAACCTCAATAAACCCATAATGCTTTTTAATTATCGAGTAAGAAACTGCAAGTCCTAAACCGCTTCCTGTTTTCTTTGTTGTAAAATATGGATCAAAAATCTTATCAATTACATCTTTTTCTATACCACAACCTGTATCGGAAATTTTTATCGCCACATACTTTCCATGTAATCCCTGATTATCTTTTTCTAATAGTTCATAATTATATAAGTCAATTTTTATTTTACCGCCTTCTGGCATTGCCTGAATTGAGTTTAATACCATATTCTGTATAACTTGACTTATTTGACCTTCGTCTATCTCTGTTTCCCACAAATTCTCTTCACTATTAATTACAACTTCACAATTTGATCCGCTTGAAGCAAAAGAAGAACTATTTTTTACAACATTTTCTATAGATGAAATTTTCTTTATTGGTTCACCACCCTTTGAAAAAGTCAATAACTGTTGAGTAATTCCTTTAGCTCTTAACGCAGCGTTATCAGCAAGTTGTAGGTATTTATTTTTATGCTCTAAATCATCCTTTATCAAAGCTAATTCGATACTACCAATTATACTCGTTAAGATATTGTTGAAATCATGAGCCAATCCTCCAGCAAGTACACCAATGGATTCAATTTTTTGCATCTTTTGCAGCTCATTTTCGATTTTTTTCTTTTGTGTAATATCCCTGAACACTATTACAACACCAATTACTTTACTATCCTTATCTTTTATTGGAGATCCGCTATCAGCTATTAGTTTTTCAGTCCCATCTTTTGATATCAATAAAGTATTACTCTCAATTTCCGAAATCATATTTGTGTTTAATACTTTTCTGAAAGGACTTTCTCTTCTTTTTTTTGTATCAGCATCTACAATAACAAATATATCATCCAGATCTTTCCTAAAAGCTTCTTCAAACTTCCATCCCGTCAAATTTTCAGCAACTCTATTCATCAAAGTTATTTTACCATCAATATTAGTAGTTATTACTCCATCTCCAATTGATCGTAGTGTAACTGCTAATCTTTCCTTCTCTTTTGATAATTCCTCTTCCCAAATTATTCTTTCTGTAATATCTCTACCAATACTAATTAAAGAAATCGTATTTTTATATATAATTTTTTCAAAGGATACAAGACATGTAATTATTTCATTATTTTTCTTTCTCAATTTAATTTCAAGATTAGATATACTGTAATTTTGATCTAAAATAGATTTTATTCTTTCACGATCACTATAATCAAAATATATTCCAATATCCTTAACCGTTTTATCTTTTAATTCATTATTAGTATAACCAAATGTTTCTTCAAAGGCTTTATTAACTATTAAAAATCTCCCTTCTTCATAAGTTGTAATTGTTATCCATTCAGGGGTATTCTCAAAAATTCGATAAAAGTTCTCTTCAGCCATTCTTTTTTCAGTAATATCTTCAACAAAACCTTCAAAGTACTTCTTACCTTGTTCGTCTTCTCTCAATCTAATATGAAGATTGCCAACAAGTATGCTACCATCTTTTCTTCTAAAGTTTGTTTCAAAAACTCCGTATCCATCACCTAATTTTAATGCTTCAATTATTTTTTCTCTGTCTTTAGGATCTGCATAAATCTGGGTTGATATATCTGTTACACTTTGAAGCATTTCTTCTATGGAATCATATCCAAACATTTTAGCAGCAGCTGGATTTAAATCAATAAATCTACCTTCTGGTATAGATCTAAAAATTCCTAAAGTTGAACTATCAAACAGTTCTCTAAATTTTTTCTCAGATTCTTGTAGAAGTGTCTCTATTTTATTTTTTTCTGTAATATCTTTAAAACTAATTACAATACCTGTAACATTCCCCTGAATATCGATTAGAGGTGCAATACTATTCAAAATTACAAATTTTTCGTTTTTACAGTTTACTAATGTTACCTGCTCTGTATAATTGTTTTGTCTGTGAAGAATAACCAGATCTAACAATTCTCTAAAGCTTCTTTCAGGATATTCAACGATTTTAAATATATCGGTAATATTTTTTTCTAAAGAATCAGCTAAATTTAATCCAAGGAGCCCTTGAGCGGCGTTATTAATTAGAATTACTTTCCCTTCCATATCGGTAGCAATTACAGCATCTGTTATCGATGAGAGAGTAATATCTAACTTTTCTTTCTCATTTTGTAAAGCAATTTGTACTAATTCTCTTTTTTCTATTTCTTCTTGTAAATTTTTGTTAATCTGGTTTAGTTTCTCATTTTGTGTTAAAATTTGTGATTGATAACCTTTAATTTTATTTATCATTAAATTAAAAGCATTCGCAAGGTCTGAAAATTCATCCTTTGAATTAATATTTACATTATAATTATAATTACCTTCACTGATTTTATTGGTTGCAACAATTAAAGACTTTAAGGGAGCTACCATTTTATTCGCAATAAAATAACTTACAATAAATCCAAATATTGTAATTAAAAAACAGCCGATAAGAATTTGATTAGTCAAAACTTTTGTAGAACTAAAAATCTCGTCGTTTTTATATTCTACAATCAAAACCCATTTATTTTGTAAGTTACTTATTCCAGGAATTGTTCTAAAGAAAGCTATTATTCCATTTCCCTCACTATCTTTAAATTCTAATAAATATTTTTGATTTGATATCTCATTTAAGATGAGTTGATACATTGGATAGATATCGAGAAATCTGAAGGAAGTATCTCTGCTAAATAAAATCCTGCCTTTCTGATCAAATATTATATAGTTTTTCACTAAAGATTTAACTAAAACACTTTGAGACAAATACTCTTTAACACTACTTAAAATATTTTCTATAGAAATAGTTGCTTTTAATACTCCAATGAATTTTCCATATTTATCTTCAATCCGAACACATACTTCTGTTGCATAGGTTTTTGAACTTTCATCATATATAAAATCCGAAACATATACTTTATCCCGCTTTGCTTTTTGCCACCATTCCTCATCAGCTTGATAATAATCAGAAGCATAATTGGCTTGAGCAACTAAAGCACCAAGACTATCTGTTACCAAAATTTCTGTAATTATTTTCTTGTTATTTTCTTTTTCGAATAATTGCGACTCTTCAATAAATGCTTGGGATAACTCATTATTAATAAGATTCTTTTTCAAAAAATAGTTATTCCCATTATGAATCCACTCTTTATCAAATGAATTAATTAATTTAATTGGATCTTTTACTTTGGAATAATATTCATTGGATTTTTTAACTTCTTTCTGAAGTGTTGCTCCTTTTGTTCTACCTAAAAAATATTCTATTTTAGACAAAATATCTTTATTAATATAGTGAGTAATTCTAGTTACATTAACCATCGAATATTGTTCAATAGTATCAGTAACATTATTCTTTGTAACAATTATCGAGCTAATGCCTACAACCCATACTAAGGAAGTAATAAAAGCGAAACCTAATGCCAGTTTTAATTTTAGTTTCATAAATCCCCTGAATATGATGGGGAAAAGAGCGTTAAAATGTATTTTTAATATATCTAATTATAAACGCATTTTTTTGCTTCATCTGCAAAAGCTGCAATACATTCTAATTTTGCATCAAAAAAATGATCAGATGGGCATAATATATAACCACCGTTTTCACCTGCATCTTCAAAATTTTTTCTAACCATTTTTCTTGTTTCTTCAGGATCACACATAAAACCATGACCCTGGTCAAAACCACCAATTAAGCAAACTTTATCACCTATTCTTCTCTTTACCTCAGAAAGAATAACATCGCCTCCCATCCCCGGAGGGGTTAGTGTTTCCATCGCATCAGGATTCATAGAAAGAATATCTTCCAGTATTGGCATCATTCCACCGCAAGTATGATACACAATTCTTTGACCATATTCATGTGCTTTCTCAATAATTATTTTATCATAAGGTAAAACGTACTCTTCAAGTAATTTTGGAGAAATAACAGTACTGGAAGCATCTCCACCACCTAATTCTAAAATATCATACTTTGCACCTTTGAGAGATTCAACACAAATCATTTTTTTCTCTAATATCATCTTCAAAAAGGTGTGAACCCACTCTGGATCATCATACGTTTCCATAATCAATTTTTCAATGCCATAAAAACAAGCTAAATCCTGCCAACATCCAGGTTGACCATAAATATTAAATCCTAAAATATGTGCTCGCAATAAACCTTTATCCCCATATCTCTCATATTCTTCATTTATCTTTTCAACATCGTATGTAGGCCATGGCATATATTCAGCAAGAATATCTATCTCATTTTTTTCTTTTATAAGATGCTCGGCAATCCATGTTGTATGTTCATTAGATTGTAATACCATTGTAAGAGTTTTTTTAGGTGTTATAATTTCGAATCTTTGAGTTTTATATTCATTATCCGGAATATCATAATACTTAACCTTCCATGTAGATGAGTTTATATATTCACCTTCAAAATATTCACCTTTCTCCTCATTAGCTTTCTGAGGTAAAAACCAATTAATTGGATCTAAACCAAAATAATCAAAAAATTCTGGAGTAGAAATTCCATTCATATATTTATTTAAAAAAGAAGTCATTACATGATGAGTAGTTACAGGTAGTCTATCTGTTTTTTCTCTTTTAAATGCTTTTAAAAATCTTTCTTTGGCTGTCATCTTCTCTCTCTAAAAATCATTGAAAGTATTATTTATTCTTGTAATTTAATACTTTTTTTCATTAATTCAATAGGTTTTTAGATAGTATTGATTTTACTTTTAATTATTTTTATATTTAATAACATTTCAAATATTTTTAGGAAAAATAAAAAAATATGAGAAAAAGAAACTATATTTTTTTATACTTATTACTCACCCTTTTTTTTGGTATTTTCATCGGTTACTCCCAGAGTGATAAAATAAATGATTTGGTTCAAACACAAAAGGAATCCGATCATCTTGATAAAACAACAAATAAATTTCAAGTTAACGATGATATCGATAAATCGAGACGCAATGCTATAACAAGAACAGTGGCAAAAATTAGCCCCGCTGTTGTAGGTATCAATGTAACTGAAATCAGAACCTATAGAGATCCTTTCTGGGATGACCCTTTCCTAAGATATTTTTTCGGTGATAGATTTTCTATGAAACAAAAAGTTCAGGGATTGGGTTCTGGTTTTATAATATCAAAAGATGGTTATATACTCACAAATGATCATGTTGCTGGTAATGCTACCAAAATTGTGGTAACATTAACAAATGGCGAAAAATATGATGCAAAAATTATTGGTACCGATGTTGTTTCTGATATTGCTTTACTAAAAATTGAAGGAGACAATTTCCCATACGTTACTCTCGGTAACTCCGATGATGTTATTATTGGTGAATGGGCAATTGCTTTTGGAAATCCTTTTGGTCTATTTGATATAAACGATAAACCTACTGTTACAGTTGGTGTTATTAGCAATGTTGGATTAAATCTAAGAAGTGACGATGAAAGAAGAGTATATAGAAATATGATCCAAACAGATGCCGCAATAAACAGCGGAAACTCTGGAGGTCCTTTAGTTAACGCAGTCGGAGAGGTTATAGGAATAAATACTATTATTTACACACCCAATCAAGGTAATATTGGTCTAGGTTTTGCTATTCCGATAAATAAAGTGAAAGCTCTACTTGATGAACTAAAAATATCTGGCAAAGTTGATAGAAGTTTCTGGACAGGTTTAGAAATTCAATCTATCAACCCAGGTATTGCTAAATATTATGGTCTTTCAAAAAGCGAAGGCGTTATCATTACTGATGTTGCTAAAAATAGCCCTGGCCAAAAAGCTGGTTTAAAAATTGGGGATATTATTTTTGAAATCAATGGCACACAAATTAAAAATGAAGACAGTGTGTTTGAAATAATTAAGGATGCAAAAGCTGGTGATATATTAAAACTTAAAGTTCAACGTGACGATAAAACATTAGAGATTGAACTAAAATTAGAAAAAAGAAAATAAACAAATTTTTTGAGGATTATGATACAAAGATATTCAAGACCCGAAATTTCAGCAATCTGGACAGACGAAAACAGATTCAAAATATGGTTAGATATTGAAATTTTAGCTGTTGAAGCCCATGTAAAATTAGGAAGAGTTCCACAAGAAGCATTGGATATTATTAAGAAAAAAGCTAATTTTGATACAAAAAGAATTTTAGAAATTGAAGAGACTGTAAAACACGATGTAATAGCTTTCCTAACAAATGTTGCTGAATACGTTGGTGAGCCATCAAGATATATTCATCTCGGAATGACCTCTTCTGATATTCTTGATACAGCTCTCTCAGTGCAATTAAAGCAAGCTGGTGAAATTATATTAAAAGCTTTAGAAAAGCTTAAAGATACTATTGCAATTAGAGCAAAAGAACATAAATATTCTATTTGTATCGGAAGAACTCACGGAATTCACGCTGAGCCAACAACATTTGGTCTTAAAATGGCTTTATGGTATGAAGAAACAAAAAGAAATATCAAACGGTTCAAGGCTGCTTTAGAAAACATCTCCTATGGAAAAATATCAGGTGCAGTTGGCAATTACCAGCATATCGATCCATTTGTAGAAAAATATGTAATGGAAAAACTCGGTCTAAAACCAGATCCAATATCTACTCAAATTGTTCAACGCGATAGACATGCAGAATATTTATGTACATTAGCTATAATAGCATCATCATTAGATAAATTCGCAACTGAAATTAGACATCTTCAAAAAACAGAAGTATATGAAGCAGAGGAATATTTCTCAAAAGGACAAAAAGGGTCTTCTGCTATGCCTCATAAAAGGAATCCTATTACATGTGAAAGAGTATCAGGTTTAGCCAGACTTTTAAGAGCAAATGCTCAAGTTGCTCTTGAAAACATTGCTTTATGGCATGAAAGGGATATTTCTCATTCATCTGTAGAAAGAATAATTTTACCTGATTCTACAATAGCAATGGATTATATGCTTTACATTTTTACAAACATTGTTGAAAAAATGTTTGTTTATCCAGAAAAAATGCTAAAGAATCTCAACATTACAGGTGGATTATTTTTTTCAGAAGGAATTTTATTATCACTGGCTAGTAAAGGATTGTCGCGTGAAGAATCTTATAAACTTGTCCAAAGAAATGCAATGAAAGTATGGGAAGAAGGAGCGGATTTCAAGCAACAAATTTTATCAGACCCTGATATTGGAAAATTTTTATCCGAAAAGGAAATAAATGATATATTTGATTTAAAAAAATGTACACGTAATGTAGATGTTATCTTTGAAAGATTAGGGCTTTAGTTTTATTTCAATAAATATTACAATAATTTTTTTTATACTTATAGGAGGTCAAAATGTCAAATCCAAAAGTTGCCCAAAAAAGCCCTATTGTAATGGAAGTAGATGCAGGTGTATATTGGTGGTGTGCCTGTGGAGAGTCAAAAAATCAACCATTCTGTGATGGTTCCCATAAGAGTACTGAATTTACTCCATTAGAAGTGAAGATCGAAGAAAAGAAAAAAGTAGCGTGGTGCGCTTGTAAATCCACAAAAAATCAACCATTCTGTGACGGAACTCACCGAACAATATAAAATTATACTTATAAAAGTTCATTATAAGGATTATTTATGCAAAAAAAATATCAAAACTATATCAATGGGAAATGGGTTGATTCCAGTTCAGGCGAGCTTTATGAGAATAGGAATCCTGCTGATTATGATGATATAATCGGAGAATTTCCAAAATCAACAGCTCGTGATGTTGAAGCCGCTATAGAAGCAGCAAAAAAAGCATTTGATAGCTGGCGACTTGTACCTGCTCCAAAAAGAGGAGAAATACTTAAAAAAGTTGGTGATATTTTGACTGAAAGAAAAGAGACAATTGCTCGTGAAATGACCCGTGAAATGGGTAAAGTATTGGCTGAAACAAGAGGCGATGTTCAGGAAGGAATAGACACCGCCTATTATGCAGCATCAGAAGGAAGAAGACTTTTCGGATACAATGCGCCCTCTGAATTACCAAACAAAATGAATCTATCATTCAGAATGCCTGTTGGTGTAGCAGGGGTTATTACACCATGGAATTTCCCAATGGCTATACCTACATGGAAAATATTTCCTGCTCTTGTTTGTGGTAATACTGTGGTTTTTAAACCTGCAACCGATACACCAAAAACAGCTACTACTTTAGTAGAAATACTAATCGAAGCCGGTTTACCCGAAGGTGTTATAAATCTAGTTCATGGTTCTGGTCGTGTTGTTGGCAATGCAATTGTTTCAAGCCCTGATATTGATCTCATAAGTTTTACTGGATCAACAGAAGTTGGTATAGATATTTCAGAAAAGGCATCAAAAACGTTAAAAAGAGTATCACTCGAACTTGGAGGAAAAAACGCAGTTATTATAATGGATGATGCTAATCTGGAACTAGCTCTTGATGGAGTTTTGTGGGGTGCTTTTGGAACCACCGGACAAAGGTGTACAGCTACCAGTAGACTTATATTACACGAAAAGATACACGATATTTTCGTAAAATTACTTGTGGATAAAGCCTCTAAACTAAATGTTGGAAATGGCCTTGATCCTATGACTGATATGGGACCTTGTATCAATAGCCAACAAAGAGATGTTGTTGATAATTATGTTAAAATCGGATTGGAAGAAGGAGCAAAATTAGTATGCGGTGGTGAGAAACTAACAACAGGAAGACACTCAAAAGGATGGTTTTATTCTCCAACAATATTCACTAACGTTACACCAGAAATGCGTATTGCAAGAGAAGAAATATTTGGTCCAGTTTTAAGTGTAATTAAAGTAAAAGATCTCGACGAAGCTATTAAAGTACAAAATAATACAACCTATGGTTTATCTTCATCCATCTATACAAACAATATAAATGATGCTTTCAAAGCAATAAGAGATATAAAAGCCGGTATTACCTATGTAAATGGTCCAACAATAGGAGCAGAAGCACATATGCCGTTTGGTGGTGTAAAACAAACAGGGAATGGTCATAGAGAAGGTGGTTGGACTGTATACGATTTCTTTACAGAGTGGAAAACAGTATATGTTGACTTTTCTGGTAAACTACAAAAGGCTCAAATAGATAATAACTAATTTTTAAAAGGGTGAAAAGTAAATACATTTTCACCCTATTGTGTTTTAACTTGCTAAAAAACTTTCTTTGAAAAGCATACAACTTGTATATTAATCCTTTGCCAAAATATACATTAACATATTATTTGAAAAAAGAAACAATTATAAATAAGCTATTATTACTTATTAAATAATGTTTATTTTTAGTCCATTTATTTCCAATAAAATTTATTATTATTTAAATAAATTTAATTTTTATCTTAATTTTTTATATTATATTATATAAATTAAGAGAACTAATTATTATAATTTTTTAATATTTGACAAATTAAATGATATACCAAAATCATAATGAACTCTATCTTTTTCAAACTTTTCTATTAAACACTCCAATTTTATTCCTCCTTCAAAAGGTAATAATTTAGTTAATTTATATAAGCAAAGCCAAAATACAAATCCTCTGTTACATAAGAATACTTATGATCTTTTTCTAAATAAGCATCTTTTATTGTTCTGATTAATTTGTTTTGTGATACTCCAATTCCTATATATGGAATTAAATTATAATAAGGAAATTTAAATATAGAATTACATTATTATCAGCAATGGTATTAACTTTGTTAGGTTTAAATTCTTTTTTAATATTTGAATATCCAAAAGTATAATCAAATCTTTCAGTTAAATCTAATATTACTAAAAATTTAAACCTAATCCTTTCCCTAATTCAGAATAATTACCTTGAATATTATTTTGTTTAAGATATTTACTCCCAATCAATAATTTAATCGAAGACTCGTATTTTTCAGAATCTTCAATCTGACAATATATTTCATATATCTGATTATATAACAATATAATTATAATAAATAATATGGTTTTCATATTGCACCTACATTTCTTTTCATTTCTTAAACATGAATTGAATAAGCTTTTAGCAAAAATAAATAAATAGGTAAATACAGTCACAAATGAATAAATGAATGAAATTTGAGAATTAACTTCATAGTGGGTTCCCTCCTTTTTTGCTTTTGTTTGTCTACAATCTATATGTTTGCTTACAATCGTAAAAATTTATTTAAAATTATTATTTATTTGGTAAGTAATGCCTATACCAAACATCAGATCTTCAATAAGGTCATTACTCACTGCCATAGAACCTAATCCATGAAAAATTTTGATATTAGGTTCAATAAAAAATTTATCATTTATTGGATATGTAAAACCAATATTTGGACATATTATTATTCCTAAACCATCTTTTTCACTATAAGATGAAGATTTTGATTCATAATTAGAGTATTGATAACCAGCCCCTAATTCTAAACCTATATAAGGTCTTACTTTGGTATTAAGTATAAATACTTTTGTGGCTATACCATAAAATAAGCAATAAACATTGTAAGATTCATAATAACTAGCATCTGTTAAAAAAAAACGTTGATAAGTTAAAAATAAATATAAATCTGTTATGTTTGATACTTCATAAGCAGCTTTTGCATCAGCAAAAAAACCTGAAGAATAATACCTTTTATCTACTTCATTTATAGGTAATATATATCCGGGTGTAATATTTAATCTAATTTTCTGAGATATAGCTTTATCTGAAAAAATAAATATTAGTAATATAATAAAAACTTTTATTAGATAATTATATTTCTTATTACAATACATTTTCTCCTCCAAAAATATTTCTAAAACACTTTAATATAAAAATTAGCCTTATTTATGGAAACACTTCCCACCAGTCATTAAAGTATATTATCTGGTCTATATACCAATAATTCTCACCCTCTGGGTCCTCTGGATCCTGACAATGCTCACAATTAAGGGAAATACATTTTTCTATTATCATTACATGTTCCTCAAAACCCCTAAGCCAACCATTATTAAATGCATATGAACAATAACAATAAATACCATCTATTAAATTATATGATCTATCCGAAAAAAGAAATAATGAAGAAAGTCCTAAAGTATTAGCTAAAGGAAATAATCCTGACCATTTACTGTAACAATTATCATTGACAGGATTCTGACAATCAATATGTAGAAAATTAGACGTGTTGTGACCTATATACCATTCATTATGAAATAATGACCATAAATCCGATGGTGATCGATTAATACCACAAAAATGATAATATAAATCACACATCAAATAACTATTACTCGTTTGATCTTTGATTTTTTTATACTCCTTATGAGTTTCGTCTATAAAAAAAGTTCCAGAATAACTAGAAATAAAAAAATTTTTTGTTGTACTCGATATAAGCATTTTTAAACCAATCGTAGAATATAAATTCCTTTCTAACGGCTCATCTATTAAAAATCCAGAAACATTGTTATATGTAGGGTTATTTATTATTGCAAAAACATTACTATATTGATCATAAGATAACGGTGCTGGTAAATTTACTATAATCTGTTCCGGTGTATATCCTGCATTTATTGCTAAAGAGTAATCTTCTGAATTGACAATAATTTGATTAAACCCATAATTTGTTTTTAAAATATCCCATGCAACTTCAGAATTTGATGGAAACATAAAACCAATAGATTTATTGTAATATGCTTGAAATCTATCTAATACTTTATAGGTATTTATTCTCCAATTACATGGTGCACTTTTAGTTCCCATACCGGAATTATATTCAATTGTAGTATCTTTTATATACTTGTTTGGTTGTGTGTTTAGAAATTCTTTTAGTGTAATTTTTTTCTTCGGTTTTACTATCGTTTTACCATTTTCTTTTCTTATCTCAGAATTTTCCAATATTGAACATGATGTTTTCATAAGGGTTGTAATAGTATTAGGTATAATATTATCTCCCTTATTTTCTTCTGGACTTACTACCAGCTGCTCTTCTGCGCATGAATTAAGTAGTATGATTATAAATGAATAAATGAATGAAATTTGAGAATTGTTTTCATAGCGGGTTTCCTCCTTTTTTTATTTTATTTAATAGCAAACATGAAGTCTGCTTATAATCAAAACAAGATCTATATTTTCAAGTAATGAAGTATATTATTATTCCCAGAGTTAAATATATTGTAATATATTTAGGGCACCTTAAATAAAATTAAGTATATTTTAATTTTTTGTCAAGGAGAAAATTTTATATATGAAATTTTAATGATTAGAATTTGTAGTTTAACTCAAAAGTAATTTTACTTAAAGAATCTCCTTTAATTTCATCATAAGATGAGCTAATTTTATTCAGATTATTATAGGTAGTATTAGAATATTTTATAAGAAATTGTAATTTGTAAAATGAATAATCAATAAAAAAATAGAACCTGTAACCTTTATTATATAAACTACTAACACTATAAATTCCAGTAATATCATTTTCGTATTCATATATCGCTGTTTCAAACGAATTGGTGTTAAAATAAATAAATCGAAAATTAAATCCAAAACCACTCATTAATTTATAATTAAAATCCTGAAATACCATAAAACCATTTTCTGAGTAAGAATTCTCTTTATACTTAAAATTATTATTCTCAATTCTCGTTTTTAAAATCATATTATGAAAAGGAGAATATAATAACTCTAATCTAATATTATCCTTAACTTTATCTGTTATTGCTTTTTCTTCTTTACCCTGAGTATTTACTAATTTTATATATTCTTCGGAATTACTACCCTTATAACGCAACATAATACTTATATAATCGCATAGGATAAAATTAATTTTTATCATATAAGCTGATGCACTGGAAGGTAATGGATTGAAATACGTTCTATATGGAATTTTGTAAATATCATAAAAGCAATCTAACGTAATTTTTTCATAAGGAATTATTTTCATACCAAGAAGTACCCCCTTTTCATTCTGTGATTTACCGTTAGAGCTAAATGGAAATGAAAAGGGGTTAACATAAGATTCAGGATAAAATCTCAATAAGCCATAAATAAAATAATTGTCAGAAATTCTATAAGATGAACTTATAAAAGCTGATAAATGATTTGATTTATCTAAGGAAATTTCAGATAGCAGAGTTAGATTCCTATTTTTGAAGTAATAACTAAATCCTGAAACATTAAAAAGATCACCTTTTAAACCGTAATATTCTGATGTTGAAAAGCTCTTGTCATATTTTACCCTAAAACTCATTATTGATAAAATATGATTATTTAAATTATAAGAAAGCTTACCTCCAAATATTTGTTCATTTAAGATATCTTTTTTATTAATTTCTGTGCTATACCTATGTAAACCACTTTTATATAAACTTGTTATAATATCGTTATTAATATTTGCATCAATATTTTTGTTAGAATAAAAAAAACTAGATTTTAATGAATTATTGTTATATTCTAAAGCCAACCCTCTTAAAAAATTATATTCATCTGTTCCACTATATGCACTTACATTACTTTTGTAATTACAGAAAGAATAATAATCATCACTCGAAAACATAAATGTTTGATTACTAAAATTTAGACCACTGGCAAAAGCAACCTTATAATCTCCAAAAATAGCTTTCATATTATTTTTTTCATATTTTATATAAACATTGTAATGATCAATTAAAGATTTTTCTCCGGGATCTTTATCTGTAGAAAAACCAAAAGAAATATTATAAGGAGTAATTTTTGTATTTAGCTTAGTCATAACTTTTAACTTATTACCCACAAAAACAGAATCATATCCTCTTCGATTCTGTATTTCTGAGCTAATGCCAGTCTTCAAATTTACATGATAAACTGGATTATTTTTATCATAACTTATAAATGGATTAACTAGCCGATAGATATGGTTGTTGTTCAAAATATTTTTCAAATCATTTCTTGTTAATGCTCCTCTTTTTTCTCTTGTTAAAATAATCTCATCTACAACTATATCATTAAAAAATGGAATTTTTAATAAATCTTCTTTATCAGCAAAATTGATTTTTATTGGATTATTTAAAAGTTCTTTTAGTTCTTCATCTAGATAAAAATTATCTGTTGTGTTTTCAAGAAAATCATCAAAAAATAAAATGCTTCGTAATGAATCGTTTATCTGGCAATAACAAACAGATACAATGAAAAATAAAAAAGTAATATGTAATACTCTATTTCTCAAAATCCCAGCTTAATGAAAAAGAATGCGATAAACCTAAAACATTATGATATGATACTGCATAATCAAAACTAGTTTTAGAATATTTTAAACCTAAACCTGTAAAAATCATTTCTGGATTGCTATTCATTCCAGCCCTAAATGAAAACATATCATCAATTAATAATTCTAAACCAAAACTAAAATTTGGATTAAAAAGAATATTTTTCTCTATTCTTGAAAAAAGTATTAGATTTTCTAGCGGAGATATCGACATACCAAAATTTACTTCCTGATCTAAATTATCTCCACCAATTGATGCGTTATTAAAATTTATCCAAGAGAAACCAAAGCTTAAATAATTATTCAACAAATAATTTAATCCTAAATCAAGGGATACACTACCATCTGAACCGTAATTTTTAATCACAACTCTATGATAATTAATATTTATTCCTGCTTTTAAAGAATTTGTTATATATCTTGCAATAGTTAAACCAAATGTAAATTCTTTATAAAGATCAAAACCATAAATCGAAAAGCAAGTTCCAAAATCAAAAAATCTGATATTACGATTATAGCTTAATTCATAACTAGATAGCTCCGTCAACTCAAATTTGTATGGGGTTGCAAAAAAAGAAATATTCTCTATGCTGCTTAAGTTTGCAGGATTGACCTTTGCATCAAGAGCGTTTCCATCTATACAAAATGAAGAATTGCCTGTTCCAATCATACGAACTGATTGGCAATAAACAAAACTACAAAAAAATATAGCAAATAATGAAAAACAATATTTCAATTATTTATTATGATTAGTGATTATAATCAATGAATGCGACCAAAATCTCGCCCGGCTTTATACATCGCTTCAATATTTTCCATGGGTGTTTGGGGAGCAAGATTATTTCCTTCTCTCAAAATGAATTTACCGCCCTCAAGTATACCGCTCGTCAAAATCCTTTCCGTCTCTTTATATACATCTTCACTTTTTCCGTTTACTAAAAGCTGAATGTTTGGTCCACCATAAATTAAAGCATCTTTCCCTAAAAGTTCCCTCATCAGTTTAAAATCTATTGGGAAACCTGTATCGAACACATTAACATTTAATTCTTTTTGTATTGTAACAAAATGTCTTAGAGCATTCCCACATAAATGAATAAAATGAGGACCTTTTCCAGCTAACTCATTAAATATTTTTTTATGATACGGTAAAACAAATTCTTTATACATATCAGTAGAAATATTCTGAATACTATCATCAGCAAGTTTAAACATTGGGGCTAATGGTGGCTTTCCTAATACTTTCCACCATGCTCTTAATCTATAAATAATTGAATCTGAAAGAAAATCCATCAACTGATGAACATAATCTGGGTCTTCATATAAATCTGTTAAAATTTCTGTTGCACCCCTTAAGTTAGAAGCTAGTGTAAAAGGTCCATCTGTAAACTCAATCCACGATACTACAGATTTTATGGGTTTACCCATAAAAGTATAACTTTTTTTCTTCTCTAAAAAATATTCCCATGTTTTCAAGTGAGATTCTAATATGCCAGAAAAAGGATCGGGTAATCCTTTATCAAAAAGTTTATATTTTTTGTCATCTGTTAGAATTGGTTTTGTATCTGGTACTTGATCATCATAATATTCAATTGGTGCCCCTAACCATACTGCTTCATAAACATTTTGTAGATCAATAAATAGATCCCATCCCTCTTCTGGTATTCCAAGCTCCACATCTTGAATAATATTATGGCGAACATAATATTGAAATTCTAATTGAATATTAAAGGCAATCTCAGGCTGAGTAAAGTATTCCTTAAATGTTAGTTTCTTTTTATTTAATTCAGGATTTAATAAAATAATTCTGGGATTAATACCAAAGATTATTGGAATTCTATATGGATTACCTGAATTAAAACACTCCCACATCTCTTTTACTTCTAAATTATGGCTTTTAAAATCGATATTTAACATTGTAATAATATTCTCTTTTTATTTTTTGGGTAATTGTCTCAAATTTAATTTATTTATCTGATAAACGCAAATTATTTTCTTTATTATATAATTTATTCCTTTCTATCAAAAAAGACTACTTTTACAAAATATACCATATCTTTTTAGAATGACTTGCAAAAATCAATAAGATTAATAATATTAAAAAATTATTATTTTTCGGAGTTATTTATGTGTGGGATTTGCGGAGAGTTTATAACCACTTCAAATAAAGAAATAAACGAAACAGTTCTTGATAAAATGACTGACATTATCGAGCACAGAGGACCTGATGATAGAGGAATATATATTTCCAATGATAAAAAACTAGGTTTCGGTTTCAGAAGATTATCTATTATTGACCTCTCTCCTAATGGCCATCAACCAATGTGCAATGAAAATGGTGATATATGGATAGTATTCAACGGTGAAATCTATAATCATCTTGAAATTAGAAAAGATTTAGAAAAAAAACATACTTATAGATCAAAAAGCGATACAGAAACCTTAATTCACGCTTATGAAGAATATGGCGAAAGATTTGTTGATAAAATTGATGGCATGTTCGCTATAGCAATCTGGGATAGTAGAAAGAAATTATTATTACTATACAGGGATAGAATTGGAAAAAAACCATTATACTACACAAGTAAAAACGGTAAATTCGTCTTTGCCTCAGAGATAAAATCAATTTTACAGGATCCTGATATATCCGCTGAAGTTAATGAAACAGCTCTATATCATTATCTCACATTTATTAATACTCCAACACCTTATACTCTTTTCAATAATATATATAAATTAGAATCAGGCCATTATTTAAAAGTTGAGGCAGGTGGCTCAATTTCAAAAATTGAATATTGGGATTGCATCGTAAAGAAAAATGATGAACCATACGACGATGAAAATTACTGCATCACAAAAATTAGAAGTCTTCTTACAAATGCTATAGAAAAAAGAATGATGAGTGATGTGCCTTTCGGTGTTTTTCTAAGCGGAGGTATTGATTCCAGTACAAATGTAGCCCTTATGAGTGAATTAATGACAAGGCCTGTTGATACTTTCACTGTAGCTATTAAAGGTCAAGAAAACTTTAATGAATTCCAATATGCAAGACAAATTGTAAAACAATTCAAAGCCAACCCTCATGAAATATTTATTGACGATAATGATTTCATTAATATTTTACCTTTGGTTGTTTATCATCAGGATGAACCCCTAGCAGACCCGGTTTGCTTTCCACTTTATTATGTATCTAAACTTGCAAGAGATAGTGGAACAATTGTTATTCAAGTTGGTGAGGGCAGTGATGAACAATTTATTGGATACTCGAATTATGCAAGAGTGCTAAAACTATATTATAAATACGGATCAATAAAAAAATTACCAGCAATAATAAAAAGAAGCCTATACAAAACTATAATTCCTCTTTTAATGACGTTAAAGGTAGACTATAGACAAAACATTATTAAAAACCTACTTTATGATGATGAGTTATTCTGGGGCAATGCTATAGCATTTTATGAAAATGAAAAAAATAAACTACTGAGCACTAGTTACAGAAAAAGAATTAACCATCTTAATTCTTTTGACCTTGTATTTAAAGCTTATAATAAACTATCTACAAAAAAAGAAGTCGATTATGCTGAAAAAATGATTTATTGGGAGTTTAAAAATCGTTTACCAGAACTATTACTTATGAGAGTTGACAAAATGACTATGGCTACTTCAGTAGAAGCACGTGTTCCTTTTTTAGATTATAAACTTGTTGAATTCAGCATGAATATTCCTTATTCACTTAAAATAAAAAACGGCGAAACTAAATATATCCTAAAGAAAGCCGTTGAGGGCATAATACCCAATGAGATCATTTATCGAAAAAAAATTGGGTTTGCTGGCTCAGGAAAAAATATGTTAACAGATAAAATTTATAGAATAGCAAAAGATAAAATATTAAACAGCAAAAACCCTTATTTAAACAAAAACTATCTTCAGTCTTTACTTTATGAATATGAAAACACGGGTATTAATTATACACCTCAAATATGGATGTTATTTAATTTTGTTTTGTGGTATAATTATTATATTGAAGGTAACAAACAAATACTTTAAAATTCAGTATGGAAATTAAATTAAGTAAAGAAAAAATATTAAGTAAATCTGAATTAGTATTAATTATTGCCGGGTTTCTCTTATTTTTTGTTTTTTTGTACTTCATAAAAGAAGCCTTATCCCCTTTACTTCTTGCCGCTACAATAATACTAATGTTATTACCACTCATAAAATATAAGGTCGTAAAGATATTATTAATAACTGTAAGTTCGCTATTTGTTTTCTGGCTCGCTTCAGGTATGATGTCCTTACTACAACCTTTTATAGTGGGAATTATAATTGCTTATGTTTTAAATCCACTAATCCACATAATGGAAAAAAAGATTAATAGATCTATTGCTGTTCTTATTACTCTATTGCTTGTATTAGGAATATTAGCGGTAACCTTATTGCTTATAATACCAAAATTAATTTCTAGTCTAGAAAAGTTCTTATCTTATGATTCGATGATACAAATTAAAAACAACATCACTAACTCAATTTATCCATATTTAAATAAGTTTGGTTTAAATAAAGCCGAAATCAGGCAAATATGGGAAATTCATGTCGCTCCCGGATTATTAAAAATATTTTCAGACTTAAAATCCGGAATAGGAAATATTGGATATATTTTAGTGGCTATTTTTCAAAGAATATTATATATTTTTATTTTACCATTTTTTATTTATTACATAATGGTTGATTGGAATAAATTTCTAAAATTTATTCATGATCTCTTCCCATTAAACAAGCAAGCAAGATTTGAATATTATTTTGATAAAATTAATAAAACTTTTAATAGTTATTTACGCGGGTTGATTATTATAGCCGCTTTAAACTCATTCGATGTTTCTATACTACTTCTTATTTTTGGATTTGATTACCCAATACTCGTTGGATTGATATCTGGTTTATTTACTTTTATTCCTCAATTTGGAATAATAATTAGTATAATAATAAATATTATGATATGTTATATGGGTAATAATCCCGGCACGTACATCCCCATCGTTTTGGCAGTGCTTATCGGTCATAATCTACTTGAAGCTGCTTTAATTACACCAAAACTTGTTGGCAAAAAGATAAATGTACACCCCGCTTTATTAATTATCTCAATATTTGTTTTTGCGTTTCTTTTCGGATTTATAGGGCTATTTATAGCAGCACCTGCAACTGCAATTATTGTATCAATTATAAAAGAATGGAAAGCCGAAAAAAGAGAAATTGAAGAATCAAGAAACATATTATCTCAATAGATTATTCAATTGTATACATAGCTCAAAATAAATAATTACTTACTTTTATTATTCTTACTAAAAAAAGTAAATTATAGAATGTATGATTACTAGTAAGGTAAGCTTATAATTACTTTTGTCCCCTTGCCTCTTTCACTCTCAATGTTTATTTTACCATTATGCGCTTTAATAATTTTATATGCTAATGGTAATCCTAAACCTAAAGAATTCTTTTTGGTTGTAAAGAATAGATCAAATACTTTATCAAGATTTTCTTTTGAAATACCTTTGCCATTATCGCTTATTATGAGGTTTAAATATGCATCATCATTTGCAACTTCAATACTTAAAAGTCCCTCTTTTTCAATCGCTTCAGCAGAATTAGTTAATACTTTTAATAAAGCAATTAAAATCCACTTTTCATCTATTGGTACAACTATAGTCTTACGGGGAAATTTTTTTATTACTTCAATATTTTTATTACTCTTTTTTACCGTATCTATTGCTTTTTGTATAATCTTTAATATATCAGCTTGATTTATAGAAAACTTTGGCAAATCAATATATTCAACTAATTCTCTTATAACATCATCAATTTTATTGCTATTTTTTAATATTTCTTTTAAAAATTCCTTTGTTCTTTCTTCAGGCTCTAATTTCTCCAAACAAAACTCAGCAGCAGTTTTAATATTTAATATTGGTTCATTACATTCCTTTGCAATATTTGAGATTAAAGTATTCATATATTGCAATATTTCAGATTTAATTAATTCTTTTTGGTTTCGTTTAAAGTCATCATACTCTTTTTCCAAGGATCTTTCAAAATTTTTCCTTTCAGTAATATCCTTAACATATAAAGCAATTTTTGAAATTGTCTTATCAATATCATAAATTGGGTTTACAGAATACTCATAAAATCTGTCATCAATTTCTTCTTCAAATACTACATCTTCTCCATAATTTAAAACTCTGTTAATGTTTGGCAATAAAAAGTTTTTATTTTTGGATATTAAATTTCCAATTTTTTCACCAATTATCTCTTCTTCTTTTAATCGTAAATAACTAATCCCATACTGATTTATTGCAAGTACTGTTCCATCTGCACTTACTAAAATAGCTAATTCTTTCTTAGCATCTATTAATTCTTTGAATTTTTCACTTTTTTCTTTAATATTAGCGTATATACTGTGTTTATATAGCGCCATTTCGATTGTTATTAAAAGTTCCTTCTCATCAAATGGTTTAAGAATATATCCATAAGGTTCTGTAATTTTTGCTCTTTCAATGGTCATATCATCTGTATAGGCAGAGAGATAAATTACAGGTACGTTCTTTTTCTTTTTAATTTTATTTGCAGCCTCAATCCCATCACCAAAACCTTTAATTATAATATCTGCCAGTATAAGATCTGGATCGGTACTTTCAAATTTAGATATTGACTCCTCAACAGTCGAAGCTATTCCACATACATCATAGCCTTTACTTGAAAGAATATTCTCCAGGTCTTTAGCTATTATTCCATCATCTTCAATTATCAATATTTTTTTAATATCGTTCACAAATTATACACATTTTATAATGGAAAAGTTATAATAAATTTTGAACCACTATTACCCTCATAATTTACCAATCCATCTACCTGGTTTACTAAAGTAACAACTAATTGTAACCCTAAAGTTTCAGTAGATCTATAATTAATATTTGCAGGTATCCCAATGCCATTATCCGATATAATCATTTCAACCGCTCCATTTTTTTCTTTCAACGAAATTAAAATTTCTCCTTTACTATCATTAGGAAATGCATACCTTATAGAATTTGAAACAAGTTCGTTTACTATTAAAGCACATGGAACAGCTTTTTTTAAATCAATATAAAAAGAATCTACATCAATTTTTATTGTTATTAAAAGTGGATCAATATTATAAACATAAATCAGATGTCTTACTATTTGATTGACAAGCTCCCCAAATTCTATCTGAGAATACTCTTTTGATTGATATAGTTTATCATAAATAAGTGAAATGGTTTTGATGCGATTTTGAGTAACTTTAAAAATATTAAAGAAATTCGGGTCTTTAATTTGTCTGGCTTGCAAATTTAAAAGACTAAGCATAACCTGAAAATTATTTTTTACATGATGCTGTATTTCTTTTAAGAGAAGGCTATTTTCCATCAAAATATTTTTTATTTTTTCTTCTGCTATTTTTGTCTCGGTAACATCAATCAAATTACCAGAAATAATAACCGAATCCTTCTCTTCTTTATCAACTTTACCATTCATCTGAATATATTTTATGTTTTCACCATCAAGAAACCTGTAAATAATTTTGAAAGGTATTTTATCGCTAATGGATTTCTCAATAGTGCTTATAATTTTATCTTTATCATCAGGATGAATAAAAGTCAACAATTCATAAATATTCAACGGATTTTTAACAAGATCAAAACCGAAAATATTTTTCGTTTCTTGTGACCATATAACCCTACCATAAGGATATTCAAGTTTATAAGATGCTAATTTCCCTAATTTTCTCGTTTCAGCAAGATTAATAATATTTTCATCCAACCTATCTTTCAACTTTTTAACTTCACTTAAATCATCTATAGAAACACAAACATATTTTATTTTTGATCTTTCTTTAATTGGTAAACACTTAATTAAAAATGAATTTGTTTCCGAATTATTATCTATATTTATTTCTTTTGAAGAATTCCTACCTGAAAAGGATTTTTTAATTAGAAGAGCAAAACTATTTTTATATTCATTCTTAATATAATTTAAAAAATATTCTCCTTTATTTACTTTTTTCTTGTTATAAAATAATAATTTTGGCAACCTGAATTCGTTGTGATAAAAAATTTGAAATTTTTCATTAACAACAAATATACTTTTATCAGAAATCTTTGCAATAACATCAATAAAAGTTAGACTTTTTTCAAAATTATTCTCTTTAGAAGCGGCTTTTTTCATCTTACCCATTTTTTGTTAATTTAAAAATTGTTTCTAATAATAATTTTTCATCTATTGGCTTTGTGATACAAAAATCCATACCTGTTTCAATAAATAATTTCTTATCCTCTTCATAAGAATAAGCTGTAAGGGCTATAATTGGTGTTTTCATTTTTTTAAAATACTCTTTTTCCTTTATTTTTTTTGTAACCTCAATTCCATTAATAATTGGTATTTGAATATCTAATATTATTATATCAAATTTTTCTTTTGAAAAAGAACTTAAAGCATCTTTACCATTGCTTACAGCTTGTACATCAAAACCATTTTCACTAAGTAGCGTTTTTAAATAGAATTGACTTACAAGATCATCTTCAACTAAAAGAATTCTTTTGGATTTTTTATTTTTTTCCAAAATTCAAAAATCCCTCTTATCTTAACAAGATAATTTAAGAAATTTTTGAAAAAAAACAATTAAAATATAAAGAAAAGTTTATGATTAATACATTCTTCTTAATCTTGCTGCAAAAGAACCATCAACATTATGAATGTGAGGTAATGTTTGAATGAAACCTTGTTCATTTACAACAGTAGATGAAATAAAATTATTTGCGTTTTCTATTTCAAAATTAGTGTGAGACTCCAAAAATTTACTTATAATATTTTCGTTTTCTTCAGGTTCAATTGTACAGGTGCTATAAACTAAAACACCACCTGCTTTTACATGCCTTGATGCATTACATAATATCTCGTATTGCAATTGATTCAATTTTTCAACTTGTTGCCAGTTTTGTTTCCATTTTATATCAGGTTTTTTTGATAAAGTTCCAAAACCAGAGCAAGGGGCATCAACAAGCACTCTATCAGCTATATCTAAAGATACAGTTCGTGCATCATAAGCAATAGATTTAATGATGGAAATTCCCAATCTATTACTATTCTCATCTAATATTTTTAAACGTTTATCATATACATCAATTGCTATTATTTCTCCTTTATTTTTCATAATTTCAGCAATAAATGTTGTCTTTCCACCAGGAGCTGCACAAAAATCAATTATTCTCTCACCTTCTTTTGGATCTAATAAAATTACGGGCAACCCAGCACTAATATCCTGAACATAAATCTCGCCATTTGTAAACAATTCCAGTGTGCTTAATTCTCCAATATTCTTAATGGTTAAAAATCTATCACTAAGTTCGGTTCTTTCGAATTTTATTTTTTTTGAAATTAATTCTAATTCTACTTTTTCTCTATTAGTTTTAAGAAAATTAATCCTTATTGAAGTATCTTTAGGTTTATTATTATGCACAAGCATAATTTCAGTTGAGTCATAACCATATCTATCTACCCATCTTTTAACCAACCAATCGGGATGAGAGTGATAAACTGATAGATACTGAATTCTATCTTTATCCGGATCAGGAAAACTAATTTTATCTTTTTGTCTTAGAATATTTCGTAAAATTGCATTAACCAATTTAGACTGTTTTTCATTAATAGCAAGTTTTATACTCTCTACTGCTTCATTTACTATGGCATACTCTGGAATTTTATCACAAAATAAAAATTGATAAATCGCTACTCTTAATGTATTCTTTATGACTGGATTGATTTTAATGAAATCGCCTTTATAAAATTGCTTTATTACCCAATCAATTCTAAGTTTATTTCTAATGACTCCGTTTGTTAATTCATTTAATAATTTTTTATCTTTATCATTTAAATTATCAGATTTAAATTCATTCTCAATTAACTTATCTAAATAAGAATCTGTATTCTCCACTCTCGAAATAATCTGACTTGAAACCCATCGGGGATTTTTCTTTAACTGATTTTGAATCTCTGTTTTATTCATATCTCAATGCATCAATAGGATTTAACATAGCGGCTTTTCTGGCAGGATAAAAACCAAAAAACACACCTATTAAAATTGAAAAACCAAAAGATAGTAAAATTGAAAAAGATGTAATAAAAGTTGGCCATCCAGCAAAACCAGATACAACTTTCGAACCAATAACACCAAATAATATTCCAATAAATCCACCTAATAAACTTAATACCATTGCTTCAATCAAAAATTGTGTTAAAATATCTCTACTTTTAGCTCCAACAGACATTCTAATTCCAATTTCTCTTGTTCTCTCAGTAACAGAAACAAGCATAATATTCATTATACCAATACCACCAACAATTAATGAAACTGAAGCAATACTAGCTAATAAAATTGTTAAGATTTCTGATGTAGCTGTAGCCATTGATGCAATATCAGCCTGATTTCTAATTGTGAAATCGTCTTGTTCCCATGCTGAAATTTTATGTCTTTGCCTTAATAAGCTGGTTATTTGTTCCTGAGCTTTAGGAATATCATTAGGGCTTACTGCTGATACAAGTATTGATCTTAAATATGGAAAATGAGATAACCTCCTTAACACAGTAGTATATGGAGCCAATATAACATCATCTTGATCTTGACCCATAGAATTTTGTCCTTTTTCAGATAATACCCCCAAAACTTTGAAAGGAACATTTCTAATTCTTATAGTCTGTCCAACTGGATCAGAATCTTGAAATAAATTTTTTGCTACTGTTTTACCTAAAACACATACTTTTGATGCTGCCTTAACATCCTGCTCTGAAAAAAATTCTCCGTATTCAATTTTCCACTTTCTTATTTCAAGATAACTTGCGCCAACACCTTCTATACCTGTTTGCCAATTCATATTACCAGCTATAACTTGCCCACCAGCTCTACTACCAGGTGATACATAGGCAACAGCGGGACATTCTTTAGCAATAGCAGCGGCATCTTCCTCAGTTAATGTGGTCATTGTACCGGCACCACTTCTAGTTGTGCCCTGCTGTTGAGAACCCGGAAATATGATTAGTATATTTTGACCAAGAGAAGAAATTTGTTCCTTCACTGAATACTCTGCACCTTGACCAATTGCTAACATTATTATTACAGCACCAACACCAATAATAATTCCTAGCATTGTCAGAAACGAACGCATCTTGTTTCTATGTAAAGCTCTGAAGGCTGCCAAAAGAATATTTAAAAATTTCATACTATTCACCTTCCTCATCAATTTTGGGTAAATATTTTATTACTTCTGATGCAATTTTAATATCATTATTTAAACTGTCAGATTTAATTTTACCATCTCTGAAAAGAATATGTCGCTTCGTAAAACTAGCTATATCAGGTTCGTGAGTAACAAGAACAATTGTCTTCCCCTCTTCATTCAACTTTTGAAATATTTCCATAACTTCTACACTTGTTCTACTATCGAGATTTCCAGTTGGTTCATCTGCTAGAATAATCGAAGGGTTGTTTACTAACGCTCTTGCTATAGCAACCCTCTGTTGCTGACCACCTGAGAGTTGATTTGGATGATGATTTACTCTATCAGCTAAACCAACAATTTTTAATGCTTCGAGAGCTTTTTCTTTCCTTTCTTTTTGTGAAATACTACAATAAAAAAGGGGTAACTCTACATTTTCTAAAGCTGAAGTTCTTGAAAGAAGGTTGAATCCTTGAAAAACAAATCCAATTTTTTTATTCCTAATTTCAGCTAATTGATCTCTATTTAATCCGCCTACCTCAATACCATCTAAAATATATCTACCTTTAGTAGGTTTATCCAGGCATCCTAGAATATTCATGAAAGTAGATTTACCAGATCCTGAAGCCCCCATTATCGCAACAAATTCACCTTTTTTTACATTAAGAGATATTCCTCTCAAAGCATGAACTTCAAAATCACCGGTTTTATATATCTTTGAAAGATTTTCAATTTCAATAAGTTTACCATCTTTCCCAACATTTACATCACCACTTATCATCTTGGTCTCATACCTCCACCTGGTTGTGGCTGACTTCCGGTTAATGGATTTCTGGTTTGCTGATTTGTTGACGATGAATTAGTAACAACACCAATAATAATTTCATCCCCTTCTTTTAACTTATCAGTAATAATTTCAGTATATTGACCATCATTTAAGCCGGTTCTAACAAAAATTGGTTCAAGCTTTCCTTTAGAATTTTTAATCCAAATTCTTCCTCTACCTTTTTGAGTATCAAGAGCAACAAAATTTTTCTGATATTGAGGATATGATTGAATAATATCAAATTTTTGTACCGATCCGGGTTTATTAGTAGATGGTTGAGATAATGCTGCAGGTTGTTGTTCTCTTCTTGCCATAGCTTTTCTAAACTCTGCAAAAATTTCTTCTTGACTTAAATTACCACCATGAGCCTTTACAATAGAATCTCTTAACTTCCTGAATTTTTCTCTATCAGCCTGTGAAAATTCTTTTCCTCCAAAAGACGATTTCTGTTCAACAGATTTATTTTCTTCTTTGCTCTGCTTTTCTCCAGAACCTTTTGCTATCTCTTTTTTAGAATTATCAAATGTACTTTCTTTGTTTGGTTTATTAAAATCAGAAGGTTTCACCTCATCTTTATTATTACTTTCATTATTAGAAAAAGCCTTTCTAAAGCTTTCTCTCATTTCGTTCATTTTGATAGTGTCAATTACTTCATTGGGGGGTTGAAATCTTAAGGCGATATTTGGAACTCTTATTACTCTATCCTTCTTTGCTACCAGTATCTTAATATTGGCTGTCATGCCAGGCATTAATTTCAGATCATCGTTATTAAAATCTATTACCACTGTGTAATTTACTACATTAGAAATAATTACCGGAGATAATCTTATCTGAGAAACTTTCCCATAAAACTTCTCATCTGGATAAGCATCGACAGTAAAGGTTGCTTCTTGACCAACAGCAATTTTCCCAATATCAGATTCATCAATTGTTGCCTGAACTTGCATTTTTCTCAAATCATTAGCAATTGTAAAAAGAGTGGGAGCTGAAAAACTAGCTGCTACAGTTTGACCCACATTTACCTTTCTATCAATTACTACACCATTCACAGGAGCATATATTGTAGCATAAGCAAGATTTATTTTTGCCCTTTCAAGCTGAGCTTGTGCTTGTTTTAAAGATGCTTTACTTACTTCATAATTTGTAAGTGCTGCATCATAATTTGCCTGAGATTCAAGTTTCTTTTCATATAATGATTTTATTCTTTCAAAAGTTCTCTCACTTTCATTGTATTGTGCTTTCACTCTTTCTAAATTTGCCTCTGCATCATTAAGCGCTTGTTGAAGGTTAGTAGGATCAATCTGCGCAATTATTTGACCCTCTTTAACAATCGAATTAAAATCTGCATACAATTTTGATATTGTACCAGAAACTTGTGAACCTACTTCAACTGTAGTAACCGCATTTATTGTTCCTGTTGCAGTTACATATACCGTCATATCTCCAGAACTTACTTTATCAACCCTGAAACTATATTCATCTCCACTATCATTGAAAAATAAAAAATATACAGCTACTGCTAAAATAATGACTAAAAAAGAATAAATTAATACTTTTTTCATACAATATTCCTCTTTTGTTCTACGCAAAATAAAATTTAGAATAATTCTTTACAATACTATAATTTGTACCGATATTTAATAGTTATTTGACAAATATCAATGATTTAAGGTTTAAATAAAGTATAAAAATAATTGCTTAATTATTCTACAAAAATCTCATTTGTAATTTATTGAAATTTTTACTATATTTCATCTATTAGATGTTGTATAATTATGCAAGAACTAAAACAACTAAAAATAACAAACTCATTAAGTTTTCAATTGTTTTTTCTTATACTGTTTCTTTCAGTAACAATTCTTGGTATTTATACCTATGTTAGCATAAAATACCAAACTGACAATCTAATGGAAACAATGTTAAAAAATGCACAACAAACTGTTGACATATTAAAAAAATCCACAAGATACAGTATGTTGCTTAATCGAAGAGAAGATGCTTACGAAATTATGAGAACAATTGGAAACGAACCCGGGGTGGAAGCTATTAGATTATATAATAAAAGAGGGGAAATAACTTTTTCCAGTAATGAATCAGAAAAAAATACAAAAGTTGACGTTACGGCTGAAGCTTGTTATGTTTGTCATAACCCAAAAGAAAATTTTGAAAGCCCCAGCAACAATAAAAGAAGTAGAATTTTCTATTCAACCGAAGGATATAGGGTATTTGGATTAATAGAACCAATAAAAAACGAACCTGATTGTTCAAATGCAGACTGTCATGCTCATCCAACCGATAAAACTGTTATAGGTGTACTTGATGTAAAAATGTCATTAGAAGAATTAGATAATTATGTAATTCAATCAAGAAATAAACTCATTTATCTAAGCTCTCTTGTTGTATTGCTTATCATTGCAATCTACTTTGCATTAATCAGAATTGTAATTCATAAACCTGTAAAGAAATTGTACTTCGGAATACGTGAAATATCAAAAGGCAATCTTGATTATAAAATTGATATCAATTCTAAGAGTGAATTGGGCTTGCTTGCAAAAGCATTTAATCAAATGTCTTTAGATTTAAAACAGGCACTTAACGAAATTAAAGAATGGAATAATACCCTTGAAAAAAAAGTAGAAGAAAAAACACGTGAATTGAAAAAAATTCAATCCCAAATTGTACAAATTGAAAAAATGTCGTCATTGGGTAAACTTTCAGCTACAGTAGCACATGAATTAAACAATCCATTAGCCGGAATATTAAACTATACAAAGCTTATTATAAAAAGATTAAATAACCCCGACATAAATCAAGAGACTATTGAAAAATCACTATCTGATTTGAAAATAATATCTGACGAAATAGTTCGTTTGGGAAACATTGTTAAAAATCTATTGTTGTTTTCAAAGAAAAAAGACGCCGATTTTTCTTATGACAATCTAATATCAATAATTGAAAGCTCTTTGTTACTAATAAATCATCATCTAAAAGTTAACAATATTAAATTAGTAAAAGAATTTTTAACAGAAGAAAACGAAATATATTGTGACCCACAACAAATTAAACAATTATTAGTAGCTTTATTTATCAATGCTGTTGAAGCTATGGATGATGGTGGTACATTAACAATCGGAGTAAATTATTTGTCTGATGAAAAAATGTATGAAATAAAAATTTCTGATACTGGAATTGGAATTAATGAGGAAGACATTCCACACATTTTCGAGCCATTTTATACCACTAAAGTTAATGGAAAAGGTGTAGGTTTAGGTTTAGCTGTCGCTTATGGAATTGTGGAAAGACATAAAGGAATAATTGAAGTTCAATCTGAAAAAAACAAAGGCACCACTTTTATAATAAAATTACCAAAACTTATTAAACAATAATTATTTGAGGATGAAATGAATAAAAGCATTAATATCCTTGTTGTAGATGACGAATTATCTGTAAGAGATTCTCTTTTCAAATGGTTTAGAGAAGACGGATACAATGTTGATACAGCTGAAAACGCCACAGAGGCTTTAAAAAAGATTCAGGAATCTAAGTGGGATTTAATATTGTTAGACATTAAAATGCCAGGAATGGATGGAATGGAATTGCAAAAAAGAATAAAAGAAATCGATCCCGGTATTATCATTATAATGATTACAGCATTTGCTTCAGTTGATACAGCTGTTCAAGCATTAAAAGTAGGTGCCTATGATTATGTAACAAAACCCATTGATCCTGATTATCTGTCTCATATTGTCAATAATGCCTTACGCGAGAAAAAACTATCAATAGAAAATCTTCAATTAAGAGAATCAATAAAAGAATATTCTAAATTTGATGAGATAATCGGCGAAAGTCAAAATATGAAAAATGTTTTAAACTTGATAGAAACCGTTGCAAAAACAGATACAACAGTGCTTATTAGAGGAGAAAGTGGAACAGGTAAAGAATTAATAGCAAGAGCGATTCATTCTAATAGTTCAAGAAGATATTTCCCTTTTATACCTGTTAATTGTGGAGGTTTACCAGAAGGAATTCTTGAAAGTGAATTATTCGGACACGAAAGAGGAGCCTTTACGGGCGCACAGTATAGAAGAAAAGGAAAGTTTGAGATGGCTGATGGAGGAACCATCTTTCTCGATGAAATTGGCAATGTTAGTATGAAAACTCAAATGGACTTGCTAAGAGTAATTGAAACAAAGAAATTTACTCGTGTAGGAGGTAACGAAGAAATTACATCTGATTTTAGAATTATTTCAGCAACAAATGCAGATCTTGAAGCAGCTGTTAAAGAAGGCACATTTAGAGAGGACTTATACTATAGATTAAATGTTTTTAGTATATTTTTGCCTCCTCTAAGAGAAAGAAGATCTGATATACCTCTATTAGCTCAACATTTTCTGAAAAAATATTCTATCAGCATGAATAAGCCAATGGAAGGATTTACACCAGAAGCAATGGATATTTTAGTAAAATATAATTGGCCCGGTAATATTCGTGAACTCGAAAATGCAATTGAACGAGCAATGGTTGTTGGTACACCCCCTTATGTTAAACCAAAAGACCTTCCATTTCAAATAGGAGAAATAAAAAAGACACCATCAGCAGAAACACTAGCCGAAGTTGAAAAGAATCATATAATTTACATACTTGAAAAAAACAATTGGAATATAAGCCGTTCAGCTGAAATATTGGGAATAGATAGAGTAACTTTATATAACAAAATTGAAAAATATGGATTAAGGAAGTAAAGTAAATGTCCATTATTTATTTACTTCCTATTGAACCAATTAAGGAAGAATTTCTTCAAAATGCTGGTTTGGCAATTGAAAAGATTTTTGACTTTCCTTTCCAAATTCTAAAATCCCAATTTAGAGCTGAAATCGCTTATGATTATTCACGAGAGCAATATAACTCTACTTTAATACTTTCTAAAATAATTGAAGTTACTCCTGATAACACTGAGAAGATTATTGGAATTACAGATGTAGATTTGTTTGTTCCAGTTCTTACATTCGTTTTTGGTGAAGCACAACTTGATGGAAAAGCTGCACTTGTATCTATATCCAGATTAAAAAATGAATTCTATGGTTTACCAAAGAATGACAACTTATTAATTGATAGAATTAATAAAGAAGTAATTCACGAACTTGGCCACACTTTTGGTTTATACCATTGTGATAATTATGAATGTGTAATGAACTCATCTATGTATGTAGAAAATATCGACCTAAAAAGAATAGACTTTTGTCATAAATGTAGAACTATTCTGAACTATAATATTACTAAACAACATTCTAAAAACAACAAATAAATATATGAAAAAATTATTAAAACTTGATTTTTTAAAAGCTGGCGATTTAATCACGATAATTTTTATAAATATTCTTTCTTTAATTGCTATCTACTACTATGATACTGTTTCTCTGTGGTGGTTACTTGTTTTAATTAACCTAGTAGCTTCTTTCACAATAATTATTTTTATCAATTTCTCAGAAAACAAACAAGGATTAATAAAAACAATTAGAGACTGGTATTGGTACCCTATAATATTAGTTGTATTCAAGGAGGTATATTTTATTATTCAAGCACTTGAATTAACCGATAAAGATAGGGTTTTAATTTATATTGATAGATTAATTTTTGGAACAGATCCAACTCATTGGTTTATGAAATTTTCACACCCTGTTTTAACAGAATACCTCCAAATTTGTTACTCTACTTTTTATTTTATTATACTCGCAGCACCTTTATACGCATATATAAAGAAGAATTACGATGAATATTTCTATTCATTTTATATTATTCTTCTCGGTTTTTACATTTCTTACATCGGTTATATATTAGTTCCGGCTATTGGTCCAAGATTTACTTTGCATGATTTTTATACTTTAGATACTGAGCTCCCTGGTTTATTTTTGTATAAACCTTTAAGATTACTAATTAACTTAGGAGAATCCATTCCTCCCAACACATCTATTGCTGCCTTAGTTGCACAAAGGGATTGCTTCCCAAGTGGACATACTGAAATGACCTTATTAGCAATATATCTATCCTTTAAATATAAACAAAGAATTAAATGGATTCTTCTTATTGTTGGAATAAGTTTAATTATTGCTACAGTATATCTTAGATATCATTATGTAATCGATGTCTTTGCTGGTGCTTTTGCTGCTTTACTGGTTATAGTAATTGCACAACCTATATCTAAATTAATTTCAAGGAAACCTTAAAGAATCGCTTGAATTTTAAAATATTATAACTAATTAGATTTGTATTACTATTACTTCAATTAGTATAATATTATTTAATAATTCTGGTTTATAAAAGACCTGATTTTTTTCTAATATACCATTCTATTGATAATAGTAAAATTATTACTATTAAAATATAATATACATTCCATAGTTGAAATTCGTCTTTGTGTGAAACTTGAATGGAAGAGAAGTTTTTATCCTTTTTCAGCTTTTCAACTATCCCATAAAAGTTATCAGCTGTAAAAAAACCACCACCTGTTTTCTGTGCTAATAGTTTTAATAATGGTGCATTCATTCTTAAATTTATAAATTCTAAATTTGATTCTCCAACAGAAAACCTTCCATTATCTTCACCTAATTTTATTTCACCATTTTCAGCTAGCCCAGTAAATTTATAATCACCCTCTTTTAATCCTTCAATATTTGCAGTATATCTACCTGAACCAATAGAATTCATAGTTACTTCATAAGTATCTGGATCACTTTGAACTTTTACCTTTACTAATGCATTATCTATCGGTTGGTAATTATCATCGTATAACTCTCCAAAAAATTCTACAGATTCCCCGCTGCTAAAAACCTCTTTAGAAGTTATAACTTTAAATTTTTTATCATCTTCTCTAGTGGTAAGCCATCTAACAGAATTGCCAAGAAATATCTTTAGAAAATCTGAATTGCCACCTAAACCCTCTGATAATAATTTCCATCGCCAAATACCATATCCTGTAATAGCAACAGATTTTTGTTTATACACTTTCCTTTGCAATACCAGGGGATAATTAAATGGAATGTTATTTATCTTTAAATAAGATAATACTTCTGACTCTGGTTTTTTCTCAAATACAGTCTCTGTTCTAAAAATAGGTGGCAAATTATTCCAAATATTTAAATCTTCTTCAGTACCAGTAATTTTTAAAACAGGAGATTTTAATTGTACAACAGATATATTAGGACTTACTAAAATTTCATTGTTGTTTATTTGTTTTACTATAAAAGGTAAATATGGTTCTAATATTTTTAATTTACCATAATCAATGCTAAAATCAGAAATAAAAAAAACAGGTTTGCCTTTATTTGAAATTGCATCTTTAACCATTTCTAATATTGATTGCTTAGTATTACTCTGCGGAAATCCAATTAGATAGATGCATTCTGTTTCGTCAAGTTGTTTACTATCAAGTAAACCCTCATAAAAATCACCATCTACTCTTTGAGTATAAGTTTTAACATCAATATTTCCATCCTGGAGCAACCCATTTTTTATAAATGACACATCATGACTTGGGGCACCAGCAATTATTGTTATTTTTAGTTTATTTTTTAATACCTTAACAAATAAGGATTTCTGGTTATTCTTTGTAGTAATTTCACCCTTTAAGGGTGAAGCAATGATATTATATTTCTTGATTCCCTCCTCTTCAGGTTCATATAAAAAATCTAAATTATATTCTGTAGTTCCACTCGAAATATTAAGATTTTTTGTTTCTATTGTTTTTCCTTCGTATTTAAGGGAAACGGAAATTGATTCATTTTCATATCCTGAGCTCTTTAAAAAAACACTAACCGGTACTTTTGTACCTTTATAAACTATATTATTTGTTATAATTTTTGTAATACTAATATCTTTTTGTTCAGAAGAATCTCCTATGCCAATAGTATTTATTTGTCCATTAAATGATTCTGCTAAATAAACAGGATTTTGTCCGGTGTTATACTCACCATCAGAGATAATTAATAAGCTTTTAAGATTTTTACCCTCAAGCAGTTTTGTTGCTTCTTTGATAGCTTTCGATATATTAGTTTCATCAGCATTAAATTTTAATGAATCAGGTTTAAATTCTTCAAACATTTTAGTTTTATCACCGAACGAAAAAAATTTCATATCACCGATATTCTTTAATTCATCAAATTCTTTGCTTTCAATAATTTTTTTTAAAATCTCTACTCTATTTCCGCTTTTATCTGTTATTGACATACTTTTTGAATCATCTAATAAAACTGCTAATACTGGCCTCTCTTCCTTTTTCTTAATTATAGTTAAAAGAGGTTCAAAAATTAAAAAAAGCATAAGAAAAAAAGCAATAGACCTTAAAGTAATTAAAATAACTCTTTTTGTGGTAGTTACCTGGGGTATTGTTGTTTTATAAATATATAGAGTAAATAAAACAATCAGTATGAAAAATAAAACTATATAAAAAGTATTTATCTTTGATGACAATTCTATCATTAGACATCTCTAAATATTTTAAATGTTTTAAAAAATATCATATTTGAAATGAAATTCAATGTAAAAAGGCAATGTATGTAATTATTATTTATTTAAAACAATAACATAAAAAATTTATTAGATAAAAAATTATAAGCACACATCAATAAATATATTTTAACATTTTGAAGTGTGCTTATTATTTGAAAATAATGATTATCTTTTTATTTGTTTTTTTTCCTGCTCTTTGCAGATCTTTCTTTTTTTATTGCAAACACATAAGGGATGGCTTCTGCAATTGTTTCTATAGGAATAATTTTCAAACCTTCCTTTACAGCTTCTGGAATTTCAAACAAATCCTTCTCGTTTTCTTTTGGTATTAAAACTGTTTTAATACCACTTCTTTTAGCTGCCAACAGTTTTTCTGTTAGCCCTCCTATCGCTAATATTCTTCCACGTAAGGTAATTTCTCCAGTCATTGCTACACCGGAATTTGGAGATTTTCCTGTAGCAGCAGAATATATAGCCATAGCCATTGTAATACCTGCAGAAGGACCATCCTTTGGAATGGCACCTTCGGGTAAATGAATATGTATTTCCTTTTTATGATAAAAATCTTCTTTTATCCCTAATTTCTTTGAGTTAGAACGCAAATAACTTAAAGCAGCAAGAGCTGATTCTTTCATCACATCACCCATTTGACCAGTAAGAATTAATTTTTCATTACCAGCCATAATTGTGCAATCAACAGGTAAAAGCTCTCCTCCTACACTTGTCCAAGCTAGACCAAGAACTGAGCCTACTCTCTGCTTTTCTTCAGCATATCTGTTTTTATACCTTGGTACTCCCAAATAAGATTCAATTTTATTTTCATCAATTACAAACTTATTCTTATTTTTTGTTTTTGATAAAACAATTTCTTTAGCTGTTTTTCTTAAAATCTTTGCTATTTCCCTTTCTAAATTTCTAACACCAGCTTCTTTTGTATATTGGGTTATAACCTTTACAATAGCTTCATCTGTAAAGGTTAAATTAATTTTCTCTAAACCATGTTCTTTTATTTGTTTAGGTATTATATGTTTTTTTGCTATTTCTATCTTATCCGTTTCTAGATAACCTGGTAATTCAATTATTTCCATCCTATCCTGTAATGGAAGAGGAATTTGATATCTAACATTAGCAGTAGTAATAAAAAGAACATGAGAGAGATCATAATCACAATCAAGATAGTGATCGTTAAAAGTGTGATTCTGTTCAGGATCCAACACTTCGAGTAATGCAGATGATGGATCACCTCTGAAATCCATACTCATTTTATCTATTTCATCAAGAAGCAGAACTGGATTCACAACACCTGCTTTTTTCATACTTTGGATAATTTTACCCGGCATAGATCCAATATATGTTCTTCGATGCCCTCTAATTTCTGCTTCATCTCGAACACCTCCAAGAGAAATCCTAACAAATTTTCTTCCAAGAGCTCTTGCTATTGATTTACCTAAAGAAGTTTTTCCTACACCCGGAGGACCAACAAAACACAGAATTTGCCCGCGCATTTCTTTCACAAGATTTAAAACAGCAATATGTTCAAGAATTCTATCTTTGGGTTTTTCTAAACCATGATGATCTTCATCTAAAATTTTCTTTACATGATTTATATCAAGATTGTCTTTTGTTCTTGATATCCACGGCAAACTGATAAGCCAATCAAGATAATTTCTGATTACTGTTGACTCAGGAGACATAGGAGGAGTTTTTTTCAACTTATTTAGTTCTTCAAAAGCTTTATCTTCTACCTCCTTCGGCATTTTTGCTTTTATAATATCTTCTCTTAATTTAACAAATTCTGGATTAGTTTCTTCATCTTCTCCAAGCTCATTTTGAAGGATTCTAATCTGTTCTTGTATAAAAAACTTTTTCTGTGTTTTCTGAATACTATTCTGTACTTTAGTATCTATTTCTCTTTCAATTTTTAAAATATCAATCTCGTTAGCAAGTATAGTAATCAGCTCATAAAATTGTTGCTTTAAAGAATTAAGTGAAAGAAGATTTTGTTTTACATCAACGTTTACAACTAAATTTGCAGCTATATAGTAAAACTTCTTGTGGGGTTCAGTTATATTTTCGTATGCAATTAATGTTTCTGCTGGAATGTTTCTATTGTTTTTTACGTATTCTGTGAATAGAGTTGATGCATGTCTAATAATTGCATCAAATTCTTGATCCATATTATCTATAATATGGTTGTTTTCAATCTCTACTTCAAGATATTCAGAATTGTCAAAAAATCTTTTTATTTTTGCTTGAAAAAGCCCATCAACTAATATTTTCATTAAACCATTTGGTAGCTTCAAAATTTGGATAATTTTAGCTACCGTTCCATCTTCATAAATATCATCTTTAGTTGGTTCATCAATAGAAGAATTTTTTTGTGCGGATAGAAATATGAACTTATCCTTATCTACTGCAGCATTTGCAGCTTTTAATGAAGACTCTCTACCAACTAAAACAGGAAAAATCATATATGGAAAAATAACAACATCCCTTAAAGGTAAAACAGGTAATCTTTTGGGTACTTTAAGATCATCAAACTCAATATAACTTTCTGTATTTTCTTCTAAAGTATTTACAATAATTTCTTTACTATCTGGCATTATATCTCACTTTAAATTGTTACTAATAATTAAAAGTTAACCTTTTAACCTAAAATAGTCAATTTATAAATTATGCTCATTTTCTTTACTCAAAATAAATCAAATTTTAAAAATATTGATAATTATAAAATTTATCATTATTATTAATGAATAAAATTCTTTACTATCTTCATTCTCTGTGTTTTTATAAATTATTTCTTAATAAGGAGGTTAATATGAGCGCAAAAAAAATTTTAATGCTCGTAGGTGACTTCGTAGAGGATTACGAAGTTATGGTTCCTTTTCAAATGTTATTAATGGTAGGTCATAAAGTCGATGCTGTTTGTCCAGGGAAAAAAGCAGGTCAAAAAGTAAAAACTGCTGTTCATGATTTTGAGGGAGATCAAACTTATAGTGAAAAACCTGGTCACAATTTTACATTAAATGCAACCTTTGATGAAATCAAACCAGAAGATTATGATGCATTAGTTATACCCGGTGGAAGAGCCCCAGAATATATTCGTTTAAATAATAATGTAATAAAAATAGTTCAGCATTTCGCTCAAAAAGAAAAACCCATTGCTGCAATTTGCCATGGCGCTCAACTATTGGCTGCAGCAGATGTTCTCAAGGGAAAATCTTGTACAGCATATCCAGCTGTAGGTCCAGAAGTAAAATCTTCTGGTGCTAAATGGGTTGATGTACCAGTAGACCAGGCATTTGTTGATGGAAATTTGGTAACAGCACCTGCTTGGCCAGCTCACCCAGAGTGGATTTCTAAGTTTTTACAGGTTTTAGGTACAAAAATTGAGCCATAAGCTTTATTATAAATTATGGAGCTTCCAAAAATGAAGCTCCATAATTTTATTATTTGTCACTTTTATAATACTACTTGCCATTTTTACAAAATACCCCTTAGTTCATAGCCAAAGTTATATCAAAGTCTGTCAACTTGTCATACTGTAATTTTCTTTATTTTTTGAATCTCAAATAAATTCCAAATAATCAATGACATATATACTTGGCATAATAATTGATGTAATATAATTGATTTAACAATTTAAGGAATAAAAAAATGACAATATTTAGATTCGAACCGGCTAAAGAATTTGAGAATATAGGCAGAAGAATGAGGAAATTCGTAGATGAATTTCCCGAAGGCTTCAGTTTTGAAGTTGGTGGATTTAATCCCCGACTTGATTTAGCAGAAGATGATTCAAACATTCTAGTTTTCATCGAGCTACCTGGAGTATCAAAAGAAAACGTTAAACTATCAATACAGGATAATATTCTGACAATAAAAGGCGAGAAAAAGAAAGAAGCAGATGATGAAAGAGTTAATTATTTTAGAACTGAAAGAGTCTTTGGATCATTCTCTCGAGCAATAGAATTACCTGTTGAAGTTGATTTAGACAATGTATCCGCAAAGTTTGAAAATGGTGTACTTTATATAGAATTACCAAAACAACAAAAAGCTAAAAAAGAAAAAACTATTGAAATAAAATAAATTATAAAGGAGAGTGATATAAAATGGGAAAAATAATAGGTATAGATCTTGGTACAACAAACTCATGCGTTGCAGTTATGGAGGGTAACGACCCTGTTGTAATTCAAAATGCAGAAGGTGGAAGAACAACTCCATCAGTAGTTGGATTTTCAAAAACAGGGGAACGTTATGTGGGCCAAGCTGCAAAAAGACAAGCTATTACCAATCCTCAAAACACAATCTTCTCAATAAAAAGATTTATGGGAAGATTTTACAATGAAGTACAAGATGAGATTAAAAAAGTGCCTTATAAAGTAGTACCCGGAGATAACAATACAGCAAGAGTATCTATTGGCGATAGAATATACTCACCACCAGAAATATCTGCTATGATACTTCAAAAAATGAAACAAACTGCAGAAGATTATCTGGGTCAAAAGGTAACAGAAGCCGTTATCACAGTACCAGCATATTTCAATGACGCTCAAAGGCAAGCAACAAAAGAAGCTGGCGAAATAGCTGGATTAAACGTTCGTAGAATTATCAATGAGCCTACCGCAGCTGCTCTTGCTTACGGACTTGATAAAAAGCAAAAAGATCAAAAAGTTGCAGTATACGATTTGGGTGGTGGTACTTTTGATATTTCTATTCTCGAATTAGGTGGAGGAGTATTTGAAGTAAAATCTACTAATGGTGATACACATCTTGGTGGTGATGATTTTGATCAGAGAATAGTAGACTATCTAGCAGAAGAATTCAAAAAGAGTGAAGGCGTTGATTTAAGAAAAGATCCAATGGCTTTGCAACGTTTAAAAGAAGCTGCAGAAAAAGCAAAGTGTGAATTATCTACAACCCTTCAAACGGAAATTAATTTGCCATTTATTACAGCAACTGCAGATGGTCCTAAACATCTTAATATGATTTTAACAAGAGCTAAATTTGAACAACTTGTTGATGATCTAATTCAAAGAACTGTGGAACCATGTAAAAGAGCTCTTGCTGATGCAAAATTAACACCCGCAGATATAGACGAAGTAATTCTTGTTGGTGGTTCAACAAGAATTCCAAAAGTTCAGGAATTAGTAAAGAATTTATTCGGCAAAGAACCACATAAGGGTGTAAACCCTGATGAAGTAGTAGCTATTGGTGCCGCAATTCAAGGTGGTGTATTGGCTGGAGATGTAACAGATGTTTTACTATTAGACGTTACTCCTCTTTCTTTAGGTATTGAAACCTATGGTAATGTTAATACAATTTTAATACCTGCAAATACTACAATACCAACTAGAAAGAGTGAAATATTCTCAACAGCAGCTGACAATCAAACGTCTGTAGAAATACACGTATTACAAGGTGAAAGACCAATGGCAGCTGATAATAGAACATTAGGTAGATTCCATCTCGATGGTATTCCACCTGCACCAAGAGGAGTTCCACAAATTGAGGTTACTTTCGATATTGATGCTAACGGTATACTCCACGTTTCTGCAAAAGATAAAGCTACAAATAAAGAGCAAAGTATTAGAATTACAGCTTCAAGTGGTCTATCTAAAGAAGAAATTGAAAAGATGAAACGTGATGCTGCTGAACATGCTGCTGAAGATAAGAAGAGAAAAGAAGAAGCTGATCTAAGGAATCAGGCTGATAACCTTGTTTTCCAGACAAGAAAACAAATTAAAGAATTTGGTGACAAACTCAATCCTGATATGAAGTCAAAGTTAGAAGCTTCTGCTTCAAAACTTGAATCAGCACTGAAATCAAATGTAATAAGTGATATCAAATCTGGTATTGATGAATTGAATAAAATATGGCAAGAAGCTTCTACTCAAATGTATCAATCAGCAAGTCAACAGGGTCCTCAAGGAGGCTCTCAATATAGTGGATATCAGGGGGCAGCACAAGAAGCAGCTTCTGGTAAAAAAGACGAACAAAAGGTTGAAGACGCTGATTACGAAGTAATGGATGATAAATAATTAAAATTAAAGTGCCATTCCTTTAATATGAAGGAATGGCACCAAATTAAAAAAATAATATGAATTCAGGACAATTAGTAAAAGTTGACGATTTAATAAGCTGGCAAAGCTCAATATTTTCAGAAAATACAATAAAACCCGAAACAAATATTTATGTGGTTAACGATAGATTTATAATTGTAGCTAACATGCCCGGAGTTTCAAGAGAAAATATACGTGTTGAAATATCTGATAATGAACTTACAATTTATGGAAAAGTTAATACTAATTTTGAAATGAAAATGTGCGATTTTTATCTTAAAGAATTCAAAACAGGAAATTATACACGAAAATTTATCTTAAGTGAAAGCATTGATTGTTCTCAAGTAGAAGCAAAGTATGAAAACGGTCAATTAACTTTGATACTACCCAAACACAAGAAGTATGAAAAAAAAGAGATACCTATAAGATGATTTATATATATTTTTTAATATAAATTTCTTGTTAAGGCGGGTAGTTTACTCGCCTTTTTTGTAAATAAAAAAATTAAAGGAGCGATAATATGAACTTTAATAAACTAACAGTAAAATCTCAAGAAGCAATGCAGGATGCTCAGGAGATTGCTCAAAGCTATGGCAATCAGGTAATTGAGCCTATTCATTTGCTTGCGGCATTGATTCAAGGCTCCGAAAGTCTGGTTGTGAATATTCTGCAAAAATTAGGAATAAATGTAAACTATATTAAAATAAAAACCAACGAACTGATTGAAAAACTTCCTAAAGTCGCTGGAGCCGGTATAGGCAACCAATACCTTTCCAGAGATACAGGAAAAATACTCGAAAACGCATTAAAAGAAGCTGAAAATTTAAAAGACGAATATGTAAGCACTGAGCATTTATTGCTTGCACTTTCTGAAGATAAAGATTCATCAGCTGGTAAACTGCTTAGAGATCAGGGCGTTAAGAAAGATGATATCTTTAAAGTTCTTAAAGATATTCGTGGTACCCAAAGAGTTGTAGATCAAAATCCTGAAGATAAATATCAGGCTTTAGAAAAATTTGGTAGAGATTTAAATGATCTTGCTCGAAGAGGCAAACTTGATCCCGTAATTGGAAGAGAAGAAGAGATTAGAAGAGTACTTCAGGTGCTATCAAGAAGAACAAAAAATAATCCGGTTCTTATTGGTGAACCTGGTGTAGGAAAAACCGCTATTGCTGAAGGTATTGCTTATAGAATAGTATCTGGCGATGTGCCTGAAAATCTGAAAACTAAAAGAATAATAGCCCTTGATATGGGTTCACTTGTAGCTGGCACACAATTCAGAGGTCAATTTGAAGATAGAATAAAAGCTGTACTGAAAGAAGTAGAGGAATCAAATGGTGAAATTGTTTTATTTATTGACGAACTACATACTTTGGTAGGTGCTGGGGCTGCTCAAGGTGCAGTTGATGCTGCAAATATTTTAAAACCTGCTTTAGCTAGGGGTGAGCTGCATTGCATTGGTGCTACTACTCTTGATGAATACAGAAAACATATTGAAAAAGATTCCGCTTTAGAAAGAAGATTTCAACCTGTATATATTGATGAACCATCTGAAGAAGACGCTATATCTATTCTAAGAGGTCTTAAAGAGAGATATGAGATTCATCATGGTGTACGAATTACAGACTCTGCTATCGTAGCCGCTGTACAATTAAGCCATAGATATATAACCGATAGATTTTTGCCAGATAAAGCTATAGACTTAATTGATGAAGCTGCATCAAGACTCAGAATCGAAATTGACTCTATGCCAGAGGAATTAGATAGCATAGAAAGAAGAATAAGACAACTTGAAATTGAACGTGAAGCTATAAAAAGAGATATGAGGTCGGGTATTGTTGACTCTGATTTCGGTGAGCATCCACAAGAAAAAATTGACGATATTGATAAAGAACTATCTGAATTAAGAGAAAAACATTCTACTCTTAAAGCACATTGGCAAACTGAAAAAGAATTAATTCAGTCCATACGTAAAATGAAAGAAGAACTTGAACAACTAAAGAACGAGGCAGAAAATGCAGAAAGAATTGGAGATCTTGCCAAAGTTGCTGAAATTAGATATGGAAGAATAATTGAAACCGAGAAAAAACTAAAAGAAGCTTCTACAAAACTTCAGGATGTCCAGAAAAATCTAAAAATGCTCAAAGAAGAAGTTACTGCGGAAGATGTAGCTGAGGTAGTAGAAAAATGGACTGGTATTCCTGTTAACAAAATGCTCGAAAGTGAAAGATCTAAAATTATAAACATGGAAGAGAGAATACATCAAAGAGTTGTTGGGCAAGATGAAGCTGTAAAAGCTGTAAGTGATGCAATTAGAAGATCCAGAGCAGGCTTACAGGATCAAAAGCGTCCTATTGGGTCATTCATTTTCATGGGCACTACTGGTGTAGGAAAAACCGAATTAGCAAAAGCATTGGCAGAATTTCTTTTTGATGATGAAAATGCTATGGTTAGAATAGATATGTCTGAATATATGGAGAAATTCTCAGTATCCAGACTCATTGGAGCACCACCAGGATACGTTGGCTATGAAGAGGGTGGTCAACTAACAGAACCAGTACGTAGAAGACCTTACTCTGTTGTTTTACTTGATGAAATCGAAAAAGCTCATCCAGAAGTATTTGATATTTTATTACAAATATTAGACGATGGGAGATTAACCGATAACAAAGGTAAAACCGTAGATTTCAAAAACACAATAATAATAATGACATCGAATATTGGTTCCAGCTTAATTCAAGAATACCTTGTTAAAAGCGGTGGTGATGAAAATATTATAAATGAATATTACGGAGAATTAAAAGCAAAACTGATTCATCTTTTACGTGAAAGAATTAGACCAGAATTCCTAAATCGTGTAGATGAAATTATTATGTTCAATCCTTTGACTAAAAAAGATATCAGAGAAATAACCAATATTCAAATAAATAGAGTAAAAGAATTAACTGAGAAAAATAATATTAAACTTGAAGTAACAGATGAAGCTTTAAATTGGTTATCAGCTGTAGGATTTGATATTACTTATGGTGCAAGACCGCTAAAAAGAACTATTCAGAAATACATTGTTAATCCACTATCTCAAAAAATTATCGAGGGTGAATTCAATAGTGGAGATACAGTAGAAGTTTTTCTGAATGAAAGAGGCCTTATTAGCTTCAGAAAAAAAATCTAATTTTATCGCCATATTAAATAGTAAAAGCTAAGAACTGTAAATTTGGTTCTTAGCTTTTTTATTTTTATAATGAAAATCTCTATTGCATTTAAACAATTAATTTGTAACTTTTATACAATTCATAAAATTGTTTTTAAATACTGGAGAAAATTAATGAAACCTATAAACATGATAATTATCGGTGCTGGTAGTAGAGGACAGAATTATGCATCTTATACCTTGATTTATCCAGAAAACGCCAGAGTTGTAGGTGTAGCTGAACCTAGAGAATATTATAGAAATGAAATGGCAAAAAAATATAATATACCAGAAGAAAATGTAGTAAATGATTGGAAAGAATTTGTTAATAGAAAAAAATTTGCCGACGCTGTAATTATTGCTACGCAGGATAGAGAACACGTAGAACCAGCTATTCAATTTGCAGAATTAGGATATAATATTCTATTAGAAAAACCTATTTCACCATTTGAATCAGAATGTGATAGACTATATGAAAACCTGAAAAACAAAAATATAATCTTTTCAGTATGTCATGTATTAAGATATACTCCTTTTACAACAAAATTAAAAAGCATTTTAGATTCTGGAACTATCGGAGAAATAATTAGTATGCAACACCTTGAACCTGTAGGTTATTACCATCAAGCTCATTCTTTTGTTCGAGGAAACTGGAGAAAAGAATCTGAATCATCTTTTATGTTGCTGGCAAAATCTTGTCATGATATTGATTGGATTAATTTCATTATGGGTTCAAAATGTAAATCTGTTTCTTCTTTTGGATCATTGAAACACTTTCGCAAAGAAAATAAACCCGAAAAAGCCGGAAAAAGATGTGTTGATTGTTCATATGAACCAAATTGTCCCTATTCTGCTATTAAAATTTATCTAAAAAGAGCAAAAGAAGGTTTTTTTGATTGGCCTGTAAATATAATTACCACGGATTTATCAATAGACGGTGTAAAAAAAGCAATTGAAACAGGCCCTTATGGATTATGTGTTTATGAATGTGATAATGATGTTGTTGACAATCAGGTTGTCATTTTGGAATATGATGAGGGAAAAACAGTTAATTTTACTATGACTGCTTTTACAGACCTAACCTACCGAAGAACAAGCATTTTTGGAACCAGGGGTGAGATTTACGGAGATGGTGATAAAATTGAAATTTTTGATTTTATGACCGATAAAAAAACTACTATCCCCATAAACATAATTGAAAATACTCCACTATCTGGACATGGAAGTGGCGATTTTTATTTAATTGATTCATTTGTAAGAGCAATAATAGAAAATAATCCGAGTTATATTTTGTCCGGCTTGAACGAAACGATAGCTTCACATAAATTAGTTTTTGCCGCCGAAAAAGCAAGAAAAGAAAAAAAAGTTATAAATTTATAGTTAATATATTGAAAAGAAGATTGTTAAAATTTTATTGTTGTAAAAGTATAAGTGCTTTATCCTTTAGTTCTATAATCTTTCCTTGATTATTATATTTATTTGGTGTATATTTTAAAGTTATAGATTAACGAGTTGGTTTTTTCTTTTGTAATTAAAAGAAATCCAACTTTTTAAAAGGAAAGTGTATTTTTCGGTTTTATTAAGAAAACAACAGAATATTATAGTCGCTTGAAAAAAACTAAAATTCTTTTTTCAAGTCAAATATTTAAAAATAATTTACTAAAATGAATGGCAAAGTTTTGGTTCTCAATCAAAATTACGAACCAATGAGTATATGTAATGTAAAGAAAGCTATTCTTCTCTTGTTTCTTGGTAAAGCTGAATTAGTAGAGCCTTTGGATGGAAAAGTTTTTAGATCTGTCTCTCAATCTTTTCCATATCCAAGTATAGTACGTCTTTCCTGGTATGTAAAAGTTCCATATTCTCAGGCTATACTCTCAAGGAAGAATGTGATAAGAAGAGATAACTTTAAATGTCAATATTGTGGTAGTACAACCAAACCTCTTACTCTTGATCATGTTTTACCAAAATCAAGGGGAGGTGTTGACTCATGGGAAAATCTCGTTACTGCTTGTGTTGATTGCAACAACAAAAAAGGTGATAGACTGCCATCAGAAGCAGGGATGAAGTTGCTTAGTAAGCCTAAAAAACCAAGTCATGTTATCTTTATGAAACATTGCTATGGGAATATAAATGAGAAATGGAAACCTTATTTATTTATGTCATGAAATAATATTATAGGGTATTTAGAGTGAAAAGAATTTTATCTGGAATGAGACCAACTGGCAAGTTGCATATTGGTCATTATGTAGGTGCATTAGAAAATTGGGTCTCTTTACAAAATGAATATGAAAATTATCATTTAATCGCAGATTACCACGTTTTAACTACAAATCCTGATAGCTCTCATATTTTTGATAACACAATAGAAATGGCTATAGATTGGCTTGCAGCTGGTATAGATCCTGCTAAAAGTCCAATTTTTCGGCAATCACAAGTGAAAGAACACACAGAGTTGTTTTTAATTTTCTCAATGTTAATTACAACCTCTCGTCTGGAAAGAAATCCTACATTAAAAGATCAAATACGAGACTTAAACATTGAAAATGTTATATATGGCCATTTAGGTTATCCAGTTCTTCAAGCTGCAGATATATTACTATACAAAGGCAATTTGGTACCTGTAGGAGAAGATCAAGTTCCCCATGTAGAAATTACAAGAGAAATTGCAAGAAAATTTAACCAGCAATATAAAGAGGTTTTTCCAGAACCTGAACCTAAATTGACAAAATTTTCTCGTTTGGTGGGACTTGATGGCAATGCTAAAATGAGCAAATCACTTAACAACACTATATTACTTTCTGATTCAAAAGAAATTATTCAACAAAAACTTAGAAAGGCTGTTACCGATCCTCAAAAAATAAGAAAAGGAGATCCGGGTAGACCTGAGATCTGTTTAGTATTTAGCTATCATCAAAAGTTTAATCCTGCAGAAGTACCTGAAATTGAAATAAACTGCAGAAGTGGTGCTTTAGGTTGTGTAGATTGTAAACAAAAATGTTCATTAGCTATAAACAATTATATCGAACCAATCAGAGAAAAACGTCTCTATTATGAGCAGAAAAAAGATGATGTCGTTGCAATTTTATTAGATGGTGAATCAAGAGCAAGAAAAACTGCTCAGAATACTATGCAAGAAGTCAGAGAAGCGATGAGGTTGGGTTAGGTTTTGGATATTGGGGGTGTACGTAATGTACAGAGTTAAGTTAGAAAATTTTGAGGGACCTCTTGATCTTCTTCTCTTTTTTATTAAAAGAGACGAACTAAATATCTATGATATTCCTATAGCAAAGATAACAAAAGAGTTTTTATCATACGTACAACTCATTCGACAATTAGATCTAGATATTGCTGGTGACTTCTTACTAATGGCTGCAACTCTTATGCAAATAAAGGTTAGAATGTTACTTCCTAAAACCGAAGAAGAGGAAGATGAACCAGACCCAAGAGAAGAATTGATTCGAAGACTTTTAGAATATAAAAGATTCAAAGAAGTATCCGAATCATTCAAAAAAATGGAGGAAAAACAAAGTAAAATCTTCTATAGAGAATATTTTAAACATGACCCAATTGAAGCAAAAAGAGAAGATACTAATTTACTTAAAGAAGTTACCCTTTTTGATTTACTTAAAGCATTTAAAAAAGTGATGCAAAATGCAATCGATGAGTCTGTTTTTACTATTAAAAAGGTTCCGGTTACTATTGAAGAACAAATGGAATATGTTTATAGATTCTTTGGAAATAGAAGACAATATAAATTTATTGAGCTGGCTAAAAACCTAAGAGAAAAAATTGTAATAATCGTAACTTTCATTGCAATTTTAGAAATGATTAAAAACAATCAATTAAGAGTTTATACTGCAGGCGAATTTAACGACATGATCTTGTTCAGAACAGATTCAGATGCTGAAGTGATTAGTGAAGGAAATCAAAATTAATGGCAAAAGATAAAGATATAAATATTGAATTACCTGAAGATATATTAAAAAGTATTGGTTCTCATATAGAAGCTTTATTATTTGCTTCAGATGAACCTATACCAGCAAAATCATTATCAGAAATTTTATCAGAGTATTTCAGTAATGGTAAGGGCAATGAAATAGATGCAAAATATTTCTCACCGGAATATCTTATATCAATCATTAATGCTCTTAATAAAAAATATTACGAATCAAATCAATCCTTTCATATTATAGAAATAGCAGGCGGATATCAGTTTGCAACATTACCAAAATATGCAAAATGTCTTGGTATTCTTTTTAAAGAAAAATCAAAAAGAAGATTATCCCAATCAGCACTTGAAACATTGGCTATAATTGTATTTAAACAACCGATCAGCAAACCTGAAATTGAAAATATTAGAGGAGTCAATTCTGATTATGTATTAAGCACCTTACTCGAAAAAAACCTAATTACAATAGTAGGCCGTGCTGATACGGTAGGAAGACCTTTGCTTTATGGAACAACACAGGAATTTTTAAAACATTTTGGATTAAAAGACACAAAAGATCTTCCAAAATTAAAAGAAATTGAAGAGATTATGAATTCGGAAGAATTCAAATTTGAAGTAAAACGTTTAGAAGAGTCATTAAATAAAAACAGTGAAGAGAGCGACGAAGAAGACATCGAGCCCAATGTTTCTGAAAGTAGTAAAGATATTGCTGGAGAAAGTTCACAACAAGCTGAATCTGATAAAACAAATAACAACGAACAACTTCAAAACACAGAAATTGTACAGCAACCACCAGAAGAAATTATTATTGATGAGACCGAAGTAGAACTTGTATCTGATGAAATTCAAAACCCAATTGATAACGATAATCCAATTGATATTAATTCATCAGAAGATACCAATAACAATCCTATATCACCCCTTGATGAATCAGCCTCTGATGATGAATATCCTGATGACACTTCTCCAGAAAAATTATTTACTGATTCAACAAATATATTAAATGTAGAAAATGATAGTGGTATCTCATCAACTGAAAGTTCAGATGACTTAAAAAAAAAATCCTCTAATATAAACGATATTGATTCAAATTCAGAATTAAAAGATACATCATTCTTATTTACTGAAGATAATAAAAGTGAAGAGGCTTTTCCTCCTTTCATTGTTACACCTGAAATTATACCACCCGTTGGCTCTAAAGAGTTTGATGATATTGCAGACGAACTTATTAAAAACGAAGCGTTTTTATCTTTTCAAGAAATCAGTCATCAAGAAATTACCGATGAAAAAGAGGAAGAAGAAATAATACTATCTGAAGATAAATCAGATATTGATCTACAAAATACAGAAGAAAAGGCTAATTTAACAAAAGATAATGAAGAAACTATCGAAGAATACAAAGAAGAAACTATTATACCACCTAGCGAAGAATTGGATTTAGAATATTTTGATGATACCTCATCAACCATTGAATCTTTAACCTCTTCTGATCAAGATTATACAAAAGAAGATGATAACAAGATAAGTGAGGTTATTGAAGAATCATCATCCGAAGTTAATACTATTCAAGAACAAGCAATTACTTCTAACGATGAGTTAAAAACCGAGTTAATCTTTGAAAATAATATTACTGAAATTATTGAACCAAACGAAAACAGCACAGAAATTATTTCACCAGAGCCAGAAAACAAAACAATAGAGGAATCAGGTAACGAGCTTCAAAAAAGCTATGAAGAAAATCTTGAAAATATAACTATTGAAGCAGAATGTAATTCATCTACAAATGAGAATTTATCCGCAACTGTTGATGCTGAAGAATCAGAAACAATTATTACGGAAGATATATCAGATAATGCTTCAATTGAAACAAAAACAATTCAAGAAGAAGAAATTGATAATGCTAATAACGAAACAGTAAACGACGAATTTGAGTTTCAGAATGATATAGATATATTGGACGATAATTCTGGCTATGAGCTTGAAAGTAGTCCAATATTAGCTTTCCGAAATATCTCTTTTGATGATATTGTTACAAATGAATCTCTAATAAATAAGGATTCTTTTCTTTCATCTGAAGAATTTAAAAATCTACTCGACCAAAAAAGGAGATGGAATTATAACCACTTATTGAAAAACAAATTAAATACCCTAAATTTAGAATCATCGAAAAATCACTACGAAAGCCCCAATGATAAACAAAAAGAAGAATCACAGAAAATTGATATAACCTCATCTTTTGTTCCCGAAAAGGAAATTGAATCAACTCAATTTTCATCTGATCAAAATTTCATAGTAAATAAAACAGATAACAATATTGAATCTTCTATTATTGCCGATAATATTAAAGAAGAACAACTTTATATCACTGAAGATATTGAAACTATATTACCATTATCTACTGAAGTGGAATCTGATACAAAGCAGGATAGTAATATTACTTTTGATGAAGTAAACAAATATGATACTTTTTTTGAACAAATATTGTTTAACAGCAAAAAAGTAGAAGAAGAGGATATATTATCTGATAAATCTTTAAGAGAAATAATCAATAAAAAAGACTCTCTGTTTGAAATTGAAAAATTTTTAACACAAGATAAATACCTTGATTTTTCTGATAAAAAGACTGAAATTTACACAAAATTAAATACATTTTATCCCGGTAAAAATATAAGTACCGAAGACAAAGAATCATTTTCAGAAAAGAAAATAAAAAATGAAAACAAATTACGATTATTCTTTAAAAAAGTATTACTCCGTTTGAAAAAGTTGTTTCAAAAAATTATAAATATTTTTACCGAGAAAAAATGAAATATCAAGACGAGCAAATAAGATTAAATAAATTTTTAGCAAATGCCGGTGTAGCTTCCAGAAGAAAAAGCGATGAGCTTATTTTACAAGGATTAGTCAAAGTAAATGGAAAAACCGTCAAAGATCTCGGTGTAAAAATTACATTAAAAGATAAAGTTACTGTAGATGGTAAACAAATTCACATTAAAGAAAAGAAAACTTATATACTCTTAAATAAACCAAATGATTATATCACCACCACAAGTGATGAAAAGAATAGGAAAACTGTTTTAGATTTAGTAAATGTAAGCGAAAGAGTTTACCCCGTTGGAAGATTAGATAGAAAGACCACAGGAGTTTTATTACTGACCAATGATGGTGAGCTTGCAAATAGACTGATGCATCCAAAATATCAAATTGAGAAAGAATATAAAATTGTAATCGATAAACCAATTTCTGATAAACAGTTAAAACAACTTGTAAAAGGAATAAACCTTGATGATGGTGTTGCAAAAGCAACTGAAGTGTATTTAGGAAAAGATGATAAAGAGGTTTATGTTACAGTTTACGAAGGTAGAAATCATCTTGTTAGAAGAATGTTTGAAAGTATGGGTTTTGAAGTTCTTAAACTTGATAGAATTCGTTATGCATTCTTAACAAAAACAGGTTTAAAAAGAGGAGAATGGAGAACTTTAAAATCTTCTGAGGTATTAACTTTGAAAGAACTTGTTAAAATTGTATAACGTTATGTCAAAAAATATTAAATTATTATCTTTTTTATTTTTCTCGCTTCTTTTTTTTCAGGCTATTGCTCAAGCACAAAAGCCTCTTGAAACCCAAAAACCCGCTACCCAACAATCACCTGTTTCTGATTTACAAAAAGAGCTTGATGACATTTTTAATGATCCTAATTTTAGTAACGCTGAATGGGGAGTTGTAATTCAATCATTAGAAACTGGTGAATATATATACAAAAAGAATGAAAACAAGAGTTTTATGCCTGCTTCTAATTTAAAAATGTTTACGACAGCTACAGCTCTTTGCAATTTAGGACCAAATTATAAATATACAACCAAATTAATTACTAATGGTAGTATTGAAAACAATATACTAAAAGGGGATTTAATAATAAAAGGTAGTGGGGATCCTACTTTCCCTAAAAAATTTCGAAATGATAGTTTGCATTATCTGTTTTCCCAATGGATTGATTCTCTCAAAAATGCAGGAATACAAGAAATCAATGGAAATATAATTGGCGATGATAATTGTTTTGACGATCAACCTCTTGGTGTTGGCTGGTCTTGGGATGATGAAACATATTGGTTTTCCGCCCAAATAAGCGGTTTAAGCTATAACGATAATTGTATCGATCTTTCAATTTCACCTGGTGAGTATGTTGGCTCCTCTGCAAAAATTTTACTTAATCCAAACACCAACTATGTTACTATAAAAAATAATATAAGAACTGTTCCTCCTGATTCTGCAACTAATATTGATTATTTCAGGAAGTCTGGTACCAACATTATAAATGCATTCGGTACAATTTCATTAAATGCAAATACCAGAATAGAATCTATTTCAATAGATAACCCTACTTTATATACTGTTACAGTTTTTAAAGAAATGCTTGAAGCAAATGGTATTAAAGTTAACGGAGAAGCTAAAGATATTGATGAAATAAAACCAAGAAATGAATTCACTACAATATATCAAACTCTTAATACCACCACATCTTTACCTTTATCTGAAATAATAAAAATTATAAATAAAAAAAGTCATAACCTTTTTGCTGAACAGGTTTTAAAAACTATTGGAAAAGAATTAGGTGGTTCAGGAACTGTAAGTAAAGCTATTGAAATAGAAAAACGATTTTTAAGTAATCTCGGAATAGACCCCGAAAAAATTATGATTGTGGACGGTTCTGGTTTATCAAGATTAAATCTTGTTACCCCTTTACAGGTTACAACCCTACTCACGTATATGTATCGTCATAAATATTGGAAAGAGTTTTATAATTCTCTTCCTATAGCAGGTGTTGATGGTTCTCTTGAAAATAGAATGAGAAACTCAAAAGCTGCTAATAACGTTCACGCAAAAACAGGCTACATCAACTACGTTCGCTCTCTATCCGGATATGTAACCTCTAAAGATGGTGAAATGTTTGTGTTTTCTATGATAGTAAATAACTATACCGTACCTACTTCATTAGCTAATAATATTCAAGATCTTGTATGTATTAGGCTTGCCAATTTCAGTAGAAAACAATAATTATGAGAGATAAAACTTGGTTCAAAAACATTTTCATTGAAAATGATTTTTCAATAGATGATAATAAATTATCTTTGCTTGAAAAATATTGTGATCTATTAATTAGTAAAAATCAAGTTGTAAATCTCATTTCACCAAATAGTGAAAAAAATATTTGGGAAGAACACATTCTTCATAGCTTATCGTTTTTATTAAAAGTTAAATTAAAACAAAAATCTTATATTTTAGACTTAGGTACTGGCGGTGGTTTGCCGGGAATTCCCCTCAAAATATTATTCCCTGATATTAAAATGGTTTTAATTGACTCTACTCAAAAAAAAATGATAGCTGTTAGAGAAATTATTAATAGTTTAGGTATAACTGGCATTGAAATCTTTACTGGAAGAGCCGAAGAATTAAAATCAGAAAATAAACTTAATGGCAAATTTGATTATGTTATATCAAGAGCTGTAGGTAAGCTTGATAAAATTCTTGAATGGGGCTTACCTTTCCTAAAAAAAACATCTACAAAAACAAATGATAACATTCCTACAAGATCTATTCTTGTTTTAAAAGGTGGGAATATTACAGATGAATTGAACATCGTAAAAAAAAATAAAAAACTATTTAATCTTGATGTAATTAATATTACTTTTAAAGGATGTGAAAATCTTTTTAACCCGGATAAAAAATTAATAATTATGTATCCAAAATAAATTAAGGAGTTAATAATGGCAGGTTCGTTAACACATGAAAGAAGTAAGATTAGTATATGGATTCAATCTGTTAGACCTTTTGCCTTCCCGGCATCAATAATACCTGTACTGGTTGGAACTTCTATTTCTCTTTACTATCCAGGCAATGTAGATTGGTTCCTCTTTCCAATAATTCTTATTTGCTCAATGCTTCTACATGGTGGAACAAACATGATTAATGACTATTATGATTTTAAAAAAGGAGTTGATAAAGAACACACTTATGGTTCAAGTAGAGTAATTGTAGAAAAACTTCTTTTACCAGAACAGGTTCTAAAAGGTGGTATTATCTTAATGATAATAGGGTTTATTCTAGGTCTATTTCTGGTTTATATGAGAGGCTTGCCAATGTTGATCTTAGGAATTATTGGCATACTTGGCGGCTATCTTTATTCTGGATATCCTATGGGTTACAAATATTTTGCATTAGGTGATATTATGGTTTTTATACTCATGGGTCCTCTCATGGTTATAGGAACTTATTTTGCTTTAACAGGAAGTTATTTCAGTGAATTATGGATTATGTCCATTCCAGTTGGTTGCCTTGTGCTCTCAATTCTTGAAGCTAATAACCATAGAGATATTATACATGATAAAAGCGCAAATATTAAAACGGTATCAATACTAATTGGCCATAAAGCTTCAAAAGTAGAGTATGTTATATTTGTGAGTGGAGCCTATTTAAGCGTTATTCTAATGGTAGCTTTTTCTTTATTGAAAGTAACCCCAATTATTGTCTTACTTGCTTTACCTTTAGCTATAAAAAATATAAAAATGATGATAAAATCCAAACCTGATAAATCAGATGAAATTGCAACTTTAGACGTTTTTTCAGCTCAGCATCATTTAATATTTGGAGTTTTATATTCTATTGGAATTTTTGCTGGGTATTATTTATGATAAAAAAAATAATGCCTGCTATAATAGTAGCAGCCATATTATGGTTTTTTATGTTTTCTCCATGGACAAAAGATTACCTAAACTTCTGGGTGGGTATGTCAGTATCTGCCGGTATATTATCGTTGATGGGGTTATACATTCAAAGAAAAAATATAAAAGAGTTATTCGATTTTAAACTCTCATATATCTACATTGGTATTGCTTCAGCTATAGCACTATATCTAATATTTTATATCGGAAATTATATCTCAAAAATTATATTTCCTTTTGCACCAACTGAAGTTAATAACATTTATAATAACAAAGTGCAAGCCAATTATATAATAATATCCTTACTCTTGTTATTCTGGATCGGTCCAGCAGAAGAAATATTCTGGCGTGGATTTGTTCAATATAATTTCTTAAAAAAATATAGTGCATTAACAAGCCTAATTATTTCATCAATTATCTATTCACTAGTTCATATTTGGTCATTTAATTTTATGCTTGTTATGGCAGCTCTTGTATGTGGTTTATTCTGGGGTTACCTGTTCAACAGATATAGATCAGTTATACCTGTATTAGTATCTCACTCTATATGGGATTTTCTAATTTTTATTCTAATACCAATTAGCTAAAAATAAAAACCCCATATTTACTATGGGGGTTTTTTTAATTATATTTCAAATTATTTCTTTCTGGGTGGTTTACTCATAATATAATTATGAATACCAAGAGCAGCTTTTTTACCAGCACCCATTGCTTCAATTACAGTTGCTGCGCCTGTTACAATATCACCACCAGCGAAAACACCTTCTCTAGTAGTTAATCCAGAATCAACATCAACAACCTCAATATTGCCATGTTTATTTGTTTTAAGTCCACTTGTTGTTTTCGCAATAAGTGGATTTGAACCATTACCTATAGCTATAACAACAGCATCTACCTCAATAGTAAAGTTACTATCCTTAATTGGTATTGGTCTTCTTCGTCCACTCGAATCGGGTTCTCCTAGTTCCATTTTTACACATTCTATACCACTTACCCAACCGTCTTTACCAAGAATCTTAACTGGATTTGTCAACATATGAAATTCAATGCCTTCAGCTTCACCATGTTCAATTTCTTCTTTTCTAGCTGGCATTTCGTTTCTAGATCTTCGGTAAACAATATATACTTTTTCAGTTGTTGGTAATCTTAAGGCTGTTCTTGCTGCATCCATAGCAGTATTTCCTCCCCCAACAACTGCAACACGTTTATGAGCATGCATAGGGGTATCAAAATTTGGGAAATCCCATGCTCTCATTAAATTTATTCTGGTTAAAAATTCATTAGCAGAATATACTGCATTAAGGTTTTCACCAGGTATACCCATAAAATATGGCAATCCTGCTCCAGTCCCAACAAATACAGCATCAAATCCTTCTTCATCCATCAGCTCATCAACAGATTTGATTTTTCCAATAACATAATTTGTTTTAATTTCTACACCAAGTTTTCTTAGATAATCAACTTCTGCCTCTACAATTTCTTTTGGTAAACGAAATTGTGGTATACCATAAAAGAGCACTCCACCTGGTTTATGTAAGGCTTCAAAAATTACAACTTCATGCCCTAATTTTGCTAAATCTCCTGCAACAGTTAACCCAGCAGGACCAGCACCAATAATTGCAACCTTTCTTCCTGTTTTTGGTGGCAATTCTGGAATTTCAATAAGATTATTCATTCTCTCATAATCAGCAGCAAATCTTTCAAGTCTTCCTATTGCTACCGGTTCATTTTTAAGCCCTACAACACATAGTTTTTCACATTGATCTTCTTGAGGACATACTCTGCCACAAACGGCAGGTAATGCATTGGTTTCTTTTAATTTCCTTGCAGCACCAGCAAAATCACCTTCTGCAATTAATTTTATGAATTCAGGGATTTTTACTTGAACTGGACATCCTAAAATACACTTTGGATTTTTACATTGTATACATCTTGAGGCTTCCAATTGAGCCATTGCAGGTGTATATCCAAGTGGTACTTCGAGAAAATTTTTTCTTCTTACTTCCGGCTCCTGTTCAGGCATAGGCTGACGAGGAATTTTAGTCTTTTTTGTAGTCTGAGTAGTATCAGCCATTCCTACTATCCTCCATTTCGCTAATTTTTTTATCTAATTTACATTCATGTTGTTTTAAAAACTTTTCTAATGCTAATTTTTCTTCAGGAACATACATTCTTACACGATTCATCACTTCATCGAATTTTACTAGATGTGCGTCAAATTCTGGTCCATCAACACAAGCAAATTTAATTTCATCACCAACAGTTACTCTACATGCCCCGCACATTCCTGTTCCATCCATCATAATAGGATTCATACTAACCATTGTTTTAATATTATATGGTCTGGTAACATCTGCTACAGCTTTCATCATAATAAGAGGACCAATAGCAAGCACTAAATCGATTTTTTCTCCGTTATTAATCAAATCCTTTAGAACATCTGTCACCAAACCTTTCTTGCCATAAGATCCATCATCTGTAGCTATCAATACCTCATCACTAATTTTTCGCATTTCATCTTCCATAATAAGCAATTCTTTAGAACGAGCTCCAATAATTGAAATAGTTTTATTTCCTGCATTTTTATACTCTCTTACTATAGGATGAATTGCAGCTATTCCAAAACCTCCGCCTATTGAAACAACCGTACCAAACTTTTCAATATGACTGGGCTCTCCAAGAGGTCCAACAACATCAAGTATAGAATCACCGGGTTTATAAAAACTTAATTGTGTGGTTGTTTTTCCAACAGCTTGAACATAAAGAGTGATTGTACCTTTTTCTCTATCCATATCTGCTATGGTAATAGGTATTCTCTCACCTTTTTCATCTAATTTGATTATTACAAACTGACCAGCTTTTGCTTTTTTTGCAATATCTTTAGCATCGATAACATAACGAAATACTTTCGCAGCTAAATCGTTTTTTTCTAATATTCGATACATTTCTACCCTTTCATAATTATATATCCAACAATATTATTTTTCATTAACTTCGCTTTAAATTCTGCAGCTTTTTCATAAGAATCAAAACTTCCTATTGAAACTTTATAAAGAACTGTGGACTTATCAGTAATTTTGAATATTTTAATATCTTTATAACCCCTTTTTATAAGCATCTTCTGTAATTCTTCTGCATTATTTGGATTTACAAAAACACCTACCTGAACTGAAAATGTTTGGCCATCTTTATTTTTCAATATTGCCTGGCTTTGTTTATCATCTTTTACAGGTAGTTGCATTTCCTTAATAGAAGATGGGTATCTAATTAAACTTATTTTTAGTTTACCATTTGAAGTAATAATATTTCTTGTCTTTGAAGTATCTCCTTCGCCTAAAAATGTGATTGAATATTTTTCTCCAGCAATAACATTATCCTCAAATACAACAATTTCTTTCTGTTCTGGTCCTGTTGGTTCTGCTAAGGTTTCAATTTTAACCTGACCAGTTCCCTCATTAATTATTCCTAAATCATATGCAGCAGCGTAAGATAAATCAAGTATTCTCCCTTTTTTCTTTGGTCCACGATCGTTAACTCTAACTATTACTTCACGATTATTTTTTAAATTAATTACCCTTAAGCAAGTACCAAATTCAAGGAAAGGATGTGCAGCTGTATAATCTTCTCTATTATATTTTTCTCCGCTTGAAGTAAATTTATTATTAAAATCCTCATTATATACTGAAGCTTCACCAATTTGAGAAAAGGTAAATCCTTTACTAAGGGTTGAATCCACATTTAAAACTGAGACTTCAAATTCATTACTTTTTGAAAAAGATAATGAAACAAAAAGAAAAATTACCAGTGATGAGAGTACACAAATATGCAAAGGAGTATTTTTCATTTTTTTTCTCCATGATGCATTTATTATAATTAATTAATGTTATTTATAAACAAAAGTTAACCAGCCTCTTTTATCCTTTCCGTTTTTTACTATATCAGAGTATTTTTTTAATATTTGTTTTGTTATTGGTCCGGGTTTACCTGATCCAATTTGAATTCTATCAACTGACCTTATAGGTGTTATCTCTGCAGCAGTTCCTGTAAAAAATAACTCATCTGCAATATATAATAATTCTCGTGGTATCTGAAAATCACGCACTTCATATCCCAATTCATCAGCTAATCTAATAACAGAGTCTCTTGTAATTCCTTGTAATATTGAAGCAGAAAGAGGAGTTGTATGTATTACTCCATTTTTAATAAGAAATAAGTTTTCACCACTTCCTTCAGAAACATGGCCTGTAACATCCAAAGCTATTCCTTCTGCATATCCATTCTTTAAAGCTTCCATCTTAATTAGCTGTGAATTCATATAATTAGACCCTGCTTTTGCCATTGCAGGTAAAGTATTAGGAGCCATTCGATTCCACGAAGACACACAAACATCTATCCCGTTTTCAACCGAATCTTCTCCAAGATATTTACCCCATTCCCAAACAGCAATATAAACATCTACTGGGCAATTCAATGGGCTAATCCCCATTTCATAATAACCACGAATAGCAAAAGGTCTAATATAGCAGGATTTTAAATTATTTGCGCGAATAGTTTCAAGAGTTGCTTCTTTTAATTCTTCTACGGTATAAGGTATATCTGTTCTGTAAATCTTTGCTGAGTCAAGTAATCTTCTTAAGTGAGCTTCTAATCTAAAAACAGCTGGCCCTTGTTTTGTATCATAACATTTAATTCCTTCAAACCAGCAAGTACCATAATGAACGACGTGAGATAAAACATGTATCTGTGCATCGTCCCAATTGATAAGCTTGCCGTTTCTCCAAATTTTTTTTACTTTTTGAAGAGGCATAATATTTCCAAATTGTTATAAATTTATTGTAATGGAAAATCATATATTCTATATTTTTTATAAAGTTCCCCATTTAATAATTCAGCTGCCCTATTCATCATATCGTTAATTTCCAACACCCAAGATGCTTCTCCAGCATTGATACCATTTTCTTGAGTTGCTCTTCTCCATGTTTCATAGTATAACACAGAATCATATCCTAACTTCTGATAATCTCTTTTTACACCAAGGGTAATTATTCTACAAGTCTTAACTTTATTTTTACCAAAAAGAAGTTTAAATATACCCGTTGGAAATAATCTTCCACTTGGATTATTAATCAATATTTCATTAATATTTGGTAATGATAAAGCAAAGCCTATAGGTTTACCCTCCAATTCAGCTATTAACACAAGATCAGGATTTACTATCAATTTTAAATCTTTTGCCATATGATCAAATTCTTCATCTGTATAAGGAACGAAACCCCAATTTTTGCTCCAAGCATCATTGTAAATTTCTTTAACTTTTTTCACTTCATTATCAAAATCTTTCATATTAATTGTTCTAACAACAAAAGGCCTCCTTTTTTGAACAATTTCTGCAACTCTCTTCAGTTTATCAGTTACTGTGGTTTCATTCTTTATTAAATATGCATATAAATCCATGCTCTTTTTTAATCCGTAGTTCTCAAATAATGTAATGTAATATTCAGGATTGTACGTCATCATTACTTGAGGACTTTTATCAAAAGCATTAATGAGTAACCCTAATTCATAGTTGGTTGAGGGGTTCATTGGACCCCTCATTGTATCCATACCTCTTTCTTTCAGCCATTCTTTCGCTGTATCAAAAAGACTATTAGCTACTTCCTGATCATTAATACATTCAAAAAATCCAAAAAAACCAACTTTATCATTGTGAAATTCATTGTGTTTATGATTCACAATAGCTGCTATTCTTCCTACAAGTTCTCCATCTTTTTTAGCCAAGAAAAATTCCGCGTCAGCAATTTTATAAAATGGATGCTTTTTCTTGTCCAGCATTGATAATTTATCAATAATCAATGGAGGCACCCAATATGGGTTATCCTTATAAATTTTCCATTGTAATTTTACAAATCGCTTTAAATCACTTTTTGTTTCTGCTTTTTCTATTACTATACTCATTTTATTCTCTACATTTTATCAATTAATTATTCCAAGCTTTTGCCCTGCTTTTTTAAATGCATCAAGAATCTGCTCAAGATGAATATCCTCATGTGTTGCCATATAACTAGTTCTCATCATTTGTAACCCCTGAGGAACGCCAGGTGAAATGAAAACATTTACGAATACACCATTATCATACAATTCTTTCCAGAACAAGAAAGATTTCATGTCATCACCAATAATAACAGGTACGATAGCGGTTTCATTCTCAATTATTTTAAAGCCTAATTCTTTAAATCCTTTTCTCATCTTTGAAGCATTTGATATTAACTTATCAACTCTCTCTGGTTCTGCTTTTAAAATCTCTAAAGCAGCAAGAGCAGCGGCAACAGAAGCAGGAGTTGGACTGGCGCTAAAAATAAGTGCAGATGAGTGATGTTTAAGATAGTTTATCACTTTTGCTTCACCTACGACAAAACCTCCCAAAGAAGCGAATGTTTTACTAAAGGTTCCCATCGTTAAATCAACTTCGTTTTCAAGATTGAAATGTGAAGCTGTACCTCTTCCACCTTTACCTATTACTCCTACACTATGTGCATCATCTACTAACAATCTTGCATTATATTTTTTACACATTTCTACTACTTTTGTCAAATCGACAATTTCTCCTGTTGTACTGAAAACACCATCAGTAACAACTAATTTACCAGCATCAAGTGGGAGTCTTGATAGAGTTTTTTCTAAATCTTGTATATCATTATGTTTATATCTTACAAACTCAGCAAATGCTCCTTTTGCCATAAGATTGCCAGCCACTATACACGCATGATTATCTCTATCAGATATAACATATTCACCTTTTTGAACAAGTGTTGGTATAATTCCCTGTGCTGTTTGATAACCAGTACTGAATAAAAGAGCAGACTCTTTACCAAAAAATTTTGCTAACTCTTCTTCTAATTTTACATGAAGATCTATAGTGCCGGTTAAATATCGTGAGCCCGAACAACCTGTACCAAACTTTTTTACAGCTTCAATAGCTGCTTCTTTTACCTTTGGATGAGTAGTTAAACCAAGATAGTTGTTGCTCCCAGCCATTATTATTTTCCTACCCTCCATTTGAACCACTGGTCCTTCATTTTCTTGTAGTGGTCGGAAATAAGGATACAATCCCATTGCTTTGATATCATCTGCTCTGGTAAAATTCCGACATTTTTCAAAAAGATCCAACTCTATCTCCTTTATTTTATATTAGAACTTTTGATTATAACGTATCAATATAACTTATTATAGCAAAAAAGTCAATGATAACCTAAAAACCTTTAAAGTAATAATTTATTAAACAAACAATAAATCTATAACAATAAACAAATTAAGATATAACTTAAAAAAGACAAGAAAATACTCATTGATTTTATTCAAATATTTGAATATTTTATAAAATATTTTTCAATTAAATATTGGCTTATTGTGAATAATATTCTTAATGTACTTTTTATTGGTGATATAGTTGGTTTAACAGGATTAGAATTAACTACTCGATTATTAGATACTTTTAAAAAACAGTATAAAATTGATTTCGTTATAGCGAACGGAGAAAACGTTACTGATGGAAAAAGTATTTCTGAGCAAGATGCAAACGTACTTTTTAATACTGGAATCAACGTATTTACTGGTGGTAACCATCTGTGGGATAGATTCCAAATAAAACCTTTGCTCGGAAAAGAAAAACGCATATTACGACCAATGAATTACCCAAGAGAAAACCCCGGTAATGGCTATTACATTGGTGAAATTCAAGATAATATTAAAATTGGTGTAATTAGCCTTCAGGGAAGAACTTTTATGAACCCCATTGATTGCCCGTTTAAATCTGGTGAATGGGCTATCAATAAAATCAAAGAGGAAACGAACATTATTATCATCGATTTTCATGCAGAAGCTACAGCAGAAAAAATGGCTCTTGCATGGTACTTTGATGGAAAGGTTAGCGCAATAATTGGAACTCACACACATATACAAACTGCTGACGAAAGAATTCTGCCGATGGGTACCGCTTTTATTTCTGATGTAGGCATGACAGGCGCTTACGATTCCGTCGTAGGAATGAAGAAGGATATTGCTATCAAAAGATTTATCCATCAAACACCATATAAATACGAAGCTGCCTCTGATGATAGTAAGTTTTGCGCTGTAGTTATTAGTATTGATGCTATTACAGGTCAGGCAAAAAAAATAAAACGTATACTCTATCCTGAATTTGTAACAGAGAAAAACAATTAAAGGTAAATAATTATGGAAGCAATAATAATAGACGGAAAAAAAATTTCTGGCGATATAAAAAACGAAATAAAAAATGAAACAGCTAAGCTAAAAGAAAAATATGGCAAGGTTCCTGGACTTGCTGTTATTCTTGTTGGCGATGATCCGGCTTCACACACATACGTAAGAAATAAAGGCAAAGCTTGTGAAGAATGTGGTTTCTTTTCAATAACCGAAAAATTTGCAGCCGATGTGGATGAAAATGTATTATATAAAAAAATTAATGAATTAAATAACGATCCACAAATCAATGGTATACTTGTTCAACTTCCTTTACCTAAAAAATTCGATGAGTCAAAAATTATCCAGATGATTAATCCACAAAAAGATGTTGATGGAATTCATCCTATAAGTATTGGTAAAATGGTTGCTGGTTTACCAACTTTCTATAGCTGCACTCCGTATGGAATTCAAGAACTATTAAAAAGATATAACCTGAACCCAGCCGGGAAACATGTTGTTGTAGTTGGTAGAAGCAATATTGTTGGAAAACCCGTTGCTAATATTTTACTACAAAAAAAGGAATGGGCTAATGCTATAGTAACCATAACTCACACAGGAGCAAAAGACATTTCTTACTATACAAAACAAGCTGATATTTTAATCGCTGCAGTAGGTGTTCCTCAAATAATTAAAGGTGATATGATAAAAGACGGCGCCGTAGTAATTGATGTTGGAATAAATCGAATGCAGGATGCAACAGCAAAATCAGGTTCAAAATTAGTTGGTGATGTTGATTTCGATAGTGCAAGAACAAAAGCTTCATATATAACCCCCGTTCCCGGTGGAGTTGGACCTATGACCATAGCTATGTTAATGAAAAATACTTTACAATCTTTTAAACAATCATTAAATTTGGAGTAAGTCATGAAAGTATATTTGAAACAGGCAAAAGGAACAACTCTAATCTCCAAAGGAGAATCTAACCACTGGGTTGTAATGGATTCATCTGAAGAATTTTTAGGCAACAATGCTGGATCACGACCAATGGAGCTTCTACTGATGGCTCTTGCCGGCTGTAGCAGTATGGATATTATTCCCATATTAAAAAAGAAAAAAGTAGAATTAACAGATTATGAAGTAAATATATCTGCTGAAAGAGCTAGTGAGCATCCAAAAGTATTTACGAAAATTGAAGTTGAATATGTTTTCTACGGAAAAAATATTTCTCCAAAAGATGTTGAAAGAGCGATAGAACTATCAACAACAAAATATTGTTCTGTATCGGCTATGCTTAAAAAAAGCGTAGATATTAAAACAACCTATAAGATTATTGATCAATAGTAAGAAACAAGTAAAATTTTATATGTAGCTCTTATTCTTCGATCAACTCAATTTTAAATGTGACTGGCCTTATACCATCAGTACAACATACTATCATACAATTTTTATCTTTCATCCAGCCATCAAAATAGCCCTCTGAATAATTTCCACCACTAAGCATAGTAACTATAACTTTATAAATATCATTCCATGCCCAACCACAAAAGTTCTCTGGTGGTTCAAAATCAGCAATGAACTCTTGCCCCTCCTGAAAAAAGGGGCAAGGAGTAACTTCGTTTTTACAGTAAATTTCTGCTAACTCAATATTTAAATTTCTTTTAAGTACTGTTATTTTACACTTTTTCATTAATAATTCTCAGCATAAATTTCAAAATACGATTTAGGATGTAAGCAAGCAGGACAGTTTTCTGGAGCCTTTTCTCCTTCATGAACATAACCGCATTTTCTGCATACCCATTTTACTTTTTCCTTTTTGACAAAAACCATATTTTCTTCTACATTTTGTAACAACTTACGGTAACGTTTTTCATGTTCACTTTCAACTTTTGCAATCAATTTAAAAGCTGAAGCTACCTCATTAAAACCTTCTTCTTTTGCAATTTCTGCAAATTCTTGGTACAACTTTGTGTATTCTTCATTTTCCCCATCAGCAGCAGCTTTCAAATTTTCGGCGGTAGTACCAATTTTACCAGCAGGATAGGAAGCTGTTATTTCTACCATTCCCCCTTCTAAGAATTTAAAAAATCTTTTTGCGTGAGTTTGTTCCTCCAAAGCAGTTTTCAAAAAAATTGATGCTATTTGTTCATAACCTTCTTTTACTGCCTGCTTAGCAAAAAATTCATAACGATTCTTTGCCTGTGACTCACCAGCAAATGCTTTTAAAAGATTTTTCTCGGTTCTTGTTCCTTTAATACTTTTTTCCATACACTCCTCAATGTTTTATTTAATAATTATACCTAAATATTTAAATAATATAGCAGCATCGGGTAACGTAAAAGTAGCTTTTTGTAGTCTATTACTCGTTGGATCAATATCGTATCCAGAGGCAAAAGAAAAATCAGATTTTTTTAAATTGTTATTATTAAAAATAGTATTATGAAATCTTGATTTTGAAAAATTCGATGATTCTAAATCACATTCAAAAAAATCTGTTTCTGTAATATCGCTATCTACAAAAAGAATATTTTTTAATTTCATACCAGAAAATTTACAGCTTTTTATAATACAATTAAAAAAATTAAATGTCAAAGCAAAATTGTTACATTTAGAAAATTCTATTCCTAATAGTTTACACTCTTTGAATAATACATTATTTAATTTTACATTAGAAAAATTCGTGAAACTAAAATTACATCCATTGAACTCACAATCTTCAAATTTTACATCAGTAAAAGAAGCGTTGCTAAAATCACAATAATTAAAATAACAATTATAAAAAATATTATCTTTATATTCTTTACCTGATATTACTATTTTATCAAAGCTTTTCTTTTCTATAAGCATATAATCTTATCTACATTATATATTTTTCAGCAAAATTCAAGTTGTTTTTACCATTTAATTTTTATCAATAACTCAAAACATTTCTTAAAAATTTTATTTTCTCAAGGTTATGAAATGTTCCTCCGCCTTCGTGATTATTATAATCATAAATTTTTATTTGTTTATCCCCTTTGTAATGATTATAAGCGGCAAACACTGTACGTGGAGGACATATTGTATCCATAAGCCCAACAGAGAATAAAGCCTGTGCTTTAGATCTTGCAGCAAAATTTACCCCATCAAAATAACTTAATGTATTAAACACAATATCAATTTTATCTCTGTGAGTTTTTAAATATCTTGTTATCTCAAAATATGGTTCGGAATCAGTAATTTCTGTTGCTACTTTATAGTGACAAAGAAAAGGTACATCGGGCAATATTGCTGTTACATCTTTGACTAACCCCCCAACAGCTAATGTAATTCCTCCACCTTGACTAATACCAGTTAATATAATTTTATTAGAATCAACTTCAGGTAATGACTTCACTAACTGAACAGCTCTTACTCCATCAATAAAAACTCTTTTATAGTAATAAGTATTTGGGTTAAGAATACCTTTTGTCATAAATCCAGGATAATATGGATTTGCTCCATCATCTTCTAAATCTGGAGTATCCCCGGGTGACCACGAAGAACCCTGACCCCGTGTATCCATAATAAAATGAGCATAACCACAACTAGCCCATAGCAACCAATCTGTAGGAAAAGATCTTCCTCCACCATAACCAAGAAACTCTACTACACAAGGTACTTTATCAGAAATATTTTTCGGAATAATTAACCAACCTTTTATACTCTGCCCTTTATAACCAGAATAGGTTACATCATAAGTATCAACAAGTTTTAAACCAAAGTTTTTCTTTTCAAATTTATAAGTTAATTGTATTTTATTGGTTTCTTCTATTGCATTATACCAAAAAGAATCAAAATCAGATGGTTCATTTCTTTCAGGTAAATATTCTTGCAATTTTTCTAAAGATAAATCAAAAAACATTTTTCCTCCAAAAATAAAAAAGGGGCTATTTTGCCCCTTTAGATTATTTGTATTTTACTTTTATTTATCGTCAAGAGCAGCAACGCCTGGTAATACTTTTCCTTCAAGAAATTCCAGAGAAGCTCCTCCACCAGTTGAAACATGAGAAACAGATTTTTCTAAACCGATTTTAGTAATAGCAGCAGCAGAATCACCACCACCAATAATTGTTATAACACCCTCTTTGGTAGCTTCAGCTAAAACCTTTGCAATTGCGTTAGTACCAACAGCAAATTTTTCAATTTCAAAAACGCCCATAGGTCCATTCCAAACAACGGTTTTTGCTGCTTTAATTTCTTTACTATACAACTCAATTGTTTCTGGTCCAATATCCAGAGCTTCCATATCATTAGGAATTTCATTGCTCTTCACTATTTTAGTATTAGCATCTTCAGCAAACTTATCTGCTGCAACACAATCAACTGGTAATAATAATTTAATATTCTTTGCTTTTGCCTCTTCAAGAATACTCTTTGCTAAATCAACTTTCTCTAAATCTAAAATTGATTTTCCTACTTCTAATCCCATTGCTTTAAAGAATGTATAGGACATTCCTCCACCAATAAGAAGAACATCTACTTTTTTCATTAAATTTTGAATTACATCTATCTTACCAGCAATTTTTGCTCCACCAAGAATAGCCACATAAGGTCTTTTAGGTTCACCCACAGCCATACCAAGAAAATCAATTTCTTTTTTCATCAAATAACCAGCAACGCATGGTTTGATAAACTTAGTAACCCCTTCTGTAGAAGCATGGGCACGATGAGCAGAACCAAAAGCATCATTAACATAAATATCACCATAAGAAGCTAATTCCTTTGACATTTCAACATCATTTGCTTCTTCTTCAGCATAAAACCTGAGATTTTCTAAAATTAATACTTCACCTTCTTTTAAAGCATCAACTGCTGTTTTAGCTATTACACCTCTGCAATCTGAGGAAAATTTTACAGGCACTCCAAGTAATTCAGAAAGCCTATCAACTGTAGGTTTTAAACTATACTTTGGATTAATTTTCCCTTTTGGTCTTCCTAAATGGCTCATCAAAATAGCCGATCCACCATCACTAATAATTTTCTTTATCGTTGGAAGAGATTCTCTAATCCTTGTATCATCAGTAATTTTTTGATTGTCATCAAGTGGAACGTTGAAATCTACTCTAACAAGTACCTTTTTACCTTTTAATGATACATCATCAATTGTTTTTTTATTCATTTTTTTATCTCCAAAAAATGTTTTTCAATTTTAAAAAAAAAGGGTTGCTAAAAAAAATTAACAACCCTTATTTATCAGTTCGTCATTTCTTATTTACCAACCAATTTTACCAAATCAGTTAATCTAACAGAATAACCCCATTCGTTATCATACCAGGAAAGCACTTTAATCATATTATCCTTTACATTTGTATAAGCAGCATCAAAAATTGATGAATTGCTATTTCCTCTGAAGTCTATTGATACCAATTCTTCTTCAGTATAACCAAGAATACCTTTTAATGGACCTTCGGCTGCTTTTTTCATTGCTGCGTTTACTTCTTCTTTAGTAGGTTTTTTCTCTGCTTCGATCACTAAATCAACCACTGATACGTTTGGAGTAGGTACCCTCATTGCAAATCCATCCATCTTACCAGATAGTTCAGGAATTACTAAACCAATTGCTTTTGCAGCACCAGTAGATGTAGGAATCATTGATAGAGCAGCAGCTCTTGCTCTTCTTAAGTCACTATGTGGTAAATCAAGAATTCTTTGATCATTTGTATAAGCATGAATTGTGGTCATAAATCCTTTTACAATACCAAAATTTTCAAGAAGAACTTTGGCAACTGGAGCTAAACAGTTAGTTGTACATGATGCATTTGAAATGATATGATGTTTTTGTGGATCATAAATTTTGTCATTAACACCTATTACGATTGTTGCATCACATACTTTAGCTGGAGCTGAAATAATTACTTTTTTAGCACCATTCTTTAAGTGTGTTTTAGCTTCATCTTTATTAGTAAAATGTTTTAACCCTGTTGATTCAACAACAACATCAACTCCAAGGTCACCCCATTTAAGATTATTGTGATCTTTCTCACTTAATACTTTTATTGATTTTACATCAACAATAATTTCACTTTCTTTAACTTCTACGTTGCCTTTGAAAGTGCCCATAATAGAATCATACTTTAGTAAATGCCCCAGCGTTTTTGCATCTGTAATATCATTTACTGCAACAATATTAATATCAGCATTGCCATAAGCTGCTCTTAAAAAGTTTCTTCCTATTCTTCCAAAACCATTAATACCTACATTAATTGCCATTTTTTCCTCCGATTAAATAATTTTATAAATTGAGGGTTATTTCATTTGTACTTTTATAAATTAAATAAAAATATTATAAGAATCAATAAAAATAAACATACATATTAAAATAGAATAAATTTTTTATGCTCGCTTTTTCACTGAAAGTAATATAATAAATTGAATAAATTCTATTGCAAAAATATTTTTATTTTTCTATATTATAAATAGAGTCCTAATTTTATTATAATTTCCTTTCCCAATAATTTTCTGGATTTTATAATACAAATTCTCAATAATATTTTATCATCAAAAAGCGAATTGTTCAATTAATTTTATAATTATGAAAGACTCTTTATATCTAATAATCTCTTTTTTTATAATTTTTGATATTAGCTTATCACAGGATAAAAATAATAATCATTATGATTCTTTAAAACAAAAAGCAGATGCTTTATGGGAAGAGAGAAAATTTTATGAATCTGCTGATTATTACATAATTGCTTCTGAATATGAATTACAAAAGTCAAATCCAGATTATTTTAAAGTTTCAGATTCTTATGGAAATGCAGGTTATTGCTATGACGATCTAGGAAAATATGAAAAAGCTATAGATCTTTATGAAATTGCACTAAAGTATGCTCGAATAATTAACGACTCATCACAAATTTCTACATTAAATAGTAACATTGCTCAATCTTATTTTAAGTTAGGAAAATATGATTTAGCAACACAATTTCTTAATAATTCTTTAGTGATAGATAAGGCTCTAAATAATAAAGAAGGTATGGCTACTAACTACAATGCTTTAGGAAAAATATACGAAATATGGGGTAGATATAAAGATGCTATACAATTTTATTCTTTATCATTAAAACTTGATAAAGAATTAGGTAATGAAACAAAAATTTCAATTAGATTAAGTTCGTTAGCTTCAGTATATAAAACAATAGGTAATTATGATATTGCATTAAAATATCAAAAGGAAGCTTTAGAGATAGAGAAAAAATTAGGCAATATTTTCAAATTAGCAGTTAGATCAGATCAAATAGGAGAAATATATCAATTTAAAAGAGAATACAAGCTTGCCGAAAAATACTTTTTCGATGCTATTAATTTATTAAAACGAGTTGAAGGTAACAAAGAGAATCATAGTAAAACCTATGAAACACATGCGATAATCTATAACCATATCGGTAAAAATTTCTCATTAATGAATGATTTTCAAAATGCAAAAAAATATTACAACTACAGCTTAAAAATATCAAATAGAATCAAGCATAATAGCATATTGCTAAAAAATTATAAAGAATTATCCGAACTATATCGAAGCCTAAACGATTACAAAAGTGCTTTGAAATATCTAGCCTTGTATTCAAATCTTAAAGATTCTGCTTTTAATGAACGAAGTGAAAAAGTAATTCAGGAATTTAGAGAAAAATACGAATCGGAAAAGAAAGAGAAAGAAATAGCAATATTAACAAAAGAAAAAGAACTTAATGAACTAAATATTAAAAAATCAGCTGAAGAAAAAAACTTCATAATCATATTTTTGATTCTTTTCGTTTTACTTACAATATTAACATATAACAAATACAGTCTTAAAAAAAGAACAAACAAAATTTTAGAAAATAAAAATAATGAACTTGAAAATATAAACTCGGTAAAAAATAAATTTTTTACAATAATATCTCATGACTTAAAATCACCCATAAGTTCCTTCCAAAAAATAACTGAAACACTTAACAACTCATTAGATCAAATCGATAGAAGCACGCTAAAAGAATTTATTAAAGATATGAATGATACTGCAACAAAAATAAATGAGCTGCTTAAAAATCTTTTAAAATGGTCTATGAGCCAATCTTGTAAATTGGTACCCAAAAAAGAAATCATTAATATTAATGAGATATGCGAGAAAGAAATTAGTCTTCAACAAAGTTTAGCAAAGGAAAAAGATATTACAATTTCACTCAAAAGTGATTCAAATATTTCTGTTTTTGCAGATAGAAGCATGATTAGTATAGCTATTAGAAATATTCTAAATAATGCAGTAAAATTTAGCAACTCATTATCAGAAGTATTAATTTCTTGTTCTTCTATAGATGGTAATGCTAAAATTTCTATTACAAATTCTGGTATTGGTATTAACCCTAATGATGTCGAAAAGCTCCTGAGAATTGATACAAATCATTCAACAATTGGTAATCATCCCTCAAAAGGATCAGGATTGGGTATAATTTTAACACAGGAACTTTTACGAATAAATAATGGTAAAATAATTATTGATAATTATAAACCCGAAGAAACAACTTTTTCTATTTTGTTACCAATTTATAATTAAAATTAGATAATTATGATTAAAGTAGCTGTTGTAGATGACCATAAAATAGTACGAGATGGTATTAGAGCTATACTATTAGGTAATAAAAAAATCAAATTTGTATTTGATACAGATAGTGGGTTAGACCTTTTAGATCTTTTAAAAAGTAACCCAATAGATATTTTATTGCTAGATCTTTCTTTGCCAGATGTACCAGGAGTTAACCTAATACAACCTGTTCTTTGTTCTTTCCCAAATACAAAAATACTAATATTAACTGCTTGTATGAACGAAGAAACTATTTGCGAATGTGTAAAACTTGGTGTACTTGGTTTTTTGAATAAAGATGTTTCAGCTGAAGAATTAATAGAAGCTATCGAGGAAGTCTACTCCGGTGAACCTTACTTTGGTCAGAAAATATCTAATATTATTTATAAAAGCTATACCGAAAAAGTAAAAGATTCTTCTTCCCTACCCTTAAAACCCAATATTTCTGAAAGAGAAAAAGAAATAATCTCTCTTCTTTCAGAAGGATTAAGCTTTAAAGAAATTGCAAATAGGTTATTTATAAGTCCAAGAACAGTTGAAAATCATAAAAATAATATTCTGCTCAAGTTGAAACTCAAAAATTCAATTGAGCTTTTAAAATACGCTATAAAAAATAAGATAATCGAAATATAAAATATTTCACAAAACTACTTAGGTAAAACCCCCTACTATAAATATAAGGGATTTCTACACAAAAATTGAGTGGTTTTGCTTATTGATATCCCTAATCTCTTTCGATATATTTATCACAATCAATTAATAAAATGAAAGGAGATTTTATGAAATCAATATTTTTTATCGCAATTCTTGTTTTAAATTTTTTTGGTTGTGGTAAAACCGAAAGTAATTCAAATTCTAACAATGAAACAGAAAAAATTACTCCCGAAAAATGGGCGGATAAAGTTTATTCTGTTTATGAGAAAGCTATAATTAAGCTTGACGAAATTATTGGTAATAAACCACCTCTTTCAGAAGAATTAAAAAAGAAAGTGTTGGATCTTAAAAATTCAATCATTGATGAATTGGTCATCCTTGGTAAAGAACGAGACAAAATGAGTGAACTGGATCAAAAACTTAGTTCAGCAAAATTATCATTAAAACTCGAAAGAATCTCAAGCAATCCTTCCTGGTCTCGAACAATAAACGACGCAAGATCATTCTACTTTAAATTTGATCCAGATTTCGCAAATCTAATTGCAAAATTTAATATAATCACTCAATACTCTCAATTCGAACTCTTAAAGAAACAGGAACCAAAAGAAGCTGAAAGGTTAGGAATAAAATGATTATTAAAATTAAATACCAAGGAGAATATTATGAATGATCCCAAAAAATTCTTACAAGAAGCAAATGGTTTTGTAAGATCAGCTGAAAGTAATATGTTTAATGGCAAAAATAAAGAAGCAGTTGAAATGTTAAAAAAAGCAGAAGAATTACTTAAACTGGTTGCTCAATCATTACCAAATGATCCTGGTTTAAAAACTCTTTCCCAAAAAATTGAAAAAATAAAAAAAGATCTCGAACGAAAAGGAATCTCACTTAACGATGAAAATAAAGCAAAACTCCCATTTGAAGTACAATCTCACATAAGTAGAATAAGAGCTTTACTTATATCTGCATCCCAACAATCTTACTTATTAGAACAAGCAAAAGCTGAATTAAAATCATATTATTCAAAGTTCGCTGGACCAATGACTGCAATTCCTGAAATAAAAGAAATTGAATCACATATAGAAAAACTTGAACAAGAACTCAAAGAAAAAGAACAACAAGAGTTAAAAGAAAAAGCTATTAAAGAACAAGAAGCAAAAGAGAGCGAACATCTATCAGAAATATGGTATAATAAACTTAAAGAAATTCCTTATTTTGATGGTCAGACTACTTATTTACCTTCATTACTGGAACAAAAGGAACATTTTAATAAAGCAACTGAACTAATGAAATTATACGAAAAAAGTGAGTTAAAAGGACAAAAGAGTTTAATGCTTGAAAGTATTGAATCTGATATTAAATCGAGAATTCAGTTGTTTCCAGATAACTTTAATAATTCAAAATCTTTAATTGTTAGCGAGTTGATACAAAATATCCAGGATAAAATTAACTTTCTTAAAAACGATAACTCTTGGCAAAATGATCAAAACGTCACCCCTTATTATTATGGTAAAAACGAACTAAATGAAATAAAAAGCAAAATAGAAGAATTAAAACCTCTTTTTGATCCTTCACCAATACCTGAAAATTTACAAACAACTTTTAGACAATTTAACGATTTGAATGAATCAAGAATGGAGGCAAAAAAAGATAGAATCCGCCTTAGACCTGACTTAGAAAGCATTAATTATAACCAGGAAGTAAAAGAAAAAACAAGAACTATAATTCTAGATAAATTTCCAAACGCTGATATACGAAAAATTAATATTGTCAAACAATGGGAAAGCAAAAGCGAAGAAAATTGGGAAGACACTACAAAAACGAAATGGATATTAAAAAAATTTATCGAAACAGTTGTAGAAGCCGCTATTATTCTTGATAACAATTACTGTAAAAAGCTAACCATTCATATCGAAAAAACAAAGCAAAATGATGATTCTTATGATTATTCTACAGGACATATTATGTACGAAGATGAAATGTTAGTAGAAAACATTTAATTAACATTAAAATTGGAGAAGAAAAATGAAAACAAATTTTTTATTAAAGTGGATTATTCTTGTTGTTTTATTTGTGTCAATAAATAATCCTTCCTTTACTCAAATACCTGGTCTTAAAAAATTAGAAAAAGAGGCAAAAAAGGTCGAAAATCAAGTTGAAGAGAAAATAAAAAAAGATAACGAAAAGAAAAAAACCGAGGAGAGTTCATCTACAACACAAAGTCAGACTACAGCTACAACAAGCTCACAAATTATTTATGTTTCTGCTTCCAAAGGAAATAATAAAAATGATGGTTCAATCAATAGCCCCTTAAAAGAAATTGATAAAGCAGTACAGTTAGCAGAACCTGGTGCTGAAATTAGAGTAGCACAAGGTATCTATCGTGGAACTTTTAATATTGGTTTTATAGAATCTCCTAAACCTATAAAACTTTTTGGTAGTTATGATGAAAGTTTTACAAAACAAGATATTACTTCTCATCCTACAGTATTTCAACCAGATAATGAAGTCGGTGGAAAGAACCGGAAAGCTCTATTAAGATTTACAAAAGATGTTGCTGGTACAATTATTGATGGGATAGTATGGGATATGGGCGAAAGAAATGCTTATAGCGGAAAAGAAGGTTTCGTTAATGGTATTGAACTGGGAAGATTGCTTATGCCTACTGAATATCCCCCAACAGGTAACTCAACTACTGATGAACCTGCTATACAGTTTGTAAGTGCTACTACAGGTGGAGATGTTACTATACAAAACTGTGTCTTTGTTAATGGTGCTAGTTTTGCAATTCAAGCGGGCCATAGAAGTGGTAAGTTTACAGTTAAAAATAATATTTTTGTTGCCAATAGAATGGCTGCCATAGAAATCTTTGGAACTTGTTCAGGAAGTAATCAAAACAAAGACATGGCACTTTGTGGAGAAGTAGAAATTGCTTATAACACAATTCTTTTTACATGGAGTAGACTTAAAGATCTTAAAGATATGGGTTATGGAATTAGAATAATGACAAAATGCAGTTATAATATCCATCATAATATTATTGGTGGCTCAGTTCTAGCAGCAATAGACCATAGCAGATTTACTAAGAACGAATGGATTAAAGTTAACGATAATATATTTTTTGTGAATAAACAAGCTGATTTTTACTATACCCCGGGCAGTAATACAAGCCTTAACCTTAAAGTAGAACAATTTGGTGATTTAGAAATTGCAAGTGCCTCTGGAAATAATGATGAGATTCCCAAGACTCTAAAAGTAAATAAAGCTTATCTTGAAGGCTTCCTTAGTGCCCGATATTCAGAAAAAGTAGATTATAATCCAAATTCTCCTTCAAACCAATGGAGAGAAGCTATGGGAATGAATAAACAAGGTTCTATTCAATCTACAGTAACAATGTTTATGAATAAATATCCTTGGAAAGAAACTCTTAGCTTATTTGGAAGTGTTCAGGGTTATGGAGCTCAAAAACCATAAATAATAAATTGAGGTAAATATGAAAACATTAAAAATTTTTATAACATTATTAATGCTAGTTGCTATTTCTTTTGCACAAAATGAAGAAAGAATAGGAGGTAAAATATTATTTTCAAAAGAACCAATATCAAATGAAAACGATCCTGGAATTACTAATAATTTCACCCAAAATGATTACATATATGCTTTAGTAATACTAAAAGATCTAGCAAAAAATTTTTGGTCTTATCCAATAAAAGCTGAAGATTTTCAACTAGTATTTGAATTTCTCGATGAAAAACCTACTAATTTATATTATTCTAACGGAAGAATTAAAGGCGCTGAATTAGAAAAAAGTATTATTTCATTGGAGATTTTACCTAATCCATCAAAAATGGTTTCTTATAATCCGGATAACCCTATCTCTTTTAAAAGATTTGGAGTAAATGATCAGGGTTCCGATGGTCCTATTGGTATATCACTTAGAATGAAATCTTTACCACCAGGAAAGCAGAGAGTTCTTGTTAAATTTAATTTAAATTATTCTGAGGCAGCAAAAGGAGAATTTGAAATAACATCAAGTGATTTTAGAATGTTCGACCAAGTAGCAAAAAATCTAATTGATGGTGCAAACAAAACAGCATTAAAAAGTGCAAAAATGCCTGAAGCTAAGAAAGTAGATAAAGATCTTGAAAACAAAATGATTCAAGCAATAATGAACTCAAACGACTGGAAAACAGGCTTTATTAAAGGAAAAAGTATCATTAAATTAGTTATTATTGATCCAGATTGGGAAATAAGAAGAAATCAAGTCACCGGAGCAATTCTACATAGATACATTCGAGCTGCTGCTGCAATTAAAGGTTCTGATAATAAATGTAGAGTCTATAATTTATTTACATTTCAACAAGATTATGTGGGTGGCAAATTTCAGCCTCTAAAATATGATGGGGTAGGTGATAATTACGAAATTGATTGCGATAAAATAAAGTAAACAAAAAAATTGTTATGATATAGCAATTAGCTGTACTTATAAAAATATTATTGTTTGGGTTAAATCTGGTTCAAGTTTACAATGAAATAGTTAACTTGAATCAGATTTTATATTATTAAATATACTAATACAAAAATTTTTGTTTTTTAAAACAAAAGACTTGATTATACACAAAATTTTCTTTAATTTCTTTTGAATTAAGTAAATTATATTTTTATGTTTTCACTAAATAATTTTTATATTTAATAATATTTATTATAAATTGAAAAAATTTAAAATTAGTTCAATAATACTTTTTCTAATTTTACTTATCTTTATATCAAATAATCTTTTTTCTCAAATAACAGGAAGTATAAAAGGTATTGTTAGGGATAGTGCATCCGGTGAAATGCTCCCTTTCGTTAGTATTCAAGTGCTTGGAACTAAACTTGGTACTGTTACTAATAATAATGGCTTATACCTACTAAAAGGCATTCCTAAAGGTTATCAATCCATTCAAGCCAGCGCTGTTGGTTATAAAAAAATAACAAAAAAAATATTAATTGAAAAAGATGAAATTCAAACTCTAAATTTTAATTTACCTTCCGAAGCAGTAGAACTTCAAAGTGTTACAAAAATTGCTGACCGAATAATTGAAAACTATTCTACTAATATCAGCTTACAAAAAATTAGTATTGAAGATATGAAAAACATTCCTTCTGTACTTGAGAAAGATATTTTCAGGGCTTTAAGATCTGTACCTGGTATTTCAACAACAGGAGACGTAACCAGTCAGTTTTTTGTAAGAGGTGGTAAAGGTGATCAAAACCTGATAGTATACGACAATATGATTATTTTCAATCCCTTTCACGCGTTAGGTCTTTTTAGCATTTTCGATGCCGAAGCAATTAAATCATCTGAGATATATACAGGAGGCTTTGATCCAGAGTTTGGTGGAAAATTGTCATCAGTAATAAATATAACTACCAAAGATGGAAATCGAAATAGATACGGTGGAAAAGTATCATTAGGAACCCTCAGTACCTCTGCTTCTTTTGAGGGCCCCTTACCAGGTGGCTCTTTTTATCTCTCTGGTAGAAAAAGTGTATTTAATAGTATATTAAAGAAATTATTAAAAAAAGATGTGCCATTATCATTTTATGATATTTCCGGAAAAGCTACTCTTGATATGGGTGAAACCGGAAAAATATCTTTAAATAGTTTTTTCAGTGGTGATAACTTAGATGCTTCAAAACCAACGGATCCTGAATTTAAATGGAGAACTTCTGCCATTGGAGTCAACCTACAATCTATTTTTTCTCAAGTTCTAATTACAACTAATTTTTCTTATTCTGATTTTTCTTTGGAAGAAAAAAAGAAAGAGAAAACTTCCTCTTCAGGGATAAATAATTTTCAATTTTTTATTAAGTTTGAATATTTATTTCCAAATAATGACTTGATCTCAGCTGGTTTTTCAGCTTCAGTGCCAGAAACAGATTTGGATTACAAAAACAGTTATAACATTCCAATAATATTCTATAGCCGTCTTTCAGAAAAAAACTTCTGGATTAAATATAAATTTTCTCAAATTAATAACCTCGTAATTGAAGCTGGTTTAAGAAATAATTTAAATAATTATGAAAATAAAGATCATTACAATTTAGAACCTCGTATCAATATAAAATACCAAATTCTTCACGATTTATCCTTAAAGGCTTCTTTTACTAGAATGCACCAGATGTTAGTATCAACAATAAACGAAGACGATATTGTGCCTTTATTCGAATCATTTGTATCTGTTGGCAAATATAATCCCGAAAGAGCTGACCAATTTGTAGCTGGTGTAGATTTCAATTTATTTAGTAGAATAAATGTAGTTCTTCAAGCATATCAAAAGAAAATGAAGAATCTTTTAGGTTATAACATAAACAGAAAATCAAAAGACGAGTCTGATTTCTCTTCTGGTTATGGTTCCAGTAAAGGATTCGAAACTTTAATTCGATTCGATTATGATATCATAAATGGTTGGTTATCATATAACTATAACTGGACAAAAACTACTATAGATGAATACACCTTTTTCCCCAGATATGATAAAAGACATAGCTTATCTGTTATTTCTGGAATTAAACTGCCTTATAATATAAATTTTAATATCAATTGGGAATTTAGTACAGGCATGCCTTTCACTCCTATCATTGGTATTTTTGAAAAAAATAATTATGAAAATATTCCTTTAGACCCTTATTATAACAATTATACAGAACACTATTTATTCGGCGAAAAAAATAGTAAGCGTTTATTAAACTATCATAGATTAGATATAGGTTTTGAAAAAAGAATAATCTTTGAAAATTTACCCTCTTGTGATGTTTCTCTCAATTTCATAAACTTATATGATAGAAAAAATATTTTTTACTTTGATAAAAATACTTTAGAAAAAGTTTACATGATACCTTTTATGGTTACTTTTTCTATCAGTTTAATTTTCTGAATACTATTTACTATCTATACTTCTTTCATTTGTTAAAAAAACATAATCCCACAATGGAGAGCTTACACCAAAGTACTTTTTACTATCTTTATAGTGATGCCTATAATGATGTTTCTTTAACGCAATAAATATTTTATTTTTGAAATTAAAATGATGTACCGCATAGTGCGTCATATCATAAAATAAATATCCTGTCAAAAAACCGGGGAAAAATATATAAACACTTTTGTTCAAAATATATTCAAACAAGATATAAAAAAGAATAGCTAAAGGTATACTTACAATTGGTACCATAACTAATCTCGTTTTATCATTTGGATAGTCGTGATGAACTCCGTGAATCATAAAATAAATATATTGTTTTATTTTGTTGCTTGGCTTTATGTGAAAAACAAACCTATGAAGAAAATATTCAACAAAAGACCATACAAACCAACCAAATAAATAAAAAACAATAAATATAAGAAAATTCATCCCATCTACAATAAATGAAAAATATACAAAATAGATTATGACAGGTAAAAATATTACTACTGGAATTATAGGATGAACATGTGTAAAGAATTCTAAAAATTTGCTATTAAACATTTTAACTGATTCATTTTCGTTAGAAACATAATTTTTCATTCCCTTCTCTCCTTCAATATTTTATAAAATAAATAATTCTTTTCGAATAGAATTAGTTCCCTATTTTCATAATTTTATCTAAAAACATTTTCTATATTATACTCAATTTCGGCAAATTTGTAAACGAAAGCATCAATTGTGTCGAAAGAAATTTTAATGATCTCATTATTTATCGTATTTATTACATTTTTTTCTGGCACGATATTTGTCATATATATGATAGTTAGTTAAACTTTAAACAAAATAAGGAGTAATAAAATG
>DATCTW010000059.1:0-83445 GCA_036567745.1 Ignavibacteria bacterium | reverse complement strand
TTAATAACTTGAAATTATTTAAAATTTTGTTATTTTTTTTAAAAAATATGGAATAGTAATGTCTATTACAATTATTAATGATAATCAGAATTCGCTTAAAAATAAAATTGATTATGTAATAAAAACTTTTCTTGATTATGTTGGCAGTAATAATTCCCAGAAAAATTTAAAAATTTTATATTCTCAATTGGAGAATGTTAATAATACTGATTATGATATAATTTTAAAAACTGATCCAAAAGCTATAGATTTTTTTTCAAATAAATCTGTTTATAATATAAATAATATTAAATTTTTTAATTTTGAGAATGAAAGTATACCAATTTTATTTCATAATAATTTTACTGAACCCTTTATTTTTGATCAAAATAGAAAACAATTAACAATCTTTATAGATATTTTTGCATCTGCTTTTTATTTTCTTTCATTATGGGATGAATATGTAATAAAAGAAAGAGATAACCATAATAGATTTATCGGAAAAAATTCATTACTCTATAAATTAGATTTTTTAAGAAAACCTATTGTTACAATATATTTTAATTATTTAATATTTTTAATTAACAATTATTTTAACATTAATATACAAAAAAGAAATTCTTATGCATCATTAACCCATGATATTGATTATATTAAGAAATGGTCACCAGGTATTATTTATCGTGAGTGTATTCAATATTTTCTTCTAAACAGATTAAATGTGAATTTTAGAAAAAGATTTTCAAGATTTTACGAGTTTTTAAAAGCTTTTCTGATAAAAAATGATCCATATTTAAATTCATTAAACAAGATAATTGAATTTGAACTTAAGAATAACATTAGATCCACTTTTTTCATAAAAACTGGTTGTACATCCAAACACGATGTCTCTTATTCAGTTAAAAATAAATTTGTTAAAAGAAAAGTTGAATTTTTGAAAGAACAAAATTTTGATGTTGGGTTACATCCAAGTTATAAAACTTATAATAATGAAATAATAATGAAAGATGAGAAAAATAGATTAATTAATTTATTAAATAATGACAAGTTTGGCGTAAGACAACATTATCTAAGATATGATATAAATATTACACCAATTATACACGAAAAATTATATTTTATTTATGATTCTTCATTAGGTTATCATGATGTAGAAGGTTTTAGAACGGGGTTTAGTTTTCCTCATTATTTATATAGTAATCAAAATGATAAAGTATTAAACATCATAGAAATCCCATTGGTAATTATGGATTCTACATTGGAGTATTATAGAAAACTTAAACCACAACAAGCCTTTAATGTTATTAAAGAAATTACAAATATTATTCAAAAGTATGGTGGAGTGCTAACAATTCTCTTTCATAACACCTGCTATGATGAACTTGACTACCCAGGATGGGGAAGTATATATGAAGATATGGTCCATAATTTCATAAACAATAATATACAAATACTTACTCTTCAGAAAATATTAACAGCTTATTTCAACAGTTGAATTTTTTTTATTAAAATATTTTCTTTATCATATACCTTGATAAAATATAATCCTGAAGAGCAAAAATAACCATTATCAGATTTTGCATCCCATACAAGATTTATTTTATTTGAGATTGGAATGCCACTCCATAATTTTTTCACTTTTCTACCAAGTATATCTATAATTTCTACATTTATATTATCTTTGACTGGTAAATGAATATCTATTTGAGTTTCTGAATTAAAAGGATTAGGATAATTATAAACAATTATATCATTATTATTTTTATTTATATTTAAATTTACTTTAAGTGGTATAATTTGAGTAATTGTAAAATCAACCCAAATCAAACCTTTTAAATTTGGAATATTTTGAATAAGGTTTTCACCAATTGTTTTCATTGGGTTATCAAATAAAGACCACCATTTTTTGTCAGCAGTATAACCATATTGAAACCAAACATCATTTGGATTAAACTTTTTACCCCATAATTTGAATTCGTTTACCATAGAGGACAGTGAATTAAATTCCTGACTATCATCGACAAAAATGATGTTTCCACGATAGTTGGGTGGTAACCAGCTAGAATTAAAATGTTTAAGAAAAAGTGAATATGATGAATTATAAGATTTTACTAGTTTTTCCCATCGTTCAGCTTCTATATCAGTTATTTGTTTGCCATATTTATATTCATTTGCAAGGTACCATTCAATATCAATACCGAACCCTGCGACACATTTATGCTTTTTGTATCTATTTAAAATTATATTTATCAGAGAGTCTACGTTTGCTGCACCGGGTTCAATTTGTAACCATACTTTAATATCTGTTGTATCAAAAGCATTAAGGTATGATTCTGGATAATCTTTATTCATAAAATTAACATAAGGTAAATATTTACCTTCAGATGGAAAGTCTAAACCTATCTCTCCATTACTCCAATATAAACTAACAATCCAGATTGCAGAAGGTTGACTACCTGAAAAATTTTTTGATATATTATTGGCAGCTTTAATCCAATAAGCTTCTGATGGAAAAACACGATTTGGATATGACTGTAAAATTCTTGAAGCTCTAAAACCAGTATTAATAGATTGTGAAAATAAATGGTTAATTGGTAATAGAAAAAAAGTAAATAACAATATTGCAGCAAATCTTAACATGGGACTCCCTCCATAATAAAATAAATCTGGGGGGATTTTATTTTATATTAAAAAAGATAAATAAAATAATTGAAAAAAACAAATATTTTTTTTACATTATAAAGATAAATTTATTTTCTAAAAATAATGGAATTAAACAAATATGAAATATTCGTTCAAAGATATCGAAGAAAAATGGCAAAAGTTTTGGGAAGAGAAAAAAATTAATGAACCTGATTTAAGAAATGCAAAAAATCCTTTTTATAATTTGATGATGTTCCCATACCCATCAGCTGAAGGTTTGCATGTGGGTAATTTATATGCTTTTACTGGTTCTGATATTTATGGAAGATTTAAAAGAATGCAAGGTTACGATGTTTTTGAACCAATTGGTTTTGATGCTTTTGGGATTCATAGTGAAAATTATGCCATAAAAACTAAAAGACACCCATCAAAATTAATACCACAAAATATTGCTAATTTTACCAGACAACTAAAAAAATGCGGTTTAATGTTTGACTGGTCTCATGTTGTTGATACAACTGACCCAAAATATTATAAATGGACACAGTGGATTTTTTTGCAATTATATAAAGCAGGTTTGGTATATAGGAAAAAATCACCAGTAAATTGGTGCCCAGAATGTAAAACAGTTTTAGCTGATGAACAGGTTATTGGTGGAAAATGTGAAAGACATTCAGATACTGAAGTAGAAAAAAGAGAATTAGAGCAATGGTTTTTTAAAATCACTCAATATGCAGATAAACTATATGAAAATTTGAAATGGATCGACTGGTCACAAAATACAAAGACTGCTCAGGAATTGTGGATAGGTAAATCAGAAGGTGCTCAAATTATTTTTTCTGTTAAAGGTATTGATGAAAAAATTGTGGTATTCACTACAAGACCGGATACATTATTTGGTGCTACATATATGGTTTTAGCACCAGAACATCCTTTGGTTCCATTACTTACTACTTCAGATAGAAAAAGAGAGGTAGAAGATTATGTTCAAAAAGCAATAAAAAAAGATCAAATAACGAGACTTGATGTAACTAAAGAAAAGACAGGTGTTTTTACTGGCTCCTATGCAATGAATCCTGCTAATAATTCTGAGATACCAATTTGGATTGCTGACTATGTGCTATGGGGTTATGGTACTGGTGCAATAATGGCTGTACCAGCTCATGATTCAAGAGATTATGAATTTGCAAAACAATTTAATTTACCAATCATTGAGGTCATCTCAAAAACTGGAAAGCCTTCGGAAGGTGAACTTGAATTATATGATGGAGAAGGTATTTTAATTAATAGTGGAGAATTCAATGGAATGAATTCTGATATTGCAAAAAGAAAAATTGTCGAGCATTTAAACAAGAAAGGTATTGCAGAGTTTAAAATAAATTATAGATTGCATGATTGGTGCATTTCAAGACAAAGATATTGGGGACCGCCAATACCAATGGTACACTGTGATAAGTGTGGAATTTTACCTGTAAATGAAAATGATTTACCAGTTTTATTACCTGAAACTGATAATTACTTACCAGATGATTCTGGGAAATCACCATTAGCTCGAGTTGAAAGTTGGGTTGAAACCACGTGCCCAAAATGCGGTTCAAAAGCAAGAAAAGATACAGATGTATCTGATAATTTTTTAGATAGTGCATGGTATTTTTTAAGGTATCCATCTGTAGGTATTGATGATGTTCCAATGGATAAAGAGATTACAAGAAAATGGTTGCCTGTGGATATGTACATTGGCGGTAATGAGCATGCTGTACTGCATTTGATGTATACTAGATTTATATGTATGGCATTACATGATCTTGGTTTAATTCATTTTGAAGAACCATTTAAGAGGTTTAGAGCTCATGGGTTGATAATTAAAGATGGCAATAAGATGTCAAAATCCAAGGGTAATATTGTCAATCCCGATGAGTACATAGATAAATATGGTGCAGATACTTTTAGAATGTATCTTATGTTTCTTGGCCCTTACCAAGAGGGTGGTGACTTTCGTGATAGTGGCATCATTGGTATACATAGATTCCTTGAAAAAGTAAATTCATTATCAGAATTAAATTTTACAGATGAAACTGATTTTGATGATGAAACAAATACTATACTTCATCAAACAATTAAAGTAGTTACTTCTGACTTTGAATCTTTGAAATATAATACTGCTATTGCAAGATTGATGGAATTTTTGAATTATATAAGAGAAAAGAATATTACTTCAAAATTAATAATTAAATATTTTACACAATTGCTTGCACCATTAGCACCTCATATCGCTGAAGAGTTTTGGAATAAATTAGGATATTCTGGTTCTGTGTTTAATTCAAAATTACCAGTTTATGACGAATCAAAAATAAAAATATCAAATGTTAATATTGTTATTCAGATTAATGGGAAAATAAAAGATAGAATTGATGTTCCAAAAGGGTTAGATGAAAAAGAGTTAGAAAAAATTGCATTAGAAAATGAAAAAGTAAAAGCTGCTATTTCAAATAAGATTATTAATAAAATAATTACAGTAAAAGATAAATTAGTGAATATTGTAGTTAAATAAGTCTTTTATGGCAGCTAAAAACATAAAAGTTATTTCTGATGTTATTATGTAAAGAAAAGATAAAGCGTGTTCTTTTAATAAATCTAAAATATTTAGGCGATTTAGTTGTATGTAGTCCGGTATTTTATTCTTTACGTAGTTATTTTAATCAAGCAGAAATAGATATTATTGTACGTGCTGGATATAAATCTCTATTTGATTTTGATAAGAATATTGATAAAGTTATTGAATTTGACCTTATTGAACAGAGAAAAAAAAGTGGAATCCAAAGAATAGCATCAGAAATAAATTTTATAAGAAATATCAGAAAAAAAAAATACGATTTAGTTATTACTTTTCATCCTACTGATAGGCTTGCATTGTGGTCTTTTATCTCTGGTGCAAAATATAGGGTTGGTTTTAAAGATCAGTCATTTGGTTATCTTTTTAACATTCAAATTAATATCAAAGAAGAATCTGTTAATTATCTGGATTATTATCTTGAAACATTAAGAGTGATAAACATTCCAATATTAAGTTATAAAACTTACGTAAATACAAATGATATATTAAGGAGTGAAGTAAATACTTTTTTAAAAAATACCTTATTAGAAAATCAAAAAAAAATTATAGGTATTCATCCTGGTGCAAGTATTAAAGAAAAAATTTGGAATATTGATAATTATATTGAATTGATTAAATTACTTTTAAAAAATGACATAAAAATTTTATTATTTTATGGTCCAAATGATCTTTTTTTAGTTGATAGAATAAAGGAAAAAATTAATGATGATTTTTTATATATAATTGATACTTCGAGGAGCATACCTCTTTTGATAGCATTTCTTGAAAAATGCGATTTGATAGTATGTAATGATTCCTTTGTTTCTCATTTAGCAGCTGCTCTTAATAAAAGTACAATTACTCTAATTTCGAGAAATAAATTACATTGTTGGAAAATATATGATATGCCAAATTATGTTTATATTTATGGTGAATCTTGTAATGAATGTAAGAACGGAGTATGCTCGGGATATAAATGTTTGCAAAGGATTAAGTTTAAAACTGTATATGAAAATATAATTGAAATATTAAATGTTAACTGACATAAATAAAATATTAATTTTAAAATGGGGAGCCTTTGGAGATATTATTGCATCAACCCCTGCAATAAATAGTATTTTAAAGCATTATTCTAAGGCAAGAATTGATATTGTATCTGATTATCGATTTGTAGAATTATTCCCTTTTGGAGAGACTTTTTATAATCATTTTTATGATATAAAACAAAATAAATTATCATTAATCAAAAAAATTAGAAAAGAAAAATATGATCTTGTAATAAATTTAAAATGGACATCTGAAGGTGCTGCAATTATTTCATATTTATCGGGTGCAAAATATAGATTGGGTTCAGGACCACTTAAATATCGTTTATTTTATAATATTAAATCACCGTATCATACTGGGAGATATCATGAGGTATTAAGGAATCTTGATATCGTTAAAGGTATTTGTTCTAATGATGAAAAAGTAGAATTTATTTATTATATTGATTCTGGATCTGAACAATTAGCTGTGAACTTTATCAAAAATAATAATTTAGAAAATAGATTCATTTTAGGAGTTCATCCAGGAGCCAGTAAACCATCAAAGAGGTGGAATATAGATAGATTTAAAAATGTAATAAACAAAATTTTATCAATTTATGATATCTCGATAATTTTGTTATATGGAAAAAATGAAAAACAAGAAATTCAAAATATTTTTAAAGAGATAAATGATAAGAATGTAATTTTAGGTCCTTATACAAATAATATTCGAGAATTAGCTGCCTTAGTAAAGAAATGTAATTTATTTTTTTGTAATAATTCAGGTCCAATGAACTTAGCTGTGTCTTTAGGTGTTCCAACTGTTGCAATTCTTGGTTCTTCACACATTGATGATTGGGGCCCTTATGGAAATAAAAATGTAGCTATAAAATCTCCTTTATATTTACATTCATTCAATGAAGAGGATGAAAAAATAGCTATGAATGCAATAAGAACTGAAACAGTATTTAAAATTTTATCTGAAAAAATTAAAACTTTATATGAATAATATTGAAAAATTGCCAATTTCTGTTATTATTATAGCAGGAAGTGAAGAAAAAAATATTGAAGACTGTTTAAAAAGTGTTTTGTGGTCGGATGACATTGTTGTGGTTAATTCGTATTCAAAAGATAGAACCGTAGAAATTGCAAAAAAATATACTGATAGGGTTTATTTAAAAGAATGGGAAGGATATGCTAAGCAAAAAGAATATTCGCTTTTGCTTGCAAAAAATAAATGGGTTTTAAGTATAGATGCTGATGAAAGGGTTACTGAAGAGTTAAAAGAAGAATTAAAAAAAATAATATATTCTGATGTCTCAAAAAGTGGTTATTATATACCTCGAAAAAATTTCTTTCTAGGGAAGTGGATAAAATCTTGTGGTTGGTACCCTGGTTATCAATTACGCTTTTTTATAAAAGAAAAAACTAAATTGACAGATAGAAAAGTTCATGAAGGTTTTGTAGTTAATGGTGAAATAGGATATTTAAAAGGAGATCTGATACACTATACTCACCCAAACATAGAACATTTAATAACAAAGATAAACGAATATTCTACTCTACAAGCAGAAGAGAAGAGTCTAAGGAAAAGATCAAATTTATTTACAATAATTTTTCATCCAATCTGGGCTTTTTTTCAACATTTTATTCTAAGAAAAGGTTTTACTGATGGAGTGTATGGTTTTCTAGTATCTTTATTTCATTCTTTAACAAATCTATTAACATATATAAAAATATGGGAAATACAAAAAATAAAGAAAAATCAAAAGTAAAAATTTATGTAAGGATAGTAAAATATGTTTTCCCTTACTGGAAGCATTTAATATCATCAATGTTATTTGCAATATTATATTCAGTGTTTAGTGGAATATCAATTTATCTGGTTATTCCTTTATTAGAAACTTTATTTTCTGGTAAGACTACAATTGAATTATTACATACCGGTGGAGATTCATTTTTTATTGAAAAAATCAAACTATCTTTAAATTACCTGGTAAGTACATTTATTTTTACCGGTAACCCTATGGAATCATTATTAAGAATATGTATTGTTGTTGTTATTGGTTTTTTACTTAGAAACTTAACAAGTTATTTTCAGGCATATACTATGGCTTATGTTGAGCAGGGTTTGATGATGGATATCAGAAATGATCTTTTTAAACATATTCATAATTTATCTATTGGGTACTTTACAAATGAAAGAACGGGGAATTTAATTTCAAGGGTTACAAATGACGTTACAGTTGTAAATAGTGGTGTATCAGCTTCGTTTGTTACTTTGGTAAAGGAACCATTTTCAGCATTGATATATTTATCTATTGCTATTGCTATTAGTTGGAGGTTGACAATTATTTCATTCCTAGCATTTCCAGTAGCTTTAATAATAATTAGCTGGATTGGGTTAAAATTACATAAAGAGAGTAGAATTCTTCAAGAAAAGATGGCAGATATTACTTCTTTCCTTCAAGAGACAATTTTTGGAGAAAAAATTGTTAAAGCATTTAATATGGAAGAATTCGAAAATAATCGTTTCAAGATCGAAACTAAAAAGTATTTTAATACGATTTTAAGAATGACTAGAATAAGAAATTTATCCACTCCCGTAACTGAATTTGTTAGTATTGCTGCTGCAGCTATAATTATATGGTATGGAGGTACTCAAGTTATTATTGATAAAACTTTAACACCAGGTGAGTTTTTAGGATTTTTCTTAGTTGTTTTTCAAATAATGACACCGATAAAAGAATTAACTACTGTAACTAATAGAATACAAGAAGCTACTGCTGCAGGTAAGAGAATATTTGAAATATTGGATACCGAACCTAATGTAAAAAATGATCCTAATCCTATTAAGATTAAATCATTTGAAAAAGAAATAGTATTTCAGAATGTTTCATTTAAATATGATGAAAGTGAAAACTTAATAAATAATATTACGTTAAAGAATATTAATTTATCAGTAAAAAAAGGAGAGATACTTGCTATTGTTGGTCCAAGCGGTGCTGGAAAATCTACATTAGTTGATTTAATACCGAGATTTTACGATCCAAATGAAGGTGAGATTTTATTAGATGGAATAAATTTAAAAAAGATTGAATTGAAATCATTACGAGGATTAATTGGTATTGTAACTCAGGAAACGATTTTATTTAATGATACTATAAAAAATAATATTGCTTATGGTTTAAGTGATATTTCAATTGATAAAGTGATTGAAGCAGCAAAGGCAGCTAATGCGCATAATTTTATTATGCAAACACCTGATGGTTATGACACTATTGTAGGTGAAAGAGGTTTAAAACTTTCTGGCGGAGAAAGACAACGAATATCAATTGCAAGAGCTTTATTAAAAAACCCACCAATTATGATTTTTGATGAAGCTACTTCAGCTCTTGATTCTGAATCTGAGATTTTAGTTCAAGAAGCTATAGAAAGATTAATGTTTAAAAGAACTTCTTTTGTAATTGCTCATAGGCTATCTACAATTAGAAATGCTTCAAGAATTATTGTTTTAGAAAAAGGGCAAATTGTACAAATTGGAACACATGAAGAATTGATATTGCAAGATGGGTTATATAAAAAATTATATGAGATGCAATTTAAATTATGAAAGGGAATAATATTTTTTATTTAATAAGAAATGAATTTAAGTCCAATAAAATCGATTTTATTCGAAAATCGTTAATATTTTTTTTATCAATCGAAGTAATTAGTTTATCTTTTTCTATAGCTGTTTCTTCAATTTCTTTCGGAATTTCTTTTTTTTTATGGATTCTACTGATTTATTATATTAGGAAATGGGAAAAAACACCACTGGATTATCTGTTTATTTTATTTATAATATCTGAAATAATATCTGCAATATTTTCTGAAGATCCTTCTAGAGCTATAACGAATACAAAAAGGGTTTTTATTTTTTCTGTTTTCTATATGGTTTTTTGGGCTTTTAAGAATTACAATGAGATAAAACAATTTTTCAAAATATTTATTTTATTTATTACCGTTTTATCACTTTTTGAAATTATTGAAAAATTTATTTTTCACATTGATAGAATAGGTATTTTTCAGCATTATATGACAACTGGTGGTATAAAGATGATTATTTCTCTTTATATGTTACCTATGATTTTTAATAAAAATTTAAATAAGAATGAAAGAATTATTTTAATTCTTTCTTTTATTATTATATTCTTTACACTTGTATTGACAATGACCAGAAGTTCCTGGTTAGGATTTTTAGCTGGTGTAATATTTTTTATTTTATTTTACAATAAAAAGTATGTTTTATATTTTTTAATTATACTTGTTCTTTTTGGTATTTTTGCTCCAACAAAAATTAAAGAGAGAGCTTTAAGTTCTTTTGATCCAAATCACCCCTCGAATAGAACAAGGATTCATATGATAACAACTGGTTTTGAAATATTTAAAGACTATCCAATTTTCGGAATAGGGGATATTGATGTAAAGAATATATATTTACGATACACTATACCTTATGAAAAAGCTGAAGGTGGTCATCTACATAATAATTTTATGCAAATATTAGTATGTTTAGGGCTATTTGGTTTAATAATATTTGTATTGATATTTGTTTTTCTATTTATTTATTTATTTAAAAATTATAAATATGTTGAAAAAAATGAGGAGTTAAAGTTACTTTCCATTATTCCAATAATTGTTTTTGTAGCTTTTCATGTTAATGGATTATTTGAATGGAATTTTGGGGATCAGGAAATTGCGATACTATTTTGGTTTACAATGGGTTTAAGTCAGATTGGGAAAAACCTATTGAATTTTAATAAAAATATGGTGGTAAAATGAAATTTACTAAAATAATAATTGCAATAATTGTAATAAATAATTTTTTATTTCCTCAAGATTCAACTTCTAAGTTCAATAACGTTTTATCAGGTATTTATGATTCTTTTAAAGAAACGGTTAAATGGTATGATATACCAATTTACCTATCTAACAAATATTCAAAAAATATTTTTGGTAATAATGGTCATTTTCAATTTATTAAATTAACTCCACTTAAATTCGAAAAAGATTTCAACAATGTGATAGGTTCTAATGGTAATAAAAGTCTTGGAAGCATAGATAAAGATATTTATCCAACCTTATTATTAACTAGTAGAATAACCATGTCCATAGGAAGGGCATTGTTAATGAATGATAAATTAAATAAGAATGATCTAAAGCATTCAATTGTTTTTTATAAATCGATTATTTATACTAACCTTTGTACAGAAATTATTAAAGGTATAGTTCATAAAGATAGACCTGATAATTCTGATTCAAGAAGTTTTTTTAGTGGGCACTCAAGTAATACTTTTGCTGCTTCAACATTTATTTATAGAGAGCTTAAAGATTTCTATGATGATTGGGATGTAACAAGTGATAATGAAATTCTTAATAAGAGTTTAACTGCTCTTTCTTTTACTACTTTATATGGTTGGTCTGGTTACGTTGCTTATTCAAGAATTAAAGATAATAAACATTATCTTTTAGATGTATTATTAGGAGCAGCAGTTGGAGTTGCAATATCTAATTTTCTATATGACTCATATTTCCATTCGGAAAATAATATAACTCCAGATTTTCGGATAGATCCTGAAATTAAGGGTAAGTACCTAGGTTTTTCATATACTTTTTAAGAGGTTGAAATGCCAAAGAAAAAGAAAGCTATAATTACTATTGCAATACTTATTGTATTGATAGTAATAGGTTATTTTCTTTATACCTTTATTTATGATGATGATATTGATAGGATTTCAAAGAAAATCAATATTGAATCTTATAATGACTATTTTGATAAATATTCATTAAAATTGGTATCAAAAAAATTTAACGATTGTAGTGATAATGAAAAAATTTTTGTTATTAAAAAAGCTTCGGAAACTGATGATGTTATATTAAAATTGGTGGCATGCAGATATTTATCTCAGAATGATTTTTTAAAAAATAATCTTGATGTATACAAAAATTTTCTTTATTCTGATAATGATTATATTGTGTTAGAAGCGATATACAATTGTAAAAATATTTCAAAGGATATAGCAAATTCATTATTATTGGAATATTTGAAAAAAGAAAAAATAGAATCATCTAAAGTCAATTTTTATGACGATTATTTAGGATTTTCAGTTATAGGATACAATAATGATAATCTTAATTTAAAGATAAGTGAATTCATTCCAAAACAAATAGATTTTAGTAATAATAGTGTTTATGAGATAAATTTATTAGTACCTGATGGATTTAATTATTTCTTTTCTTTCCCTAATTTTGATGATAATTGGGATAAGTTTTCTGATTCAAAAATTATTAAGAAATTTACAAAACTTGAAGCATATGAAGATTTCAAAAAATTTGACTTAATAAAAGATTATTTTAGTTTTAAAAAGATTACAGATGAGAATACAGGTATTTTTTCTGAGAAATTTACTATTTCAAGACTTTTTAGAGATGATTTGAAATTTGCAAGTTATGACGATGGTTATTTAATTGTAACGTTTAAAGGGAAAAATATTACTTTGTTAAATACCTTAATACAAATTCTTAAAAATAAGAATATCAAAGGTTATAGTATTAATGAAGATTATTTTAATAATATCAAAATAAACATTCTTAAAAAGACTTCAGCTAAAGCATTTTACTTTTCAGAAATATCTGATTATTTTATATTATCAAATTCATTTAACTTAATAAAAAAAAGTATTGAATCTTTTACAAGAGATAATAAAAAGTCAATTACTTTTAATCCCTTATTTCAAAAATTGTACGACCAAATAGACCTTACTGGAAAAAGGAATTTTCTTTTTGGATATTCTGATAATCATAAAAGCAAGTTTCATAAAGGTTTTATATTTAAATCAATCCTTGATGTTGCAGAAGAGATAAAATTATATGACAATGAATTTGAAGATTTAAAAAAATCATTTTATTCAAAAAATGATAAATCTATTGAGTTAAGTAAATTTATTAACCCAGAAACATCTGTTTATTATATTTCTAATAGTTTTGATTTCAGAAAAAATATCATAAATGCTTCAAGTGATAATAAATACTTTGAAGAGCTATCTAAAAAAACAAAATTAGATATTGAAAAAGATTTGTTACCAATAATTGATAATAATTTATTAATTATGTTTAATGGAATTGATTATCCAAAAGATTCTTATGATAACTTAGCAATATCAAAATTTGCACTTATTTTTACAATAAATAGAAAAGAAGATATTGAAAATAAATTTAATTCTCTTTTTTCTGAGTTAACAAAACAAAACCCTAATATTGGATATTTTTATAATACAAAAATATTCAATTATGGAGAACAAAAAAGGTATTCATTTTGTATTTTTAGAAATTTTTTAATAATTTCAAATAATATTGATGTTTTAAAATCGTGTCTTGAAAAGTTTGATAAAAATGAAACAAATTCTGATTTAAATAGATTAAGACATTATAACTTTTCTGTATTAAAAATTTCGATGAATGAATTTCTAAATGAATATTTAAAGTATTTATCTAAATATTCTACATCTTCATCTTTATTTGGTGATTTTGAGGTAGAAAATAAAATTAAACCATTATTCGAGGTTTTAAAACAAATAAATTCAATTGATTTCATCTCAAAACTTAATCACTATTATTTTAATGCTGATTTGATAATAAATTGATGAAGAAGAAAAATATTTTCTTGTTAGTCATTATCTTTTTTTCTTTCCTATTGATTTTTTTTTATAGCACAAAAACGAAGGTTAATTATTATCCAAAGGAAATTAATAAAACTTCGATAATTACTTTAGAGATCAATTACTTTAACATTTTCAATTTCGAAATCCCTTTCTATAAGGATATTATAAATTTTTTTTATGAATATGAACAAAAAAAATTAAAATTAATAGGTGATAAAAAGATTAACTATACTTATAATATTTCAAGTAACAAAATAAAAATAAATATTTATGATACTGAAATTCTAATTGATGTCATTAATACTAAGAATGATGAATTATTAGATTCAGATATGGATGGTTTCCCTGATGATATTGAATTAACTGATGAAGTTGATAAAACTAATTTTAGAAAATGGTTCTGTATTTTAGCTTTAACTCAATATTATTATAAAGACCCTCAATGGAATGATAGAGATTGTGCTGGTTTAATTCGTTTTTGTATTAGAGAAGCTCTAAAAAAGCATGATAATGATTGGTTGAAAAATAAAAGGTTAATATATGATATAAATGTGCCTGATGTAAAGAAATATAACTATCCAAATGTGCCAATATTAGCAACAAAAATTTTTAAAATAAGTGATAAAACTTCCAATATTTATGATTCAACTTTTATCAATACTAACTTTTCAGAATTTGCTGAAGCAAAATATTTAATTTCTTATAATTTTGATTTTATTTCTAAAGATATTAGAGATATTCGTCCAGGTGATGTTATGTTTTTTTCAAATGATATAGATATTAATTGGCCTTATCATAGCATGATATTTATTGGTGATGAATTTATTTCAGAAAAAAAACAGAAGGATATAGTTGTTTACCATACTGGTTCAGATCCTGGAAAAGAGGGGATTGTAAAAAAGCTTAGTCTTTCTGATTTAAATAAACATCCAAATAAACGTTGGCATCCAATTAAAAGTAATCCATTTTTTTTAGGTTTTTATAGATGGAAAATAATAAATTGAAGTGTAATAATTTTTACACTCTAATATTAAGTATTGTTTATTTTAAATCCAATTTATAAATTGATATGTTAAAATTGTTAATGGAGTTTTGTGAAGTATAAATTAATAATAGCATTAGCATTAATTATCATTTTTTTATCAGGCTGTTCAGTTTTTTCTCCAATCGGTGATGGTATTTCGATAGGATATCAAAGTTTTGTTGGATACTTTAATACTTATTATAACGCAAAAAGTGCCTATAAACAGGGAGAAGAATCTGTTTACAATTATTATAACAATCCTAAAAACCAATATCCAACACTTGATAAACTTAGAGAAGTAAGCTATAATGATGTTCCATCTGATGCAAGAATGAAATTTGAAGCGGTTATCGAAAAAGGTTCAAAAATACTAAACTATTATAGTAAAAGTGTATTAGTTGATGATGCAATTTTATTAATGGGCAAATCATATTTCTATAATTTAGAGTATACCAGAGCCGAAAGAAAATTTCTTGAACTCCTATCTCAATATCCAAATAGTGATCTTGTTCCAGAAACAAAACTATGGTGTGCAAAAGCTTTTCTCAAAAATAGAAGAGAAGAAGATGCCAAGTTATTATTAGAAAACTTAATTGATTATGGCATAAAAGAAAATGAGAATGATATTGTAGTCAGATCTTATATTATTTTATCTGATTATTATTTATCAAAAAATGATACTAATGAAGCTATTAAATATTATAATAAAGCTCTGAAATTTTGTGAGTCAGAAAATATTACATCTCAAATAAATTTTCGATTAGGGGAAATTTATAAGAATTACGATAGCTTACTTTTAGCAGCAGATTATTTTTTTAAAGCATCAGACCTAACTTCTGATAAATACATAAAGTATTGGGGGATGAATAATTATGGAACAATTCAGATAAAATTAGGGAAAAATGAATTAGCCACTCGTATTTTTAGAGATCTTGAAAAAAATCCACAATTACGAGAATTTTTACCATACACTTATTATGAATTAGCCGAGCTTAAATTAAAGAATGAAGATCTAGATGGAGCAATAGATTTATTTAATATGCTTGATACAACTTATGCAAAAACTGAACCTTCTGCAAAAGGTTATTATCAGTTAGGCTTAATTTATGAAAATTATTTCAAAGATTATGAAAATGCTCGGAATTATTATCAAAAATCTAGAGAACAAATGAGTGGTATTAGTATAACTCCACTTGTAGATGATAAGTTAAGAAAATTGGAAACCTTTTTAGGAATTCAGAAACAAGCAAAAATTTCTGATTCCTTGTTTATTATTGCTAACATACCGGATACATCCATTGTATATAAATTTGAAGTAAATATTAGTGCTTTAGGTAAAGATAGTAATAATCTTTTTTCAAAAATGAAGATCGACACATTTTATAGCAAGTATATTATAGATGATAGCACTAATAAGACTGTTAGAGATAGCGTTATAAAAGCTCTGGTAAAACTTGATTCAACTTTGATTGCTGATACAACATTAAAATTTATTAAAACACATATTGATACTGTGAGAAGTGTAGAAGGCCATCAATTAAAATATCAACATTATTTTGCAAAATACAATTATGGTCATCAGAAAGTAGATACTATAATTGTTTCTGAACTAGATAGAATACTAAGTAAAGATACAACAAAAATTAAAAATGCTACTAAAGATTTAACTAAAAAGAAATTTGATCTCGCAATGTCTTATATGAATGATTTGGGAAGATTAGATACTGCAATCATTATTTTTGAAGAGCTTCTTAATAACTTTCCAAAAGATAAAAATTATCATCCAGAATTATTATTCAATCTTGGGTTAGCTTATAAAAAGTTGAGTATTAAAAATGAAGAAGCTGATTCGTTATTGAATGAATTTATTAAAGAATATCCTGATAATAGTTTTATCTCTGAAGCAAAATTACAACTTGGTATTTCCTTAACTGTAAAACTAGATACAGCCAAATTATTATATAGCAAGGCTGATTCCTTATTTGAGTCTGGTAATATTGCTGAATCTATAAAAGGTTTTGAAGAGTTAATTAAAAAATATCCTGTTAGTGATTATGCTCCAAAAGCTCTTTATGCTATTGGTTGGATTAATGAGAATAGCAAAAATAATTACAATGAAGCAATAAAAAATTACAGAAAATTACTTGAAGAATATCCCAATAGTAAATTTGCAAATTTAATAAAAGCTAAGATTGATACAGTTGAAAAATATTTCCCATCAGAGAAAAAAATCGCAAAAAAAGATTCGTTAAAAAAAGTTGATTCTTTAAAAACTTTACAAAGTAAGGATAATCTTAACTCTGGTTCAATGGAATCAAGTATTAAACAAGAAGCTCCAAAAGAAGAGATTAAGAATTTAATGGAAAAACCGAAGACAAAAACCGATACAGTAATTTATAGAAGAAAAAGAGAAGTAGAATGAAAGATGAGAAGTGTATAATTACTGAGTTAAAAAAGCTATCACATACCATATATTCATTAAAATTTCAATCAAATTATTTAATGATTAATAGTATACCAGGTCAATTTTTAAATATAAAAATTGATAATACCTCACCTCAAATTTTAAGAAGACCGTTTAGCATTTCAGATATAAAAAACAATGAGATTGAAATTTTATTCAATGTTGTAGGAAAAGGTACAGCTTCCCTTGCAATGAAAAAGGAAGGTGAATATATTGATGTTCTTGGACCACTTGGGAATGGTTTTAAATTAAATAATGATTATGAAAAATTTATTATTTTAGGTGGTGGTATTGGTATTGCCCCATTTCCTTTTTTAATAAGAAAGCTGAACGAAAAAAAAATAAAATATGATATTTTTTTTGGTTTTCGAAATGTAAATGATGTTGTTAAATTTAAAGAGTTTCATTATGAATTATCTACCGATGATGGTTCTTTGGGTTTCAAAGGTAATGTTATTGAATTATTTTTATCTCGATTAGATATTTATAAAGATAGAAGAGTAAAAATTTTTGCTTGTGGTCCAAATAAAATGTTAAAGAATCTGGAAAAAATATACCAGAATAATGACTTTGATGTTGAAGTGTCAATAGAATCATACATGGCTTGTGGAATTGGCATCTGTCAGGGATGTCCAGTTCAATCAAGAAATGAGAATAAAAACTATATGGTATGTAAAGATGGCCCATGTTTCAATTTAAAAGATATAATATTGTAATATGGTAGATTTATCATTAAAAATAAAAACAACTACTTTCAAAAATCCAATAATGACAGCATCGGGTACTTTTGGATATGGTGATGAGTGTAAAGATTTTTTTGATATTAGTATTTTAGGTGCCATAATAACAAAATCAATCAGCTTATTGCCTAGAACTGGTAACAAACCTCCTAGGATTTATGAAGTTAATTCTGGTATGCTAAACTCTATTGGATTAGCAAATGTAGGAGTTGAAAAATTTATTACAGATAAATTACCTTCAATTTCAAAATATTCTACAAATATTATTGTCAATGTAGTAGGTAATACTATTGAAGAATATGAAAAGGTAATTGAAAGATTAGATGATTATGAATCTATATGTGGATATGAGGTTAATATTTCTTGTCCTAATGTGAAAGAGGGAGGGCTACAATTCGGTACAAGTCTAAAAATGACTGAGCAAGTTGTAAAAAGTGTTAGAAAAAAAACAAGTAAAATTTTAATAATAAAACTTACTCCAAATGTAACAAAAATTTCAGATTTTGCTTTAGCTGCTGAATATGAAGGTGCAGAGGCTGTTTCTCTAGTGAACACTTTTGTAGGTATGGCAGTAGATCATAAAAAAAGAAGGCCATATCTATCTACGATAACTGGAGGTTTTTCTGGACCAGCTATAAAACCAATGGCACTAGCAAAAATTTATGAAGTTTATAAGGTAGTATCTATTCCAATTATCGGTTTAGGCGGAATAATGAGTGCTGAAGATGTAATAGAGTTTTTCCTAGTTGGTGCTTCAGCGGTTGAAATTGGTACAGCTAATTTTATTTATCCTGATACTTGTGAAAAAATTATTAATGGTTTATATAGGTATTTTGAAGTTAACAAAATAAATACGTTAAAAGATATTATAGGACAGTTACAAATTTAATCCATTTCTTTGGAATTATGCCAATAAACGATAATATTTCCTTTTTATATTCTTTAGAAAAATTTGGTATCAAGCTTGGATTAGATAATACTTTTAAATTACTTACAAGCTTTAAAAATCCTCAAAATAAATTTAAGTCTATTCATATAGCTGGAACGAATGGTAAAGGTAGCACCTCAGCTTTTATATCTTCAATATTAATGGAATCAGGGTATTCAATTGGCCATTATACTTCTCCTCATTTAGTTCGTTTTAATGAAAGGATAAAAGTAAATAACGTTGAAATTACTGATGAAGAGCTAAGTTATTATGTAAATTTTTTAAAAGATGATATTCTGAATTTAAGAGCAACCTTTTTTGAAGCTACAACTTCAATAGCTTTTAAATTCTTTTCTGATAAAAGTGTAGATTTTGCTGTATTAGAAACAGGTTTGGGTGGGAGATATGATTCTACTAATGTAATTAATCCTTTAGTATCTGTTATAACAAATATTAGTATGGATCATGTTCAACAATTAGGTAACACAATTGAATCAATTACATTTGAAAAAGCTGGGATAATTAAACCAGCTGTTCCTCTTATTACTGCAATAGATAAAACTGAATCAATTAAGATAATTGAAAGAATTGTGAAAGAAAATAATACCAAATTTTTCAATGTAAATGATATATTTTACTTTTATGATGTTAACATATTGCCAGAGGGACTATTCTTTAAAGTAAAAAACAGTACGAAATATGATTTATATTCACCCTTAAATGGTATTCATCAAATAAAAAATATTCTTTGTGCAATTCAAACTGTAAATATTTTAAAAGATACAGGTTTTAATAAAATTACTGATAACTCAATAGTTATGGGTATAAAAAACGTTGTAAAAAATACAGGCTTAAGATGTAGGATTGAAACATATTCAAGAAGACCATATATAATATTGGATGTAGCTCATAATGTGGATTCAATAAAATCTTTGATAGATACAATTAAAGTTTTTAATAAAGAGAATGTGTATTTGATTTTTGGTATAATGAAAGATAAAGATTATCCTAATATTATAAAATTGCTATCAGATTTTGCTTATGAGGTATATTGCGTAAAACCAAATACTGATAGGGCATTAGCATCAAGTGATATTTATAAGCTTTTTCGAGATAGTGGGTCAAGAGCAATTGACTGTGGAAACGTAAAGAATGCGATTGATAAAACATTAAATATTTTAAAAGATAAAGGGATTATTTTGATTACAGGTTCTCATTATGTTTGTGGAGAAGCATTAGAATATTTAAATGAGAAATGCCTTGACAAAATTTAAAAAAAATAATATATTTTATATAGTAAATTATCAAAAAAATTGGAATTTACCTTTAAGAGACTCATTATAACTCATCTTTTACAGTTCTAAAAAATAATCCCAGTATGAATGAAGAAATGAGTTAATTTGACAATTTAATAATTGTTTGATTAAAAATAAAAAATTGAATTAATAACAAATTTTAAGGGAAAAATAATTATGCCGATGGATATTGCTGAACTGCAATCAAAAAAAATTGCAGAATTACATGAGATTGCAAAAAGTCTTAATTTAACAGGTTATTCTGATTTGCGTAAGCAAGAGTTGATTTTCAAGATATTGGAAGGGCAAACAGCTGCCGATGGGTTACGTTTTAGTAAAGGTGTTTTGGAAGTACTATCAGATGGCTATGGCTTTTTGAGATCAGCAGACTATAATTATCTTCCCTCACCGGATGATATTTATGTTAGTCCATCACAAATCAAAAAATTTAATTTACGCACTGGGGATACTGTTAGCGGGCAGGTAAGGCCCCCAAAAGAAGGCGAAAGATTTTTCGCTCTTTTAAGAGTAGAGGCCGTAAATTTCTTGAATCCTGAATCAATAAGAGAAAGAGTTCTTTTCGATAATTTGACACCTCTTTATCCAAATGAAAAGATTAAACTTGAAACAGTGCCTGGTGAGTATTCTATGAGAATTATGGATATGCTTACTCCTATAGGAAAAGGGCAAAGAGGTCTTATTGTTTCACCTCCAAAAAGTGGAAAAACGATTCTTTTACAGAAAATTGCAAATAGTATCACCAGAAATCACCCTGAAATAATTTTAATTGTATTACTTATAGATGAAAGACCTGAAGAAGTAACAGATATGGAAAGATCAGTAAGTGCCGAAGTAATTAGTTCTACATTTGATGAAGCACCCGAAAGACACGTTCAAGTGGCTGATATGGTTTTAGAAAAAGCTAAAAGACTTACAGAAGCTAAAAAGGATGTTGTTATTCTTCTTGATAGCATCACAAGGTTAGCTCGAGCTCATAATACAACCGTACCTCATAGTGGGAAAATACTTTCAGGTGGTGTTGATGCTAATGCTCTTCATAAACCAAAAAGATTTTTTGGTGCAGCAAGAAATATTGAAGAAGGTGGTAGTTTAACAATTATTGCTACTGCACTGATAGAAACTGGTTCAAGAATGGATGAAGTTATTTTCGAAGAATTTAAAGGTACGGGTAATATGGAAATTGTTCTCGATAGAAAATTAAGTGATAGAAGAACATTCCCAGCTATTGATATAAATAGAAGTGGAACAAGAAAAGAAGACTTATTACTTACTCCAGAAGAATTAAATAGAATTTGGATACTAAGAAAAATTTTATCTGAATTTTCACCTGTAGAAGCAATGGAATTTTTACTTGAAAAATTGAAAGGGACAAAGAATAATAAGGAATTTTTAAAAGTAATGAATAGTTAATATATTGGTGTTATATATGAAAAGGTTATTTTTTATTTTTATTATTTTTTTTATTTCTTTTGCTAATGCACAATATGTAAAAGATAAACATTACCTCGGTCCTTCTTTGGGCTTATCTTTTCTTGGATCAGCGCCAGAAATTGGGGTTAACTATGAATATGCAATTGATAAAGAATTTAGTATAGGTGGCATTTTTAGATACTTTTCTTATGGTGAAGATTTCCCATTTTATTATGGCAAGTATTCTTATACTTATGTTTTTTTAGGTGCGCAAGGTAATTATCATTTCAAGATAGATAATCCCAAAATAGATCCTTTTGCAGGTTTAGTTTTAGGGTTTAATACATATTCATCTACATGGGAACGTTGGGAAGGACATAAAGGTATTATCCCTTCAGCTAGTGGTAGCAGTGGATTATATCTATCAGCCCACGGAACATTTAGATATTGGATTAAACCTAATCTTGGGTTGCAGGTTAGAATAAATTTTGGAACTAGCAAATATAGTGCACTTGATTTTGGTGTAGATTGGAAGTTGTAATGAAATGACATAGTAAAAAAAGCCCGATAAAAATTATCGGGCTTTTTTTTATTTAAAGTTTATAACATATAATTTAAAATGAAATCATAATTTACTTCAATTTTTAAATAATTAAATATTTATAATTTTTATTGAAATTATGAAAATACTAGTTTTTTGAATATGTATATTTCATATTATTTAAGTTTAATTTTTTATCTTTTAAAAAATTTTTCAAATTCGCTTTTTAATACTACTCTATAGTGAGGGTCATAACTTTTGATATATATTTCAGAATGGTGTTTTTCTTTCAAAGGCTTTTCGAAATATAAAGTATATTTTTTTGCAACGATTGGGTCAAGAAGTATTTTCTTATTATCGATTAGTTTTAACAAACTATTCCAATATTCATAGAAAGTATCCTCTGACCCAGATATTTTTTCAGCAGAATTTTTCATAATATTAAATAATAAATCAGGATTATAAGATTTATATTTAAAGGTTTTTAGATTTATTCTAACAATACTTGAATCAATAGAAATATTTTCAAATAATTCTTCATTTTTTGGTGTGATAGATGATAATTCGGATAATAAATATTGTTTTGCTTTTGTTGTATCAATAAACAAATGTTTAACTCCAAAAACTGCTTGATATGTAAGTTTATAATAATCATCTAATTCCATCAAAGGATATTTCTGATAATGTTCTAGATAAATATTTTCAAAGTTGTTTTTATTACAGTAAATATTCATGAATAAAAGTAAAACTAAAATTGTAAAATATTTAAAAAACTGAATTTTCAATTTGAACAAGCTCATTTTGAAGTTCTTCCCATTTTAAGTATAATTCATCTAAAATAATTTTTGTATTATCATATTTTTTTGCATTAGATTTTACCTTTTCAGCATCCTTGAAATAATCTGGATTGCTCATTTCGTTTTCTAATTCTCTGATAATATTTTCATTTATTTCAATTTCTTTTTCAATTTTTTGTATTTTTTCACGAACTGGTTTTGTGAGGGAATATTTTCTTTGTCTTTTTTCTGCTTCAATTCTCTTTTTTTCTTTCAATGAAATTTGAGGACTTTGTTCTATAGTATTTCTATTGTTTGTTGAATTTTCAATTGAATATTTATTTTTCAGATAAATATAATCATCAATATTACCAGGATATATTTTAATTTTTTTATTCTGTATTTCTATTACTTTATTTATTATTGGATTTAAAAAATCTCTATCGTGTGAAGCAATAATAATTGAACCATTAAAATCTTTGAGGGCATTTTTTAAAATATCTTTTGAATAGATATCAAGATGATTCGTTGGTTCATCTAATATCAAGAAATTAGAAGGGGAGAGTAACATTTTAGCAAGAGCAACTCTACTTTTTTCTCCACCAGAAAGAACTGAAATAGTTTTAAATATATCATCACCTGAAAAAAGAAAAGAACCTAATAATGTTCTAATCATTTTTCTTGTTTCACCTATTGCGATTTCATCAATAGTTTGAAATATTGTTTTAGATTTATCTAATTCTAAAGATTGTTCTTGTGCGAAATATGATTTTAGCACATTATAACCAAATACTAAATCTCCAGTAAAATTTTTATCTATTCCTGCTAATATTTTTAAGAGTGTAGATTTTCCTGTACCGTTGGGTCCTAATATTGCAATTTTATCACCTCGTTCTATGGTCAAATTTATCGAATCTAGAACAATATTATTGCCATAAGATTTTGTTAAAGAATTTATAGTAACTAATACTTTACCGCTTGGATAGCTTTCTGGGAAAAAGAAAGATATCTGTTCTTCATCTTTTTCAGGTTCAATAAATTCCATTTTTTCTAACATTTTTATTCTGCTTTGAACCTGTCTTGCTTTAGTAGCTTTATATCTAAATCTTTCAATGAATCTTTGAGTTTGCTTTATTTTTTCTTGTTGGTTTTTGTAAGTTGCAAGAAGATTTTCTTTTCTTTTAGCACTTTCAATTTCATAAAAAGCATAGTTTCCTTTATATTCATTTACTTTGCCAGAAGTAATTTCAATAGTTTTATTAGTAAGATTGTTAAGGAATGTTTTATCGTGTGAAACTAGAATTATACCACCTTTAAAAGTTTTCAAATAGTTTTCGAGCCATTCTAAAGAATCCATATCAAGATGATTAGTTGGCTCATCCAATAATAGAAGAGATGGTTCTTTTAACAAAATTTGAGCTAGAAGAATTCTCATCTTCCAACCACCACTAAATTCATTTACTTTTCTATTAAAATCGGATTCTTTAAAGCCTAATCCTGATAGAACTTTTTCAACTTTATGATTTAATTTATAAGCATCAAGATATTGGTATCTTTCTTCATATTTCCCAAGTGTATCAAGAAGTGATATATTTTCAGGGTCGTTTAATAGTTTTTGGTGTAATACATCAATTTTTTCTTTTAATTCTTTAATTTCATTTAGAGCATAAGAAGCTTCGTTTATTAGTGTATTTTCTGAATCAAATTCAATTTCTTGAGGAAGATATTCAATAATAATATCATTAGGTTTTTGTATTGTTCCAGTGCTTGGCTCTTCAATACCTGCTATAATTTTGAGAAGGGTCGATTTCCCGGAACCGTTCGAACCAATTAATCCTATTCTATCATCAGAATTAATATAAAAATTTACATTTTCAAATAAAACTCTTTCTCCGTAGTTTTTCGAAACAGAATTGACAAACAACATAACTAATAACCAAAATTATTAATTCTTTTTATCATAATATATTGAATCTTGTTTTCCGTATTTTAAATATTTAATGTAATGAAACAAAAAATTAAATTCATAATCAGATAAATTATTTTTATCTATTGCAGGCATTCTTATAGGATTTCTTATATAATTCAAGAGATTTGATTTATTGTAAATATATTTTGAATGGATAACGCTTTTGGAACCAAATTCTTTTTCAGAACCTGGAAATAAAAATGGATCATAAATAGCTTGTCCATAAGGGTGACAGGAATTGCATTTATTAATATATATACTATAACCTACTCTCACATTTTCATCGTTAGTCACAAAATTTTGTGGATATATTAAATACTTTCCAAAAAAAATCAGTACAGCAACAACAGGAAATAATAAACAATATATTAAAATATAGGTATATCCTCTAGATAGATTTGATAATGTATTTTGCTTTATATGCTTATTTCTAATTATCCATAATGAAATTATTAATAAAGAAAGAATTATCGATAAAAAAATTTTTATAACAAAAATTGGTGAAAAAGTCAAATAATAGTGTTTATTCCAATCAATTATGCCTGTTACTATAGAAAAAAATAAAAAAATAAAAGAAAAACCCAATAAAAGAATAGATATTCTTTCAAAAATCAGTTTCCTGCTGTAAATAAAAATTAAAAACATTAATAAAGCTATTGGAATTAATGCAGCAGGAAAATGAACGACTAAAGAATGAAGTGGAAATTGCATAATTCCTCAAAATTTTTTCTAATTTATAAATAACTAAATTATTATCAAACCAAATATTATTCACTTAAATAATTTTAATAAATATTATGATTTTGTGCGATTCAAGACTTATGTTGTGACTTGACTTTATAAGCTATAAAATTTATATTTACATAAATGTATCATCAAAGGAAATAATGAATAATTGGGATAATAAAAGAGCTGATTTACATCTTCATACTATCTACTCGGATGGTACATTAACCCCTACTGAAGTAATTAAACTTTGTTATTCTAAAGGTTTATCTATTATTAGCATTGTTGATCATGATAATATACAAGGTCTAGAAGAAGCAGAAGACACAGCAAATTTGTATAATATTGAAGTTATACCGGGTGTTGAATTAAGTAGTAATTTAAACCAGAAAGAAGTTCACATTTTAGGTTATTTTATTGATAGAAAAAACACTAAGTTAAATGAATATCTTGATTATTTTAGAGAAGAAAGGAAAAAAAGAGCAGAAAGAATTATTAGAAAACTGAATTTATTGGATATTAATATAGAATTAGATTCTATTTTACAAAAGACTGTTTTGGGTTCAATTGGCAGACCTCATGTAGCATATGCTCTTTTAGAAAATGGTTATATTAATACTTATGAAGAAGCATTTGATAAATATATAGGTGTAAATGGTCCTGCTTATGAAGCAAAAATTCATTTTTCACCTGAAGATGCAATTAAACTAATTTCACAGGCTGGTGGATTATCATTTTTAGCTCACCCAAATAGAACTTTTAATGAGAGTGAGTTAAAATATTTAATAGAAATAGGAATTGATGGTATTGAAGTATTTCACCCTGCCCATACAAATGAAAGAATAAGCTATTTCAAGGGAATAACAAGTGAATATTTTTTACTTGAAAGTGGGGGAAGTGATTTCCATGGTACAAAAAAGAATGATCTTGAGCTCATTGGTTCTTATACTATTAGTGAAAAGATGGTTGATAATATGAAACGTAGACTTTTCAAATAGAGGTTATTACTATGAATATTTATGAAGGAAAATTATCAGCAGAAAATTTAAAATTTGGTGTTGTTGTTAGTAGATTTAATGATCTAATTTCAAGAAAATTACTAGATGGTGCAGTTGATTGTATCTTAAGGCATTATGGTGATACGAATAATATTGATGTTTATTATGTACCAGGTGCTTATGAAATTCCTGTTACAGCAAAAAAATTAGCTGAATTAAAAAAATATGATTCTATTATTTGCCTTGGTGCATTGATTCGTGGAAATACTCCTCATTTTGATTACATTTCAGCAGAAGTATCAAAAGGGATTGCTCAAGTTGGATTAGAGTATTCTATTCCAATTATTTTTGGTGTTCTTACTACCGATTCTATTGAACAAGCTATAGAACGAGCTGGAACAAAAGCAGGCAATAAAGGCTGGGATGCTGCATTAGCTGCTATTGAAATGGCAAACCTTTTCAAACAAATGTAATTAGTATGAAAAAAATTTGCTTTTTGTTTTTGATTTTTTCACTTGCTTTTTCACAAAATGAATCTTTAAAAGTAAGTGAATGGAAAAATTATACTAGTCTCTTAAAAATCAATTCACTAACTTTAAGTAATGAATATATTTGGGGTGCTACTGATGGTGGTATTTTTAAATATTCACTTTCAGATAATTCAATAGAAAGATTTACAAATGTCGATGGTCTTTCTAATCTTGAGAATACAGCTATTTTTTATGATATAAAAGGTAATATTTGGGTAGGTAGTTCTGATGGTTCAGTAGATGTATATAATTATCAAAAAAAAAATTGGATAAATATTAAGGATATAGCTCTATCTTATAGTAGTTTATCAAAAAATATTAATGGTTTTAATCAAAAAAATGATTCTATATTTATTATCTCAGATTTAGGAATTTCTATATATAATACTTCTTTAAAAGAATTTCAAGATTCATATATAAAATTTGGTTCTTTTCCTGCTTTTACTAAAACAATTGATTTGACATTTGATTCAAAAAACATATATGTACTTACAGCCTCAGGTTTAGCTGTTGCAGATATAAACAATAAAAATCTTTTATCCCCTGATGAGTGGATGTCTTATTCAAAATTGGGATATTTTGATAATCAAAATTTAGTGGATATCGATTTATTTAATAATTTTTTATACATTTTAACTGATTATGGGATTTATAAATATAATAATAAAAGTATTACACGAATAACATCATTTAATCAAAGCGCAAAAAAAATATTTAAAACAACAGACGGATTATATATTGTTTTAGAGTATCAAATTCTTCTTTTAAAATCAAATGATAGTATTGAAACATTGCCAATTCAAATTCCTCTGTCAATAAATCAATTTATTTTAGCAAATAATAAAATATATCTTAATTTGAAAAATAATGGCCTTTGGGTAATAAATAATAATAAACCTGAAAGAATTGATTTAAATTGTCCATATTCAAACAATTTTGGACAAATGATTGTAGCTTCTGATGGTACTTTGTGGGTTGCTTCTTCTGGTGTAGGAGGTGGAGGAGCATCAGGTTTTTATAAATTTAAAGATGGTGTTTGGACTAATTATAATGTAACTACAAATCCAGAAATTGGCACAGATACCTGGGATGCTGTATGTGAAGCTAACGATAAATCAATTTTTTTAGGTTCTTATGGTAGTGGAGTCTTAAGAATAAAAAATAACAAATTTTCTTTTTACAATAATACTAATTCTACATTATATGGTGCAGCTGGTAACCCAAGTTTTATTCCAATAACAGGAATTGCAAAAGATGCTAACGGCATTTTGTGGTTCACTAATTACAAAGCAGATAATAATAAACCTCTTAGCTCTTTCACAACAGATTCAGTTTGGAAAAATTATGTTAATGGGGTTAATATTAATAGTACTTATTTTTTTAGAGGTCTTGTAATAGATGACTATTATACAAAATGGATAATCTCTGAATATGATCCTATATATAATGGTTTATTTTACTTTAATGAGAAGTACTCTTTACCCGGTACAGTAAATGGTTGGGGATTCATAGGTAATGATGAAATTTATGGTAGCGGTACTCAGGTAAAATGTATTGCTATTGATAAAAACAATGAACTATGGATTGGAACAACAGGTGGTGTTGCAGTTATAAATAAAGTAAGCAATCCAGCCAATTCCATTTCACGACCTTGTAATACAACTAGATGTAATATTAGTGGTCAGGTAATTAATTGTATTACAGTTGATCCTTTAAACAACAAATGGGTTGGTACAAAAACTTCAGGTGTATGGGTACTTACTCCTGATGGTTCTTCAGTAATTGCACAATTTAATACTACAAATAGCAAAATAGCTTCAGATAATATTACATCAATCTCGATTGATGGTCAGGAAGGTATAGTTTATATAGGTACAGAAAAAGGATTATCTTCATTCAAAACTTTTTTAGTTGAGCCCCTTCAAACTTTTAAGGAAAATTTAAAAGTGTATCCCAATCCTTATAACCCAGAAAAAAGTACACTTTCAATTGATGGTTTAGTTGAATCTTCTAGAATTAAAATAATTACTCCTTATGGTAAGATAATAAAGGATTTCCAAACTCCTGGTGGAAGAGTCGCATATTGGAATGGAACTGATGAAAATAATGAATACGTTTCTTCTGGTATATATTTTATTATATCATATACAAGTGATGGTAGCCAGAGTTCAATTGGTAAAGTTGCTATTGTAAGATCTAAATAATTAATTCGCTTTTTATAAATGATATTATATCTTTTTTCTCTTTGAAAATCATACATTGATTATTAATACATATTTGATATTCTATTTTGCTCTTTTTGTTATCATTGTTTAGAAAAATAATATTTGCAATTGGTATTTCTTCTTTTATAAACTCATCTTTAAGATTATTAGTATCATCTGTTACAGTAATAACAATAAATTTATTTTTTGAATTTAAGTGACTATATAAAAAGAATGAAAACATATGTGGTTTTAAAGAAATTTCTGATTTATAGCTATTAAATAATTCTTCTCTCAACTTTATGTATTTAGTTTCTCCAGTAATATTATATAAAAGTAGTAAGTTCTCATAAGTGACTGATAAACCAGATGGAATTACATTATCATATTTGTCTTCAACTTTTAAAATTAAACTATCTGAAGAATTTGAAGTTAAAAATAATTTTTTATTATCATAGAACCTTTCAAACAATTTTTTATTTAATTTTATTGCTTTTTCTAGATATTTTTTCTTTGTTGTTGTTACATAATGATTAAGTAAAGCAAATATTAAATACGCATAATTACTCAAAAACCCATCAATATAATTATTTCCCTTTTGTATACAATGATATACTTCGGCATCTTTTGTAAGATTCTCTAATATCCAATCAAGAGATAAAGTTGCAATATCTTTATATTTAGAGTTATTTAGAATATGAGCTGCTTTAGTTATGGCTGAAATAGTTAAGCAATTCCAGTCTGTCAAAATTTTAGTGTCTTTTCCTGGTGGCACTCTTTTCTGTCTATATTCTTTTAATTTGTCTCTTAATTTTGATTCAAAAAAAGATAAATGGTTTTGTTGAATTTTATCTTTAAAAAATAAAACATTAAATCCATTAATAAAATTTCCAGATTCAGATATGAGAAAAATATCATTGAAAATTTTGAAATCATCACCAAGTAAATTTTTCAATTCATTTGTTTTCCAAATATAATATAAACCTTCTTCGCCTTCACTATCTGCATCTTCAGCAGAGTAGAAAACATTTTGGTTTGATTTTAGATGTTCTGTGATGTATTTGATTATTTCTTCAATCTTATTTTTATAAAAGATATCTTTTGTTTTATCATATATGTTTTGTAATAGTAACAACATCATTGCTTGATCATATAGCATTTTCTCGAAATGAGGAATTCTCCAATATCTATCTACTGAATATCTATGAATCCCAAATTCTATATGGTCATAAATACCACCTTTAAATATCCTTTCAATTGTATTTTTTACCATTAATAATGATTCAGTCGAATTATTTTCGATTGAGTAGGAATTTAAAAATAATAAATGATTTACTTGAGGGAATTTAATAGAATTACCAAAACCACCATATTCAATATCATAATTACTTTCTAATAATTTGAAATTATTTTTCGCTATTTCATCTAGTGAGTGATAATTATCTGAATCAAGATTGTTATTATTTTTAATTTCTTCTGTAATTTTATGTGAATATTCATAAAGCAATTTTTCATTAGTATTTTTAATTTCAATTACTTTATTTAAAAGATTAAGTAAACCAATATTGTTATATTTATCATATTTTGGTAAATATGTACCTGCAAAAAATGGTTTCTTATCATTTGTCATAACAATTGTTAATGGCCAACCACCAGAACCAGTCATCTCTATACAAAATTTCATATAAATACTATCAATATCTGGTCTTTCTTCTCTATCTACTTTAATTGAAACGAAATATTTATTAAGCAAATTTGCAATTTCTATATCTTCAAAACACTCTTTTTCCATAACGTGGCACCAATGACAAGAGAAATAACCTATGGATAAAAATATTAGTTTGTTTTCTTTTATTGCTATGTTGAAAGCTTCATCACTCCAGGGGTACCAATTTATTGGATTATTAGCATGTTGTTTAAGATATGGACTTGTTTCAAAAAATAATTTATTCATTAAAACTCCTTTATAATATTAACAGAGTTTTAATAAAAATAGTTCCTAAAAAATTTCAGGAAATGGAGAAGAGATTTGCCAACCTAACTCTTTTGTTTTACGGTATCGTTCTAATCTTCTTATTGTAATTTCTGAAAAAATTGGGTCTATATCAAAAGTATAGCATCTACGATTTAAAATTTCTGAAGCTAAAAGAGTTGAACCAGAGTGTGAGAAAAAATCAATTACAATATCATTTTTTTTCGTACTTGCAGTAATAATTCTTTGAATTGCTTTAATTGGTTTTTGAGCATAACAACCAGGAACATTTTCGTGCATAAGAAAAAATACTTGTTGAATATCAACCCATACATTTCCAGCACGGATAGTAGTAGATTTACTTCTTTCTAAATTACTTGTTAAATTACCATTGATAACTTTATAATAACCTTGAAGGATTTTTGGTATATCTGTGTACTCTGCTTCTACATTAAAAGAAGGATTACCTTTTATATAGTATAAAAGCTCTTGCCTTATAGCCATCCAATTCTTTTGAGTTCCATATCCTCTTTGATTCCTCATTGTAATGAAACTTCTTGATTTTAATTCAGGAAATTCTCTTAAAAGAATAATAAAATCTGGAAGTGGTTGAAAATTTTCTTGTTGATCAGCTCCAAGCCATACATAAAAATGTGCATCTTTATTAAGTACAGTCAAAATATTTGAAACCCATATTCTACACCAATTTATATATTCATTTAATGGCATTTTATTCAAGTTTTTGGATTTATTTTTACCAACTTTTATATTATATGGAGGATCCTGAAGAGATAGCACAGCTTTTTTACCTGCCATGATTTTTTTGACATCTTCAATTTTAGAAATATCTAAACAACCAACCTTATGGCCTGATATTTTGTCTTCCCATATTTCACCGTATTTTAAGCGGCAGAAGGGCAATAACTTATTTTTTAGTTCATTATCTAAATCAATTCTAGGAATTATTTCTTTTGGCATGGATGAACTAAGAAAATGAAAGATTATATCACAAGATCAGTTTCTTTATCAAAGAAATGAGCTTTATTAAGGTCAAAAAATAAATCAATAGTTGAACCAGGAGGTGGAACAGTTTGTGTTTCAATTCTAGCTGTTATTTGTGTGGTTCCAGAAGAGAAATATAAATAAATTTCATTACCCATCGGTTCAACAACTTCTAAAGTTGCATTAATTTTTATAATATTGTTAGTATCCACATTATTTTTTTGATAACTATAAATATTTTCTGGCCTGATACCTAATGTAATATTCTTATCTTTATAACTTTTAAGTTTATCAAATAGATTTTCAGGTATCTTTAGTTTTAAACCATTATTATTTTCTTGAAAAAATAAATTATTTTCTTCAATAATTTTTCCATCCAGAAAATTCATTGCTGGGCTTCCAATAAAACCAGCAACAAATTTATTTATTGGGTTATTATAAAGATTTAACGGAGTATCAATTTGTTGAATTAACCCATCTTTCATTACAACAATTCTATCACCCATTGTCATTGCTTCGGTTTGATCGTGTGTTACATAAACCATTGTAGCTTCGAGTCTTTTATGTAATTTAGCAATTTCAGTTCTCATTTGAACGCGTAATTTTGCGTCTAAGTTAGAAAGTGGTTCATCAAATAAAAAGACTTTTGGTTTTCGAACAATTGCTCTTCCTACTGCTACTCTTTGTCTTTGTCCACCGGAAAGTGCTTTTGGTTTTCTATCCAGCAATTCTTGAATACCAAGAATATTAGCTGCTTCTAATACTCGTTTTTTTATTTCTTCCTTTGGATATTTCCTTAACTTCAAACCAAAAGCCATGTTTTCATATACTGTCATATGAGGGTATAAAGCATAATTTTGAAAAACCATTGCTATATCTCTATCTTTAGGAGGAACATCATTCATTAATTTATTGTCTATATATAATTCTCCTTCAGATATTTCTTCTAAGCCAGCTATCATTCTAAGTGTAGTAGATTTACCACAACCAGATGGTCCTACTAAAACAATAAATTCTTTATCTCTAATATGAATATTTATATCTTGAGCGGCAACTACACCACCATCATATACTTTTTTGATATTCTTTAGTAATACTTCAGCCACTTTATACCTCTTTTATTATTTAAAGTTTTATAAATATACAAATATTTATTTTTAGATTCAAGTTTAGATAACTATTTTTTTATTAAAATTTTTTTCAATTTTTAATACTGATAAAAGTAAAAATAAAAGCTGTAAATAATTTATTTATCATTTCATTTCTGCATAATATTATTTATTTATTATATCCCAAATATAGATTACATAATTATATTATTTCTTATCTTTTTTTATTTATAGATTTTTATAAATCTTGTTTGATATTAAATTTTATGTAACGATTTTTTTTATTGATTTTTAAATAAAATTAAGTAATTTTGTATTTTGTGATTATTTTAGATTTATATGCAAATGAAAAAAGTTATTAGCTTACATCATTATTTCAAAAATCAAATATTCACTAATTTTATTTTCTTTTTCTCAACTCAAATCCTAACCTTATAAGAACCATTTTATATATATTTAGAATATTGGTATCGTAGATTTAGATAATGAATAAAAATATTTTTTAAAATGTAATGTAAAGCGTATAAAGTATTATGTATACCAATAAATAAGTTATTAAATTATAATAATTAAATATTTAAAAATAATTTTTAAATATATTGATTTTAAAAAAATAAATAAGTATTTTCAGGGGTAAAAAAATATTTATAATATTTTATAAATTAAAAGGAAAAGCTATGAGAAAAATCTTTACAATTATTAGTCTCATATTAACTCTAACTTTTAATCTTATAGCTGGAAGCACAGGGAAGATAGCTGGTAAAGTTACAGATGCTTCTACTGGAGAACCCTTGCCATCTGCTACTGTTATGGTTCTAGGTACTCAACTTGGAGCTATGACAGATATCAATGGTAATTATGTTATTTTAAATGTGCCTCCAGGTGTCTATACTGTTTCTGTATCAATGATAAGTTATCGAAAGCAAGAAATTAAAGATGTTAGAGTTAATGTTGATTTCACTACACGATTGGATGTTAAACTTGAACCTGGTTCTGTTGATCTTCCACCGGTTGTTGTTCAGGGTGAAAGAAACCCATTAGTTAGACAAGATTTAACAAATCCTCAAGTTGCTATTACTTCAGAAAACATTCAAGAATTACCTGTAACTACAGTTTCAGAAGTTATAAGATTGCAAGCTGGAGTAGTATCGGGTAATGATGGAGAGTTACACATTAGAGGTGGAAGAGCAAATGAAATAGCATATACTGTAAATGGTATCTCTATTAATAACCCATTTGATAATTCACAAGGTGTGGGTATTGCAACAAATGCTGTTCAGGAAGTTTCTTTATCAAGTGGAACCTTTAGTGCTGAATATGGAAATGCTCTTAGTGGAGTTGTAAATTTTGTAACTAAAGAAGGTGGTGAAAGATTTTCTGGAAGTATTAGATCTTTTATTGCTGATTATGTTAGCACTCATACAGATATTTTTAAGAATATTGATGATATAGATCCATTAAATAGAGTAAGAGGAGAAATTACTTTAGGTGGAACAGTCCCTTATACAAATAAGAAGTTATCTTTCTTTTTATCGGGTGTATATGCAAAAAGCAAAGGTTATTTGTACGGCATAAGACTTTATGGAACTAAAGATGGATTTAAAATACCTAATGAATTTCCTACAACTGATCCAAGATATGGTTCGTCTTCAGCTCCATACGTTTTTAATCCTGATGGTACTGGTAAACCTTCTGGCGATGGGAGCTATGTTCCTATGAATACAAGCGAAAATGTAAATGCTACTGGAAAGTTAACTTACAAATTTTCTCCTGCTTTTAAAGTCGATTATGACATTTTATTTGAAGATGGTGAATCCCAGAGTTATTCAAGAGCATATAGATATAATCCTGATGGTAGGCCTACATACTATACTAACAATATGACACATTCTGTTGGAATAACTCATTCATTTAGAGAGAATATCTTTTATACATTAAAATTCGCTTATAACTTAACTGAAGATAAAAGCTATGTTTATGAAGATCCTTATGATTCAAGATATGCACCAACTAATTATGCAAGATATCTTCCTCAAACCGATATATTAACAGGTGGAACAAGCCTTGCAAGGGATTTTCAAAAAACAAATACATTTAGTGTAAAATTTGATGCAGTAGCTCAATTGTTTGAGTCCCATGAATTTAAGTTTGGGGTTGAATCGAAATTTTATAAATTAAATAGAACCTATTATGAACTTTTATATGATACAACAACAATATATAAATATAGACCTGTAATTCCAACTCCAGATGTACAGGCATCTAATATGACTTACGTTGATTACGAAAGGAAGCCAGTTCAATTTTCTGCGTATATTTTAGATAAGATTGAACTAGCAAAATCCTTAATATTAAATATTGGTTTGAGATATGAATATTTTACTACAAAAGCAAAATATAATACAGATTTAAATTCAGAGCTTTCAAATCAATTGGGATTAAGAGCCGATAACTTATTGCAAGATGCTAAACCGAAGCATAAATTTAGCCCAAGAATAAGTGTTTCTTATCCAATAACCGATAGAGGAATTATTAGATTTTCTTATGGTCATTTTTATCAAAATCCAAGTTTCATTCGAATTTATCAAAATCCGAATTTCCTAGCTCCAGGTAGTACTTCACCTACGTTTGGTAATCCAAATTTAGAACCAGAAAGGAGCATACAGTATGAAATGGGACTTCAACAACAGCTAAGTGATAATTTGAAATTTGATTTTACAGGTTTTTACAAAGATGTAACCAATTTACTTGATTATGAAACATATAGAACATCAAAAGGTGATAGAACATATAGTGTAATATCTAATATCAATTATGCTAATGTAAAAGGTATTACATTTTCATTAATGAAAAGAAGAGATGCTTCTGATATATTTTCATTTACAATAGATTATACATTTAGTTATGCTACTGGTAATAGAACAGATGAAGATGCTTTCTTCTACGATCAAAAATCTGGTAGGCAAATGGAAAAATATTTTGTGTATTTGCCTTTTGATAGAACCCATGTATTGAATGGTACTTTGACTTTTAGTCAAACAGATAATTGGACAGCAAGTGTTATCTATGGGTTTTTAACTGGAACGCCTTATACTCCAGCGGTTCCATCAGAATCTTATGCAACCACTTATTTGCAGAATTCAGCACGAAGACCATTTCAATGGAACATTGACCTTAAGTTAGAAAAATTCTTCAAAATTGCTAACATAAACTATTCAGTATTTTTACAAGTAGATAACTTATTTGATACTGAAAATGAAATTTATGTCTATTCTAATTCAGGAAGATCTTTATATAATGCTGATGAAAAGAGAACTGCTTCTAACTTTGATGATTTGAGAAAGAGAATAAGTCGTGGTGATTACGGAATGATTCCTATGTCAGAGATTGATAATTATTATAAACGTGCTGAATATCTTAGTGCTCCAAGGCAAGTGCGTTTTGGTATATCAATTTTATTTTAATTGTTAAATTGAAGAAAGGAGAACTATATAAATGGTTCAGAAAAAATTAATATATTTATCAATTTTTTTATTTTTATTTTACTCAAATAGTTTTTCCCAGTGGCAAAAGCTTTTAAAAGAAGGGAAAGATGTTGATGTAAAATATCTATCAGAATCTGAGCGTGAAGAATACTGGAAAATTCTAAATAATCGCTTCAAAAAAGCAAATGCAACCAGAACAAGAGCAAATGCACGAAGTATAATTTTATCAGGTAATCAGGTTCAAACTATTATTTATGATTATGGTTCAATATCAAAACCTGGATTAAGTGCAGGTCAATTGATTGATTTAGCATGGCCAAAAGATCCTACAAAAGCTATGGGTTATGGCTATGAATTTGGACCTTTAGTGGGTGCACAGGTTAGAGATACATCAGGACATACAATTAGAGTTGTAGATGATGGTTTTATCAGTCCATCTGATGGATCATATGAACCTGGAACAGATGTCCCTTGGGGATGGTTACCTACTCCAGGTTATGTTGATCCAAATCAATCAAATATTGCAACATTTAATGCACCTGATGCTAATTTAGATGGAAAACCGGATAGCTGGCCTGAATCGTGGTATAACCCTGTATTAAGAAGATATGTTTGGCCAGCGTTTCTTGGAAATGATGCTACTACTCCAGATGAAGAAGCATATTGGGTAATGGATGATTTTCAAAACTTTAAACCTGAACAACAAGTTGACGGATCTGGTATGGGTAGATATCGTCCTTTCCCTAATGATCCTAGCATTGGTGGCTTAGGTTTACAAATGGAATGTCGTGCTCTTCAATGGAATAATCCTTTGGCAGAGGATATTGTATTTTTCATTTATGCAGTTACCAATAAAAGTCCAAAAGATTTAGATACAGTATATTTTGGAATGTTTGGTGATCCTCATGTAGGGGGTGCAAATGATTATGATGATGATTGGGCAGGATTTATCACTCCATGGGATTATCAATATCCATTAGATGCAAGAAATATGCTTTATGCTTATGATCAGGATGGTAAAGCCGGTTCGCCATTTACTGGTCGAAAAACAGGATACTTTGGTTATAAATTTCTTGAAAGTCCAACAAATTCAACAAATAATCAGGATGATGATGGTGATGGAATAATTGATGAAAGTCCATATAACGATGCAGGAGTTTATTTAAGTACTGCCTCACAGATTCTTCAAGGTATTGCTAATGTTGAAGAATATACTAAAAACTATGGTGCTCCAAAACCAAGATGGTCTGGTGATGAAGATGGTGATTGGGACCCTAAAAATGACGATGTTGGACAGGATGGTATTCCTGGAACTGAAGATTACGGTGAAGGAAATGGTAAACCTGATCAAGGTGAACCAAATTTTGGTTTCAGAGATGTTCATGAATCTGATAATATCGGTTTAACAAGTTTTAATGCCTATTTGTTTGGTGGTGAAAATAGACCTAAAAATCATAAATTTATCTGGCAATGTTTCCAACCAAATTTAAGAGATACAACAGGAAATATCGTAATTGAACAAAAACAAGATAATGTTTTTATTTATGGTTCTGGACCATTTAAATTGGCTTCAGGTCAGATGCAAAGGTTTAGTATAGCTTTACTATTTGGTGAGGATCTAAATGATCTTGTTTTGAACTCAATTACTGCTCAACAAATTTTCAGAGCAAATTATCAATTTTCACAACCACCGGCAAAACCAATTGTGAAAATTGTACCTGGAGATGGAAAAGTAACTCTGTATTGGGATTCGAGGGCTGAAGATACTTATGATCCTTTAAGTAAAGAAAAAGATTTTGAAGGTTATAAAATATATAGAAGTTTAGATTATACATTCTCTGATTGTTTTACAATAACTGATGCTAATGGAAATCCGTTTTTAGGTCAGCCATTGATAGATCAAAAAGGAGTTAAAGCTCAGTGGGATGTAATTAATCAATATTCGGGTTTTGCACAAATTGAGTATCCACAAAGAGGTGTTAAATATTGGTTAGGAAATAATACTGGATTAGTGCATATGTATGTTGATACACCTGTTGTAAATGGAAAAACATATTATTATGCAGTAGTAGCTTATGATCACGGAAATGTAGGAACAGTAAATGTTCCACCAAGTGAAACACAGCACGAAATTAAGAAAGATCCAGTTACAGGTTTGTTGACATTTGACGTTAATACAGGAGTAGCAGTTCCTGGTCCTAAACCAATAAATTATGTAAACCCCAAATTAGACAATAATTTAGGACAATATGCAGAAAGAGTTCAAGGAATTTCCACAGGCACTGTAAAAGTACTTATTTTAAACGATACCCTTGTTCAAAATAATAAAACATATGAAATTTCTTTTAATAATGATGGAACCATATCATATAACATTAAAGATTTAAGCGATTTTACTGATTACTTTACTGGAAGAGATACATTATATTCATCTTTATCAAATAAAAATATTGTACCTGGCAGTGTAAAAGTTAAAGAACTTGGTGGTACTGCAATATCATCAGATGATATAATTGTAGATTACACAAAAGGATCAATAAAAGCTAAGAGAATGAATGTTTTAAAGACAGGTACTACATACATAGCAACCTATCAATTTTATCCTGTTTATCAGAGTACCTTATTGAATAGTGAAGATGGTAACCCTGTTTTTGATGGTTTAAAAGTACTAGTTCAAAATCAACAAACATCTTTAAATGTAGCAAAAAGCACGTGGAAAAGTGTAAAGAATTCTAATTTGCCATATCTAGTAGAAACTGCAAAATCTGGAACTCAGAAAAATTTCAGAGGTGATTTTGAAATAAGATGGAATAATACAAATCAGGATGCAAATGGAAACTGGCTCAATCCTGGTGATTCTTCAGTTATAACTAAAGCTGTTTGTCCATTTACAGTATGGAATGTAAGAGATAATGCAAAAGCTAATTTCTTCCTGTCTGAATTATCGATTACAAGAAATAATAGATGGGATCCTGGTGAAACAATATTATTATTTGATCCTGATAGACCAGGAAATTCTTATACAACTTATCAAGTTACTTTCTATAGAAAGTATGATACCCTTATTACTAAAGTTGATACTGTAATAAATGGTAGAGATACAACAATCACAAAAACTACCTTAAAAGATATTTCAATTTTACCAAGTAGTGGGGATGTGTTCCAGATATTCTCAAACAAAGCTTTCTCTAATGGAGATGTATATAAGTTTACTACTAAAGCTGGTTATATAGATGATGCTATTGCTAAGGATAAACTTGGTGATATCTTTGTAGTCCCAAATCCATACGTTATGTTTGGAGAGGGTGAATTACCTGATCCTATTGCTACAAGAAGAGGTGAAAGGAGAATAGAATTCAGGAATTTACCAAATAAATGTACAATAAGAATATATACATTAAATGGTGAACTAGTAAGAACAATAGAGAAAGATGATTTAAATAGTTATGCCACATGGAACTTATTAACTTATGAAGGGCAAAGCATTGCTTATGGTATTTATATTTATCATGTTGATGCACCAGGAATAGGTTCCAAAATTGGCAGATTTGCTGTTATTAAATAAGTAACTATTTGAATTTAATTATGAGGAAATTGATGAAAAGAAATATAATAATTATTTGTTTGTTGCTTGGCTTATCTTTAGCTAATGCACAAGTTTTTAAAAGTACCACTAAAGTTGGTACAACAGCAGCTCAATTTTTGAAAATTGGAGCTGGAGCAAAACCATTAGGTATGGGTGGTGCTTTTTCAGCATATTTAGGAGATATTAATTCGATTTATTGGAATCCAGCTAGTATTTCTAGAATATATGGTGGTGAAGCTACATTTAACCATGCAAATTGGTTAGCTGATATTAAGTATGATTTCTTTGCAGTAGCTTTTGATTTAGGTGATTTAGGAACAATTGGAGGCAGTATTGTTTCTATGAATGTTCCAGATGATATTGTAAGAACATATAGTCATCCAGACGGTGATGGTAGAGTATTTGATGCAGGTGGTTTAGCAATAGGATTGTCTTTCGCTAAAAATTTGACTGATAGGTTTTCAATAGGTATAACAACTAAAATTGTTAGAGAATGGATCTGGAATGAGAGTGCATTAGGAATGGCAATAGATTTCGGTACGCTCTATATTACACCTTTTAATGATTTGAAAATTGGTGCAAGCATATCGAATTTCGGAACAAAAATGGAACTTGATGGACGTGATTTAGAATATGTTAGAGATATGGAAACAATTACTGATAACGGAGTTGTTAAGAATATTCCATCATTGTTTAATGTTGATTCCTATGAAATGCCACTAACATTTCGTGTAGGATTGTCTATGGATGTTTTTAAAACAGATCTTTTAAGAGCTACTGCTGCCCTTGATGCAATACATCCAAATGACAATTCTGAGTATCTGAATAGTGGACTTGAAATTGGTTATGATGAAATGATTTTTGCACGAGTTGGATATAAATCGTTATTTATGAAAGATTCTGAAGGTGGCTTGACAGTTGGTGCAGGGTTAAATTATAATCTTTTGGGAGGAACTTTTATTAAATTTGATTATGCTTTTGCTGATTATGGAAGGTTAAAAAATGTTCATTTTATTTCTGTGAGCGTGAAATTTTAATTTGTAATTTTTTATATTTAAAAGGGTTGGCATAAATATTATGACAACCCTTTTTTTATATTAATTTATGATGGAAATGAAAGTTTATTTTTTAAATCCCACACATATTTATTTTTGAGAAATATTTTTTATCAAATTTAGATTTAGTAGAATAAATTTTTAATAGATAAGAATTATCCAAAAATCATGTTATCATAAATAACAAAAATATGAGGTTTGTTTACTATTCAAACTTTATAATTAATTTAAGATTTAATGTATATTAACTAAAGAACCTCTAAATAAATCTAATTTTATGAAATAACAGAATGTATATATTTAAAATTTATTATGAATATAAATAATATATAAACTATAGTAAATTTTGTTTTTATTGAAGGTATTATAAATTTCTAAAATTTATGAATTGCAAAAGAATATAATATTTTTTACATTTTCAAATTAAATATTTAAAAAATTGGATTCTAAAGAAAAAATAAAAATTATTGCAAAGCATTTTTGTGGAAGATTTTCAACAAAAAGAAAAAGTGTAGGAAATCTTTTGGATATTTTAATAGCTACTATTCTTTCACAAAACACTAATGATAATTTAAGCTTAAAAGCTTATAATAATTTAAAAGCTTCAGTCAAAAAGTGGGATGATCTTTTGAAGTTTTCTGAAAAAAAAGTTTCAAAATTAATTGAATTTGCTGGTTTAAATAATCAAAAAAGTAAAACGATAAAAAATCTATTAACTTTTTTAAAAACCAAATATGGTGTAATTGATATAGAATTTTTTAATAAATTATCTGATGAAGAAATATTTAAGGAATTGAAACAAATTAATGGTATAGGTACAAAAACAATATCTTGTTTATTGCTTTTTGGTTTAAAAAGAAATGCTTTTCCAGTAGATACACACATACATAGAATTATGAATAGACTGGGAATAGTAAATACAAAAAATGCTAATGATACTTATAACTCTGTCAAAGATTTAATTCCTAAAGGGAAGGAATATTGTTTACATGTATCTTTAATTCAATTTGGCAGAGAAACTTGTAAATCAAATAAACCTCTTTGCTATAATTGTTATTTTATTAAGTTTTGTGATTATAAAATAAAAAATACCATTCCTAATTCTAAAAATATAAGTAAAAAAAATATTATTATTTTAAATGAAATATAATGGAGTAAATATGATTAAAAAGATTGACAAGACAAATGGAAAGGACTGGGCGTTAGTATTGGGTTCCTCGAGTGGTTTTGGAGGTGCTACGGCAATTGAACTAGCTAAAATTGGCTATAACATTTTCGGAGTTCATTTAGATAGGCAAGCAACTTTAACCAATGTTAGCAAGATAGTTAAAGCAATTGAAATGACGGGTCAAAAAGCTGAATTCTATAATATGAATGCAGCTGATGATTTTCAAAGAAATGAAACGTTGGATGATATTCAAATGCGTTTGAAAGATACAAATTCAGGTATAAAAGTACTGGTGCATTCATTAGCTTTTGGTAGTCTAAGACCTTTTTTTGGCAAAAGTCCAAATGAATGTATGACTAAAGCACAAATGGAAATGACATTAGATGTAATGGCACACTCTTTAGTATATTGGACACAGGGTTTAGTATTTAGAAACCTATTAAAACCATATGCAAAAATTTTTGCTCTAACAAGTTCTGGTAGTAAAGAAGTAATTCCATATTATGGAGCTGTATCTGCTGCAAAATGTGCACTTGAATCACATATTAGACAAATTGCAATGGAGCTTGGTTATTTGAATGTATCTGCTAACGCTATTATGGCTGGCGTTACTGATACACCTGCATTAAGAAAAATACCAAATGCTGAAAATATGATAAAAATTGCTCAATCAAAAAATCCCAGAAAAAGACTTACTACTCCTCAAGATGTAGCTAATATTATAGCAGGTTTATGTAGTGATAAGCTAACATGGGTTTCTGGAGGAGTGATTCATGCAGATGCAGGAGAATCTACTACAAGTTATATAGGTTAAAGAAATCATTAAGTAATTTAAAAGTAATTAAAATATTATAAATTTAATTTAAGGAGTATTATTAATGTTTCACTTAAAGTTTTCTGAAGAGCTTGAGATGTTAAAACAAACAGTGCGAGATTTTACAAATGAAAATATAAAACCTATAGCCGCAAAAATTGATGAAGAGGAAAGAATACCTCCAGAACTAATAAAGAAAATTGCTGAAATGGGTTTACTCGGAACAGCTTTCCCTGAAGAATATGGAGGAGGTGGATTTGGTGAAGTTGGTTATTGTATTGCACAGGAAGAAGTAGCTCGTGGTTGTATGTCTACAGCTACTTTTATTGGAGCTCATCAGTCAATTGGTACTAATGCTATTTATTTAGGGGGTTCAGAAGAATTAAAAAAGAAATATATTCCTAAACTAGCCTCAGGTGAGATGATATGTGCTTTTGCACTCACAGAAGCAAATGCTGGTAGCGATTCTTTTAATTTGAGAACTACAGCAAAAAGAGATGGCGATTATTGGGTACTAAATGGTGAAAAAATGTGGATTACTAACGCTGGAATTGCTGATGTTGTTTCTCTATTTGCTAGAACTGAACGTGGAATTACTGCATTTGCTGTTGAAACAAAAACACCTGGTTTTTCAACTGGTAAACCTGAGAAAAAAATGGGTATTAAAGGTAGTGTAACTAATTCTATTACTTTAGAAAATGTTAGAGTTCCTCATGAAAATATGATTGGGCAGGAAGGAAGAGGATTTATCATTGCTATGAAAACTCTTGATGCTGGAAGATTAGGTCTGGGAGCTTGTTGTTTAGGAGTATGTAAAGAAATGCTTGAGTTAAGTACCAGATATGCTAAAGAAAGAAAACAATTTGATAAACCAATATCTCATAATCAAGCAGTTCAATTTATGCTTTCTGAAATGGCGATAATTATTTATCAAATGGAATCAATTGTTTATAGAACAGCAAAAGATTATGATGAAGGTAAATCAATATCTACTCAATCTGCTATTGTAAAGTATGTATGCTCTGAAGGATTAGATAAAGTTGTTGATTTAGCAGTTCAAATTCACGGAGCAATGGGATACTCAAAGGAACATTGTATTGAAAGATACTATCGTGACTCAAGAATTAATCGTATTTTTGAAGGTACTAATGAGATTCAAAAAAGTATTATTGCACATGACATTATAAAGAAAAACGGAGTTTTGTAATTTAAATGGATAAAGTTCGAGTTAGATTTGCTCCAAGCCCTACTGGCTATTTACATGTTGGTGGATTGAGGACAGCATTATATAACTATCTTTTTGCCAAAAAAAATAAAGGCTCTTTTATTTTAAGAATTGAAGATACCGATCAAACAAGATTTGTTCCAGGAGCAATAGAAAATTTAATACAATCTATTAAATGGGCGGGATTATACTATGATGAAGGACCAGATGTAGGAGGTAATTATGGGCCTTATATTCAGTCACAAAGATTAGATATCTATAAGAAATATGTTGATATTTTATTAAAAGAAAAAAAAGCATATCGTTGTTTTTGTTCTCCAGAAAGACTTGATGAAATGAGAAAAAGACAACAAAAATCTGGTTCTATAGTCAAGTATGATCGTGCCTGTCTCTCTTTATCTGAAAAAGAAATTCAAAGAAATATTGAGAATAATATTTCTCATACTGTTCGTTTAAAAATACCTGATAAAACGAAGATAATTGTTGATGATGTTATTCGAGGTAAAGTTGAGTTTCAGACATTAATTATTGATGACCAGGTATTATTAAAATCTGATGGTTATCCAACATATCATCTTGCTAATGTTATTGATGATCATTTAATGGGTATAACTCATGTAATTAGAGGTGAAGAATGGTTATCAAGTACTCCTAAACATGTTGTTCTTTATGAATATTTTGGTTGGGAGGTTCCAGTATTTGCTCATCTTCCATTATTACTTAACCCAGATAAATCAAAATTATCAAAAAGACAGGGTGATGTTGCTGTAGAAGATTATAGAGATAAGGGCTATTTAAACGAAGCTCTTATTAATTTTATAGCTTTGTTGGGATGGAGTCCTTATGATAACAAAGAAATACTAAATCTGGAACAAATGATAGAAGAATTTTCTTTGGAAAGAGTAAGTAAATCTGGTGCAGTTTTCAATATTGAAAAACTGAACTGGATAAATACTCATTATATCAGAATGAAAAGCAATGAAGAATTAACAGAATTATTAATACCAATATTAAAGAAAAGAGAAATAAATATTCCATCAGTTAATTATCTTCACAAGGTTATTGAATTATTAAAAGAAAGAGTGATTACTCTTCAAGACTTCATTGATTTTGCTCCTTATTTCTATAATGAGATAGAAGAATATGATGATAAGTATAAACAAAAATATTGGTCTGACAAAACGAATGAATTTCTTTTGGAAATAATGAATCGGTTTGAAAAATTAGAGAGTTTTGACAAAAAATCAATTGAAAGTATTGTTAGAGGTTATTCTGCTGAATTAAATATTTCTCCTTCAAAACTAATACATCCATTACGATATTCTGTTACTGGAAAAAGTGTTGGACCAGGTCTTTTTGAGTTAATTGAAGTATTAGGAAAAGAAATAGTAATAAATAGAATTAAAAAAGTAGTAAGTTGATAATATAAACATGAATATTTTAAAAATAAAAAAGCCCTTTTAAAAGGGCTTTTTTATTTTTTGTGGACGGGGACGGAATCGAACCGCCGACACAAGGATTTTCAGTCCTTTGCTCTACCGACTGAGCTACCCGTCCAAAATATTTTTAAATATAATATTTTTTTTAATAATTGTCAATATATTTTTCTTTTAAAAAATAAATTTTTTAAATGTTTTAGCATTTTATACCGATAATATTAATTACTATAATCTGTTTGAAGATTTATAGATTAAAGTTAAAATGTATAGAATTATTAATTATTTTTGTATATAAAATATATGTAATAAAAAAAAATTTAGGGGGAATAATATGAATAAGTTATTTAAACTATTAATTTCTTTATCAATACCATTTGCAGTATGGAGGAGCTCAAAAAATAAAGATCTAATTCATTGCAAAAATAAAAAAGATACAAAAAAAGAAAGTGAAGATTTTAATTTATTTATCTAAAATCCTAAATAAGAAAAAAATCTTTCTTAATTAATTTCTTCAAATTTATTTATTTAATATGTTTTAACTCAAGGAAGAGAACTAAACTCCGATAATAATAAAAAAGATAGGAGGTTAGTAATATGAACAGATTCTTAAAATTACTGTTTCTTTTTTTTATTGTATGTATTCTTTATTCACAAACAACAACTACTTTTTTTAAGTATACTTCTCTTACAGGTTCAAATCATATTATTGGATTACCTGCAAATTTAAATCCAAATATCAATGGTGTTGCTTTAGCTTCTGGTGATGAAATTGGAGTTTTTACATCTGATGGATTATGTGTTGGTGCTACAGTATGGAAAGGTGTTGCTACTTCAATTGTTGCATGGGCTGATAATCCTCAGACACCAAAAGTAGATGGATTTAAAGATGGTGGTACTATGTATTTCAGAGTGTATTCTAAAAGTGCTAAAAAACAATATTATGCAACTGTAGAATATGGTCAAGCACAAAACAATAGTACTTTTGTATCTAATGGTTTTTCACTTTTAAAATCTTTAAAAGGTACAAATGTTGTTTCAGTAGAAAATTTATCAAAACCAGAGAATTATTATCTTTCGCAAAATTATCCAAACCCTTTTAATCCCTCTACTAAAATTTCTTTTTCAATTCCAAATAATTCATATGTTAAACTTACAATATATGATTTAAATGGAAAAGAAATTAATAGACTAATAAAAAACAGTTCATATTCAGCTGGTACATATACAATTGAATGGAATGGAAAAGATGATAATGGAAATAATGTATCATCTGGATTGTATTTTTACAGACTCGAAGTAATAGATTTAGCTGCAAAAACGCAATTATTCTCTCAAGTTAAGTCGATGTTGCTTTTAAAATAAAATATATTATTGATTATTTTGAATATATTTTTAATAAATTTTATAAATTTTGTTTAAAAAGAATAAAGTTTTAAAAATTTATTTCGATAATAATAGAAAGTCACGTGCTATTTAAAATATTAAAAAACTTATTTCATCAATATAACTAACAAAAGGAGAAGTTAGTATGAAACAAAAACTATGGTTTGCACGGCTCTTTGGAATAGGGATGTTCCTAACCGTGCTGAATCTCTGTGTTTCTTTTGCTCAAGAGACACCTGATAGGTGGAAGCGAATAGGTCCCTGGGGAGGAGATATCAGAGATATAAAAATTAAATGGGTGGATACTGTTTTTCACACTGCTGCTGGCGGACCATACGATAGTGTATTAATTGCAAGTTATGGTGCAGGTATTTTTATTACAGATAGCATTGTATCAAATGGTTCGGGTACACATTGGATCCCAAGAAATAATGGATTGCCATCATTAAAAGTGAACTGTATAGGAGTAAGGAGATTAGGTCTTGGAGATACTCTTTATGCAGGTCTGGATGGATACGGTATTTACAAATCCTATAATGGTGGATTAACCTGGGAAAGAGGTTTTGAATTAGGTGGAGCAATGGGTACAAAATCAGTTTATGCTATTGCTGTTCATCCTCATACTTCATGGATTGCTTATGCTGCTACCAATGATGGTTTGTATAAGACAACAAACTTTGGAGTAACCTGGTCATTATCAAAGAATGGTGGATCTTGGAAAGATGTAACTCTACATGAATATGCTACTCAAAAAATATTTGCAGTTCAAAACTCAAGTTTATATAGGTCAACTGATGGTGGTACAACCTGGGGAGGACCTTACGCTATGGGTTCAACTGTTAATACTATTGCTTTAGCTTATTCAGCACTGGATACCCTATATGCTGGTTTAGCAGATGGTTCAGTAAAAGAAGTTACTTTTCCAGGAGATGTTTTTACAGTTGTTAACAAAAGCAATGGTTTGATATCTGGTAATCCAGTTAATTCTATTGTTATAATTCCTCAAAGATCATCCATGCCTTCCGATTCAATTATTAGTAATGATACTTTGTACATTGGTACCGATCAAGGAATGTTTAAGTCCGACAAAAAAGGAGCTACTTGGACACAGGTAAATGTTGGATTAGGAAACACAAAAGTAAATGTAGTAGGCCATTATTATGATAGAGACTATACAGAATCATCAACTCGTAGTCAAAATCTAATTTATGTAGGTACAAGATTTAATGGTTTCTATAAAGCAAGTACAAATGGTACTGGTACTTCTGGTGGAACAATAAGCTGGACAGTAGCAAATGATAGTTTACCAATAGGTGGTTTGAGAGCAGTAAATGTTGATCCAGAAAATTCTGATGTTGTATTTGTTGGTGGTGGTTATGTATTAAGCAATGGACAAGCTACAGGTGCTTTATGGAAATCTACTAATGCAAGTAGCACAGATAATGTTACATGGAGTAGAGTACTTCCTAGTGAAATTGGTGCTACAAATGGTTATTATATAAAAAGTATTGCTCAACCATGGGGTAACTCTGATGTTGTACTTGTTGCTGATAGTATAAATGGTATTTATAGAAGTACTGACGGAGGTTCTACCTGGACATTAATTTCAAATACAGCGGGTGCTTCTTATGTATATTTTGATAGAATGCACAAAGATACTGCTTTTGCTGCAAGAAAAAATGGTACAAATTGGAAAGTATTAAGAAGTTTTAACGGAGGAGCTACTTTTACTGAGCTTTCTCAAAACTTCACATATCCAATTACAAGCATAATAATGGATAGTGCAGCAATTCAATATTTATATGTAACTACCTGGGGTGGTGGAGTTTATCGATCAACTAATTTAGGTAGTACATTTACACAAATAAATAATGGAACAACAAATCTTAATGTATATTCATTAGGTGTTGATAAAGATTCTGCAAATCTATACATAGGTACTGAATATGGTTTGTATAGAAGTACAAATAGAGGTACATCATGGATTGATAATAACTCAACTACTTCATCACAGTTTGGAATTGATAAAGTCTATAATATTTATTCAACAAGGGATTCAAACTGGACAGTATTAGGTTCTCGTGGACATTTTGAGCAGGATAAACCAGGTGTTGCATGGGTTTATGAACAAACGAATGGGTTAAACTATTCTGCAATAAATACTTTAAGTTCTGATACTTTAATGCTTCGTGATCTTGATTTTATTTGGAAATGGACTGAAGGTCCAAACTATAATAATGTGGGTTATTCTGTTAGTGAAAATCGTGCTGTTCATAGAAGAAGAAGTATGGGTGGAACTTATCCAATTTTAAATGGTTCTTCAGCTCAAATTGTAAGTGATACTGTTTATATATGGTTAGCCGATACATGCTCTGCTATAAGAGGTCAAACAACAGATATACCTGTATTTATAAAGAATGGGGCTTTAGTTGATTCATTTAGAGTTGCAATACATCTACCATATTATATTGATGGTTCAACTGGACAATATGAATTTAGAGTGGATACTGTTATTACTGAAGGTACTCTATCTGCAGGTAGAACAATTCAAAGGTATGGTGTAGATGCAGGTGATTCAACTTATGTAATTCAATCAGCATCTACAAGCAAATTGGCTGGTGATGGTGTATTATTTAAATTGAGAGTTACAGCTTATGCATTAGATGCTGCTCCAGACTCTTTGCCAAGAGCACCACATAATGTTTATTCTGCAGATAGTGCAATATTTATCTGGAATGGTAGACCATGGGCCACAGCAAATTATACAGCATGGGATTTTTCAGGTGCTGGACCTTATGATTCTACAGATTTTGGATATGATGATAACGGTCAAAAAATACCAAGACAAGTTGGGCAAAATACAGGTTATGTTGATAGTTTAGCATCATTTTGGTTTAGAAAATTACCAGCTGGTTTGGCTAATTCAGGATTGAATGGAACTGCTGCAACTACATTTTCTGGACCTTATGCAAATCCTGGTGATAGAGCTGGTAATTCAACAGATTATAATTCTAATAATTTTGTTACAGAGAGGTTGTGGCAATATACAAAGAATACTGGTCGCTCTATGTTAATTGGTATACCTAAAACAGCAAAGGTTACCTATCCATATCTTACTTATGGTACTATTTCAGGTAATGCTGGTGGTACTGTATTTACTGGACCATTCCCAGAAAAAGAAATAAGAATGGGTGATGCAATTGGTGCTTTCTATTATAGAAATGATTCACTTGTTTGTGCTGGTTGGGGTACTTGGGATCCGTCTTATGGTTGTGTATTCACTGCATGGGGTGATGATGATAGAACACCTCTCAAAGATGGATTTGTAACAAATGAAAAGATCATACTTAAAGTCTATGACTCAAGATATAAGATGGTATGGGATGTTGATAATGCAACAGTTTCAAGTGGTGGATTGTACTTTACACCAAGTGGAATAACACAATATGATACTGTTTCAGCAAAATACTATCAAACATTAACTTGGCCAGTTCATCCTGGTTGGAATTTACTATCATCTTATATCGTTCCTGCAAGACCTGAAGTTGAAAACATATTCAAAGATCCTGTCACAAGTAGTAGATTTGTATTAATGAAAGATGAGACTGGATTAGTATATTGGCCACAAATAGGATTGAATCAGATCATTAACTGGGATGTTGCTCAAGCTTATTGGGTCTATTTCTATTCTGTTGCTGCTGCTGATGCAATTTTAATACGTGGTACTTCTATTGATGTAACCAAGAATTCAGTAAAGCTTAATGCAGGATGGAATTTACTACCTTACTGGGGTAATGCAGGTGTTGATCCTGTTACAGTATTAGCAAGTATTTCAGGTAAATTTACTGTAGTAAAGAGTGATAGTGGTCATATCTATTGGCCAGAACTTGGATTTAATACGATTACCAAAATGTGGCCTGGCAAAGGTTATGAAATCTATATGACTGAAGCAGCAGATCTTGTTTTCCCAACTTCAGTGATGCTTAAGAGTATGAAATCATTTAACGGTCGTGGTATTCCAGAAATTGCTGACTTGAGTTATGGTGAGGTTAACAAATACAATGCTAAAGTATCTCCAATAAGCCAAGTAATTGCAATTAATATCGATGGCTATAAGTTAAGTGCAGGAGATGAAATTGGGGCATTTACTAAAGATGGTATTTGTGTTGGTTCTACTAAGATTAGTAAAGGTAATATTAGTAATGCTGCGATCACAATATTTGGAGATATGCCATTAAAAGATACTGATGCAAAATCTGGAGCTGTTGATGGTGATGAATTAATATTCAAGATTTATTCCAAATCACAGGCTAAGGAATACACAGGTGATGTTAGTGGTGTAAAATGGATTATTGGAGAAGGTAATAATGTATTATTCAAAGCAAATACTATTGGAAGTGTGAAACTAACAGTAAAAGGTAGCCTTAACTCACAATTACCGACCGAGTATTCTATTGAACAAAACTATCCAAATCCATTTAACCCATCTACCAAGATAAAATATGCAATTCCAGTAGATGGTTTAGTAAAGATTAAAGTATTTGATATGCTTGGAAGAGAAATAAAAACATTAGTAAATGAGTATCAACCAGCAGGTTACTATACCATCGAATGGGATGCAACAAATAATATGGGTAGAAAAGTATCTAGTGGAGTATATTTCTACCAGATTGAGTCTAATAAATTTACGAAGACTATTAAGATGATGTTGATGAAATAAGAATCTGTTCACAAATCAACAATCAAAAGAGTGGGAGAAATCCCACTCTTTTTTTTTATCCATCCTTAATAATAATACAATCCTTTTTTTATTGCTTTTTAATAAAAAAATCTTTAATTATTCTAAGAGACCTTAAATAATAATTTTGGAACAATTTTATAAGGATTAGTTACTATGATTAGGATAGTTATAGTATTTTGTGCTTTTTTATTACCTTTATTTTCTTTATTTGCTCAAGAAAATTCTAAAGTTGATCTATCTTTTACAGGTTTTGTAAGATATGATGCTTTTTTTGATACAAGACAGGTAGAAAGTCTTAGAGAAGGAAATTTAATTCTTTACCCAAAGAATGAAGTTAAAGATATTGATGGTAAAGATATTAATGATAAATCTAATTTTAATATGTTAGTTATTCAAACTAGATTTAATACTAATATCAAAGGCCCTGATGCTTTGGGTGCAAAAACTTTTGGTTATATTGAGGCAGAATATTTTGGAAATTTGGAGAGCGATATAAATGGATTTAGGTTGCGTCATGCGTTCATTCGGTTTGATTGGGATAGGACTTCAGTAATGTTGGGTCAATTTTGGCATCCAATGTTTATTTTAGATGTATTACCGACATTTAATTTAGCGGTTCCCTTAATTGCTTATTCAAGAAACCCACAGATTAGGGTTACTCAAAATATTGGTGCCCTTAATTTCATTTTTACTGCATTAACCCAACGTGACTTCAGATCCACTGGTCCTGATGGCATTAGTTCTACATATTTAAGAAACTCTGTTTTACCAGATTTAGATTTACAATTAATGTATAAGGAAAACAACAATGTAATTGGAGCAGGCATAGATTTTAAAGTATTAACTCCTAGATTGAAAGATATTAATAATAAAGTAACGGATGAAGTTATTTCTTCAGTAGTATATAATACTTATTTTAAATTATCAATTAATCCTTTAATTTTTAAAATGAATTGTATATATGGTGAGAATGTATATGATTTAACAATGATAGGAGGATATGCAGCTAAAGAAAGTAATCCTCTTGAGTATACAAATTATAAAACGTTATCTATCTGGTCAGATATTTCTTTTGGTAAGGAGTTACAGGGAGCTATTTTATTTGGCTATTTAAAGAATTTCGGTGCTAATGATAATATTTCAAAGAACTATGTGTATGCTAGATCTATTGATATGGATAATTTATTAAGAATTGCACCATCAGTTATATATAGTTCGGGTAAAACTAAATTTGTATTTGAAATAGAGTATGATAATGCTACTTATGGTACACCAAATTATAAAAATAAAGGGAAAGTTGAGGATACTAAAAGTATTTCTAATTTAAGATTTGCTTTCAGCACAATATATAATTTCTAATTAGCTTTCTCGGGTACCGTTTTGGGTACCCGAAGAAATAATCTCAGATTTAAAACCTATTAAAAAAAATAATTTTTTCCAGTACTTTTCACTTGAAAATAACAAATAATTTTTTATTATTAAAAAATGTTAAATTATTTGTCGTAGGTATGATGGATAAAAAAAGTGAAATAAAGAATATTTTAAAAATTTTGGAAACAATTTTATTAGAAAATGATGAAACTAATGAAGTTGATACTGAAAAGGTAATTCAAAAGCTGAACAGTGCTTTTAAAGAAAAAGATGCAAGTAGATATATATCACAGAATTTAATTAATGAACTTATACTTCTGGCGAAAAGGATATATATTAAAAATGAAAATAATAACCATTTTGAAAAAAGTAATAGAGAACAAATAACTGTAGCATACCAGGGTATTGATGGTGCATATAGTCATATAGCTTCACAAAAATTTTTTTCTGATAAAGATTACGATGTATTATACATAGGATTACCTACTTTTCAAGCTATATTAGATTCCGTAGAAGAAGGTGAATCTGATTACGCCGTTTTACCAATAGAAAATACTACTGCTGGTAGCATAAATGAATCAATTGACTTATTAAGCAATCGTAAATTACATATTATTGGTGAGGAATTTTTAGAAATTAATCACTGTCTTTTAGCGATTGATGATATCCCTTTAGGAAGAATAAAGACGATTTATTCTCACCCTCAGGCATTAGCTCAATGCAGCATTTTTTTATCTTCGCTTGAAAATTGCAAGGTAGAAAGTTTTTTTGATACTGCTATGGCAATAAAAAAGGTAAAAGAAGATCAAAATTTAACACAGGCTGCCATTGGTAGTAGTGAAGCTGCAAGAATTTATGGTTTAAAGATATTAAAAGATAATATTTCTAATACAAGAGAAAATTATACCAGGTTTTTCATAATTTCCAAAAAACCTGTTGTTTACGATGAATCTATTCCTTGTAAAACTTCTTTGTTATTTGCTACAAAACACGTTGAAGGTGCATTAGTTCGCTGTTTAAATATATTGGCAAAACATCATTTAAATTTAACGAAAATTCAGAGTAGGCCAAGACATAATGTTCCTTGGGAATATATTTTTCATATAGATTTTGAGGGAAATACTAATACAGATAAAGTCAAAATTGCTTTAAATGAATTGACTGCAGAAGTAAGTTATATAAAGATATTGGGTTCATATCCAATTAAAATTCTTCCTGGATATTTAAAAACATTTGAAAAAAATGATCAAGAAAAAGAACCTTTAGTTTTAGAAGATCTAAAAGAGATACCAAGACCTGAGATAAAAATCCTTGAAAAGAAACCTTATCGTTTAGCTGGTAGGTATTATAAGCAAGATGATACTTTGATAAGAGTAAGAGATTGTGTTATTGGTGGAAATGACTTTATAGTAATAGCAGGTCCATGCTCCGTAGAATCAAAAACACAAATTTTTGATACAGCTAAAATTGTTGCTGAAAATGGAGCTAATTTATTGCGTGGAGGTGTTTTCAAGCCACGGACATCACCATACAGTTTTCAAGGCTTGGGATATGAAGGTTTGGAATTGTTAAGTCAAGCAGGAAGAGAATATAATCTTCCAATTGTAACAGAAGTACTTAGGCCAGAAGATGTTCAGAGGATAGCAATGGTTGCAGATGTGTTGCAAATTGGAGCTAGAAATATGCAGAACTTTCCTCTATTAAATGAAGTAGGTTCAATAAATAAACCCGTTCTTTTAAAGCGGGGTCTAATGGCTTCAATTGATGAGTTTCTTTCAGCAGCAGAATATATTTTAAATCAAGGTAATCAACAGGTGATTTTATGTGAAAGAGGTATAAGAACTTTTGAAACTGCAACAAGAAATACTCTCGATTTATCAGCAATTCCAATTATTAAACATTATTCACATTTACCAATAATAGTAGATCCATCACATGCGATTGGTGATTGGAGGTATATAATACCTATGGTAGAAGCATCTATTGCAGCCGGAGCACATGGGGTTATGGTTGAAATTCACCCAGAACCCGAAAAAGCTTTGAGTGATGGTGCACAATCACTGAAATTTGATAATTTTAAAATAATGATGCAAAGAGTTAGAAAAATAAAACAATCATTAAATACTGTTTAAATAAGGATTAAAATATGATTATAGTAATGAAAGCTCGCGCCACAGATAATGAAATTGGCGCAATTGTAAATAAAATTGAGAATCTAGGTTTAAAAGCTCATATTTCAAAAGGTGTTGAAAGAACTATCATTGGAGCTATTGGTGATGAAAGACAAATTAAACAAGAACAATTTGAAATATTACCAGGTGTTGAAAGTGTTATACCAATTCTTAAACCATATAAGCTTGTAAGTAGGGAATTCAAACCAGAGAATAGTATAATTAAAGTAAATAATGAAGTTAAAATTGGCGGAAAAGAAATAGTAATAATGGCAGGACCTTGTGCTGTAGAAAGTGAGGAACAATTGATAACTACTGCACTTAAAGTTAAAGAAGCAGGTGCTAAAATATTGCGTGGTGGAGCTTTCAAACCAAGAACCGATCCTTATTCTTTTCAAGGACTAGGGGAAGATGGACTTAAAATTTTAGCAAAAGCTCGTGATATTACTGGTTTAGCTATAGTAACAGAAGTAATGGATACTACTGAAGTAGAACTAGTTGCTGAGTATTCTGATATTTTGCAAATAGGAGCACGGAATATGCAAAATTTTAGACTTTTAAAAAAGGTTGGTCAAACAAAAAAACCAGTTTTACTAAAACGAGGGTTATCTGCTAATTTAAAAGAGTTTTTAATGAGTGCAGAATATATTTTATCTGAAGGAAATTATAACGTTATTTTGTGTGAAAGAGGAATAAGAACTTATGTAGAATATTCTAGAAATACATTAGATTTAAACATTATACCAGTTGTGAAAAAGCTTAGTCATCTTCCAATAATTGTTGATCCTAGTCATGGAACAGGAAGGTATGATTTAGTTGAACCAATGAGTAAAGCTGCAATAGCGGCTGGAGCTGATGGGTTGATGATCGAAGTACATATAAATCCTGCAGAAGCAGTATCAGATGCTGATCAAACCTTAAAAACTGAACGTTTTTTTGAATTAATGAATAACTTAAAACCAATAATTTATGCTATGGGAAGAGATATTTAATGAGAGAGAGAATTGCTATCAAGTTCCCACCTCAAAGTTTTAGTTATCAAATTGAAATTGGAAAAAATATTTTTAAAAACGTTGCTATTTTTTTAAAACAACATTTTGATAACCATAGAATATTAGTTTTATCAGATAATAATGTTGGAAGTATTTATAGTAATACATTATTAAATGAATTAATAAAATTAAATCTCAAAGCCGAAATAATATTATTTCCTAAAGGAGAACATAGTAAGTCTTATAAGACAAAAGAAAAAATTGAATCGAGAATGATCAAAAGTTTCTTTAATAGATCAACCGTTCTACTGGCACTTGGAGGGGGAGTTACTGGAGATTTGGGTGGTTTTATTGCTGCTACTTATATGCGTGGAATTCCTTATATTCAAATTCCTACAAGTTTGCTAGCAATGGTAGACAGTAGTATAGGAGGTAAAGTAGCTATAAATCATAGTTTTGGTAAAAATTTAATTGGAGCATTTTATCAACCACAAGGAGTTTTTATTGATATTTCAACTTTAAATACACTTGAGAAAAAAGATTTTCTAAATGGTATGGCAGAAGTGATTAAGACAGCTTTAATATATGATTCTCATTTTTTTAATTATTTATTAGAAAATCATAAAAAAATATTATCCTTAAATCCCACAAGTTTAAAAAAAATTATTTATAATGCTTGTTCTATTAAAGCGAATATTGTAATGAAGGATGAAAAAGAAAAAGGTTTACGAAAATTATTAAATTATGGTCATACAATAGGACATGCAATAGAGATATTATCTAATTACCACATTCCACATGGGTTTTGTGTTTCTATCGGAATGAATGTAGAAAATAGAATTTCATTTAAGAAAGGCTTACTTTCTTTTGAAAATTATAGTAAAATATTAGATTGTTTAAAAAAATATAATCTTCCAATTAAGGTACCTAAAAATATAAAACCAAATTCTTTGATTTCAAAAATGAAAATTGACAAAAAGAATGATAATGGTATTATTAACTTTACATTATTATCAAAAATTGGTAAAGGCCTAATAAACCAAAATATTGAAAGTGAATTAATTATTGAGTCTATCGAGGAATGTAAATGATAAAGTATTGTGTTTCAATTTTAGCAAAAAATATTTTGGAAGCTTATGAAAAGGTACAAAAGATTTATAATCTAGCAGATTATATAGAAATTAGAGCAGATAAATTTAAAGATTTTGATTTTAATATTTTTAAAAAAGAGTTTAACTTAGAAAAATTTATTTTTACTATTCGTACGCCGAAAAATGGTGGTTTTTTTTCTGGTTCTGAGAAGCAGAGAATTGAATTATTAAAATATGCTATAGCTAATAACTTTGGTTATGTTGATATTGAATATGATTTATCACCGGGTTTAATAAATTGGTTTTCGGAAAATAAGAATAAAACAAGAATTATAATATCATACCATAATTTTAATGAAACATCTAATAATTTAGATAATATATGTAAGAAAATTATTAAGCAGAAACCAGATGTCATTAAAATTGTAACGAAAGCTAATTACCTTTCTGATAATGTTAAAATTTTTGAATTACTGAAAAAATATCGTAAAAACTATAAAGTAGTATTTCATACAATGGGTGAATATGGTGAAATTAGTAGAATAATTGGTGGCATTAGTGGGAACTATTTTACATATACATCTATTGAGCAAGAACTTACTGCCCCGGGGCAATTATCAATTGAGAAGCTTAAAAATGAATATAAATTAGATAGATTAAAAAGAAACTTTAAATTATATGGATTATTAGGTAATCCTATTAAACATAGTCATGGGTATTTAATACATAACTTTGCATTTAATAAAAATAACATCAACTCTTTATATTTAAATTTCTTAGAGAATGATCTAAATAGTTTTTTTAAAAATTATATTGATTTAATAAATGGTTTAAGCGTCACTATACCATTTAAAAAAGATGTGATTAATTATCTGGATAAAATAGATCCAAAAGCGAAGTTAATTGGATCAGTAAATACTATTATAAAAAAGAAGGGAAAGTTAATAGGTTATAATACAGATTACATCGGATTTTATAATTCACTTAAAAAATATATAAATCCTTATAGCAAAAGAATAGCTATTTTAGGAGCTGGGGGAAGTGCAAGAGCTGTTTTAGTTTCTCTTCTAGATAAGCAAAATGATATTAAAATTTTTAATAGAACTGTTAGAAATGCAAGAACATTAGCTCAGGAATTTAATTGTAGCTATGGTGATTTAAGTGAGGTATATGAATATAACCCTCAAATACTAATAAATTGTACTTCTGTTGGTATGTATCCGAAAGTAGATGTTACTCCAATTAATACTTCTAAAGTACGAAATTGCGTTGTATATGACCTTGTATATAATCCATATTATACACAATTTTTAAGGTTAGCAAGTAAGCATAATATTATTGTTTCAGGTTTTGATATGTTTTTAAGGCAAGCTCAAGAACAGTTTAGACTTTTTACGAATATTAATTTTTCTTATTTAAAGTATAGAAACTACTTTCTAAAATTATTAAAAATAATATGAAAATAAAGGCAATAACTACAAAAAGGTCATTCGAAGTACAAATACCTGCTTCAAAAAGTTTTATGAATAGAGTGCTAGTAGTCGCTTCTTTAGCAAATGGTGAATCTTATATTCATAATCCTATTTATTGTGATGATACAAATTATATGATAAAAGCATTAAAGTTATTGGGTATAAAAATAAAGAAAGATAATGAAAGGCTAATTGTATACGGACTTGGTGGGTATTTAAAAATTCCTAAAAGTGATATTTTTGTTGGCAATGCTGGAACTGCATTTCGCTTTTTAACATCACTTGTTGTTTTATGTAAAGGAAATGTAGTAATTGATGGTGATGAAAGAATGAGAATGAGACCCATAAAAGATTTATTAATAGCTTTAGAAAGTTTAGGTGTTGAAGCAAATTCAAATAAAGGATTCCCACCAATTACTATAAATGGTCTAAATTTTTCAGGTGGTAAAGTTGATATTAATGCTAATATTAGTAGTCAATTTGTAAGCTCATTAATGATGATAGCTCCTTTTGCTGAAAAACAAATGGAAATTAATCTTAAAGGTAAAGTAACATCTAAGCCATATATAGATATTACAACTAAAGTGATGCAAGATTTTGGAGCATCAATTAAAAATATTGATTACAAGAAGATTATTATTAGTAATAGTAAAAAGTATATCCCACAAAATTATTATGTTGAAAGCGATGCTTCAAATGCTTCATATTTTATGGCTGCAGCTGCTATTACAGAAAGTGCTGTAAAAATTTATGGTTTAAATTTAAATTCGATTCAAGGAGATATAAAGTTTATTAATATTTTAAAGAAAATGGGTTGTAAAGTTAATATAGGCACTAATTATATTGAAGTGATAGGGAGTAAATTAAAGGGAATTGATGTAGATATGAATGAAATGCCAGATTTGGTTCCTACATTGGCTGTTATAGCTATTTTTGCGAAAGGTAATACTGTAATACGAAATGTAGAGAATTTAAGATATAAAGAATGTGATAGGTTAAATGCATTATATAAAGAATTGACAAAAATTGGTGCTATCGTTAAAGAGTTGAAGTCTGGTCTAATTATTAAACCAAATGAACTAAAACCTGCTTTAATTTCTACATATAATGATCACAGAATGGCAATGAGTTTTTCGATTGCAGGTTTAAGAATTGATGGTTTGGAAATTGAAAACCCACAGTGTGTAAAAAAGTCTTTCCCTGATTATTGGAAAGTGTTTAAAAAAACATTTTATTCTTAAATATGAAAATAGTTTTAATTGGATTTAGAGCAACAGGTAAATCTACGGTAGGGAAAAAATTATCAAAGTTATTGAAATACAAGTATATAAGTATTGATGAAGAAATTAAAAAGAAATGTAATTTATCAATTTCCGATATAGTATCAAATTATGGTTGGAAGTATTTTAGAAAAATTGAATCAGATGTAATTAAAGAATGTTCAACTTTAGATAAAATTATTTTAGATACAGGTGGTGGGAGCATTTTAACGAAAAAAAATCGGCTATTGTTAAAAAAAAATTCTTATATAGTTCAACTTACAGCTTTTAAAAAAGATATTGTTGAAAGAATTAAGAAAGGTAACGATAGACCTAATCTTACATCTTTAAAATCATTAAATTTGGAAGTTGGAGAATTATTAAAAAAAAGAAAAGTTTTATATGATAGTATTACTGATTTGAAAATTAATACATCAAAATATGATATTAATACTGTTTTAGATAAAATTATTGAATCTTTTAAAGGGAAACTTTAATGGCAGGAAATACTTTTGGAGAAATTTTTAGAATTACTACATTTGGTGAAAGTCATGGTAAAGCAATAGGGGTTGTGATTGATGGTGTTATTCCAAATATTGATATTGATTTAAATTTTGTTCAAAGTGAGCTTAATCGAAGAAAACCAGGTCAAAGCTCAATTACTACACCAAGAAAAGAAGAAGATAGAGTAGAAATATTAAGCGGAGTATTTGAAGGTAAGACAACTGGTGCTCCGATTTGTCTTGTTATCTGGAATAAAGACCAAAATCCAAAAATATATGAGCAATATAAGAATATCTTTAGACCTGGTCATGCTGGATATACTTTTTTAAATAAATATGGTATCTATGATTACTATGGAGGAGGAAGAGCATCAGGTAGGGAAACAGCTGCTAGAGTTGCTGCAGGAGCTATAGCTAAAACAATATTGAAAAATTATAATATCGAAATTATTGGTTATACTAGAAAAGTAGGAAATATTGAAATTAATGAAATTGATTATAATGAAATAGAGAAGAATGATATTCGTTGTCCAGATAAAATAGTTGCAAAAAAAATGATAGATTTAATAAGCGAAGTTAAAAGTAAAGGTGATTCAATTGGAGGAGTGGTAGAAATTGTTGTAAAAAATTGCCCAATAGGATTAGGTGATCCAGTTTTTGATAAATTACATGCTGATTTTGCTAAAGCTTTAATTTCTATTGGTGCTGTTAAAGGGTTTGAAATAGGTGCTGGATTTAAATTTAGCGAAAAGAAAGCAAGTGAGATAATTGATGAATTCTATTTTGACCAAAATCAAAGTCGTATCAGAACGAAAACTAATAATCAGGGAGGCATAATAGGTGGGATATCTAATGGCGAAGATATTGTGATGAGAATAGCAGTAAAATCACCTTCTTCAATATTGATTGAAAAAGATACTGTAAGATACGATAATACACCTACAAAAATTAAAATTGAAGGAAGACATGATCCATGCCTATGTCCACGAATAATACCTGTAGCTGAATCTATGATAGCATTAGTATTGTTAGATAAGTTATTAATACAGAATATGATCAAGAAAACACCTACTATAGGAAGATTAAGGGAACAAATTGATTTGATTGATAAAAACATTTTAATTTTAATTGCTGAAAGACAAAAATTAGTTAAAGAAATAGGTAAAGAGAAAATAAAAAACAATATAAAAATATTAGATAGAAAAAGAGAATTAGATGCTTTAAGCGACCGAAAAAAATTAGCTAGAAGATTAAAGTTAGATACAAATATTATTGAAAAATTATTCAAATTACTTTTTAAAATATCAAAAATTGAACAAAAAAAGGTTAAGGATGATAAATGAAAAAAATTGCTTTAATAGGATTTGGAAGATTTGGTAAATTAATTACAAAATTTATATATAAAGATTTTGAGATTTGTGTTTTTGATAATAAACTAACAAAAAAAAAACTTGATGTTTGGAAGAAAAAGAATATAAATGGAAAATCTAATATTGAACTTTTAAATGAAAAGGATATTTCAAAAATATCTATAGTATTATTATGTGTTCCAATTTCATCAATAAAGGAAGTTGCAAAAAAAATCAATAAATACCTAAATGATGAAACATTAATAATAGATTTTTGCTCTGTTAAATTATATCCTTTAAAAGTATTAAAAAGGTATTTGAAAAAGAGCACTTATATTTTAGGTACTCATCCATTATTCGGTCCAGATAGTGTATCTGATAGTTTAAATGGGAAAAAAATTGTGTTATGTCCTGAAAGAATTCCAGAAAGCTTATTTGAAAAAGTGCATAAGTATTTATCAAAATTTAAATTAAAAATTATAATTTCATCTGCAAAAGATCATGATAAAAGGACTGCTTATACTCTTTGTTTAACTCAATTTATTGGTAGAGGTTTAGAAAAATTTCATATGAAAGAAGAAGAATTTGATACCTTAACATTTAATGAGTTATTACACATTAAAAATGTGGTTTTAAACGATACAAATCAATTATTTTATGATATGCAGATTTATAATCCATATGCTAAAAAAATGAGAAAAAAATTACTTAAGGATTTTAATGATGTAGAAAGAAAGCTTATAACAAAATAGAATATAATTTAAATATATATTATAGTTTTTCTAATATATATTAAAAATTGTTGATTTTTTTTAAAAAAAGTATTATACTAAAGAGTTAAATTAATAAAAAAATTATGAGTGGTGAAGAAAACGAAATTTTTGTAGATAGGGCAAGAGATATTCCTTTTAATTCAAAGGAAGTTAGCGTTATTTCAAAATGTAGTTTTTGGATGAAAGTAATTGGTTACTCTCTCTATATAATTTCATCGATTATTTTTTTAGTTGCTATTGGGGTATTTATAATTAGTTTTTCGATCATTGGAAAACCTGAAATGTTTTTTTCAGCATTAATTTATTTAATCATTTCACTTATATGTTTTATTCTTGCACGTTCTCTTTATAAATCAGGTTTAGCATTTAAAGATGTAATAAATACATCAATAGATGATCAAGGCTTTTTAGTTGAGGGGTTTACTCAACTACAACATTTTTTTCTTATTTTAGGCATCCTTATTTTCATTTCTGTAATTTTGTTAATTATTTTGACTATAGTATTAAGTTTCTCAGCATTGTAGAATTCAATGATAATTACCAATGCACCTTTGAAAATATATTGATTAAATCAATGATTAATGGTAAATTATTATTTTGAATTTTATTATGAAAAGATTAATTTTATTTATTTTAATATTTACAAGTGTTTCTTTTAGCCAGTTTTTGGAATTTGAACCCTCTAATGGTGAGAATTCCATAAATATTAGTTTGCAGAATTATTATTTTAGATATAATGACGATAAGAACAATATTTTGAAAAATGAAGAGATTCATTTTTCAAAATTAGTGCCTGGTATATTATATGAAAATAATAGTTTACAGGTTTCACTTTATTATTTAAATGGGAAGTATCATGATAATAATACAAAGCTTTTTTCTTTAGATGGTAATTATAAGATTGTTATTCCAATTCTGACTAGTGAAATCACAAATTTAGGATTACCTTTATTGTTGAAAACAAGTTATATTCAAGTATCTCAACAAAACAATAATTATAAAACAAATCGTATAGAAAATGGAAGTTTTGGTTTAGGAACTGGTATACAATTTTATAAGTCATTTGATTGGATTAGTTATAAAATGCTATATAATTTTTGCATTTATTATAGTACAATTAACTTCAGTATAGATTATGGTTATTCCTTGCAAAATGATTTGTTATTGATGCTGTATTTTAATAATCTTTTTAATGATTTTGGTTTTTCATTGGGAGTTAAATATTCAGATCAAAAATGGAAAATATCACAAAAAAAATATAATTATTATTGTTCAAATTATGGATTAATTTTTGGAATAATTTTTTGAGGTAGTTATGAGTTTACAAGAAAAAATTAGTGAAGATTTAGCAAAAGCTATGAAATCAGGAGATAAAACAAGGGTAGATACTTTAAGAATGATAAGAGCTCAATTAATAGAGTTTAGCAAAAGAGGTGCTGATCATAATATTACTCCTGAAGACGAAATCTCAATATTAACTTCTGCAGCCAAAAAAAGGAAAGAAGCTATTGAAGAATTTAAAAAGGCTAATAGATTGGAAATGGTAGAAAAAGAAGAAAGCGAATTAAAAATTATTCAGGAATATCTCCCAAAACAGTTAACTGAAGAAGAAATAAAAGAGATAATAAAAAAATATATAACTGAAACTGGAGCTTCAGGTCAAAAAGATTTTGGTAAGGTAATGCCCCTCGTAATGAAGGAATTAAAGGGGAAGGCTGATGGCAAATTAGTTCAAAATCTTGTTAAAGAACTTTTATAATAAAATGAATTTTTTAGATATAACAATATTTTTAATATTACTTCTTTCTGTTATTAATGGCATTAAAGATGGTTTTATAAAAACATTTTTCTTTTTAATTGGAACAATATTGGGTTTAATATTAGCTACAAAATATAATTCAGTTTTTACACCTGTAATAATGAAACTAATAAATATCAATTCTATTGAGGCACAAATAATTGCTTATGTAATATTATTTGTTATTTCTGGTTTAATTATGAAAGTCTTCTACAGATTGTTGATAAAAAGTAATAGAATACTTTTTTTATGGGATAAAATTTTTGGTGGTATTTTGGGATTATTAGAATCAATGATTATACTGAGTTTAATTTTAATAATTTTACACTCTTTTAATTTTCCTTCAGAAAGTGTAATAAATAACTCAATATTTTATTATTCGATTTATAATTTTGCTCCACAAGTTTTTGATATAATTAAGACTATTATTCCTGGTACTAATTCTTTTTTTGAAGAATTTTATTTATTATAAGTAAATGAAAGAAATTTTTAATAAGTTAGATTTTAATAAGCTGAAAGAAAAAATAAAAAGTTATTGTACTACTTCTTTGGGTAAAGAAAAAATTGATTTAATTAATTCTATGTTAAATTTTGATAGAATTAATTATGAATTAGATATTACTTGTGAAATGGTCAATATTTTAAATTATGATGAAGTTTTTCCGATTGATGGTATCAAAGATATTCGTGATTCATTAGCTAGGGTTTCTATAATAAATAGTTTTTTACAACCTAAAGACTTCTTATCAATATTAAGTGTATTAAAAACTAGTAGAAAAATAAACAATTTTTTTCTAACAAGAAAAGATAAATATCCTTTATTATATAAATTATCTAAAGATATTTTTTATGATAAACTTATAGAAAGAAACATTGAATCAATTATTGATGAAAATGAAACTATTAAAGATTCAGCAAGTAGAACTCTAAATAATATACGACAAAGAATTAAGTACCTAAATACTGAGTTATCTAATCAACTTGAAAAGATTTTAAAAAAGTATTCTGAAAAAAACTATGTTCAGGAAGAATTAATTACACAAAGAGACGGAAGGTCAGTAATACCTATAAAAGTTGAACATAAAAGACATATACCTGGTTTTATCCATAGTGCCTCTGCCTCTGGATTAACTGTTTTCATTGAACCTGCTGAGACATTAGAACTTAATAATGAAATTCGCAGTTTAGAGTTTGAAGAAAAAAGAGAGGTTGAACGAATTTTAAGAGAATTAACTGATTATATTCGAGATAATGTTACTGAATTAAAAAGAACGATTGATATTTTAAGTTTTATAGATTTTACTTATGCAAAGGCAAAATATGCAATAGATTATGGAGCTGTTAAACCGGTTTTTAACAAAACAGGCTGTATAAAAATTAGACAAGGTTATCATCCAATATTGTTATTAATACATAAAAAAGAAGAAGTCGTACCTTTAGATTTTAGTATTGGTGAAAAGTTCTATACTTTGGTAATTACAGGACCAAATGCGGGAGGGAAAAGTGTCGCTTTAAAAACAATAGGTTTATTAACATTAATGCTACATACTGGCTTTCTAGTCCCTGTTAGTCCAGATTCTGAATTTAGAATGTTTGATAAATTATTCATTGATATCGGAGATGAACAATCGATTGAAAATGATCTAAGTACTTTTACATCACATGTATTAAATCTAAAAAATATCGTTGAGAATGCAAATTCAAACAGCTTAGTATTGATTGATGAAATTGGAGAGGGAACTGATCCTTTAGAAGGAGGTGCAATAGCTGCTGCAATACTATTAGAATTAACTACTAAAAAGGTTTTCACTATTGCGACAACTCATCAAAGTTTTCTTAAAGTATTTGCTCATCAAACCGAAGGTATGGAAAATGGTGCAATGGAATTTGATCAACATACTATTACACCAACTTACAGATACAGAGAAGGTTTACCGGGAAGCAGTTATGCAATTCAAATCGCAATCAGGTTAGGATTAAGTAATAGTATTATCGAAAAAGCCAAATCATTTTTAGGCAAAGAATCCGGTAATTTAGAGGTAATTATTTCTGATTTAGAACATAAATTAGCGGAATACAATAAAAAAATAATTGAAATAGATAAACAAAAAATTCTCTTATCTGAAAGGCTTCAAAAATTAGAAATTGATAAAAAGAATCTTGAAAAAGAAAAAAGATATATTAAAAGTAATGCTTTAAAAGAAGCAGAAAATATTATAAGTGATTTGAATGCAAAAATTGAAAATGTAATCAAAGAGTTAAAAGAAAATAAAGCCAGTACAGATTCTATTAAAAAAGCAAAACAAGAAATTGAATCTATAAAAAATGAATTTTATAAAATATCTCATGAATTAAAACCAGATGAAAACAAATCATTCGTAAAAGGTGATAGGGTAAAACTAATAGATGGCACCGAAGATGGCATCATTGAAGATATTGATTTAATTAGAAATATTGCAAAAATTAATTTTGGGAATATTGAACTTGAAGTGTCTTTAGATAATATTGAAAAGAGTACAAAAGGTAAAAGTATTATTCAGAAAAAATCTGAATTATCTGAATTTATTTCAAAAAAGGAGGTTAAAACACGTTTAGATGTTCGAGGTAAATTTGGTGTTGAGGCAATTTCGCTTGTTGATAAATTTATTGATGATGCTTTTATTAAGGGACTTTCAGAAGTTGAAATTGTTCATGGGAAAGGATCTGGTTCCTTGAGACAAAAGATTACTGAGTTTTTAAAAAATAACGAATACGTATTATCTTTCCGGTTAGGGGAATGGAATGAAGGAGGAACAGGGGTTACCATAGTAAAAATTAATAATAAAAATTAATAACAAAAATTCATTATTTCTTTTAAATTAATTAATTATTTAACAAACTAAAGGAATAACTATGATAACTAAATCTATTATTGTTACCATCTTCTTGGTAGTAGCAGTAGCTTATACATTTGGAGGTGGTTTTCAATTGAATGAACATGGAGCAAGAGCTATGGCTCAAGCAGGTGCTTTTGCTGCAAGAGCAAACGATCCATCAGCTCTTTATTTTAATCCTGCCGGAATTAGTTTCCTCAAAGGAACACAAGTTTATTTGGGAGCAACTCTAATATCTCCTTCTATGACTTTTAGGGGACCTTATAATTTAAATACTAACCAGGAAACAAAGTTAGAGAATAAGATTTATACACCAATTAATATCTACTTTACTCAAGAAATAAATGATATGTTTTCATTTGGGTTTGGTGTTAATAATCCTTTTGGTTTAGGAACTAAATGGCCTGACAATTGGGTTGGGAAAACATTATCAATTAAATCTGAAGTTCAATTGTTCGATTTTAATCCAACAGTATCTGCGAAATTTTTAGATGATAAACTATCAATTGGAGCAGGTTTTAATTATTATTTAGGGAGTGTTGAGATTATAAAAGAAGCTAATAGTTTTTATCCTCCTTCAAATATTACTTTAAAAGCTGGATTAACGGACGGTAAAGGTATTGGTTATAATTTTGGTTTGCAATATTTACCTGAAGAAAATTTAAGATTTGGTTTGTCTTATAGAAGCCCTGTTGATTTGAAAATAGAGGGTGATGCAACTTTTTCTCAAAAGAGATCAATTTTTCCAGAAGGTAGAGCTAAAGCTACATTAAATTTACCTGCAACTGGTTTTATTGCTGCAGCTTATTCACCAATAAATGATTTATGGCTTGAATTCGACGCTCAATTTATTGGTTGGTCTTCTTATAAAAAATTAGAAATTACATTTTTAAAAGACAACTCTGTTTCTTCTACTGAGAAAAATTATAAAGATACCTGGATCTTGAGATTTGGAATTGAATATAAATTAACTTCTGATATAATACTTTCATCAGGGTATTTCCATGATTTTAATCCTGTACCCGATGAAACTGTAGACCCTATGTTACCAGATTCTGATAGAAATGGATTTAACATTGGTTTTAGTTATAAGTTTAATGATAAAATATCATTTGATCTTGCATACTTGTATTTACCTTTTGTTCAAAGAACTACTGAAAAATCAGACCTATTTTTCAATGGTACTTATAATAATACAACCCATCTTCTCGGATTTAATATTTATCTTAAACTTTAGTTATTTAGTGAGGGAAAAATGAAAAAAATATATTTTACGTTTATTATAATATTTTTAGTTTTTTGGGGATGTTCAAAGGAAGACGTTCCTACTTCACCTGGCAGAGCAAATAATAATTATGTAGGCAATGCTGATTTTACTCGTTATGTTGCTGTAGGTAATAGTTTAACAGCAGGTTATCAAGATGGTGCATTATTTAAAGAGGGACAATTATATTCTTATCCAAATTTAATAGCAAATCAAGTAAAAAATTTGGGTATTAATTTAGATTTTCAAATACCTTTTATTTCTGAACCTGGAATTGGTTCAAGGATTTCTGTAACAAAAGTAACTTCTTCTGGTGCTGAAGTAGCAATCAATACTGTGATTTCTACACCGGAAAATCTTACATTACAAAGACCATATAATAATTTAGGTATCCCTGGATCTGTTGTTTGGATTCCTAATAGTAATGGATTACCTATTTCTGATGTTTTTCAGAATGTATCTTTTTTAACAAGTACACAAAGAAATAATCCTTTTTTTGCAATTGTATTAAGAAGTGAGGTTTTTGGTACAAATTTAATTGCTCAAGTAAAAGCTATTAATCCAACCTTTATTACAGTGTGGTTAGGGAACAATGACGTTTTGGGATATGCTACTAGTGGAGGCACCTCACCTTCATCACCGACTCCTTCTGCAATTTTTCAACAAATCTACAAAATGATGATTGATACCTTATCTGCTTTAGGGGCACAAATGGTAGTTGCAAATATTCCAGATGTTACTGTTATTCCATATTTTACAACGGTAATGCCTTATAAAATAACAAATGGTGTAAAGACTTATTTATGGGGTCAAACAAAAAGTGGTATAAGACAATTAACAGATAATGATTATGTAGTGTTAACTGCTCAAAATTATTTAAAGTCAGATACTACAATGGGATTAACTCAATCTAATCCTTTACCAAATAATTTAGTTTTAGATAAAGATGAAGTAGCTGTAGCACAACAAGCAGTAAATAGTTTTAATCAAATTATTTCATCTATATGTAATTCAGCAAAGTTAAAAGATGGTAAGTCTATTCCTGTAGTTGATATTAATAAATTCCTATATGATATCAAAAAGAATGGTTATATTATTGCAGGAGAGAAATATACATCTGACTATATAAAAGGAAATTTATTTAGCTTTGATGGTGTTCATCCTTCAAGCAAAGGACAAGCTTTAGTTGCTAATGAATTTATCAAAGTAATTAATGATAGATATAACGCGAATATTTCTTTTGTAGATTTTACATCTATTCCAGGATTAAAAATTCCTGTTAGTAAATCTACCAAAGAAATTAATTCATTTTATTTTGAAAATAATTTTGAATTAAAATATCAAGAAATATTGAAACTATTTAAACCTTAAGAATATCAATAAGGCTATCTATAATCTAATAAATTTAAAATTTATAGATAGCCTTATTAAAAATTAAAAGATTTTAAACAATATAAAGGAGCAAACAGATAAATTATTGAAAAAGAAATTCAGTGAAATAAGATATGCAATGAAGATGTCAACAATAGAGGGTTCTCTAAGTACCATTTTTCAGTTCTTAACTATTGGTGATAATGGTTCAGGACCTTTTATTATTGGATTAGCTTTATTTTTCGGTACAAATGATTTTCAGATTGGAATACTTGGATCTTTACCCTTTGCGCTTCAATTTTTCCAAATTGTTAGTGCTATTATTATTCAGAGAATAGGAGGGAGGCGTGTATTTGTAGCTATTACATCCCTTCTTGCAAGATCGGTCTTTTTTGTATTAGCAATAATACCTTTCATACCTTTTCTTTCAACTGAGAAGAAAATATTAATATTATTTTTTGTTTTAATATTTTATAATATTAATGGAGTGATGTCTGGAAATGCTTGGACATCCTGGGTAAGTGATTTATTTCCTGAAAAGATCCGAGGTACATATTTTGGTTTTAGAAATGGAATTTTTTCAATAATTAGAATAATTGCAATATTTGGAGCAGGTTTATTATTAGATTATTTTATAAAGTTGAATAAACCAAATTTAGGTTATAGTGTGATAATGGCTATTGGTGCTGCAGCTGGTACAGCTGGAGCAATGTTCTTTTTTAAACACCCTGAAAGAGTTTTAAATGTTAAAGAATCTATAAATATCATAAAATTAGCACTTATTCCTTTAAAAAATAAATATTATGTCAAAATCTTATTATTTTTCTTTTTTTGGAATGTAAGTGTTGGAATAAGTGCACCATTTTTTTCTGTTCATATGATTAGAAATTTAAATTTAAGTTTTTCTCAAATAGCATTATTTCAAGTGATAGTAGCAGCAATTTCGTTTCTATCTTCAAAAATTTGGGGAAAATTTATTGATAAATTTGGTTCCAAATCTGTTTTACTTTCAAATGCTGTTGTTATTTGCTTAATACCTTTGATATGGCTTTTCCCAACAAGAGAATTTATTTGGCCTATATATATTGATCCAATTCTTTCAGGTATTTCTTGGACGGGATTTAATCTTGCAGCATTTACTTTCCCGATCGATGCAAGTCCGAAAGATTTGAGAGGCTTTTATATTGCAATGTTTGGTATTTTTGTTGGATTGGGATATTTATTATCATCTATTTTAGGCGGAATTTTAGCACAAATATTTTCTGGTTTTCATTATAATTTTTATGGAATAAACTTTATTAACTTACATTTATTATTTATCGCATCATTTATTTTAAGAGCATTGAGTACAATAAAACTCAGGAATTTAAAAGAACCTCAAGAAAAAGGTGCAGCTTTGATTTTTCAATTTATTAATGTGGCTTTTGTTAGGGTTTCACTTTATAGCAATCAAATATTACCTTTTGTAATAAATACTTTACCAAAGCAGATTGCTAAATCTGTAGAAACAACCTCATCAAAAGTAACTGAAATTGCAACAAAAATTACTGATGAATTAAGTGAAAAAGTAGATGAAATTTCTGATGATATAACAGTTAAAATGGAAAATATTTCTGGTGGTATTACTAACATTTTAATTAATTTTACAAAAGATATTGTATCAAAAATTGATCTTATTACAGACAATTTATCTGGTATCTTTATTGATTTAGCTAATAAAGGAAAAAATAAAAATAAATTTATAAACAAAACTGAAGATAAAAATGATAAAAGAACCTGAAGTAAATTTAGAATTAGCTCTTCAACATGGTTTGACAGAAGAAGAGTATGAAAGAATTAAAGATATTTTAAAAAGAACACCTACTTTTACAGAATTAGGTATTTTTAGTGTAATGTGGAGTGAACATTGTAGTTATAAAAATTCAATAGCTCTTATAAAAACATTGCCCAGAACAGGTTCAAGGTTATTAGTAGGTGCTGGTGAAGAGAACGCTGGTATGGTAGATATTGGAGATGACCTTGCAGTTGTTTTCAAAATTGAAAGCCATAATCATCCTTCTGCTATAGAGCCTTATCAAGGTGCTGCTACTGGGGTTGGTGGTATTATGCGTGATATTTTTACAATGGGTGCCAGACCAATAGCTAGTTTAAATAGTTTAAGATTCGGTAATTTAAATGATAGCAGAACTAAATATTTATTCAGTGGTGTGGTAAAAGGTATAGGTGATTATGGAAATTCGTTTGGAGTACCTACTGTTGCTGGTGAAGTATATTTCGATGATAGTTATAAAGATAATCCATTAGTAAATGCTATGGCAGTTGGTATTGTAAAAAAAGGTAGATATGCAAGTGCTGTAGCGAAAGGTAAAGGTAATACAGTAATGATAGTAGGATCATCTACTGGTAGAGATGGAATTCATGGAGCTACGTTTGCATCTGAGGAAATTTCAGAAAAATCAGAAAGTAAAAGGCCATCTGTACAAGTTGGTGATCCTTTTACAGAAAAATTACTATTGGAAGCAACATTAGAAATAATAAAAAATGATCTTGTTGTTGGTATTCAAGATATGGGAGCAGCTGGTATAACTTGTTCTACTTCAGAAATGAGTGCTAAAGGCAAAAGTGGAATGGAAATAGAGATAAACAAAATACCGGTTCGTGAAGAAGGCATGACTCCATATGAAATTATGCTTTCTGAATCACAAGAAAGAATGCTGGTTGTATCTAAACCAGGATGTGAAGAGAAAATTAAAGAAATATTTAATAAATGGGGTTTACCAGCCGTTGAAATAGGTTATGTAACTGACGATCAAATGTTAAGAGTAAAATGGGATGGAAATATAGTAGCTGAAGTACCAGCTCATTCTTTGGTATTGGGTGGTGGGGCTCCAGTTTATATTCGAGAAACGAAGCAACCTTCTTATATACCAGATGTTTGGGAACTGAATTATAATAATATTTTTGTGCCTAATAATTTTAATGAGGTTTTGATAAAACTTTTATCATCTCCAAATATAGCTAATAAGAGTTGGGTTTATGAACAATATGATACTATGGTAAGAACAAATACTGTGGTTTTACCAGGTTGTGATTCAGCGGTACTTAGAATTAAGGGAACAAACAAAGCTCTTTCAATGAAAACAGATTGCAATGGAAGATATGTTTACTTAGATCCAAAAAATGGAGCAAAAATTGCGGTTGCAGAATCAGCTAGAAATGTAGTATGCTCCGGAGGAGAGCCGCTTGCAATAACAAATTGTTTAAATTTTGGGAATCCTTATAAACCTGAAATTTATTGGCAATTCAAAGAAGCTATTGAAGGAATTGGTGAAGCCTGTAGAGTTTTTGATACCCCTGTTACAGGTGGTAATGTAAGCTTTTATAATGAAAGTCCAAATACTACCGTATATCCAACTCCAGTAATAGGTATGATTGGATTAGTTGAGGATATTAAGAATGTTACTACATCTTACTTTAAAGATGAAGAGGATATCATTGTTTTACTTGGAGAAAATAAAGATGATTTAAGTGGTTCGGAGTACTTATTTTTGATTCATAACTTAATTAAAGGTAGACCAACTATTGATTTAGATTACGAAAAAAGGCTTCAAAAAGCATGTCTAGAGAGTATAAAAAGAAACATAATAAAATCTGCTCATGATATTTCAGAAGGTGGATTAGCAATTTCTATTGCAGAGTCCTGTATAATGAACAGAAATAAAATGATCGGAGCAGAAATAACTCTCGATGATGGAATTCGTAGGGATTCATTGTATTTTGGTGAAAATCAATCGAGAATAATTGTTTCATTAGAAGAAAAGTATTATGAAACTTTAAAAACAATTTGTGATTTCTATGGAATTAAGTGCACTTATATTGGAAGAGTAGGAGGTGATTCATTAATTATAAATGATGATATAAATATCAACCTTGATATGATGTATAATGCATATTATAACACCATTTCAGAAATCATGAATAAAATTAAATAATGATACAAGATAATGAGAGATTGTGTTGAAAATATTGATAATGATAATTTTTTTGCTAAAAAAAGGCATAAGCAACACTATAGACGTCCTATTGAATATCCTTTTAAAGAGAGTGAACTAAGAACAACTACAATAATTTTTGGAGGGTTAACCTGGAAACATGAAATTTTACTAAAAGCTTCCTTTGAAAATTTGGGTTATTTATGTGATATTTTACCAAATCCAGATTTTGAATCACTTCAGATTGGGAAAGAATTTTGTGACCCAGGCTTATGTAATCCTGTTTATTTTACTTTTGGAGCATTAATAAAGTATTTGAAGAAGTTAGAAGCTTCAGGAATACCAAAAGAAAAAATTATTAAGAATTATGTATATTTAACTGCTGGTTCATGTGGACCGTGTAGGTTTGGAATGTATGAATCACAGTTCAGAATTGGATTGAATAACGCTGGTTATAATGGATTTCGGGTAATAATTTTTCAACAAAATGAAGGATTGGATCAAGTTAAAGAAGAATATGCCTTGAAATTCAATCACGATTTTTTCTTAAGAATTCTTGGCTCTTTTATTTTAGCTGATATTTTAAATGATGTTGCTTATCAATATAGACCTTATGAGATTGAAACAGGTTCAGTTGATAAAGCACTTAAAGAAACAATAGATAAAGCATATTTAAACTTGAAAATTATAGAATATCCTTCAATTATTAAAAAGTTATCAAAACTTGCCGAGAAACAATTCTTTCCAAATTATCTTTTATTATTGCTTAAGATTGTATATTTTTATTATTGTAAAGAATATAATGATATTCCAAAAGACTTTCTAAAAAGACTTAAAAGAATAAATTATAATTTTTTCAAAATAAAACCTATTGTAAAAGTTACTGGTGAATTTTGGGCTCAGACTACTGAAAGTGATGGAAATTTGAATATGCATAGATTTCTTGAACAAAATAATGCTCAAGTTATTCCAGAACCTTTAAGTAATTGGATTATGTATATTTTACACCAAAATAGATACAATAAACAGCTTTATATTTCGAATAACTTTAAAAGTACAAAACTACTATCAAAAAATGCAAAATCTATAATAAAAGAATTAGTGGGTATAATTATTATAAGAATACTTGAGAAGTTAATGATGTTATTCTATAATCACTTTAGAAAAAAATTAAATAAAATTCCTTTTTCTCTTCCTTCACAAGATAAATTACGGTTTCTATCAAAGAAATACTATAACCCATTAATCGAAGGTGGAGAAGGACATCTTGAAATAGGAAAAACCTTGTATTATTCTTTAAACAATCTATGTCATATGGTTATATCTTTAAAACCGTTTGGATGTATGCCCAGTACTATGAGTGATGGAATAATGTCATCAATACTTAACCATAATAATAATGTATTATTTTCCTCAATTGAAACTGGAGGAGAAGGTATAATTAATATGTATAGTAGAGTTCTTATGACATTAAATGAAGCTAAAGAAAAAGCTAAGAATGAATTTGAACAATTTATCAAAAAAAATAATATTGATATAAATCAAATTACAAATGGTTATAAACATAATTTTTTTCCATTTAGAAAGAAAGGAGAAAAGAAAAATATTTTATTTTCAATTAAATACATCGAAAAATCTTTAAACTGAAAGGGAATCTATTTGATGTTTTTAGGAATTGATATTGGGAGCACCTCCATTAAAATTGTTTTACTAGATGATAATGATAGTATTCTCTGGAAAAAATACATTAGACATGAGACAAAGCAAATAGAAAAATTACTTGAAATACTTCAAGAGGTAGAATTAAATTATGATTTATTTTCAAGTAAGACATTTGTTTTCGTTACAGGTAGTGGTGGAGGAGATATCGCAAATATAATAGGGGGTAAATACATTCAAGAAGTAAATTGTATTTCTACTTATGTAGAAAAAAAATATCAAGATGTTAATTCTGTGATAGAGTTAGGTGGTCAAGATGCTAAAATGATATTTTTTTTAAGAGATAAAAAGAATGGAAATATAAAGAAAATTACAACAATGAACGACAAATGTGCTGGTGGCACAGGTGTGATTATTGACAAAATAGCTTCAAAACTGAAAATTGATCAAAATACAGTATCAAAATTACCATATAAAAATATAAAGTTACATAATATCGCTGGTAAATGTGGTGTTTTTGCTGAAACAGATATTAATGGGTTACAAAAATTAGGTATTCCATCTACTGAACTAATGGCTTCTCTTTTTGAATCAATAGTTCAGCAGAATTTATCAGTTTTAACTCGTGGCAATACTCTTAGACCAAAAGTTTTTTTGCTGGGGGGTCCAAATACATTTATTAAAGGAATGGTTGAAGCATGGCAAGAAAACATTCTCAAATTGTGGTCTGAAAGAAATATTTATTTAAATAAAAGTATTAATATTTCTGATTTGATTATAGTTCCTGAAAACTCGGAATTTTTTGCTGCACTAGGTTCAATTTATTATGGAAAGAATTTTGAAAATTATTCAAATTTTATATACAAAGGTTCAAAATATCTTTTATCTTTTATTGAAAATGATTTAATTAATATAAAAACAAAGGAATATAAAGAAAATTCTACACCTTTGTATAAAGGTGTAAAAGAATTTTTGTCTGAATATTCTATTCCTGAATTTATTCCACAAGAATTTGAATATAATCAAGAAATAGAAGCGTATTTGGGTATTGACGGAGGTTCAACTACAACAAAAGCTGTATTGTTAGATAAAAATACCAATTTACTTAGAAAATATTATCAACTTTCTTTAGGCAATCCAATAGATGATATAAAAACAATAATATCAAGGTTATACGATGAAATTCATGAAAAAGATGTTAAATTAAAAATATTAGGAGTTGGTGTAACAGGTTATGCGAAAAATATCATTAAAAATACAATTAAAGCAGATGTAGCTATCGTGGAAACAATAGCTCATGCTCAAGCTGCTTTACATTATTATGATAAAGTAGATGTAATTTGTGATGTAGGAGGTCAAGATATAAAAATAATGATGCTCCGTGATAATGCAATAATTGATTTTAAGTTAAATACACAATGTTCTGCTGGAAATGGTTATTTTTTACAAACTACTGCTGAAAGCTTTGGAATAGATATTAATGATTATTCTAGAAGAGCTTTTAGTGTAAAAAGATATCCAAACTTTGGTTATGGTTGTTCTGTATTTTTACAATCGGATATTGTGAATTTTCAAAGAAAAGGGTGGTCACCAGATGAGATACTTGCAGGTTTAGCTTGCGTATTACCAAAAAATATTTGGTATTACGTTTCTCAAATACCAAATTTAACGAGGTTAGGGAATAACTTTATTTTACAAGGTGGTACTCAGTATAATAAGGCAGCCGCAAAAGCTCAAATTGACTTTATTCAGGATAAATTTAGGGAGCATGGTTTAAGAGCCAATATTAAAATACATAAATATGCAGGTGAATGTGGTGCAATAGGAGCTGCTCTTGAAGCTAGAAAGGTTCATTTAAAAGGTAGAGAAAGCATGTTTATTGGCTTAAAACAAGTTAAAAATATTAATTATAAATCTGTTAGAGATGAAACTACAAGATGTCATTTCTGTAAAAATAATTGTTTGAGAACTTTTATTGATATTCATTCAAATTATATTAATGAAAGTAATAGTTTATATGATAGCATAAATAATAATAAATATTCTTCATTTTTTAATGAAGATTTAAATAATACTATCTATAATTTTCATACAAGAATAATAATAGCAAATTGTGAAAAAGGAGCTGTTGAAAAAGTAGAAGATGTTAAAGAAATAAATAAAAACCTAATCGAAGTAAAATTAAACAATCCAAATTTAATAGAATATGCTTCAAAAAATATATGGAATATTCCGAAAATTGAATCAGTTTATGATTTATTAATAAATAAAAACAAGAAGAGTAAGGATTATAGAGAAAAGCTTGTTTTTGGAATTCCGAGAGTATTAAATTTGTATCAATATGCTCCTTTTTTTATTGGATATCTGTTAGCTTTAGGAATAAATAGAAACAATCTAATTTTTAGTGATTATACAGATGAAAAATTATATAGAGAAGGATCAAAAAGAGGAAGTATAGACCCATGCTATCCTACAAAAGTGGCGATCTCTCATATTCATAACCTAATTTTTAACAAAAACAAAATTAAGAAAATTAATTATATTCTTTTTCCAATCGTCGATACAATTTTAAGTAATATTGTTAATACTGTGGGTCATAAATCTTGCCCAGCTAGTATAGCAACTCCAGAAGTAGTTAAAGCTGCATTTACCAAAGAAGAAGATTTGTTTTTAAAACATAATATTTTATATCTTAATCCATTTATCAATTTAGATGATTTTGAAAAATCAAATATTCAACTATTTTCTTACTTTAAAAAAATATTTAATTTATCATATGAAGAAAACCAATATGCAGTTCAAGTAGGTTATAATTTACTAAAAAATTATGATAAAGATTTAAAATTTAAAGGTAGAGAGCTTCTAAAAAAAATTGAAAAAGAAAAAAGAATAGGAATAGTTTTCCTATCAAGACCTTATCATAATGATCCAGGTTTAAATCACGGAATACCTGAAGAATTTCAAAAATTAGGATATCCAATATTTTCAATTGATTCTTTACCAACCGATAGTGATTTACTTGAAGACTTATTTAGAGATGATATAAAACAAGGAATTATAAATCATCCTCTTGATATTTCTGATGTATGGAAGAATTCATTTAGTGAAAATACAAATAAGAAAATATGGGCTGCAAAATTTGTATCAAGACATCCTAATTTGGTAGCTATAGAATTAAGTAATTTCAAATGTGGTCACGATTCTACTACGTACTCAGTAGTAAGAGATATTATATATGCAGCTGGTGGTGCTTTCTTCTCATTTCGAGATATTGATGAGAACAAACCTACTAGTTCTATAAAAATTCGTATTGAAACAATAGATTATTTCCTCAAAAATTATTATTTATCAGATATAAAAATAAAAGAAAAAAGATTATTGAATCAAGTAATAATTTAATTATTAACTTACATGAGTTAAAAATATGTTGAATGAATGTAATGATTTAAATCTTTCGATTAAAGATAAACAAATTCTTAGAAATTTAGCTGGACAAGTAGCAGAATTAGCTAATAGACCAATTGAGAAAAAGAAAGCAGAATTATGGCTAAAACATAATAAATTAGAAAAAACAAGAACTCCAGTATTTTGCGATCCTGAGCATGGTTGGACAGAGATAATTCCTAAAAATTCATTAGAATGTGAAAATGATCGAGCACGAAATTGGGAATATTTACTAAAAAAGGAAATATTCTGGGGAAAATATTTAAATGATGATAGGGTAATAGAGTCATATTTTAGAGTTCCTTATGAACATGTAAATACTGGTTGGGGAATGCAAGAAATTAGAGTTAAAACTGCTGAAGAAGGTTCTTTTATTTGGGATGCTCCGTTAAAAGAATATAATCAAATGAATTTATTACATTTTCCAGAAATTATTATTGATTACAAAAAAACTAATGATATATTAGATTTGTTAAACTCGATTTTTGGTGATTTATTACCAGCAAAAATAAATATGGGTTGGTGGTGGAGTCTTGGTATGACTCAAACACTAATTTATATAAGAGGTTTAGAAAGATTTATGTTAGATATGCAAGATGAACCAGATAACTTACATAGGTTAATGTCATTTTTAAAGAGTGGGACTTTGACTTTTATTGAATTTCTTGAAAAGAATAATTTACTTTTTTTAAACAATGATTCAACATATGTAGGTTCAGGTGGATTTGGTTGGACTGATGAATTACCTCAAAAAGATTTTAAGGGCAAAGTTAGATTAAAAGATATGTGGGGTTTTTGTGAAAGTCAGGAAACTGTTGGTGTTTCTCCTTTTATGTTTGAAGAATTTGTATTTCAATATCAATTACCAATTTTAGAAAAGTTTGGATTAAATTGTTATGGATGTTGTGAACCTTTAGAAAAACGTTGGGATATTATTAAAAAAATTCCAAATCTAAGAAGAGTTTCATGTAGTCCTTTTAGCAATTGGTATGAAATGGCTGAAAAATTGGAAAATAAATATATCTTTTCAATGAAACCTACACCAACAGATTTAGCAGAAGATGTATTTGATGAAAATATTGTTCGTAAAAGAATTCAGAATGGATTAAAAATAACTAAAAATTGTATAGTTGAAATAATTATGAAAGATACCCATACAATAAGAAATGATCCTAATCGTGTTATTAAATGGGTTGAAATAGCAAAAAATGAAGCAGAAAGTTTATAAATTTTACATTTCTTCAAATAATTAATGTTCTAAATGTTAATTGTTCAATTACGATTATTAAAAAATGGGGGATTAAATAAATAACATAAATATATTAGAATTATATTTAATGATAAATCCTACTTGACATAATATATCTTATGTCTATTTTTTAATAATTGTGATTTTAAGGTATAATAAATTTGATTCTTTTAGGTAAAATTGTTACTTCAATATCTCTAACTTGTTTTGGTGTTTCACCATCAAAATGAATATACAAATTATTTTGTGATGATATTTTTATCTTTTTTCCATCAATTAGATTTACTTGCTCAATAGTATTATGAGTACCTTTTATTACTTTTGATATAGATTTAATAATAAAAGGAATACTCACTTGATCTACTAAACATACTTGGAAAGTTGCATCATCAATTTTTGCGTCCGGAGTTAAGAGAAATGCTCCGCCAGTTCTTTTACCATTACCGATTGTAATTAAGAAAGGATTTAATGTGTTGTTATATTTTTCGTCAATATTTATTTTTATTTGATGATATTTATATTTGAACAAACAATATATCAATGATAAATAGTATTTTAACTGACCATCAATAAATTTTATTTTATTTGTTTTATAAGCAACCATAGCATCAAAACCAATGCCAATTGCATTTAGAAAATATTTACTAAAGTTTTCTGTTTTTAAATAACCTAAATCAATATATAAAAATTTATTATTTTTAATAATTTGAAGAGATTTTTTAATGCTTTTTGGTATATTAAGTGTATAAATTAAGTCATTACCAGAACCAAATGGTATAATGCCATAAGTTTTGTTATTTAACATAAGAGAATGATTGATGATGGTATTTATTGTTCCATCACCACCTACACCTATTATTGTGTTATGCTGATCTATAAAATTTAAGTGTTTATCAATTTCATTTTCATTATTAGTTATAATGTAATTAAATTCATTAAAATAGTTTTGAATTTCACTAAGTACATAATTAATTTTTCTTTTTAATTTTCCATTAGCTGCATTAAGATTAAAAATAAAAATAGGTTTCAATTATTTTTCCTAGTATTGTTTATTTGTCAAGTAATTCGGAAGGAGTTTTATAAGCTGATAAAGCATCGCTAAACATTCTTGTGATTAGTCTAGGTCTTGTAATTGCTGTTCCAACAACTACAGCATAAGCACCAACTTGAATAGCTTTTATTGCATCTGAAGGTGACCATATTTTACCTTCTGCAATTACAGGTATATCTATTGTTGAACTTAACTCAGATATAAGCTCATAATCAGGGTGCATATCATCTTTATTTGTAGAGTCAGGTGTATATCCAGAAAGGGTTGTGGCTATAAGATCTGCTCCAAATTCTGCTGATTTAATACCTTCATTAAAATTTGATACATCAGCTAATACAGGTATTTTATATCTTTTCTTAACTTCTTTCAAAAACTCATAACCAGTTAATCCATTTGGTCGAATTCTATTTGTAGCATCAATAGCAACAATTTCACATCCTACATTAATTAAATTTTCAATATCTTTAAAATCAGGTGTAATTAGTGTCCAGTCATCATCGAATTTTCCTCTAATTAAACCAATTATTGGAAGAGAAGTCATCTTTTTAATTGCTTTAATATTTTCTATTCCATCTGCTCTTATTGCTACTGCCCCACCCATTTCTGCAGCTTTTGCAAAAGTGGCAATTAATTCAGGTTTATTAAAAGGATCATTACCTTCTGCCTGGCAAGATACTATTAAACCTCTATAAAATTTTCTAAACATAATTTAATCAAAATAATATCATTATTGTTTTGTGAATATAACAAATCGTAAAAATATAATCAAATGAAAAAGAAAAACAAAAAAAATATTTTTGGGTTTTAATATTTATCTTGATTATTTTATTAAAAAATTTTATATTTAAAAACTTTGCGGGAGTAATTCAGTGGTAGAATGCCAGCTTCCCAAGCTGGACGTCGCGGGTTCGAATCCCGTCTCCCGCTTAAAAAAGAAAAAATTTGGGCGCTTAGCTCAGTTGGTCTAGAGCGCATGCCTTACAAGCATGAGGTCACTGGTTCGACCCCAGTAGCGCCCACAGAGTAATAAAATATATTAATCATTTCTTTATAAAATAATAAACATATAAGCTAAATTAATATTTAACTTTCCTACCCTATCTATCAGATTGTATTTTTATACGATATTTTTAATAAACTTTACAGTAATTCAAAACATTACATTTTTCGACTAAAAGAAATGATATTTTTTATATAAAATATAATTTAATA
>DATCTW010000058.1:0-19287 GCA_036567745.1 Ignavibacteria bacterium | reverse complement strand
AAAAATAGCCGTAAGTATTAATTCCTACGGCTATTTTTAAACTAAAATTCTTTTAGTAGAGATACAAAATAATCCATTTCTTTTTTTGTTCTCTTTTCAGTAACTGCAACCAATAAACTATTATCATCAATTGGAATACCTGCAAAAACATTTTTTTCGATTAATTTATCAACTATTAACTTTGATGATATTGGAGTTTTTATTAAAAATTCTTTAAAGAATGGATTATTATACATCAATGAAAACTTATTAAGTTTTGATATTTCATCTGCGAGGTAATGACTTTTTTGAATACAAAGCTCTGCTACTTCTTTCAAACCCTGTTTACCCATTAAAGCCATATAAATTGTTGAAGCGAGCATCATCAAACCTTGATTTGTACAAATATTTGAAGTAGCTTTTTCTCTTCTAATTTGTTGTTCTCTTGTTTGCAAGGTTAAAACAAAACCTCTTTCTCCATTTTTATCTATAGTCATACCAGAAAGTCTACCGGGTATTTTTCGAATTAGCTCCTGTTTTACAGCAAATATTCCAAGATATGGACCACCAAAATTCTGTGGTATACCCAGCGGTTGCCCTTCACCAATAACAATATCTGCACCAAACTCTGCAGGTGGTAGCAATATCCCTAAGGAAATCGGATCTACAGAGACTATAAATAATGAGTTATTACCTTTTACAATCTTTGATATTTCATCAACTTCATCGATATAACCAAAATAATTTGGATATTGAACCAAAACACCAGCTGTTTTATCTGAAATAGTACTTTTTAACTTTTCAATATCTATCAAGCCATTTTTATGAGGAATAACTAATGTTTCAATTTCAGTTCCATTACATATAGTTTTTATTACTTCAATATAATTTGGATTAAATGGCTCACATACTACAATTTGCTTTCTATTTTTATGAGAAGCGGCTAATAATGAAGCTTCTGCTGCAGCAGAACCACCATCATACATGGAGGCATTAGCAACATCCATACCAGTAATTTTACATATCATTGTCTGATATTCATATATTGCTTGTAAGGTACCCTGACTAACCTCTGCCTGATAAGGAGTATAGGCTGTAATAAATTCTGAACGAGTAATAATCGAAGAAATTACAGAAGGTATATAATGGTCATAACTACCACCACCAAGAAATGAAATCATATCATCGGTAGATAAGTTATTTTTTGCTATTTCTCTTATTTCCTTAATAGCTTCATACTCAGAGATACCATCAGCAATTTTAAGATTACCTTTAACTCTAACTTCTTCTGGTATGGATTTTATTAATTCTTCAAAATTTTTTACACCAATTTTTTTTAACATCTCTTCCTGTTCGGAAGGAGTGTTGGGTATATAAGACATGATTACTCCGATGCTGTTATTGACCAATTAATTCTTTGTAACCGTCAGCATCCAAAAGTTTTTCTATTTCTGATTTATCACCTATTGACATTTTAGCAAGCCAACCATCCCCATAAGGATCTTTATTTACTGTTTCAGGAGAATCTTTTACTTTCGAGTTTACCTCAATAACTTTACCAGATATTGGGGCAAAGACATCGGCAACTGTTTTTACAGCTTCAATTGTACCTATTGGATCTTCAGCCTGAACTTCAACTGATTCATTAATATCGACAAATACTATATCACCCAATTCTGATTGAGCATAATCGGTAATACCAATAGTAGCTACATCACCATCTACTTTTACCCATTCATGGGAATGAGTATACTTTAAATCAGCAGGAATATTCATAATAACTCCTTTCAAAAATATAAAAGAAAACTTATTTAAAAAAACTTACTTTACTTTTCCATAATTTCTTTCTATGAAGCCGATATCAAAATTACCATTTCTAAAGTTTGGATCATTAATAATTTTAGTTTGAAATGGTATTGTAGTTTTAATTCCTTCAATAACAAACTCGTCTAGAGCTCGACCCATTTTGTTTAACACTTCTTCTCTTGTTTTACCTCTTACAATTAACTTAGCAATAAGAGAATCATAATACTGAGAAATTTCATAACCAGCATAAGCGTGAGTATCTACTCTAACACCAAATCCACCTGGAGTATGAAAACTAGTAATTTTACCAGTAGATGGCCTAAAATCATAATCTGGGTCTTCAGCATTAATTCTACATTCCATAGCATGACCAAAACAACAAACATTCTGAGTCTCGATTTTTTCACCATCAGCAACTCTTATCTGCTCTTTTACAAGGTCAATTCCATATACTTCTTCAGTAACAGGATGTTCTACTTGAATTCTTGTATTCATTTCCATAAAATAAAAATTGCCATTTTCATCAACAAGAAACTCAACAGTTCCACAACTTTCATAGTTAACGCTTTTTGCAGCCAAAATTGCGGCTTCACAAATTTTTCCCCTTGTTTCAGAATTAATAGCTGGTGAAGGTGTCTCTTCAATTAGTTTTTGGTGTCTTCTCTGAATCGAGCAATCTCTTTCACCTAAATGTATTATATTACCATGTTGATCCCCAAGAATTTGAACTTCAACATGATGAGGATTAACGATAAATTTTTCAAGATATACTTCTTTATTTGAAAAAGCTTTTTCAGCTTCATTTTGTGCAGATAAAAATGCATTTTCCATTTCTTCTTGGGAATTAACAACCCTCATACCTCTACCACCACCACCTGCAGAGGCTTTCAATATGATAGGAAATCCAATTTCATTAGCAATCTTAATAGCTTCTTCAAAAGTATTTACAGGTCCATCACTCCCTGGTATTACAGGAACACCCATTTTTTTAACAGTTGATTTGGCAAGAGCTTTATCTCCCATTGTACTTATCATATTAGGTTTGGGACCTATAAAATTTAACCCTGAAGAAATGCAAATCTCAGCAAAAGCAGCATTTTCAGCTAAGAAACCATAACCGGGGTGAATTGCATCGCTACCAGTTACCTCAGCTGCAGCCATTAGTTGAGGTATATTAAGATAGCTATCTTTTGCTTGTGGAGGTCCAATGCAAACAGCCTCATCAGCAAATCTAACGTGTAAAGCATATTTATCTGCTAAAGAATATACAGCTACAGTAGAAATGTTAAGTTCACGGCAGGCTCTAATAACTCTTAATGCTATTTCACCTCTATTAGCAATTAATATTTTTTTTATCACTTTAGCACCATCAACTATTTATCAACTTCAATCAAAAATAGAACTTGATCATATTCAACAGGTTGTGCATTTTCAACACAAACTTTAATAATAGTACCAGATACTTCAGATTCTATTTCATTCATAAGTTTCATTGCTTCTACAATACATAACACTGTGCCAGGTGTAACCTTCTGACCAACCTTTACATAAGGATCAGCATCTGGTGATGGAGAAGCATAAAAAGTGCCGACAATAGGTGATCTAACTTCATAATACTTTTGATCACCATCTCTATCATCAGGTTTATCTTCTAATTTAATATCAATATGACCAGTTGATTGTGAATATGGTATTGAAATATTTGGATGAAGACTGAGAGGATGTGTTACTGGTAATCCATTATGATTTACATTTTTAACAATTCTAATTTTTGTTTCACCTTCTGATATCTCTAACTCATTGATATCATTATCATTTACAATTTTGAGAACTTTTTTTAAATAAGATAAGTCCATTTAGACTCCAATATTTTGTTAACTTTGTTTGACTCTTTCGAGATATTCTCCCGTTCTTGTATCGACTTTAATATAATCACCTTCATTTAAAAATAAAGGAACATTTACAACTGCTCCGGTTTCTAAGGTAGCTGGTTTTGAGCCACCAGTTGCTGTATCACCTCTAACGCCTGGATCAGTTTTATCAATTCTTAAAACTACAGTAATGGGTAGTTCAGCAAAAATAATTTCATTTGATTCACTAAATAAAATATCAATTACTTCAGATTCTTTTAAAAATTTTGCACTCTCCCCAATAATTGAGGCATCAACATTAATCTGTTCAAAAGTCTCCTGGTCCATAAAAACAAAGCTATCACCATCACGATATAAATACTGATACTTTTTCCTCTCAACTCTTACTATCTCAACTTCTTCACCAGATCTAAAACGATTTTCAAGCATTTTTCCGGTTTTCATACTTTTTAATTTTGCTTGATAAAATGCTCTTAAATTACCGGGCGTTCTGTGTTCCCACTCAAAAACTGTGCATAATTCACCATTATACCTGATAGTTGTGCCAACGCGAACGTCTGATGTTGTTGCCATAAATTATTCCTTACCTTCCTTGTTTTACATTTATATTTATAATTTTTAAATTTATCAAAAAAAATACAAAAAATCAATATAGATTTTATGGCTTATGATAATATGTCTATAGAATTATTTATAACACCCTTTATCACTTTTCTATAAAAAAAACAGTTCTTTATCTACTTATATTTTAAATGAAACTAAAAAAATTAAAACAAAATATTATATTTAATTACTTTTTGATATTGAATTAATAAATTTCTTTAATTATCTTCAAAAAAAATTTCAATTATAGAGAGAGAATAGAATGAAATATGTTGCAATTTACCACGCCAACCTAAATTATGCATATCTTACACCAGATAAATATGAATTTGTTATTAGAAATGCTTATGAACTTATTCTTGATGTAATGCAAAATTACTTTCCTAATACAAAATTTGTATTTGAAGCTTCAGGTTATACAATAGAAGAAATTGCAAATAGGACTCCTGACGTATTAGAAAAACTTAAGAAAGCTATAGATGAAAAAAGATGTGAATTTATGGGTTCACCCTATGCACATCCAATGCTACCAAATTTCCCAAAGGAAGATGGAATGTGGTCGATTTATTTTTCAAATAAAATATATAATAAATACCTTGGTTTCACACCCAAAAGTTTCTGGAATCCAGAATGTGGATGGAGAAAATACGTTCCTGAACAGGTAGAATCAAATGGATATAAATACCTTTTAGGTGACTTCGAAGCTTATAGCAGATCTTGCAAACCTGATGGTTCACCAATTAGACCAGAAATTTATGAAAAAGAATTTACAAAAGAAGCTAAATTTTATAATATGGGCTTTAAATATGATTTGCCTGGTGATGAAAAAGCCATCCACTTCCCTTTCGACTATAGAAAAAACAATCTAAAAATTTTTTTAAGAACTGATAGGGTTGCTCAGTTTGGAGTACGTTTTTTTATGGGCATGGAAGGATATTCTCTTGAAAAATATTTAGAACTCATAAAAAAATACTCACAACAACAACCTGATGAACCCGAAGGGGCATTAATAATTTTTGCTGATGATGCTGAATATATTGGTACAAATGGTTGGTTTCGTTTGAAATATCAGAATAAACCAGATAATGTATTTGAAGCTACCCCCCAATCTAAAGAAAATCTGATAAATCTTATTTCAAATGTTAAAAAAATGGGAGACTTCATTACATTCGAGGAAGCTTGCTTATTACCAATAAACACGTCAGAAATACATTTTGATGATGACTCCGCATGGCATGGAGCTAAAGCCTCTACATGGGCAAATACACCAATGGCAAAACTTTTAAGACCATGGCAAGATTTAGTCAGAGAAAAACTAAACAAAATCTCAAATAACCTATCTTATGAAGAAATTGAGATGATCTGGTTTCACCTTACAAATTCATATAATTCAGATGGTCAATGGCCTCCTACTTTACCAGATGCACCACATATAATTCATCCATTTAATTACTCATACTGTTTTGATAATCTATTAAAAGCGGAGTTACTGGTTGGTGGAGTTAATAGAAAAGAATTAACTACTAACCCAAAACAAACTCTAAAAGAAATACTATGGATGCAAGGTGATATGATATTTCAAAAAGCTAGTGATATGATTAAATCAGATAATAAGGAAGAAGTAGAAAAAGCCAAGAAGGCTATTTTACTTATTAAAAAATCTATGGATTTTAGTTCAATAGATGATGAAGAAAAAATATTATATCCATCAGAGTATAAGATAAGAGCTGAAATGATAGTTGAGGCAAGAAAACTTGTTGGAGGTATAGAAATAGAAAAAATTTGAGGAGGTCAATATGAAAAGATATGGCAACATCATAAAAGTAAAGCTTGATAAGTTAGAAGAATATAAAAAACTTCATGCGAATGTATGGGAAGGTGTATTAAAAACAATAAAAGATTGCAACATAAGAAATTATTCAATATTTTATAGAGATGGTTTATTATTCAGTTATTTCGAATACATCGGTGAGGACTTCGATAAAGATATGCAGAAGATGAAAGAAGACCCTATAACTCAGGAATGGTGGAAATTGACTAACCCTTGCCAAGAACCAATTGAAACAGCTAAAGAAAATGAGTGGTGGGCAAAAATGGAAGAAGTTTTTCACTGTGATTAATTCACTTTGTAAAATAACAATAATATTATATGACTGTAAGAGAAAGATTAATTACAGCACTTAATGGAGAAACACCTGATATTACTCCCCTATCCTTTTATTCGTGGATGGATGACGATATCTGGACAGATGACTGGAAAAAATTGTATGAAAAAGGTTTAGGTATTTGTCATCATTGTGAGGTAATAAAATTTGTAGAGCATGGAGTAGAAGATTCAGAAGAAATTAGAAAAGAAGGTAATGACATTTATAGAATTTATCGTAAGAAAACTCCATTAGGCACTTTACAAAAAATTACAAGAAATGGTTGGCATCATGAGGATTGGATAAAAGATAATAATGATTATAAAATTAGAAAATGGATAGTCGAAAATACCGAGCTAGTTCCAGATTATGAAGAATATTATAAAGCAGAAGAATTTGTTGGCAATCAAGGTATTACAATAATTAGAGGCTCAAGATCGCCAGCAATGAGTATAAATATAGATTGGGCTGGTACTGAAAAATTTTGTCTTGATTTAGCTTTAGAAGTTGATGAATTATTTGAGTTATACGAAGCTCAAAAGAAAATTTTTTTCAAGGAAGTAGAGCTTATATCTTCTGGACCAGGTAGATTTGTTAAATGGTTTGAAAATTTAACAATAAATATGCTTGGGCCTAAAAGATATGAAGAATTGCTAATTCCAATATATAATTTAGCTGTACCTATTCTTGAGAAAGGAAATAAAAGATTAATGGTTCATTATGATGGAGAGCTAAGAGTAATCAAAAATTTAATATCTTCTGCTCCCTTCCACATTATTGAATCGTTAACTGAGCCACCTGAAGGAGATATGTATTATGATGAATGCCGGGAAGCTTGGAAAGACAAAGCTTTTTGGGGTAACATAAATGTTGATTTATATTATAAACCTAAAGAAGTATTAATGAATGAAGTAATAAAGAAAAGAGAAAGAGCTGGTAAAAAAGCATTCGCTTTCGAAATTTCTGAAGATTTGCCAAATAATTGGAGAGAATCAATTCCAATTGTCTTAGAGGCATTAGAGATGTTAAAATAAATTACGGAGAAAAAAATGAGTATAAAAGTAAATCAACCACAACAAAGATTAAAAGGATCTTTACCAAAAATTGGTATAAGACCTGTAATTGACGGAAGAAGAAAAGGTGTTCGTGAATCTCTAGAAGAATCAACAATGAAAATGGCAAAGGTAGCAGCCGAATTTCTTACAAAAAATCTGAAACACCCAAATGGTTTACCTGTTGAGTGTGTTATTGCCGATACTTGTATCGGTGGCTTTACAGAAGCAGCAATGACAGCAGATAAATTTGCCAGAGAAAATGTTGGTGTATCATTAACTGTAACAAGAAGTTGGTGTTATGGAACTGAAGTAATGGATTCAGATCCACTAATTCCAAAAGCTGTTTGGGGTTTTAATGGTACTGAAAGACCGGGTGCAGTATATCTTGCTGCAGCTTTAGCAGGATATAATCAAAAAGGATTACCCACTTTTGGTATCTATGGAAAAGATGTACAAGATATTGATGATTTTTCTATACCTGAAGACGTAAAAGAAAAGTTATTGAAATTTGCAAAAGCTGGTTTAGCAGTTGCAGAAATGAAAAATAAATCTTATCTCTCTATTGGTTCTGTTTCAATGGGTATTGTTGGTTCGGTTGTTGATCCTGATTTCTTTCAGAACTATCTTGGCCTAAGAAATGAATATGTTGATATGACTGAAATTACCCGAAGAATAGAAGAAGAAATTTATGATAAAGATGAATACAAACTTGCTCTTGAATGGACAAAGAAGTATTGTAAAGAAGGTTTTGACAATAACCCAAAAGAACAACAGTTAAGCAGAGAAAGAAAAGATAAAGACTGGGAAACTGTTGTTAAAATGACTATAATTATTAGAGATTTGATGATTGGTAACCCTAAACTGGAAAAATTGGGTTTTGGAGAAGAAGCTCTTGGACACAATGCTCTATTAAGTGGCTTTCAAGGTCAAAGACAATGGACCGATCACTTCCCTAACGGAGATTTCTCAGAAGCAATATTGAACTCATCATTTGATTGGAACGGAATAAGAGAACCTTTTATAGTAGCAACAGAAAATGATAGTTTAAATGGTGTTGCAATGCTTTTTGGTCATCTCTTAACTGACACTGCTCAAATCTTCTCTGATGTAAGAACTTATTGGAGCCCTGAAGCAATAAAACGAGTAACTGGTAAAACGGCTACTGGTACAGCTGAAGGTGGTATTATTCATTTAATTAATTCTGGTTCAACAACACTTGATGCGACAGCAAAACAAACAAAAGATGGAAAACCTGTTATGAAACCTTTCTGGGAAATAACACCTGAAGAAGCTGAAGAATGCCTTAAAGCTACTCAATGGTGCCCAGCTTCGCTAGGTTACTTCAGAGGCGGTGGTTATTCATCTCAGTTTTATACAGAAGCAGAAATGCCTGTTACAATGTCAAGAATAAATATTGTAAAAGGATTAGGTCCTGTTTTACAAATTGCTGAAGGTTATACAGTAAAATTACCAAGAGATATACATGATATACTTGATAAACGAACTGATCCTACTTGGCCAACCACATGGTTCGCTCCAATTTTAACTGGCAAAGGAGCATTTAAGGATGTATATTCTGTAATGGCAAATTGGGGTGCTAATCATGGAGCAATTAGTTATGGTCACATTGGTGATAAACTAATTACTTTAGCTTCTATGTTAAGAATACCAATTTGTATGCACAATGTAAATCCAGAGAGAATTTTCAGACCTTCTGCATGGAGTTTATTTGGTACAGCAGATTTAGAATCAGCTGACTATAGAGCCTGTCAAAACTTTGGTCCAATATACGGAAAAAAATAACCTAACAAAAAACCCCGATTTTAATCGGGGTTTTTTTATATTGTTATCTTTGTATTCTTGCAGTGCCGCCTTTCATAACATGTTTTACTTCTTCTATTGTAACCATGCTCGTATCACCTCTTGTACTTTGAGCGAGGGCACCATGTGCAGCACCCATATTTACACATTCTTCTGGAGTTAACCCTGTAAGAAATCCATAAATGAAACCACTGCAAAAGCCATCACCACCACCTACTCTATCTTCAATTTCCAAACCTTCATATTTATTGGATTCATAAAACTTACCATCATAATAAAGGATAGCACCCCAATTATTTATAAGACCGCTTACAACTTCTCTTAATGTGGTACCAACAGCTTGAATGTGAGGATATGTTTTAACAACCTTTTCCACCATTTTTTTATAACCTTCGATTGGTAATTTCTTTAATTTTTCATCTGTTCCTTCTACTTCGAAACCCAGAACTTTTTGGAAATCTTCTTCATTACCAATCAATACATCAATATAAGGAACAATTTTCTTTGTAACTTCAATGGCTTTTGCACTTGACCACAGTTTACTTCTGAAGTTCAAATCATAACTTACAATTGTTCCATTTTCATGTGCAGTTTTTACAGCTTCAATACATACTTCTGCAGTAGAGTCACTAAGAGCTGTAAAAATTCCACCTGTATGAAACCACCTTACACCTCTATTCTTGAATATTCTATTCCAATCTACCTCACCTGGTTTAATATGAGCTATTGCAGAATGACCTCTATCATACATTGTAACACTTGCTCTTACACCAATACCCACTTCAGTAAAATTTAAGCCTATTCTATCTGCTTTACCAACACCATCATAAGGTACCCAAATAACTTCGCTAATATCCATACCACTTGCTCTTGCGTGGTTTCTTATAAAGGCACCTAAAGGATTGTTAACCAATCTTGAAACCCATCCTGTTCTTAAACCAAATCTTGCCAAAGCATAAGATACATTATACTCACCACCACCAGCCCATGCCTCAAAGTAAGGTGTAAGTTCAATTCTTTGATGTTGAGGTGGACTGAGGCGAATCATACATTCACCTAATGTTAAAAGGTCTAATTGACATTCATTTGCGTTCTTAATTTTTAAAGCCATTTTTTTCTCCTCTAATCATATATACTTGCGAACTATAATTTAAAAAAAAATTAAAATAAAAACAATTACGAACGAAATTATTTTTCATTTTTTTTTCTTTAAAATACTGTATACAAATATACATGTAATGAATTTGTTTACAAAAAAATTTTTTGAATAAAAAGCTACTGACATGGCGCTGTCAGTATTTATATTTATATTATAATATACAATTTATATAATTTGAAAAAAATATTTGCTTTTAAAATTTTTTTTTTGTAAAATAACTTAACCTTCCATTATGTTAATTCAATAGGGTTAAAAGTAGTATTTAGGCTAAGATTATGTAAGATAGCTATTGATTGTTTATTTATAGGTTTTGAGCGAGTTAAAAAAAATAACAATAAATATTAAGAATAATAAGATAAGTTATGCAAGACAAAACTTTATTAAAAATTGGGGAATACCAATTAAACAAAGAAAATTATTCCAAACCTTATGAAGTCTTCATTCAAAATATGTACACCACTGATAATTACAAAATGCTTGAAATTATTTTTAAAGTAAACACATTAAAAAGTGGTTACAAATTTAGTTATGAAGGGATTGATACCGAAGAGGTATCCAAGAAAAACTATTTAAAATATGCTTACAGAAAAGGATCTTCGAATGGAGGTGATTTTACATTAACTACAAGATTTACTAATTTTAAAAATAATATTAAATCCTTTAAAAAGATTTTTAAAAGTAAAATAATTACATTTTCAGATTCACAACCTAATGAAAAATATTTTTTTATAAAGCTTGAAGAATCATTTATTGAAAATGAAAAGAAAATTATAAATGATTTAGAAGAATCAAAATCAGGAATAGATAAAAAAGAAAAAGTTGGTTTAACTGTTGTTTTTGAAATTGATGGCAAAAAAAAATATTTATATGAATTCAAAACAATACAAAATATATTGTTGTATGCAGGGACAAAAAAATTATCAAAAAAATATAATGTAAAATCTGAAGGCAAAGAACAGATTTGTAGTGTATGTCAAAATAAAAAAAATAAATTACATGGTTTTGCAAACCCACTAACCTTTTATACAGTAGATAAACCTGGTTTTGCGGCAAATTTTTTCAAGCAAGAAGCATCCTGGAAAAACTACCCAATTTGTTCTGATTGCGCTATAAAAATTGAAAAGGGTTTAGATTATATTAAAAATAACTTAAGTAGAAGTTTCTGGGGCTATCCATATTATATAATTCCAAGAGTAGTATATGATCCAAATAACAATTACTTAATTAAAGCACTTGAAGTATTAAACAAATATAAATATAACAGTAAAGATAAAATTAGTTATTATGAAGATAATTTTTTAAAATTAATCAGTAGTGAAGAGAATTACTTTTTTATTGATTTATTTTTTTACCATGAAGATAAATCTGAATTTAGTATCAAGCTTATGCTTGAAGAGATTTTTCCATCAAGATTAAGATTACTTTTTTCTGAAGTGCCATCAATACTAAATAAAAAAGAAATATTTAAAGAAGTATTAACTAGAAAAGAAGGAAAAACAGAAGTAAAAAAAGATATTGAATTTAATTTTGGTGTACTTCAAACTTTTTTTTTAGATGATTTTTATGATTTAATCTATCGAGTATTTATTGGTAAAAAAATTGAAGCTGAAACTCTATATAATAAATTTATGAAAGCAATAAAAGAATCTAGAAATGAATATTCGAAAAAAGGTTCTTATTATGTTGATGAAATTGTATATAAAGCTATTATGACATTGTACTACTTTCAGGAACTTGAATTAATTAATTATAATAAAAATTTTACTTTTGAGGTAAAAATGGAAAAAGAAATTAAAAAAGAAACAACAAAAAGTTTCAACTTAAACAAAATATTAAAGTTTATTGAGGAAAACAAATCATTCCTCGATAGTGAAATAAAAATCGGTATCTTTTCTGTCGGTATTCTTGTAAAAATTGTAATGTTTTTACAATATCAAGAATTAAATAACACTCCTTTTGAGAAAAAATTAAGAGGTTTAAATATTAATGCTGATCATATTAAAAAAATTTATATTGAGGCTCTTGAAAAGTTATTTCAATACTTAAGCTCTGGAGCATATCAGGAATTGCGTGAATTTATTGCTAAATACTTTATAACCAACTCATATTTATTACCCAAAATGTCTAATGATGAAATATCATTTTATTTTGTTTCCGGTATGGAAATTGCTAAATCATTTTCAGGTGAATAAGAGGAAGAATTACAATAATAATCAATAACAAATTTTATATAGGAGTTATTATGTCACAAATTATAAGCAATAAAAGTGAAATTTTATTTATTTATGATATTGAAAATGCCAACCCAAATGGCGACCCATTAAATGAAAACAGACCAAGGTTTGATAATGATACTTCTACAGTACTTGTATCAGATGTAAGGTTAAAAAGAACAATACGTGATTACTGGTTTGAATACAAAGGATATAACGGTAAAAATGATAAAGATATTTTCATTCGTGAAATCATTGATAATGATGGTAATGTATATGATGCAAAAACCAGAGCAATAGATTTTAAGAATGATAAAGATATAGTAATAAATAAATGTATAGATATAAGAGTATTTGGGGGTGTATTACCACTTAAAAAAGATCCAATAACTTTTACAGGACCAACACAATTTCAAATGGGTAGATCTTTAAATAAAACAGAAATTTTAACAGAGCAAGGTACTGGTGCTTTTGCTTCAAAAGAGGGTAAAGCTCAAAAAACATTCAGGACTGAATATAAAGTGCCATACGCAATAATTGGTTTTAATGGAATAATTAATGATAAGGCTGCAAAGTACTCAAAAATGACTGAAGAAGACAAAGAACTACTTCTTGAGGGTTTATGGGAAGGTACAAAAAATCTTATTTCAAGAAGTAAATATGGGCAAACACCTCTTTTACTCCTAACAATAGATTATAATGAATCTTTTTATATTGGTAATTTGAGACAAAAAATAAAACTTATTACAGATAAAAACGAAAAAGAGATTAGATCTGTAAATGAATATAAATTAGATTTAAGTGAAATATTCAATGAAATAAAATCAATAAAAAATAAAATTAAACGTATATATATAAAAAAAGATGACAGATTAGTTATTCTAAATAATAATCAAGTATTAAAAATTATTAACAACGAAATAAATGTAAATGAAATCTAAGAAAATTTTAATATTTGATATTTCAAGTGAGTTTGGGCATTACAGAAAGTTCAATACTACTACTTCACCACTCACTTATCCAATACCAACCAGAACTTCGATTGCAGGTTTACTTGGAGCTATTGTTGGACAGTATATTGATAGATATAATTTTTACAGTTATTTTTCAAAAAAAGATACTGGTATTGCTATACAAGTAATAAACCCTGTAAAAAAAATTAATATTGGTTTTAACTTGATAAATACTAAAGAGTCTTTTTATAATATCAGTTCTAAAGGCAAAACAAGAGTTGGTTATGAATTATTACAAAATCCAAAATTTAGAATTTTTTATTCTTCGGATAACGATAATCTTTTTACTGAGATAGAACAAAGAATAAAAGAAAATAACCATTACTTTACACCCTATTTAGGTCTATCTCAGTTTACCGCTAAAGTAGATTATATTGATACAATAGTTGGAGAAGAAATAAATAATAGTGATTATATTGAAATTATAACTGCAATCAATATGAAAAATTGTTCTGGTGAAAAATCTATAAAATTTGATTATGAAAAGAAATATTCTGTTAATGTTATGCCAATAGAAATGGAACTAGATTCAGAAAAAGATAGAATAGTAACAGAATACTCTGATGTAATAATCGAAATAACTGGGGAAAGTATTATTTCAAAAGTTAATAGTTATATAAAAACAGTTTATGGTAATATAATTTACTTATAATGTTATGCTATACTCTCATCCAGAAAAACTATTGATTGAACATTTGGAAGAGACTGCAAAAAAATGTGAATTTGCAATCTCTTCCAGTAATTTAAAATATAAAAATATAAGAAATGAAGACTTTAAAGAAATTGCTTACATAATTGGTTTCTTACATGATATTGGTAAATCCACAAAATATTTTCAGGAGTATTTGTTTGGAAAGAGTAAAACGGTAAATGAACTTAAAAATCACTCCCATTTATCCGCTATTTATGCTAAGGAATTTTTAAATTTATATTTTACACAAAAAGACTATGATGAAATTTTATTAAATATTTTTAAATCTTTTGCTTATATTGCCATTAAAAGACACCATGGTAATATTATTAATTTTGAAGATGAACTTTTAGAATTTTATGATAAGGATTTAAGCAAAATAAAAAAACAAATAGAATCTATTCCCTACTCTGAATTTATGCATTGCCTTAATCCACTTTATCAAAAAACAAAAATATTATTAGATTTTGGCATTTTTAAAAGTAAAATTGAAACAAATACGATATTTGAAGATTTTAATAATTTTATTTTCAATTTTAGTATTTTAAGTAATACTACTTTAAAAAATGAAGATAGAATTGAATTATTATATATTTTTAATATTATCTATGGTTCTTTATTACTATCTGATAAAAAAGATGTTATATTAGAAAAAGAAATTATTAGAGAAAATTATAGTGATAGATGTGTTTATGATTTCATTATTAAAAAGAATTTTAATGAACCGAAAAGCAATATTGATGAACAAAAAAACAAGGCATACAATAGTGCAATAAATAATATAAATAAGGTTTTCAATCATAATCAACATTTTTACTCAATAACATTACCAACAGGGTTAGGAAAAACCATCACTTCATTTTCAATAGCTCAAGAATTCAAGAAAAAATTAAATTTAAATAGCTCAAGAATAATTATTACTATACCATTCACTTCTATAATTGATCAGAATTTCGAAGTATATAAAGAAATTGTTAATTCTGATAACTCATCAATTATACTTAAACATCATCATCTCACAGAAATGGTTTATAAGAATAATGAAGATACATTTGATTATAATAAAAGTGAATTTTTAATTGAAACATGGCAATCTGAAATAATAGTAACAACATTTGTTCAGTTATTAGAATCCTTTTTAAAAATTGAAAAAACAAAATTAATGAAAATACCAAATATTACTAATTCTATTATTTTGATGGATGAAATTCAAACTATAGATTATAAGTATTGGGAAGTAATAAATAAAATCTTAAAAGTAATATCGAATATTTATAATTGTTACTTTATACTAATAACAGCTACACAACCACTGATTTTTATACCAGAAAAAGAAATCACCGAAATAATACCAGATTATAAGAGTTATTTTAAAATATTTAACAGAACAAAAATAATTAATAAATCAAAAGATGCTATAACATACACAGATTTTATAAACAATGTTGAAGAATATATTAATAATAACCCTGAAAAAGATGTATTAATTATTCTCAATACAAAAAAAGCTACTTTAAAATGTTTTAACGAATTAAAATATAGAATTAATAATAATGATGAGATATATTACCTTTCAACATTAAAAACACCTTATGAAAGAAAAGTTATAATTAATAAAATTAAAAACAAAAATATTAAAAAAAGAAAAATTATTGTATCTACTCAATTAGTAGAAGCAGGTGTTGATATTTCTGTTTCGACTGTATTCAGAGAAATAGCACCTCTTGATGCAATAATACAATCAGCTGGTAGAGCAAACAGATACTCTGAAAAAAAAGAAATTAGTGAAATTTTTATATATAAAATTGAAGATTTTTTTAGTAATACAATGAGAGTTTATGGGCAAATATTAATTAATAAAACCGAAAGAGTAATAAATGAATACGATGAAATAGAAGAAGTAAACTATATTAAATTAATAGAAAATTACTTTACAAAAATAAAAGAACAATCTGAAAATATTAAATCTGAAGAATTAGGCTTTTTACAAGAATGGAAATTTGAAGAAATAAATAAATTTTCATATATTACAGAAGAAAAAACAGAACAAATGTATATAATACTTAATGATGAAGCTAAAGAAATATGGGAAAAATACGTAAATATTATTGAATCTAAAGAAATGGATTATTTTACAAAAAAAGAAAAATTTGGTTTATTTAAATCAAAGTTCTATGATTATGTAATTAATATACCTATTCCTTACAATAAAAAAGAAATCAATGCAGAAAATAAAAAGGAATATGGTTTTTACTTATGGGAATATTACGAACCAACAAAAAATTATTCATATTCAGAAAATGACGAAAAAGAGAATACTGGTTATAGTGAATCCGAATATATTAGTTTTTGATAATTATGAAAATAAAAATTACAAAAATATTATTTCCTGAAATCAAAATAAGTCAAAGAGATTCTCATAAATTAAGAGGTTATTTTGGGAATTTTTTTAAAGAAGAATCTCCTCTACTACATAATCATTTTGAAAACGGAGAATCAAAGTATTGCTATCCTTTAGTTCAATATAAAGTAATTAAAAAAAATCCAATTCTAATTGGTATAAATGAAGGATCAATTTTACTCAATGAGTTATTTTTAAGAATTAAGGAATTAGTAATTGAAAATAATATTTATAAAATAACAGATAAACAAATAGAAACATGGGAAAACAAGCTTGATATTAGTAATGAAATGATAAAATATAAATTTCATACTTTATGGTTAGCATTAAATCAAAATAATTATAAGATATATTATTCATATGTTGATGATGAAGATAAAGAATATTTATTAAAGAAAATCATTATAGGAAATATTTTAAGTATGTATAAGTATCTTGGGTTTAGAGCAAATAAAGAAATAAAAATAAATCTAAAAGTTAAAGAGAAAATTACAAAATTTAAAGAACAAGAGATGTTAGGTTTTTCAGGGTATTTTTCGACAAATGCAATTATTCCTTCATATTTAGGTATTGGCAAATCAGTATCTAGAGGTTTTGGAACTGTAATTGAAGCATAATGCAAATATATATAGACACATATGGCACATATATTCACGTAAAGGATGGGGTATTTGAATTTAATATACCAAAAGATGATAAAATAATAAAACGATCTATAGCGCCTAATAAAATATCATCTATTATACTCTCAAGTGGTACAACATTAACACACTCTGTTGTAGAATTAGCGATGATAAATAATATCGATATAATTTTTTTAGAATCTGATGGTACACCAATTAGTAGAATCTGGCATTCAAAATTAGGTAGTACTACTAAAATCAGAAAAGCTCAATTAGTTGCAAGTATGAATCATAAAGCGATTGAATATGTAAAAAAATGGTTGACAATAAAATTACAGAATCAAATTGATTTCATAAAAGATTTAAAAAAACATAGAAAAGAAAAAACAGAATATCTAGATGATAGAATTTTTCTTATTGAAAACAATAAAAAATTAGTTGAAGAAATTGAAGGTAAAACAATTGAAGATATATCCGGATCATTAAGAGGTTATGAGGGAGTATCTGGTAGATTATTTTTTGAAGTACTTAGCAATGTTTTAATAGATGAATACAAATTTAATGGAAGAAGTACTAGACCAGCTCAAGATCAATTTAATGCATTTTTAAATTATGCTTATGGTGTTTTATATAGCAAAGTAGAAAAAGCATTAATAATTGCAGGAATAGATCCATACCTTGGCTTTTTACATAGAGACGATTATAATACAATGAGTATGGTTTTTGATTTTATTGAACCATATAGAATATTCGCTGAAGAAGTAGTTTTTAGGTTATTTTCTGGAAAAAGAGTAAATAAAAGCCATACAGATAAAATTGTAAACGGATATAGTTTAAACAAAGAAGGAAAGAATTTATTAATGCAATCCTTTGTTGATTTTTTTGATGAAGTAAAAATTAGATATAAGAATAAGAATCAAACAAGAAGTAATATTATACAATATGATGCACATACCTTTGCAAATGAACTAATAAATAAAACCTTTAAAGATGAGGATATTGAAAAATATGATCTGTTGGGTGATTTATGATATTGAAGATAATAAAATTAGAAACAAAATAGCAAAGGCTTGTAAACAAGCTGGTTTATATCGAGTCCAATTATCTGTTTTTTTAGGTGTTTTGAACAATACAGAAAAAGACTCATTGGAATTAATATGTAAAGATTTAATCAATGAAGAAAAAGATAAACTATACATATTTCCTATGAGCAAAGACGAATTAAAACAAACTGTACTATTAGGACAAGCTTTTGATAAAGATTTTGTTACAGATGAAGTTAAAAGTTTATTTTTATGATAATATCAATTACACCATCTCATGTGATTGAATACTTGTATTGCCCAAGATATACATATTTTGAGTATGTTTTGTGCATTCCTCAGTACGAAGAAAAGTATTATAAAGTTTTAAAAGGGAGAGAAATACACAATAAAAAACTCGAAGAAAACAAAGAATATTTAAGAAAAAGAATTGGAGTAAAAAATAAATATCTTGATGTATATTTAACTTCAAACCATTTAAGAGGAAAAGTAGACGAGGTATTAGAATTAGATGATGGAACTTATGCGTCATTAGATTATAAATTTGCTGAATATAATGATATATTATATAACACTTATAAAATTCAAACTTTTTGTTATGCTTTTTTAATTGAATCTAATTTTAATGTAACAGTAAAAAAAGGATTTATCGTATTCACAAGAAGTTCTAATAAACTTATTGAAATAACTATTGAAGAAAAAGACAAACAAAAAATAATCGAAAGTATAAATGGTATTGAAAAGATTGTAATTAATAACTACTATCCAAATGCAACCAAATACAAAAAAAAATGCGCTACATGTACTTACTCAAATATATGCGAAAAATAATTTCCGCGCATGAATTTATTTTATTATTAATAAA
>DATCTW010000057.1:0-107211 GCA_036567745.1 Ignavibacteria bacterium | reverse complement strand
TGGTTTACAAATATTCGGAAATATTACAAACCTTAATAGAGCTAAAGATGTTGCTCTTGTAAAGGGTAATGGCTTCCCTTCTGCTGAACAACATTATGATATGACTATGGATGTTGGTCTAAGAATTAGATTCTAAATAACAAAATTATTAAAAAAATTTATGGAGGTGATTTATTATTGATTTAAAATTTGTTTTTCTAAAAAAATAATTTAATTAACTAAAATTTAAAGGAGAATGAGTTATGAAATCAAAAAAATTATTTTTTACTGTTTCAACTATCGCATTATTATTAATGGCTCTTTCTTTCACAACATTTGCTCAGACAATTGTTGGTGATACAATGTATTGCCCAGCCTCTGTATATGGTGCACCAGGTGCTCTTAGAAAACTAATTGAAGGTGATACCCTCGCTAATGGTCAAAGAAAAAATATCAATAGAGTATATAAACTCGAAAGAGGCGGTATCTACTGGTGGGATGCTTCAGGTAACCAAAATTTCCCATTAACAATTGTTGCTGATGATGACGATCCAGCAAAACCAACACCTCCTCCTATTTTTGCACCAGCCGTTTTAGCAGATGGTTCATCAGCAGGTAGCTGGATTAACCATAAAAAAGGTAATCTTTACCTTAAAAATATTTACTTCCAATACTGGAGACCAACAGACAAAAAACAAGTTGGTTGGAGTGTACCAGTTAATTCCTATCCAGATTCAGTTAGAATAACAATTAAGGGTTGTATTTTTGATGGTCAATCTGGTAATGCAATTACTTATAATGGAAAATGGTGTAAAGTATATATTGAAGATTGTTATTTCAAAAATGGTCAACACCCAACAGCATTCTTTGGTGGTGGTGCAGTTCACGGAAACAATAGTGGACCAGTTGATACATTAGTATTTGTAAATAATACTGGTTTCTGCAATACTGGTTATTTTGTATTAGTTCATAACCATGTTCATAATTATGTCAGAATTGAGCATAATACACTTGTTTACAACTGTGTTAATGTGTTCTATGATTATTATTCTAGAAATATATCAATTAAAAACAATCTGATTTATAGTGGAATCTCTATGGGTGCATCAAAAGCTCAGAAAGAAGAAGGATGGTTTGATAAATATACAGATGTACCTAGCTTAATTTCTACTGATACAATAACAAAAACATTATTCCAGGCTACTGGAGTAACTGAAGCAAGTAGAAAGTACAGAGTTGAAGGTAACGTGTATTTCTGGCCACAGGCAGTAAAAGATTACTGGAAGAATGATTCTGTAGCTTATCCACCCGTTTGGATGAATTCAAGAACTTTGGGTATGTTTACAGATAAGAACACATGGCCAGGATTCTATCAAGCAAATAACAAAGAAGCAGATCCACAATTTGGTGCTACTGTTACTAATCAACTATCAAAGTTTGTTCAATATCTTCATCTTGTAAGAACATCAACACAAACTGATTTCCTTTATACATACGACCCAAGAAATGATATATTTGCTGTAGTATGGCCATTAACAGAAAACTTCAGTTATACCGCAAATCTTACAGGAACAGATGGATTACCAGTTGGTGATTTAAACTGGTTCCCTGACAAGAAAAAGATCTGGAAAACCTTAGCTGTTGAAACAGTAAACTCTACTATTCCTGAAAAATATACTTTAGAACAAAACTATCCTAATCCATTCAACCCTTCAACAAAAATTAAATTCAGCATCCCAAAAGAAGGTTTTGTGACTTTAAAGGTTTACAATATGATTGGTCAGGAAGTTGCTACACTTGTTAACGAAAATCTTAAAGCAGGAAGCTATGAATCAACATTTGATGCAAAGAACTTAAGTAGTGGTGTTTACTTCTATACATTAAAGGCAAATAACTTCTCCTCAACTGCTAAAATGGTTCTTATGAAGTAATTTTTTATTCATTTTTACAATTTTTGTAAGGCGTATAGATTAAATTCTATACGCCTTATTTATAAATTAAATTTTAAATTTTAAGTAATAATCTTAAAATATTCTTTAAACTTATTATTTAGTATAATTATGAAATTATTAATGAATTTAATAAAAATAACAATATTATTATTCCCTATTCTGTTAATAGCTCAATCAAAAAATAATGTTAATTATTATTTAATACCTAAACCAAATCATATCAAATTTTCAAAAGATTACTTTGTACTTAACAATAATACAAAAATTATTTGTGTAGAGTCAACAAAACATTTAGCAGATTATTTGTCGAATGAAATAAAACACTTAACCAATTTAGAGTTGAATATTTCTTCGAATAATTCCATTGGAAACAATATTTTTTTAAAAATAGAAAATAATAATAATAAAAATGACGAGTTTTATAAACTATCTATTACAAAAAATATTATTTACTTAATATCCAAAACTGAAAAAGGAATCTTTAGAGGAATTCAAACAATTTTACAATTGATACCTATAAAGACTAATGACAAAAATATTAGAATTCCTTGTCTTGAAATTGAAGACTCACCACAATTTACTTGGAGAGGATTAAATTTAGATTGTGGTAGGCATTTTATGACAAAAGAATTCATCAAAAGATACATTGATATTCTTGCTCACTATAAATTTAACAAGTTTCATTGGCATCTTACTGAAGATCAAGGATGGAGAATTGAAATAAAAAAATATCCTAAACTCACTACAATTGGTGCATGGAGAAAAGAAGCTGATGGATCAATATACGGTGGATACTACACTCAAAATGATATCAAAGAAATTGTTGAATATGCAAAAAGCAGATATATTGATATTATCCCTGAAATAGAAATGCCAGGCCATTCTCTAGCATCATTAGCATCATATCCTGAAAATTCCTGTATAGGTGGACCTTTTGAAGTAGCCAATACATGGGGTGTTTTCAAAGATGTATATTGTGCAGGTAACGACTCAACTTTTATTTTTTTACAAAATATATTAGATGAGGTATGTTCATTATTCCCTTATGAATATATACATATTGGCGGTGACGAAGTTCCAAAAGAAAGATGGAAAGAATGTCAAAAATGCCAAAATAGAATCAAAAATGAAAACTTAAAAGATGAAAAAGAATTACAAACTTATTTTATCACAAGAATAGCAAAATATCTTGAAACTAAAGGTAAAAAAATAATTGGGTGGGAAGAAATTCTAGAAGGAGGATTAACTAAAGGTGCAACTGTTCAATCTTGGACAGGTTTTGATGGAGCAATAAAAACAGCAAAGCAGAATCATTATTCAATTTGTTCACCAGCATCACATACTTACTTAAATGCTGAACCTGATAATTTGAATTTAAGAACATGTTATTCTTTTAATCCAATACCCTCTGAACTGAATGATGAAGAGAGTAAATATATAATTGGTAGTGAAGTAAATCTCTGGACAGAACATGCACCACAAGAAACTGTAGATAATAAACTTTTTCCAAGAATACTAGCATTATCTGAAGTTTTTTGGTTAAATCCAAATAATAAAGATTATGATGACTTTTATTCAAGACTTCAAAGTCATTATAACTATTTAATAAAAAGAGGCATTAATTATGGCAGAGAAGGTAAAGCTGTAGAACATCAAATAATTTCAAATGTTAAAGAAAAGACTTTTATTGTAAAACTATTCTCTAAAGAAAAAGATGTAATACTAAAATACTCTTTTGATAGCTCTTTTAATAAGAGTTATTATTACAAGAACCCTATTACAATAAAAAACAATTGTAAATTATTTTATGCTGGATTTAAATATAATCAACAAATAACAAAAATATTTTCACTGCCCTTCTCTTTTCATAAAGCTTTAAATAAAAAAATTGAATTACTATATCCATATAATGAAAAATATCGAGCTGATGGTGAAAACTCCCTAATTAATGGAAATTTTGGTACAGTAGAATGGAGAAACGGTTTAGGTTGGCAAGGATTTGAAGGAACTAACCTTGAAGCTATTATTGATATGGGAAAAAGAGAAGAGTTTTCAAAAATTAGTATTAATTGCTTACAAGATGTATCATCATGGATTTTTTTCCCAACTTCAGTAGAGTTTTATGTCTCAAATGATAAAGAAAATTTCATAAAAATTGGATCAGTTAATAATGATTACCCTCAAAAAAGCGGAGAAACAACAATTAAAACTTTTAGTATTAGTTTTAATAAAGATTCTTATAGATACATAAAAGTAAAAGCAATTGGAGTAAAAACCTGTCCTGAGTGGCACCCAGGTGCAGGTGGTAAAGCATGGATATTCGCCGATGAAATTATTGTTGAATAACATTTTAAAAAATTATATTAAACTATTAATAACAATTGTATAAATAAATTATGTTTCCATATAAAAATCCTGACTTATCTATTGAAGAAAGAGTAAATGATTTACTTTCAAGAATGACAATTGAAGAAAAGTTCTGGCAACTTTTTATGATTCCCGGTGATTTATCTGATGGAAAAGAAAAATATATTCATGGAATATTTGGTTTAGATATTCGTGATAATTTCTTGAATAAACTGTCTAATGATCAAATGTTGAACTATTCTGATAACAAAGTTGCAAAAGAGACTGCGAAAAGAATTAATGACGTACAGAGATTTTTCATTGAAGAAACAAGATTAGGAATTCCTATTATTCCATTTGATGAAGCTTTACATGGTTTGATGAGAGTTGGTTCTACATCTTTTCCACAAGCAATTGGTTTAGCAGCTACTTTCGATCTTGATTTGATGAGAAGAGTTTCTGATGCAATAGCTATTGAAACAAAAACTAGAGGTATTAGACAGGTTCTTTCCCCTGTTATAAATATTGCTCGCGATCCTCGCTGGGGAAGAGTTGAAGAAACATTCGGAGAAGATCCTGTTCTAACATCGAAAATGGCAGTCACCTATGTTAAATCATTTGAAGAAAAAGGTATAATTACCACTCCTAAACATTTTGCTGTTAATTGTGGAGATGGTGGAAGGGATTCCTACCCTATTCATTTTAGTGAACTATTACTTAATGAGGTATATTTTCCAGCATTTAGAAAGTGTATTACTGAAGGGAAATCATTATCAATAATGACAGCTTATAACTCAATAAATGGTTCACCTTGTAGTGCAAATAAATGGTTACTGATAGATACCCTAAAAATGAAATGGGGATTTGATGGCTTTGTTATTTGTGATGCATCTGCTGTTGGCGGAATTCTTGATCTTCATCATACAGTAAAAAACCGGGAAGAATCAGCAAAAGTATCTATCGAAAATGGTTTGGATGTAATTTTTCAAACAGATTATTCTCATCATGAACTATTTTTAAAAGCTTTTAAAGAAGGTTTAATTAATCAAAAAAGAATTGACGAAGCAGTCTCAAGAGTATTAAGAGTAAAATTCAAATTAGGTTTATTTGAAAATCCTTATGTAAATCCTGATATTGCTGAAAAATGGAATGGACATATTGAACATAAAAAGTTAGCATTAGAAGCTGCACAAAAATCTATAGTACTTTTAAAAAATGACAACAATATACTTCCACTAAGTAAAAATATAAAATCAATTGCAGTAATTGGAAAAGATGCTATAGAAGCAAGACTAGGAGGCTATAGTGGTCCCGGGAATAACCCTATCAGTATTTTACAAGGAATTAAAAATAAAGCAAGTATATTAACAGATATTAAATACTCAGAAGGTTGCGGAAGAATTTGTAATAATTATAATATCATTCCTTCAAGATATCTTTTTACTTCTGATATGCAAAATGGTCTAACTGGAGAATATTTTAGTAATACGAATTTAAATGGCACACCTTCAATTACAAGAATTGACGAAAATATTGATTTTAATTGGAGTCTATTTGCACCACACCCATCATTAGAAATTGATTCTTTTTCAGTAAGATGGAGTGGCATATTAAAAGTACCTAAAAGTGGTATTTTTGAAATCGGATTAGAAGGAGATGATGGGTATAGATTATATATAAATGATGTATTGATTATTGACAACTGGAAGAAACAAAGCTATAGCGTTAAAACTAAAAAATATCAATTTAATAAAAATAAAGAATATAAAATAAAAATTGAGTTTTATGAAAATTTTGGATATTCTAAATTAAAATTAATCTGGAATTATGGAGTTATTGACTACGATTCAAAAATTGCTGAAGCAATTAAATTATCCAGAAAAACAGATGTAAGTATAATTGTTTGTGGAATTGAAGAAGGTGAGTTCAGAGATAGAGCTCATTTAACACTTCCTGGAAAACAAGAAGAAATGATATTAAAAATATCTGAATTAAAAAAACCAACTATCGTTGTTTTAATTGGTGGTAGTGCAATTGAAATGAAAAATTGGATCGACAAAGTTGATGCAATAATTGAAGCATGGTACCCAGGTGAAGAAGGAGGCAATGCGGTTGCTGATATAATATTTGGAAACATAAATCCATCAGGGAAGTTACCAATTACATTCCCTTTATCAGTAGCTCAAGTTCCCATTTATTATAACCACAAACCAACTGGTAGAGGTGATGATTACCTTGATTTAACAGGTAAACCCCTTTTCCCTTTTGGTTTTGGATTAAGTTATACAAATTTTGAATATCAAAACATTAAGCTTTCAAAAAATAAAATTTGTTCTAACGAAAGTAGTATTGTAGAATTTGAAATAAAAAATGTTGGAAAGTATGCAGGAGAAGAAGTTGTTCAGCTATATATTAAGGATTTAACTTCATCTTTTGCAAGACCAATAATTGAATTAAAAGATTTTAAAAGAGTATTTCTTTTACCTGAAGAAACAAAAAAATTAAAATTTACTATAACTCCTGAAATGTTAATGTTTTATGATGATAAAATGAACCTCATATTAGAACCTGGTTTGTTTAAAATTATGATTGGCTCTAGTTCAAAAGATATTAAATTATATTCAATTTTAGAAGTTTTTTAAATTTTTTTCATACGGAAACCTCCATGGACTGTAGGTTCTTTGGTGTTATTACCTGCAGTCCTGGAACTATTAAAAAACTAAAAAAGGATATATTATGAAATATTTTTTCTTATTATTATTTTTATTTACATTTCTTAATGCAGAAGAGAAAAATGTAATAATAAAAGATGGGAAAAGTAACTACAAAATAATCATATCAAAAAACGCGACTGAAAATGAAAAAAAAGCAGCATTGATTTTAAAAGAATACTTAAAAAAAATATCAACTACTGAAATCGATATTCTAATAGATACAACAAAAGAAACCCCTTATGAATTTGTTATAGGAAATACTAATCGACTTAAAAAATATAGAGAACTTAAAATAAAATTACCTTTAGATGGATATAGAATAATCACAAAAAATGGAAAAATATTTTTTCAAGCTGGACTAGGAAAAGGGATCATTTATAGCGTAACTGGTTTTCTAGAAGATCATCTCGGTTGTAGAAAATACTCACCAGATTATGAATACATCCCTCAAAAAAAAGATATTATTCTTCCTCAAATTAATGATAAACAAATTCCATCAGCTGAAATAAGAATTATTAATGGTAATCTTTGTAATGACGAACAATATAGAAATTGGAGAAGACTTTCTACAGTACAAGAAAAATGGGGTTCAGGATCATTTAAAGGCTACTATGTACATACATTCAATAAAATAATTCCACCAGAAAAATATTTTGATAAACATCCAGAGTATTTCTCATACTTTAAAGGTCAATTTGAAAAAAAACAGGAAAATACATCTTTATTTCAAGGTAAAAGAATCCCTTTTGGCCAATTATGCTTGACTAATCCAGATGTTTTAAAACTCACAATTGAACATTTGAAAGAAATGATAAACAAATATCCAGATATTAAATATTGGTCTGTTAGTCAAAACGATAATTTTGAAAATTGCGAATGCCCAGAATGTAGTAAAGTTGACAGTATAGAAGGTTCACCAAGTGGTTCTTTATTAAGATTCATTAATAAAGTGGCAAAAGAATTCCCCGATAAAATAATTACAACACTCGCTTATGAATATTCTAGGAAACCACCAAAAATAACAAAACCTGAAAAAAATGTAATGATAACATTGTGTACAATTGAAGTAAACAGAAGTAAACCAATTGAAGAAGATTCTACCAGTAAAGATTTCGTTGAAGATATTAAAGGATGGAGCAAAATATGTAATAATATTATGCTCTGGGATTACGAAGTACAATTTACAAACTACCTATGCCCCTTCCCATTATTTCATACTCTAAAATCGAACATTGAGTTTTTTAATAAATATAATGTAAAAGCTCATTTTCAACAATGTAATGTTGAGCATGGGAATGAGTTTGCTGAATTAAAAGCATACCTTATCAGTAAATTGTTATGGAATCCTAAACTTAATGATAAAGAAATTATTGATGATTTTATTAATGGATATTACGGTAATGCGGGAAAATATATTAAAGAATACTTTAATTTATTACATTCAGAGGGTATTAAATCTGGTCAAAGATTAGACATATATGACTCTCCAATTTCTTATGCAAATACTTTTTTATCAGAAGATAATATTAAAAGATACAAAGAAATTTTTGATAAAGCTGAAGAATCGGTAATAAACAACTCGGAAGTATTGGAAAGAGTTAAAGTGGCTAGATTACCAATTATGTACTCTGAACTTGAAATTGCTAAATCTAATGTTTTAGGTAAAAGAGGCTTTTTTGTAAATAATGATGGTAAATACATACTAATTCCTCAAATGAAAAATTTAATTGATACCTTTTTTGCAATTGTAAAAAGACATAATATAAAAACATTTAATGAAACAAACTTAACACCCCAAATTTATTTTGATAACTTGAAAAGAACATTAAATATTCAAGTTGAAAACAATAAAGCTTTTATGAAACCTATTACCTGCTTACCAATTCCCTCAAAAAAATACTTTGCTTCTGGTCCATCAACATTAACCAATGGTATTTTGGGTACTATTTATTTTAAAAATGAATGGCTGGGATGGGAAAATCAAGATATTGAAATAGTCGTTGATTTAGAAAAAACACAATTAGTTAATAAAATCAATTTAAGTACTTTACAAGACTTAAATGCATGGATTACCCACCCTATCAAAATTGAATTATATTTTTCAAATGATAATGAAAATTATTCTCTTAAATCTTCAATCCAATCAGATAGTGACTTGAGAAAAGAATCACAAATTAAAAATTTCACCTTTAATATAAATAATGAAGAAACAAGATTCATTAAATTTAAAATAAAAGCCACAAAAACACTACCAGAATGGCATAAATATGCTGGAAATAAATCATGGCTATTTATAGATGAAATAACAGTAGAATAAATCTCCCTCTAAAGAATAGACCCGGTGCGAAATTTATCTCGCTTAATCCTCCCCGGGTCTTTCTTTTTTATTTCCTAATCTCATTATTTTCTTGTAATATTTTAACAATAATATTATATTCAAAATTAATAGTGTCATTATTTTTTCAATTACAAAAGGAGAGATTATGAAAAGGAAAGTAATAATTATTTTACTTTTTGTATATTCATTTGCTTTCTCTCAAGATAATCCTTTTAATGGCAAATGGGTATTAATAAAAGATAAAAGCACAGATATTGATCGTTATCAATATTTTACTCTTGATATTTCTATTAATAAAAATAAACTAACTTTTTATCAAGAATGGGGTCGCAAGAAAAACTTTACTGAAAAAATGGAATTAACATTAGATGGGAAAATTCATAAAATAAAGTTTAATGATAGAATTTTTCAAACAAATCTTTATATGTCAGTGAAAACTCCTGTAGGTGAAGAGAAAGAAGTTTCGGCAAAATTAGATGGCAATAAACTGGTAATTAATGAAAAATATTCTGTAAAAGTCTCTCAGGGTAAAAAAGAAATAAATGTAAAAAACATTTTTGAACTTACCTATAATAATAATGTAATTATTTATCAGGTAATCCGAGATACACGAGAAGGTCTCTCAGAAATAAAATATACTTTAAAACGGGATAACTTCCATAATGCATATATGATGAAAATGAGTGATAATTGGGAAATTGATGGCAAATTACCTGAACAAGCATGCTTAATTACACTACAAGGAATTGTAAACGAAAAAGAACCTCTTTTGTATTTTATTTATGGAGAACAATGGGATTTTAGATATACCCCAACATACTATGAATACATTAAAGATAAAAAATATTTTACCTTCACCCAATTAAATTCATTAGAACAAGCTATTAATACCTTCAAAGATAAAATTAAGGGTTATATTGTTTGGGATAAGAATGTAAGAACCTCGTTAATTGTATCTTTTACCGTTGCTGGTTTAGAAAAAGCAATTGTAGTAACAGAAGATATGTTACCACTTATGGAAAAATTTGGATTAAACAAAATTGAAGATTTCAGAGGTAAATTTACAGGACAAACTGACTACGAAATATATACCTGGGCATATAATAAATACTGGAAAGATTGTAGTAGAGACTTTATTTTCTGGATTGGTGGTGAGCATGGGAAAATTATGAAACCCGGAGTTGTAGACTATGGAATGCAGAAAAGAGCTTTCTTTACAGACTTATCCGCTGATGAAAAAGATACTTTAGAATTTGAATTAACAAAAAAACTTTTTTCTGAAATGAAACCTTATTCAATGGTAATGGGTTGGCATTCTTACAAAAAAGACCTAGAAGAAACCTTTGTTGCACTTTTATCAAAGTATACCTTAAGAATGGAAGGACTTCATACCCTACCAAATATGAGTTTTAAAAGCAAAGTGCCTCTTGAACCAGGCTTTAAATTCAAGAACAATCATAACATTGCCCCAGGCAAAGAATACAAACCAGAAAAAAAAGTATACATTTCATTTATACAAACTGATGGAATTGGATTAGGTGCATGGACAAGACCAGGAAGAGGTTTAATTCCATATTCTTGGGAAGTCACAATGAATTTATTATGGATAGCTCCTTCATTGCTAGAATGTTTTTATAATCAAGCTACTAAAAATGATTACTTTATTGGAGCTCTTTCAGGTCCTGGATATTTATATCCTAAAAATGTTCCAAAAGAACATTTACCAAAATTAATTGAAATGGCAAAAGATCAAATGAAACAACTTGACTTAAATGTGTTTGAAATTATGGATTATTCAGAGGACGGAACAATTGAAGGAAATAGTGATTTAACTCCAGAAGTGGTAAATGCTTATTTTAAATATATGCCAGATGCTATCGGTTTTGTAAATGGTTACTATCCTTCTTCTACATTTGCAGTTAAAGGTAAAAGAGCTTTAATTTCATATGATTATTATCTTTCGAAAGAAAGACCAGAAGAGGATGCTGTTTCTGACTTAAAAGAATTAGCAAGATTGAATCCTCAGCGACCTTATTTTCTATTAGCACATATTCGACAGTGGAGTGATATTACCAGAGTTAAATCAATCTACGACAAACTTGGACCTGAATTTGAATTAGTTCCATTAGATATTTTTTTGAAAATGGCAGGAGAAAATCCAACATTTACTGAAAAGTACTTTGATGTAAAAGAAAGAAAGAAAAGACCGAAATAGAAATTTTTTTAATTCAAAAAAGGCTTTTACAATTCATATTGTAAAAGCCTTTTTTTAAAATAAAGCTTTTGCAAAGTGAAATGATTTTTTAATGTATTCTCTATTTAACCTAATAACACCATACAAAAAATAAACTACTACCCTATTTATCATAGATAAATATTGAATACAGATTAAAATTTGCTTTCTTGGAAAAGAGAAATTCTTTTTGAATAAAAGTAATTTAGTCTTATGTACCATTTTGTATACTCGTTCTGGGTTATTTTTCGAAGAAGATCCTTCAAAATGGTAAATGTATGCCTCATTATAAAATACTGTTTTAATACCTTTGCGCTTAGCTCTTAACATAAAATCGGTTTCTTCAGAATATAAAAAGAATTCATCATCAAATAAGCCAACTTTTTCAAAAACCTCTTTTCTTATCATCATATAAGTACCTTTAATCCAATCAACTTCTATTGTTTTATCATAATTAAAATATGACATATAATATCTACCAAAAATTTTACTTTTTGGAAAAACATTTATAAGAAAAAAGGCTTCAGTAAAACAGTTCCAAATATCTGGTAAATTACGGCAAGAAGGTTGAATTGAATTATCCTCATTTAGAAGTTTTACACCTAATATTCCATATTGTAAATTTCCTTTTAAAAACTTGTAAGATTTTTCTATAGCATTATCAATAATTAATGTATCAGAATTAATTGATAATATTATTTCACCAGATGAGTTTTTGATACCTATATTTAAAGCATAAGCAAAACCTCGATTATCTTTATTTACAATTAATTTTACATTAGGAAATTCTTTTTGTATTCTACAAACTGAATCATCTTTAGAATTATTATCAACTACAATTATCTCATATTCAATTTCTTTAGTTTGGTTATAGATTGATTTAATACAATTAATAGTTAATTCCGCTGTATTATATGAAACAATAATTATACTTAACAATTATTCTCCCCGTTTTTGTACCAATCTTTTTTGGGATTATATGTTGTTTTCAAAGTGTTTTTTTCTTTATGCTTGATTAAAGCTAAATGTATCAGTTTATCAATTAATTCTGAATAACTTATACCTGTTGCTTCCCATAATTTGGGAAACATACTAATTTTAGTAAATCCGGGTATAGTGTTAATTTCATTTAAGTAAATTTTATTATCATCTCTTGATAAGAAAAAGTCAACTCTTGCCATACCATAACAATCAATTGCTATAAATGCTTCTTTAGCTAAATGTCGAATTTCATTAGCTATTGTATCACTTATTTGTGCTGGAATTATTGCTTCAGATTTTCCATCAACATATTTGGCATCATAATCATAAAATTCATTTGATGAAATAATTTCACCTGGGATAGATACCTCAGGAAACTCTCCTCCCAAAACAGCACATTCAATTTCACGAGCATTTTCTATACTCTTTTCTACAAGCACTTTCCTATCATAATTAAAAGCTTCTTTTATTGAATTTAATAATTCATCAATATTATGAGCCTTGTTTATTCCTACACTTGAACCAGAATTTGCAGGTTTTACAAAATTTGGATATCCTAACTTTGCTTCAATTTTTTCTATCCAACCATCAATATCACTTTCAAAACCTTCTCGTGTAAAATAAAGAAAATCAGCAACAGGCAATCCTTCTTGTAAAAAAATCTTTTTTTGAATTACCTTATCCATACCTATAGCAGAAGCAAGCACTCCAGCACCTACATAAGCAATATTAGCTAACTCAAGTAAACCCTGAATAGTACCATCCTCTCCATAAGTTCCATGAATGATTGGGAAAATTACATCCAATTTTTGAATACCTACAGAGGAATCAGATAATGAAATTAATCCTTTTTTCTCTGGATCTGGAAGAAGATACTTTTCATTCACAAGATCTAATTCGATATTGTTATTTTTAAAAAGTTTTAATGTTTCTGACGAGCTCACCCATTTACCATCTTTTGTTATACCTATTAGAGTAACATCATATTTATCTTTATCAAGAGCTTTAATAATCGAACTTGCCGAAACAAGAGAAACTTCATGTTCACCAGAACGACCTCCAAAAACAACACCTACCCGTATTTTATTTTTCATTTCTATCCTTTAAAGAAAATACTTTTTATTATATATCCTGTCATTTTAGGATTTTCCTTGAGCCTTCTCAAAGAATATTTATACCAATGAGTCCCATATGGCACATATACTCTTACACGATAACCTGCTTTAGCTAAGCTATCTCTCAGCTCAGGTTTTACTCCTAATAACATTTGAAATTCATATTCATCATTATTTAAGTGCAGCTCTTCAATCAATTTTTTAGAAGATGTAATCAAATAATCATCGTGAGTAGCAATACCAACATAAGCTTTATTTGATAACATAAATCTTAAAATTTTTAAATAATTTTCATTAATTTCATCATGCTTCTTATAAGCTATGGAAGCATCTTCATTATAAATACCTTTACATAATCTAAAATGTGGTCCAAATGTAATAATTCTCTCAGCATCTTTATAGGTGCGTTTTAAGTATGCTTGAAGAACAATTCCAACGTTAGAATACTCTTTGCGAAGTTTTTCATATAAATTAATAGTGTCATCGGTAGTGGATGAATCTTCCATATCAATGCGAACAAAATTATTAAGACTTTTAGCTAATTCAAGAAGTTCTTTAAGATTGTTATAACAAAAATCAAAATCAATCTTTAAACCAAGTTGAGTAAGTTTTACAGATAAATTGGAGTTAAGATTATGCTCGTTGATAGTTTTCAAAACATTTTTACAATCATTTAAGGCACTTAAGGCTTCTTCTTTCGTAAATACATCTTCACCAAGGACATCAATTGTAGCCATAATATTCTTGCTATTGAGCTCTTTGACGACTCTTACAGCGTCATCAATTGTTTCCCCAGCAATATATTTATTAGCAAAAATTCTAATAAATGATTTTGGGAAAATTGGAAGAATTGAAGCAATTAATTTGTTTAACATAGGAATTTATCCATAGATTTGTAATTGATGATATGAATTTTTTATTCATATACAAATATAATAATCATAAAAAAAATAATCAAGAAATGAAATCGGTATATAAAATATTATTAATAACAGATAATTTTTCTATTGACTTTTAAAATATTATTAAAACTCAAATATTACTTTTCTCTCTTTATAGCGCAAATGATCTCATCTTTGTAAGTAGCCTTTAATTCGTAACCAGGTTTAATAACTAGAAAATCTTTTTCATCCCAATTGCCATCAACCAAATCTTGTAGTAATTTCATATCTCCTTTCAACTCCTCATAATCCCAACCTTTTTCTTTAGCAGCATCCTCTGTCATTTTCTTATAATCATCAAAATTTCCGTTAACGGTATCAATATAAACAAATTTATTATAATTCTTTAACCAATCTCCTGTTACTTCCATAATATATTTTGCGTTCTCCTCACCATACTTTTCTACATACTCTTGATATGTGGCTGTAATTCCGAGCAATTGAGGTATAGTTTGAGTAAAGTCTGCAAAATTTTTTTCTCTCTCTATCCAACCTGTTGATTTAAAATAAGTACCTGGATTCTTTGAATGATATTCTAAATATTTTTCTTTTGAACCCAAAAGCAATGTAATACAATCGTGTGCTCTGGGTATAACTAAATCTGTATGACTTTTTAAACCAACAACCCCATTATTACACAAAGCATAACCTAAAAGAATAGCGTCATATTTGCCATCTTCAACTTGATTTATTTTATCTTGCAGGGTATTTAACATCTTTTCAGCTCCAATATCGTGCAAACCTTTTGGTAAGAATTCGATATCTATAATATTTTTTGAAATTGAAGAACAATAGCACAATTCTCTGAATAAAATCTCACAAGAAATTACTTTAAATTTTTTTCTCATAACTTCCACTTTTTACCCTTTCCATCTTTATTAGAATATTAAGTTATTTTTATTGAATTTATTTAATATCTTGATATTAAAATTTTAATACATATATTTTAAACACAGATTATACATTCATTTTTAGATTGCAATATAAATAATATTTTTTTATATTATAAGGCAAAATTAATAACATTTAGGGAAAAAAATGAAAGACGGTATTCATCCACTTTATAAAAAATCTGTAGTAAGATGTTCTTGTGGTAATGAATTTGTAACAAGATCTACAAAAGGTGATTTAAAAATTGAAATTTGTTCTGCTTGCCATCCTTTTTTTACTGGTCAACAGAAATTAGTAGACTCAGCTGGAAGAGTTGAAAAGTATATGAAAAAATACGCTAAATCAACTCAACAAAAGGCTGATACAGCTTCAAATTAACCCTTTGTGGTTCATGATAATCGAATGAACCACAAAATCATTTTAATTTTGAGATTAGGTCCCCTAATTAATAAATTATAATAACATTATAAGGCATTTCATATGTTAGTTGTAGTAAAAAGCAATTACGATGAAATGAGCAAAGAAGCAGCAAAAATCGTTGCTCAAAGAATTAAAAACAAACCTAATCTCGTCTTAGGTTTAGCAACTGGAAGCACACCTTTAGGCCTTTACAAAGAACTTATTAGAATGCATCAAAATGAAGGCCTGGACTTCTCAAAAGTAATAACCTTTAATTTAGATGAATATGTTGGTTTACCACCTTCACATGATCAAAGCTACCATTATTTTATGTTTGAAAACCTTTTCAAGCATATTAATATCAATCCTTCCTTTATTCATATTCCAAGTGGACAAACTGATAATATCGAAGCTTTTTGCAACTGGTATGAAGATGAAATTAAAAAAGCAGGTGGCATTGATCTTCAAATACTAGGTATTGGTGGTAATGGTCATATCGCATTTAATGAACCTGGTTCATCTCTCGCCTCAAGAACTCGTATTAAAACATTAACACAAAAAACTATTAAGGATAATTCTAGATTTTTCTCCTCAATCGATGAAGTACCTAAATATGCCATTACTATGGGCATTGGTACAATAATGGAATCAAAAGAAGTAATTCTTTTAGCCAATGGTGAAGGCAAAGCTGATGCTGTAAAAGCAGCTGTCGAAGGACCAATAACAGCAATGTGCCCTGCTTCTATTTTACAAATGCACCCAAAAGCAATATTTATAGTAGATGATAAAGCAGGCTCAAAATTAAATAATAATTAATAATTTTTATTATTATAAAGGAAGAGAAAGATTTTATTAAGGAATAAACTCACTTAGTTTATTTTAAGCTAAGTTTCTATTTCTTATTTTCTTAAAAGTAATATTATTTTTTTTACATTATTTTATTAAGAATCTTTCTCTTCCACTTTATATAATTTTTAATTTATCAGGAGGAAATATGGATATTCCTGTTTGTATTTTTGAAGGTGAGCAATACAAACTCCTCTATCCTTTAGTTTATATGCACCCAATTTACGATTTACGTTGTGGAATAAGAACAATTAAAGAAAAAATTTTTGATTACTTTAAATCCGAGAAATATTTTCTTCATTCAAGGCAAAACTTATCAGAATTAGTAAAACGAGATAACCCAAATATACCCATAAATGAAATTGATACTGATATATGTCTTTTTATTAATGGCAAAATACTTCCTAATGAATCACTCATAGAAACTATCGAAGAAAGTGATCATGATACTTTATTTGTCAAAGGAGAATATATTATTGCTGCTCGTGTAAGTGGATTAAATCTTAAAAAATTTCGAAATTCTCTTTCTAGTATTTTCAAATTTTCAGATTTTGAGGGATTAATAAAAAAAGAAGTCTCTGTTGATGTAATAAATTACCCCTGGGATTTGATAAAATATAATGGACAGGAAATTTCAAAAGATTTCTTAAGACTTAAAAAAAAGAGTGATAACATTAATGGCAAAATATATGAGGGAGTAATAATTGTAAACAAAGATAATGTAATTATCGAAGAAGGAGCAGAAATAAAACCAGGCGTTGTTCTGGATGCAGAAGAAGGACCAATCTATATTGGAAAAAACGCAAAGATTATGCCTAACGCAACAATTATTGGACCAGCATATATAGGTAATAATACTTCAATAAAAATTGGAGCAAAAATTTACGAAAATACCTCTATTGGTGAATACTGCAAAATTGGTGGTGAAGTTGAAGGAAGTGTAGTACATTCTTACTCAAATAAACAACACGATGGATTTTTAGGCCATTCTTATATTATGCAATGGGTTAACTTGGGAGCAGATACAAATAATAGCGACTTGAAAAATAATTATGGTAGTGTAAAAGTATATATCAACGATAAATTAATCGATAGTGGTTCAATGTTTGTAGGGCTTTTTATGGGGGATCATTCAAAAAGTTCAATAAATACAATGTTTAATACAGGTAGTGTTATTGGTGTATCTTGTAATATTTTTGGAGAAGGATTCCCTCCTAAATATGTACCTTCATTCTGCTGGGGTGGTAAAGATACTTTTACAACTTACGATATTGAAAAAGCAATTGACGTTGCAAAAAGAGTTATGAAAAGAAGAAACAAAGAATTCACAGAAATTGAAGAAAATCTTTTCAGATCAACATTTTCAATCACACAAGATGAAAGAAGAAAAAGAGGTCTACCTCAATAATTATTTTTGGGGCTGAAATTGAAACCCTACTTTTCAGCCCCAATAGCTATTTCCCTTATGCCCGCCTTTCTCATAAGAGAAACAACCCCCCGAAACTTAATAGTTATACTTTTATTTAAAATAAAAGTTCCAAAAATCAATTTTGAATTTTATTATCATTTGGATTGATTTTTCTTCCCATTTTTTTTATTTTATTAAAAATAATTAATCTTACTATAAATGCTTTTTTTCATTAAGAAAAATATTGATATCATAATAATAATACTATTATTAAGTTTTTTTTCACTTGCTTTAATTGGATACCCTGAGTATAATAAACAAAAAAATAATATAGAAAGTAAAAATATTACCCCTTTTTTAATTACTTCATTAAATAGATATAATGTACTCGATACGGTTTATACAGAAAAAAAAATTATAATTGAAGTTTTACTTGACAAACAAAGAGTAGTATTACATAAAAAGAATTCGGGAACAGATACATTATTATGTTCAACTGGTACAGATTTAGTTAAAGATGGCATTAAAACAAACAGGGGCATTTTTATCGTAAAAAATAAATTCCCCACCTTGATATCAAAACAATTTAATAATACTGAATGTCTTAATTGGATAGGTTTTAACTATGGTATAGGTTTTCATGCATTGAAAAGTAAAGGTTATTATTGGAGTCTAGGTAAAAGACCAACTTCACATGGTTGTATCAGGCTTTCTCAAGAAAGTGCAAAAAAGCTTTACAATGAAGTTGAAATTGAAACACCGATAATAATTCATAAATCAGATAATGCTAGAATAATTAAATTTCTTCCCGAAAATTCTACTTATGATGCTAATTATACAATAAAAGAAATTAAACATATATTAAAAGAAAAATTAAATCTTCTATATTCTGGAAAATATTATACCAGAAAATATCCTATAATTGTATTAACCCATAAATATATTGGCCATGACGGAATTGATATTGGAGATAGAAATAAAGTACCTGAAGTTCAGGAGATACCACCATTAATAAATTTAAATTCTGCAATTCCCTTTTTACCAGATCAAACACAAACATTTATTTCGATACCAGATTCTCTGAAACAATAGATTTAAATAATAACTTTTAAATATAGGAATTTAGAATGAAATCAAAAGAAAGAATACTATCAATTTTATGTAATAAAAAGCCTGATAAAATACCATTTGCACCAGCCATATATGAGCATAAAGCAGCATTGATAAATAAAACACCTTCAGAAGTATCTCAAAATGTCGATTTACTTTGCTATTCAATTGAGAAAGAATACGAAACGTACCAAACCGATATTTTAGTTGTTGGTATAGATATTTATAATATCGAAGCTGAAGCTTTAGGTTGTGAAGTAAATTATAATTGTGGAAATGAAGTACCCACAATCAAAAATAGAATATTGAATGATTCAAATCTAAAAGATTTAAAAATTCCAAATCCTCTAAAAGATGGTAGAATGCCTATAATAATAGAAGCTAGTAAAAAAATTTGCACGAAATATGGAAATGATGTTTATATTTGTTGTGGTGTAAGTGGCCCATTTTCTCTTGCCTCATCATTAATGGGTGATGAAGATTTATTGATAACTTCAATTGAAAACCCCGAATACCTAAATGATGTTTTAGGGTTTACAACAGAAGTTATTAAAAAATATTCACAATCTATTCTGGAAACCGGAAGCGATGTAATTGTTTTTGATTCAGCTTCTGCTCCACCCCTTGTTTCGCCAAATCAATTCAAGGAAAATATATTACCATTCGTAAAAGATTTATTTAACCATCTTAAAACAAATGGTTCAAAATTTTTATCATATATTGTTGGCGGCAATACAATTTCAAACGTAGATAGTTATATTGAAGCTGGTATTAAAAACATTATTTGTGATTTTAATGCAAATATAAATGAATTTATCGAAAAAGCAAAAACCTCTGATATTACAATAAGGAAAAACATAAATCCATTACACCTAATAAACAAAAATAAAGCTGAAATTAAAAATGAAGTAACCCAAATAATGGAACTTTCCAATGATTTTCACCGTTTAATAATTGGTACGGGTATATTACCATATAACACTGATCCTGAAATGGTTCAACATTTAAAAAAAATAATTTATGATTTTATTTTATAACATGAGGCTTATATGAAAAAGGTTTTTGCATTTGTATTTATTTTGATGCTAATAGTAAACTTGATATTAGCACAGAACAAAAACCAAACTAACACGAGATTAGTTTCACGTGAAGTTGGTTTTGAAATTACATTCCCTGCAGGTTTTCCAGTACCAAAACATGAGTACACCAAAGATGAGATGACAATGTTTACAACTGAAAATAATATTGGTGCTTGCCTCGTAAGTTATAATTACTTTGATCATTCCCTTTTCGAACAAAAATCTATAAATAAAATTCTTTCAGACGCTGTTTCAGGATATTTAAAAAATAATTCAAGACTTATCAAAGAAACAGATGTAACTCTTGATAATTTTAAAGGTAAATCTGTTTACTTTGAAAGTGGAGATAAGAGTAATACTTATTACAATAGATTTGATTGTTATGTTTATGGAAATGTTTTTCTTCAAATCGCATTCGTAGCATATAACAAAAAAGATTTACAAAAACCTGATATAAATGACTACTTTAAATCTCTTACTTTTATTAACAAACAGATAGAAAAACAACTATTAGAATTTTCACCAGAAGATAATGATTTTTCAATCTCTATTCCTTCTGGTTTCAATAAACCCCAAGTAGAAACAAAATATATAAGCACAGATTTTGGGGATGTACCAACAAACATATATTCATCAGAAAATAGAAATGGCGCTTGCATAATTATGTCAAGCACATATCCTGATGAACTTTTTGAAAAGAAAACAGAAGAAAAAATACTCTCAGATGCAATGAATGGTGCAATTAGTTCTCAAAAATTCCAGCTAATATCAAAACAAGACCTTTTAAGAGATAATTTAAAAGGATTATCATTTATTGTGAAAACAAAAGATAAAAAGAATCCAATTTATATTAAGTATGAATATTGTCTGAAAATTCCAAAACTATATCAAGTTGCTTATTCAACCTACTCTTTACAAGAATTATCACAAAAAGAAATACTGAATTATTTTAGATCATTTGAAATTATAAAATAATAATTAAAATATATCTATAAAGCCAATAGTATATTTTTTTAAATTTTTAATATTACTTTATATTTATTAAGATTAACTAGTGAGATTTAATTAGTATCTAATTCTGTTTTATATATTTTTAAAAGTTTTATCTTTACTTTTAAAAGAAAATCAAAATTTAATTCTTAATTCTCATTTATTATTTTTGATTCTTCACAATGAGATTATATTTTACTTTGTCATTCCCAAATTTTCAATGCTCTCTAATCTTTCAATTATTTCTATTGTTTTTTTTATATTCTCCTCCGAGTTTAAATAATTATGCTACTAATTATATAAATTTTAGAATAGAATACTATTTTTTACCAATGAAATAAAAGGTATACTAACGATAATACTACTACTCCAAAAAACTTTACATTGATTTTTGAAATTATATTTTATAATTTATTTAAATAAATCAATTAAAAATTTCATGAAAGACCTACACGAACTTATCTGGAAATCGGCGGAATTACTATATTCAAAATATTCAAAAAATGGTGATATTTCTGTTGTAGAAATACCTATAAAGGAAAACAGAAAACAAATAGTATATACTAAACTAAAAATCATCGATAGTGAAAAATATGCACTAGTTTTTAGCAAAATAGGAAGGGCACCCGAAAATGTAGATATCGTTAAGCTATTAAAAATAAATTATTTTTTAAACTATTCAAAAATTGCTATAACACCCGATAATTTATTATGTGTTTTGGCTACTTTTCCAGTAGAAACAGCTACGCCATTTGAAACTTCAAAAATAATTAAAGAAGTTGCAAAAATTGCAGACGATGTTGAAGAAGATATCTTAAAATTAGATTTGAGTTAATATTGTAATATGAAAAAGAAAAATAATCTTATTCTTGGTTTTGATATTGGGGGCACAAAAACTTCATTAATCTTAGGTAATTCAGAAGGTAACATTATTAAAAAAACGACGTTCCCTACTTTAGCTCAAAATGGCTTTAAAAAATCATATAAGAATATCATTAATAATGCACATGCTTTTATTAATAACATAAAAGATAACAAGCTTAATTACAACTTAATAAGCGTCTCTATTGGAGGCCCTCTAAAAATTGAAGAAGGCATAATACTAAATCCACCTAATTTGCCTGGTTGGAATAAAATTCCATTAAAAAAACTTTTTGAAGAAGAATTTAAAAAACCATGTTTTATCGAGCATGATGGAAATGCTGGTGCACTAGCAGAATATTATTTTGGCGCGGGTAAAGGTTATAAAAATATAATCTTTTTAACTATGGGCACTGGTATAGGCGCTGGAATAATCATTGATGGAAAAATATATAGAGGCTCTACTGATTCTGCAGGTGAAGTGGGCCATATAAGAATTGCTGAAGATGGTCCATTAGTGTATAATAAAAAAGGTTCTTATGAGTCTTATGCAAGTGGGTCTGGTATTGCCAAATTAGCGAATTACTACTATCCAAAAAAGTATAAGAAAAATGTTACCGCAAAAGAAGTAATTGAAGATTTTTTCAATGGGTCTAAAGAGGCAAAATTTATAATAAATTTATCTGCTAAATATCTTGGTCGTGGTTTAGCTATTCTAGCAGATATTTTAAATCCAGAAATTATAATAATTGGTAGTTTAGCAGTTAGAATGGGAAAATCTTTACTTAATCCAGCATTAAAAGAAATGAAAAAAGAAGCACTTGATTTAAATTTTAAAAATTGCAAGGTGGTCCCTTCAAAACTAGGTGAAAGAATTGGAGATATTGCAAGCCTTTGCGCAGCAATTAATAGAGGGTTAAGGTAATAGTATGGATTACAAAAATTTTTCAATAAGACTCATGTCTGAGAATGATTTAGAGCATCTTATGGTTCTAAAAAACTTACTCGGCTGGAACCAAACGGAAGCCGATTGGAAAGCTTTGATGAATTTTGAACCCAAAGGCTGTTTTGTAGCAGTTCAAAAAGATGTGGTAATTGGCACTGCGACTACTACTAGCTACGGAACCGATCTAGGTTGGATTGGGATGGTGATAGTACATCCTGATAAAAGAAATTTAGGTATTGGAAGAGAATTATTGAATCAATGTATTCAATATTTGAACGATATTCATGTAAATTGTATAAAATTAGATTCTACCCCAATGGGTAAAAAATTATATCTATCTTTTGGTTTTCGTGATGAATATACTTTAAAAAGAATAAAAGGTATATGCAAACCAATAAATTATGATAACAAAAATATTACACCTCTAGAAATTGAAAAGGTTAAAATTTTTGACAAAAAATATTTTATAGCTGATAGGAGTAAAATTTTAGATAGATTATATAAAGAATTTCCAGATTTATGTTTTCAATCTATTGATAAAAATGATAATATTAACGGTTATGTAATGGTAAGAGAAGGAATTTCATCTTATCATCTTGGGCCATTAGTGTCAGAAAATAAAAATATTTCAATAAATCTTCTATCTCATATATTTTCTCTTCTTCAAGATAAAGAAATTATATTTGATATAGGCGAGCATCATAAAGAGGTTATTGATTTTCTTGTTAATAACGGTTTCGACATCCAAAGAGAATTATATAGGATGTATTTAGGTAATAACCCTTTTAAAATAAATGATAATTTTGTTGTTGCATCTTCAAGCGCTGAGAAAGGATAAAAATTTTAATATATTTTTTCCCTTCAGTATATTGTGAATATTATTTCACATAAACAAAAGACCTAACTAACAAGGAGCTTAAAATGAAAGAGCAACTTATCAAAATCCCTCATAATGTGAAGATTAAACTCAAAAATTTCTCAGCGGATTACACAAAAGGTTTTAAGGATAAAGAAGAAGTGAAGAAAAAAGTAGAAAAAAACCTTAAAACAATGAGTGAGTTACAAGATGTTTTGTATGCTCACGATAAGTATTCTATCCTAATTATTTTGCAGGCCATGGATGCAGGTGGAAAAGACGGAACTATTAGACACGTAATGAGTGGAGTAAATCCACAAGGTTGTCAGGTTTTTAGTTTTAAAAAACCATCTGACGAAGAACTTGATCACGATTATTTGTGGAGAATCCATAAATCATTACCCGAACGAGGAAGAATAGGAATATTTAATCGTTCATATTATGAAGAAGTACTTGTAGCAAGGGTGCACCCAGAAATACTTCAAAAAGAGAAATTACCACCTGAACTAATTACAAAAGATATCTGGAAAACCCGATTTAGACAAATAAATGATTTTGAGAAATATCTCTATGAAAATGGAACAAGAATTATTAAACTGTTTTTACATATTTCAAAAGAGGAACAAAAAAATAGATTCCTTTCTAGACAACAAGACCCAACAAAAAATTGGAAATTATCTAAACCAGATATGGAGGAAAGGAAACACTGGGATGAATATATGAATGCTTTCGAGGATATGATAAATAATACTAGCACTAAATGGGCTCCATGGTATATTGTTCCTTCAAATAAAAAATGGTTTAGGAATTACATTGTTTCCGAAATTATTTCTAAGGTAATGAAATCATTAGATATCTCTTATCCAAAGCTTTCTGATGAAAGCCTAGTAAATATAAAAATAGAGTAAATTTTTTTAATAATAACATTTTTTAATTATTAAAGCATACTTTACGATAAAAGTATGCTTTTTTATTGGTAGATGGTTTTAATAATAATTATTAAAAAAGTTCCCTTTTAAAATAAAATTTTCATGGTGGAAAATTATTAATTTGCTTTTAAAAACATAATAAATTAAAATAATAATGTGTGGGCTAGCGCATTATTGCGGCACGACCGCCTGATGAAGTATCTTAGATACTATCATCATTATAAATATGCTAGCCCACATTTAATTTTGTTAATAAATTACTTGCTTATAAACTTATTATTATTTATTTTTGTAGAAAATAAAATAAATATATAATTATGAGAACCAATAGAAGAAATTTTATCAAATCATCAATTTCTACACTTGCTTTAGCAGGCATTCCTGTCAGTTTCAATATTATAAGAAAAGATCATCAAATAAATATTCTTAATGACAAAATGAAACTGACATATAGAAAATACGATTTACGATTAAAGCATACTTTTACTATAGCTCGAAGTTCTAGAGATTTTGTTCCTATAGTATTAACCGAATTAAATCATGATGGAATTATTGGTTATGGTGAATCATCACCAAATGTTAGATACCATGAAGATTCGGAATCCGTAATAAGCTTTTTTAACAAACTTAATTTATCAAAATTCAGTGATCCATTTGATTATGTAGCAATATTTGATTACGTTGACAATCTAACAAACGGTGATGCTTCTGCTAAAGCAGCTATTGATATAGCTATATACGATTGGCTCGGTAAAAAGATGAATGTACCTTTATACAAGCTGTGGGGATTAGATAAGAACAAAACCCCATATACTTCTTTTACAATCGGAATAGATAAACCAGATGTTGTAAGAAAAAAAGTTGAAGAAGCTGAAGAGTATAAAATTTTAAAAATTAAAGTCGGAACTGATTCTGACAAAGAAATGATAGATACTATACGAAAGGTTACAAATAAACCTATTCGTGTAGATGCAAATGAAGGATGGAAACAAAAAGAAGTAGCACTGGAACGAATAAAATGGCTAAAGGGCGAAGGTGTTGAATTTATTGAACAACCTATGCCTGCAAGCCAAATTGATGATGTAAAATGGTTAAGAGATAAAATTGATTTCCCTATTATTGCTGACGAAGCCTTGACAAAACTTGAAGACATTCCAACTTTAGCCTCTGCTTATGATGGAATAAACATTAAACTTCAAAAATGCAATGGAATCCATGTAGCTCTAAAAATGATAACACTTGCCCGTGCTTTAAATATGAAAATCATGATGGGATGCATGATTGAAAGCAATGTGGGTATATCTGCCGCAGCACATTTATCACCTATGATTGATTATGCAGATCTCGATGGAAACGTTTTAATAAATAACGATCCATTTAGTGGCACAAAAATTATTGATGGCAAATTAGTTTTGAACGATAACCCTGGACTTGGAGTTACTCCAATTTAAAGTATAAATAAGATATTGCCCATTTAATATAAGCAAGCTATTCAGCTATAAAAGTAATTTTTGGATAAAAACTTTTCCTTTTATTTAAAAACAAAAACAATTGAGCTTTTGTATTAAATATTTATTTATAAATATGAGAGTATTTTAAGTGATCATTAATCCTGATATTTTGCTTGAAGCTTATAGGATTGGATATTTTCCTATGGCTGAACCAGAAACCGGTAAAATTTATTGGTATTCCCCCGACCCAAGAGCTATTTTTGACCTGAATAATTTTCATGTTCCAAAATCATTACAAAAAAAACTAAAATCAAATATTTTTAAATTTGAAATAAATAAAAATTTTAACATGGTAATTAAATCTTGCGCCAATAGGGATGATACCTGGATATCAAAAGATATTATTGAAAGTTATATTTATTTAAATCAAATTGGATATGCATATAGTTTTGAAGCTTATTATAAAAATGAATTGGCTGGTGGTTTATATGGTGTAGCCATTGGTGGAGCATTTTTTGGTGAATCTATGTTTCACAATATTACCGATGCGTCAAAGGCTGCACTTGTATTCTTAGTTAAAACATTAAAAAAATGTGGTTACATTTTATTAGACACACAATATATTACCCCTCATTTACAAAAATTTGGTGCCTATGAGATACCGAAAAATGAATATTTAAAACTTTTGAAATTAGCTTTAAGTATAAATCCTCTGAAATTCGATGAAGTTAGATAAGCGAAATATTAATCTTATTAAAAAATTATATTTTCAAAAATTGAGAGACTCTCACATATATGGCGTCTTATCAAGAAAAATAAAAAGCGAGGAAATATCAGAAACATTTGGAGAATTGTCATTTATTAATTATTCTCATTCTAATAATATTGAACTATTTGTTAATAATTATGGACATAAGATTTCAAGTATAAAAAAATTTTTAGTAGAGTATAATGCATTCTGGTTCGGAGTTGTAATTTTTCGTTTTGGTAAAGCAATCTCTAAATATTTTCTTCAAATGGAAGAGAAAAAAAATTTAAATATATTAAGTAAAATTCAACCAAATATTCTGAATGATGATACTTTTATAGAAATAATAAACGAGACAAACAATAATTTAAAAAAAATTAAATCATTTTAAAATTTTTTAATAAAATTTTAAAAATATCCTTGACTTTGTTTTATCAAAATATTATATTTGTAAATAATTTTGATTCCTCGGTAGCTCAATGGCAGAGCATGCGGCTGTTAACCGCAGGGTTGCAAGTTCGAGTCTTGCCCGAGGAGCAAAAAGCCTGAGAGTATCTCAGGCTTTTTTGTTTTGTAAAATTGATTATTATGAATTAAAATAAATTTTCAAAATTACTATTCAAATATGAAAAATTTTACATTACTCCTAAAATTAGTAAATAATTTTAAAAAAAATAACCTCAATAAATTGAATTTAACAAATAGGGCTCCAATATTCATTTTTTATGAGAAATTTTTTAAAAGATATTTTTTCAGGTTTGCCCTGTTTTTCTTTAATAAAGAATTTCTCTCTATTCCAACCTAATATTAATTCTGTATTATCTAATTTTATGTAAATGTTATAAATTTTTCTTAACTCTAAAAGGTTTCGTTGTAATTCCTCTTTCGATTTGAATCTGCTATCATCATCCCCTATTGTTTCCATTATTATTTTTTTATCATCTCTCGATATATTATCGAAATTCCCATTAAGTATATATTCTAAAGTTTTTTCATCTTGAATTTTATCTGCAATTTCTCTAATCCTATACAAAGACTTACAATTACTAAATCCATTTTTTTCTTTGAATTCAAAACAAATTAAACCATTTCCATCTGGTTTCAAACCAAATGGAATTAATTCAATTTTTAACCTTGTATCTGTTCCAATACGTGGAATAATAAAATCAACAAAGAATATAGGATGATCTATTTTTTCATTTATTGGTTCTGAAATAAAATCTTTTATTCCAAAAGATTCTGGTAAAATATCTTTTAGCTCTTTATTAGAAGATATTTTCTTTTCCCAATTGCAGGTAAACTTTTCGGATTGAAGCAATATGTACTCACCTACATTATTTTTATAAGCACCTACTATTGAGGTGCAAGAACAACCACAGGTTGGCCAGCTACCTGAAATTTGAAGAAATCCATTTTTAGAGTCATCAATTTTATTGAATTCAGGTTTACCATCTCCATCTTCATCTACAAACATAGAATAACATCTATTAACTCTATCCCACAATATTTTACTTAAAGAATTTTTTGTTTGAGTAAAACATATTATTGGTATTAGAATTAAAAAAAATAAAATAAACTTCTTCATAATATTATCTCTTTTGTTTTATTGATTATTTATTTTTATAAAAAAATATTCACTATAATTTTAATAATCATAAAGCTTCAAAGAGTAAAAATACCACTCTTATTTTTAAATTAGTTAGCCCACTCACTCATTCGCTGAGGCACTTCACTACCATCTTCAGAGTATAATTCTACCTTACCATTTTCTCTTATACCAACATACAAAACATTTTTGTTAAGATCAGCCATAAGCACTACTTCAGGATCTCCACCACTATGAGCTTGCATAGCCCAAGCATATAAAATACCATTATTTATTTCAATTGGTGTCTCAGTTTCCCAGATCAAATAAATAAAATCGAAACGCGAGCCCAACATTTTCTTTAATCTTTCTTTTAATACTGGATTGTCAAGAAGATTTTCCTGTCCTAAATATTTACCTTTGTATTTATTCAAAAAATCTAAATTACTCTTTTGGGAGTTATCTGACTTATTCATTTGGTTATTTGTTATTGTATCTGAAGTTTCACTTTTTTTTGCTGGTAAATTGTTATCAACTGATTGAGAAATGTTATTATTATTTTGATTCGATAGATTCTCCTCCCCTTCTTTTTTATTACAAGAGATTACAATAATTGTTATTAACATAATAGAAGTAATGAAGAATAATTTAGTTGTTTTCATAAATCAACTCTATAAATTAGTTAATAATTTTGTTTCTATAAAAGTTAAAAATTGTAAATTAAAAAAAGATACCTGTTATATTTGAATAATAAATATTAATAAAAAAATATTAAAATAATGTTGTAATATCAGAGGATACCCACATACTTTTTTTTTTGAATATAATAAAAAGTAATTTCAAATGCAATTTTTTTGATGTAACAATGAACAAATAATTGTAAGAAAAATTTTTTATTTCTTAATACTTTCAAATTATATACACATAATCCAAAAAAATATCAAAATTAAAACCTAATATTATTTTTCATTGATAAAACAAGACATTTCAAAATTAAATTAATAAAAATAAATTTATAAAGTAATAATTGATTACATAATAGAGTAGTATATATATTTTATTGCCATTAAATTATTTTATTTTTCCCTTTTGATTATTTTTTAATATCATATTTTTGCATTTTCGTGACTAATGCACTATTTTACAATTCTAAATTTCTTAGATATTTCATTTCTAGAATAATTTTATTCTAAACATTTCTTGGTTTTTTTTTATACTTTTTTCAATTTTAAATACTTAAATCTTTTTACTCTGATTTTTTATATTTTTTATGTGAATAAAAAAATCTTATTTGTTTATTTTAAAAATATTTTTATACTAAATATAAAGATTAATAATTGATTATATTAGATTTATATTACTATATTGATACCAAATTCTTGACTTGCTTATAAAAAAGACCGAATTTACATTAAAAATGGGTAAATAGAGACTAAAATGTTAAAAGTTGATAATAACATATTAACAACTCCAAATTTGAGCAATTATTTTATATCGAATAACAAAAGTGAGAATAATATAAATCAATTAAATTCTCAAAAGGATATTTATATTCCATCCAATAATCAAAATGATTACACTTACTCATTTAATAAAACAAATTCAAGTAATAAAGCAAACAATACGATTAACAAAAAAATTAAAGTATCAGATAATTTACCTGCTTCCTCTAAATTTATTGTCAAAACAACTTTAAATCAAAATAATGATAATTATCCTATTGAATTTACTGGAAATTTAACTTACCAGTTAGTTCAATATATAAATAAAGATATACAGAAACAGATAGAGATTTTAAATAAGTATAATTTAAGTAAAGTAAATAGATTAATTAAACCAATAGAAATTAGCCAATTAGTGTAAGAGGTGAACTATGCCAGTAAATGCATTAAATCAACAAAATACACCTTCTGTAAGAGATATATTTCCAAAATATTCTGATTTAACAAAAAACACGAAACAAATTTTGGAAGAAAATCTTAACAAAGCGAAACAAGATGTGTTTCAAAAAAAGAATACGGAAGAGTTAACTTATTCAAATAATATTAAAAATCTTATTAAACGAACAAACGAGATTAATAATCAAAGAGAGACTACACCTCGTGAAACTGTAAGAGAAGCTCAAAAAGTTACTAACGGTTTGTTTAATGCAAAAGAGCTTACAAATCAAAAAAATGTTTTAAATGAAATGCAGACTCAAACAAAAGAGCTACCAAGAATAAAAAGAAATGATGAGATAACAAATATCTAATTTGTGTAATATTTATTGCAAGACTTATAATTAATATATTGCCTATAAACATAAAAAAAGGGTTTTTGTTATTATATATCCCCTCAAATTTTTCTTAAAGTTTTCTTTTAAATATTTATTTAATTAATTCAATAAATATTCATATCCAACGATTAATCAATTGATTTAAAAAGAAAATAAATTTAAATTAGTTATTTTAATAATCAAATAATTAGAGAGATGATTAGCAACAAAAAGCTTTTTCTTTTTTTATTTATTTCTTATCACTTATTATTTTCTCAATGCTATTGGCAGCAGAAAGTCGATTATAAAATGGATATCTTTTTAGACGTAAACACAAATATTCTAAAAGGAAGACAAATAATTACATATTATAATAACTCACCAGATACACTAAAAGAAATTTATTTTCATCTATATTGGAATGCTTTTAAAAAAGGGTCATACATGTATAAAAAAAGTATTTCTGTTAACAGAAATACAGCCGAGCTAATTGACAAACTTAAAAAAGAAGAAGAAGGTAAAGTTAGCATAAAAAAAATTACAATTAAAAATAAGCATTTAAACTGGGAAGAACATGATACAATATTAAGATTAGTATTAGATGAACCATTAAATCCAAAAGACTCTGTAGAAATCGAAACCGAATTTGAATCACAAGTACCTTTACTTGTTAGACGTGCAGGAAGAGATAATTCTCAGGATATTAGATATAGTATGGCACAATGGTACCCAAAAATTGCTGAATATGATTTAGAAGGTTGGCATCACGATGAATACGCAGGAAGAGAATTTTATGGAGTCTGGGGAAATTTTGATGTTAAGATTACACTTGACTCAAGATACATAGTTGCTTCCAGTGGTGAAATACAAAATGCAGATGAGGTAAAATGTGGCTATGAACTTGGGAAAATTGATACAACAATTATTGAATATAAAAATGATAACTTTTCCAATAACTTAAAAACATGGCATTTTAAAGCAGAAAATGTACACGATTTTGCTTGGGCTGCTGATTTTAAGTATATTCATGATATTACCTATTGGAATAATGTTATTATCCATTCATTATATACACCTGCTTTCAGAGATAGATGGAAAAATGTTAAAAACTACGCTAAGCTAATGTTAGATTACTATTCACAAAATTTTGGACCATATCCATATAAGTCTTTTACAGTAGTACAAGCCGGCGATGGTGGTATGGAATATCCTACAATAATTTTCAACTTAGGCTATAGCCCTGGTTTAATGGCTCATGAAGGTGGTCATCAGTGGTTTTATGGTATGTTAGGAAACAATGAATCTAGAGAAGCATGGCTTGATGAAGGTTTCATTACTTATACTACTGATAGAAACACTATAGAAAAATTTAACTATCCAATTAAAATTGAACCAGAAAAAGGGTTAAAGGGACTATTTCAATTACCTTACGATCAACATAATAACTATAGATACTATTGGGCTATTTCAAAATTAAATCTCGAAGAACCCATTCTAACACACTCAGACCTTTTTAAAGATGATATGGCTTATAACTTTGCTGTATACATTAAGGGTAGTTTTGTATTACCTATGCTTGAGTATGTTATTGGTGATGATAAGTTCAAATTATTAATGAAGGAATACTATAACAAGTGGCATTTTAAACATCCTCACTCAAATGATTTTCAAAGACTGGCTGAAAAAATTAGTGGTATGGAGTTAGATTGGTTCTTTGATGAATGGTTAAGAACAACTAAGAAATGTGACTATGCAATAAATTCATTTTCAGGTAAATGGATAAAAATCGACAATCAAAACAAATATAATGTAAAATGTAACCTTGAAAATCGAGATGACATTGTTATGCCTATAGATTTAACAATAAATTTTGTTGATGGCACTTCACAGAAAGCTATTATTCCTGTTGAATGGAATCCCAAAAATGAGCTTAATTCATTTGTACTACCTAGATGGGATTGGGTAGATAAAAATTATTCTTTTGAATATAACTTTGAGAAAGAAGTTTCATCAATTGAAATCGACCCTTCATTAAGGATGAAAGATCTAAATAGACTAAATAACAAATCAGGTTTATTACCACCACTTGATATAAATTTTATTCGCCCAATTCAACTTTCACCACCTATTGATAAGTATTGGATAACTTATAGACCAAATATATGGTATAGTATTAAAGATGGGTTAAGAATTGGTTTTTTTGAGCAAGGTGGTTATATGGGTTACCAAACAATACAACCTGATTACTACAATAATTTTGGTATTAACTACCTGACAAAAAGTAAACAAGTAGATTTTGAATTTATGTACTCTCTACCAATAAAATCACTTGGCACTCTTACATATTTAAATACATCAGCATATAAATTATATGGCATTAAGGGTTTAGATTTAAGGATAGAACATACAATTACACCATTATATCCCCTTTTAGGTAATACTCATAAAGTATGTGCTTATTATAATTTTAATCAATTAGTAGAAAATGATTTACCTTTTTATAATATCATTTGGGATAGAGGCAGTTTAAATAAGTTTGGTATATATTATCAATGGTTAAATTATAATAAAGATAAAACAAAATTTACTTTGAATTGTGAAAGTGTTTTTCATAAAGAAAATAATTTCTACAAAATAAGTTCAGAATTTATTTATTCTTTCTCGAATATTCCACTTTCATTTAGAATATTTGTGGGTTACTCATCTTCATTATCTCCTTATCAAGAAAGATTTTATTTATCATCTGCAAACCCTAATGAACAATATATGGATAAAGTTTATAAATCAATTATTTTTCTAAATCATAAATTCAATAAGAACACTAAAATTAACTTTTCTGGAGGTGGTGGTATTACATCATTATTAGATCATAACCTTAATGGAAAAAATATAATATCCTTAAATTTTAAATTTTTAGAATATAAACTATTTGATGAAAATATTAATTTACCTTTATTGAAAGAAATACAGTTTAACACTTTCTTAAACTTTTCCAACATTTGGAATAATTCCTATAAGGATCTAAATGAATTCTATAAAAACATCTATTCGGACGCAGGGATTACATTTAGTATACTGCCATTTAATAATCTTGGCGTCTACTCTTATGTTATTCCAGAGATAAAAGATTTATCATTAAATTTTAATATTCCATTCTATATGAGTAAGAATGAATATAACAATAAAATTTTTGATTGGAGATGGAATATATCTATAGGGAAACTCATTAATATTTAATTTTTAAGAAATAATAATTATTTTATTACAATATATTAAATAACTACAAATAAAACTAATAAATTCAATAATATATTATTATATTATTTATAACTTGACTTATCAAATAAACTTTTTTATATTTCATATTGAGAAATCAAAATAGGAAGAAGATGAATTTGTACCCATTTGATGAATTCGAAGAGCAAAACGATGCTAAAAATGATGATAATAAAAAAGATGATGATATAAATCGTCTCAATGAAATTTTTAGAGATAGTTTTGCAAATTCGGGCAACCTTGAAACAATTGAGGAACTAGCTAATTATTATTTTGAAAGAGATAGATTTGAAGAAGCACATTACTTTTTAGATCTTCTAATTGAACATTTACCATACAATCCTGAGTATTGGATTAAGAAAGGTATGCTATATAACAATCAAGGAAAGTTTGAAGAAGCATTACAATGTTATGATGAAGCATCAAAACTTAATCCAATTGATACCGAGTTATATTTAAATTATGGTATAACCTATGGTAATATAGGTGCTCTGGAAAAAAGTATAGAATATTTGGATAAAATTCTTGAAATAAATGAAGATAATTATGAAGCAATATTTCATAAAGGTGTAACTTACCAGAAAATGGGAGCTTATGAAGAAGCCATCGATATGTTTAATACATTGATAGAAAAAAATCAAATGGTTAAGGATGCACTTTATGAACTTGGTTTCTGTTATGATTTAATGAATGAATTAGACGAAGCTATAAAGTGTTATGATAGATATATTGAAATTGACCCTTATAATTACACTGTATGGTATAATCGTGGAATAATACTCAGCCGTCAGGGCAAATTTTATTCAGCAATAGAAAGTTATGATTATGCTCTTTCAATAAAGAGTGATTTTTCTTCAGCATGGTACAATAAAGGCAATGCTTACACTCTACTTTTAAGATTTCATCAAGCAATAGAAGCCTATAAGGAAGTATTAAAACTTGAACCTTATGATGTTTCAACTCTTCATAATTTAGGAAATGCATTTTTAGAAATTGATGATATTGAAAATGCTATAAATTGCTTTAATCAATCAATTAAAATAGATCCTACCAATTATGAATCATATTATGGACTCGGTTGTTGTTATGATTATCAGGAAAAATACAGGAAGGCACTCACTCAATATAAAAAAGCAATAGCAATTTATCCGGATTCAGCAAATATATGGTATGCCAAAGCTGATACAGAATATAACCTTGGTAAGATTTCTGATGCCTTAACATCATATAGAATGGCAATTAAACTTGATTCTTTTAACGCTGAGTTATGGTTAGATTATGCTGATACTTTATTTGAAGCGGGCATGGTTGAAGAATCCTTGGATGCTATCAATAATGCTATCAAAAATTCAAATAATTTTGCTTTAGCATTTTATGAAAAAGCAAGAATCCTTTATTTCGGTTTAAATGAAGTAGAAGAAGCAGTGATACTATTACAAAAAGCTTTTAATCTCGATTCTAGCTTAGTACAAAGCTTTTACATAGATTTTGCAGAAGCTAAATATAAAGCCGAATTTAAAAATCTGATAAACTAAGATATATGCCAGAAGAACCAATTTTCAATATAATTACTGGAACTATAAGCCATCCATTTATCACAAACATATATGACTTTATTTTTAATTCATCTTATCGTTTATTAAATTTACATTATACTCACATACATTTTGATGTTCATCCAAGGAATTTAGAAATAGCTTTAAAAGGTATTGGAGCTTTAAATATACAGGGAATAAATGTTCTTCCACCCCATAATGAGAATGTGATAAAGTATTTAGATGAAGTAAATGGAGAAGCAAGCACAATAAACCTGGTAAATACAGTTGTAAATGAAGGTGATAGATTAATTGGTTACAATACTCACATTTTCGGATTAAATGAGATTTTGAGACCTTTTAAAGATGAAATTGCAGAAAAGCAAATATCAATATTCGGAGCTGGAAATCTATCAAAAACATTGTTATATACTTTAATAAAAAACTATAGACCTAAGAACATAAATCTTTTTAATAGAGATTTACAAAGAGCTGAACAACTAATTAAATTTGTAAAAGAAGAGTTAAATTTTAATACAATTAAAGCATTTCCTTTCATTGATGAAGAAATTATAAAATTTAACGAAAAATCTAAATTGGTTATAAACGCAACACCAATAGGTTCTCCTCCAAAAATTAATGATAGTATTATTGAAAATGTGAATTTTCTTAAAGAAGGTCAAATTGTTTTTGATATGGTTTTATCGATGAATGATACTAAATTAATTGGTTTAGCTAAACAACACAATTTAAAAACAATAACTGGGCTTGATTTCTTATTATATCATACCTCTAAAACATTTGAACTATGGGTAAATAAAGAGATCCCAATCAATGAAGTAAAAAAGATAGTTTTAGATGTTTATCATAATGAAAAATAAATTATGGTTTAATAAAATCTAATATTTTAATTGGTTCAATAATTTTACTCATTTTGGCATAATTTAGCAATCTTGTTTTAATAACATCACTTATTTCAAAATTTTTAGCGACCAATGTTATTCCATTTTCATTTTTTATATCATCAGCTAAAACCATACCAGTCATTAGCTCTTTTAAAGTAATTTCTCTTACAATAAAACCACGCTCAACAGATAGAACTTCAGCTTCGAGAGCTTTAATAATATCAGGATCAAAACAACTAACGCTTTTTTTTATTTGAGAAAAAGCATCATCTTTAGACTTCAACTTCTCTAAATGTAAATCATAATCAATAATTACTCTTAATAACCTGCCTAAAAATGGTATACTTTTACCTTTCAAATCGTCAATAGGGAAACCTGTTCCATCATAATTTTTATTCTGATAGTAAATTCCTGTAGCAACATCCTCCAAACGCGGAATGTTAATTAATAAATCATAAGCGAATTTTGGATGTTTCATAAAAATGCCTATTTCTTTATCATTTAAATCGATACCTGATAATACCTTATTAAAAATTTCTGTTGGAATAGTAATACAACCTATTTGCGAAAGCATAGAAGCTATCTCTACTTCCCACATATTTTTCACATTTAATCTATCAGCTATATTTTTAGCAAGAGCTCTTAATCTTAATGATTGATTAAAAGCCAATGGGTTTGTTACTGCCAATAAATCAATTAAAACCTTTATACTACCCTTTAGTGTTTTTTCAAGGAGTGTTTTTTCAGCTTGAACAAGTTCATATTGTTCAATAGCAGAATTCAGTGTAGCTTTAAGAAAATCGTATTCACATGGTTTAGTCAAAAATCTGAAAATACTACCCTCATTCACTGCTTTTATAGCTGTTTCCATATCTGCCTGCCCTGTAAGAATAATTCGAATAGCACTTTCATCTATTTTTTTTAAAAGAGAAAGTAATTCTATGCCGTTCATTTTAGGCATTCTATAATCAGATACAATGACAGCAAAGGGTCCCTTTTCTTTAAAAATATTAATTGCCAGCTCAGGGGAATCTGCTACAACAACTTCAAAATCACCTCTTAAGTTTCGCTGAAAAGCATTTAATATATTTTTTTCATCATCAACCATTAGAATTTTATGTTTCATCCTTTATTCCTTTTTTCAGAAAATTAATAAAGTCTTCTTTCCATTCGATAATTTTATTTTGTAATTTTAATTGTTTAATATATTCTTTATCTATAATTTTTGATTCCAAACATTTTTCAGGTTCTTTTGGGTTTTGTAAAAAAGCATTAGATATATGGATAGCCCCCACCAAAGTGAAATTCTTCTCATTTAACTTTGAAGGATAGTGATGAAAAGCAGTAGATTCTATTAAAACATCTGGTAAATTCCATAATCCTAACAGATATGCACCTACTTCAGCATGTGAAACACCAAAAATTTCATATTCAGCATCAACAAAGTTTATCTTTTTTTCAAATAATAAGTTATTCATCTTTTTTGAGTATCCTTCTATCTGAATCATTAATAATTTTCCAATATCATGAAGCAAACCAGCTATCATACAATCTTCAAGTTTCTTTTTATCATTAAATTCTTTAGTCATAATGTGCTTTGTTAAATAACCAACTTGCATACTATGTTCCCACAAAGATTCAAGAGAAAAATCCTTTATTCTAATTTTTGAGAAAGAAGAGAATATCCCAATAGAAATTATTAAAGCCTTAATAGTATCTAAACCCAATAAATTTACTGCTTGCTGGGGATTAGTAATTCTTTGTGGTAATCCAAAAAAAGCAGAATTAACAAGCTGAAGTATTTTGGCAGTCATAGAAATATCATGAGAAATAATATTTCCAATTCTTAGCAAAGAAGGATCTTCCTTGTTCAGCTCGTCAATTACTTTATAATATAAGTCAGGTAAACTCGGTAAAACAGTAATGCCAGAGACAATTTTAATTAAATTTTCATCTTTTAAAATATCTCTTAACATTAGCGATTTCTCAATAGTCGTTTTTAAAACTTCCGGGTCACAGGGTTTTGGTAAAAATTGGTGAGAAGATTTTGTAGACCTTAAAATCATATCTTCATCAGAATGACCTGAAAGAATTATTCTAATTGTTTGAGGATATAGCTCTTTAACTTTATTTAACAATTCTGCCCCATCCATTATAGGCATTCGCATATCTGATACTATTACATCTACATCATTATTCTTCATAATCTCAAGAGCTTCTTCCCCACTTAATGCAAAAAGCATATTCCATTTATCACGATAAGAATAAAGAGCCCTTTTTAAACCATGGATTAAATGCAACTCATCATCAACAAATAAAATTGAATGCTTTTTCATTTTGTTTCAAATTAATTATTTATCTCATTTTCAGTACTTATAGGTAAATATATCTTAAATGTAGTACCCTTACCAACGAAAGACTCGACTTCAATCTTACCTTTATGTTTATTGACAATAATATCATGAGCAATAGCTAACCCTTGCCCTGTTCCTTTTCCAACTTCTTTAGTGGTGAAGAAAGGATCAAATATTTTGTCTTTAATATTCTCTGGTATTCCGCAACCAGTATCAGAAATTAATATCACAGCATCATCATTTTCCTTATAGGTTTTGATTATTATTTTTCCTTTTTCTTGTTTACCTTTATCAATTGTATCCTTTATTGCATGTGCTGAATTAACGATCATATTTAATATTACCTGATTTATCTCATCTAAAGAGCAATAAATAAGTGGAAGATCTTGATCTAAATCTAACTCAAGATCGGCATAATACTTCCATTCATTTTTAGAAATCGTAGCAGTTACTTCTATCCCACGATTTAAATCAGAATATGATTTTGTCTTTACACCTGGATGGGCGAAATCCTTCATAGCTAAAACAATTTTTCTAACTTTATTAACACCTTCTAATGATTGATTTATTGCATTAGGAATCTCTTCTTTAATAAAATCATAATCAATATTTTGTTTTAGCTCGTCTATTTTTTCAATAAAAACATCTGCATTTTTATTAATACGATAATTTTTTTGACATTCATCAACAATATTCAACAACAAGTATAAATCATTAAGGGCATCATGAAGAAATCTTATATTATCTCCAATAAATTGCATAGGTGTATTTATTTCATGAGAAATACCTGCAGCTAATTGACCTATTGATTCCATTTTTTGAGAAAGAGCTCTTTGAGCTTCTTGTTTTCTTAAATTTGTAATATCACGAAATACTATTACATAACCTAAAAACTCATTATCAGGTGATATAATTGCTGATGCATTATAGCTAATAATTTTTTGTTCTTTATTTTTTGCTATAAGTGTTGCCTGATTCTCTTTTCCAAGTAAATTTTCATCAGATAATAATTTGAAAGTATTTACGAGAGTGCTATCAGGTTTAGTTTCTATTAAAACAAATACTTCGAATAAAGGTTTATTCAAACTTTCATCTTGAGAAAATCCTGTTATTTCTTCTGCTTTTTTGTTTAAAAAAGTAATTCTTCTATCCTTATTTGCAGTAATTACTGCATCACCAACACTTTTGAGAGTAATTTTTAATTCTTCCTTTTCACTCCATAATAATTTTTCTAATAACTTTCTTTCAGTTATATCTCTTGATATTCCTAAAATACCAATAATATTACCTTCTTCATCTTTTAATGGTAATTTTGAAGTGGTAACCCATGATTCTTTTCCTGTAACAGTTTTATTATATTCATCAAAATTTAATAAACCTTTTCCAGTACTTATTATTTTTTTTTCAATAATTGAGTATGAATCAGCTAATTCCTTTTCAAAGAAATCATAATCGGTTTTTCCTATTATCTCATCAGGCTTTTCATATCCCATCCATTTTGCAAATGCAAGATTTACACGCAAGAACTTTCCATAAGTATCTTTATAATATATAAAATCAGGTATATTGTTTAACAATGACAAAAACAAATGTTTTTCATATTTCAATTCATTCTCAAATTTTATTCTTTCTGTGATATTTGAAAATAGAATAATATAACTATCAATTTTTTTATCATTTCCATAAATCACTGAAATTGCTACATTCGCATATATAATACTTCCATCTTTTTTAATTAACTTAATTTCATGTTTTATTGTATTTAATTTAATGACCTCTTCTAAATATTTACTAAATTTATTTAGATCTTTTTCATATAAAAAGCTTAACAAGGATTTTCCATAAATTTCACTTTCGTTATATCCAACTAAATTACAAAAATAATTATTCACATAAGAAATGCTATAATCATAATTCATCATTAAAATACCTTCATTAGCAGATTCTACTAACTGGCGAAATTTTTTCTCACTTTCTTTTAATCTATTCTGGCTTTCTAAAAGTGCATCATAGGCAAATTTACGTTCAGTAATATCTCTAAATACTGTTAATAAAACAGTTTTATCTTTTCCAATATTAAGATATGCATTGTTTATTTCAAACCACTTGTGTTTACCATTCCACAATATTAATTCTCTTTCTAAAAATGTTTCAACTTTTCTATCCGAAAAATTTGTTTTAAATTTGAATAAAACAACATCTCTATAAATAGGTAAATATATAACAGAAACTTCTTGATTAATAAGTTCTTCCTCAGATTTTTCAAACATTTTACAAAATGAAGGATTTACCTTAATTATAAAACCATCGCTATTTGCTATTCTCATACCACTATGAGATAAATCCCAAACATTTTTTAATATTAAATCATTTTCTTTTGTTGCTTCTTCTAATAATTTCTTTTCAGTTATGTCAATTTTTATACCACAAAAATTTATTATACTCCCCTCATTATTTCTTAATGGGAAAATATATACATCTTCCCAAAAAAAATCTCCATTTTTTTTCTTATTATAAAGGGTACCCTTCCATTCATTACCACCTAATATAGTATTCCACAAATCTTGATATATATCAATAGGAGTTAAACCTGATTTTAAAATATTCGGATTTTTTCCAAATACTTCACTTAATGTATATCCCGTAACTTTAGAAAATGTTTCATTTACATATTCTATTGACCCATTTAGATCTGTTATTAGTACTGAATTAGGACTTTGTTCTACAATATAAGCCAATTTCCTAATCAACTCTTGAGTCTGTTTAATATATGTAATATCGTTTAAAAGTATACTAATTTCTTCATTGGTTCCAGGTAATTTTTTAAAATTTACATTATAATATAATTTCTCTTTATTTATTTCTAAAACACTCTCACAAAAAATTTCTTCATTTTGACTTTTTTTAAATTTTATTACTTCTTTTATTAACCAATCCGGTAACTTATATAATATCTTATCAGATTTATCCTTTATTCCAAAAATATGTTTAGATAGTATTTTTTCTGAAGCTTTATTGTAAAATAAAATGTTATTAAATTTATCAATTAAAATTATTGGAATAGAAGTATTTTCTAATAGAAATAACTGCTTCTTTTTTTCTTGAGCTAAATATTGAGTGGTTTTTATTTTTTTTAAAGATTCATCAACTAATTTTGTTGAATCACGCAAAATACCAAGCTCTATTTGATTTAAAATAATTATAATTGAAAGGAAATATTTTTCATAATTCTCATTATCAAAAATATTATTTGTTTTAAAATCATTAAAAAATTTCTTTAAAATTGATATAAACCTTACAAATAATTCAAAACTTTGAGATTTTGATCCAAAATACTTATTGAATAAATTTTTAGCTTCTTTAAAATCTGATTTGTCGATATTTTCTATTATTGAATTTAAATTATAATTATTGTTGAGAATTACCTTTTTAATATAAAAGATAAAATCATCAATTATACTCTCATTAATAGAAAGAGAATTTAGAATGTTTTTATTATCGTTTATAAAATTCTCTTTAACATTAGTTAAAAACATTAATAATGAAGTATCATTACTTTCCATTTTTTAAACTATCTAAAAATTACTTCGTTTATTTTTTGTAACAAATCATTTATTTTAAAAGGTTTCGGTATAAAATCATATCCTTTTTGCTTAATTATATCCCATTTGGCTTTACTATCTGCATAACCGCTAGTAAATATAACTTTCAAATTTTTGTATTTTGAAATCATATTTTCATAAAAAACAATTCCACTACCATCAGGCAAAACTACGTCAGAAACAACTAGATCAAAATTTCCCTTTTCCCTTTCACAAATTTCATTTGCATTTTTTATATTAATAGCAGAAAATACTATGAAACCTTTAGAATTTAATGTTGTTGATATCATTTCATTAATGCTTACATCATCTTCTAAAACCAATATTCTTTTACCCTCTCCTTTAATAGATATTAAAGTATCTTTTTTATCAGATTGGTCAATTTCTAAAAGATCAGTTACTGGTAAAAAAATATTAAAAGTAGTTCCCTTATTTATTTCAGAAAAAACCTCAATAAATCCATTGTTCTGTTTTACTATACCATCAACCACAGATAAACCCAACCCTGTTCCTTTACCATTTACTTTTGTAGTAAAAAAAGGTTCGAATATTTTATCGATTATCTCTTTTGGTATTCCGCAACCTTTATCATTAACGCTTAAAACAGCATATTCTCCTTCTTTTACTTTGAGGTAAAAATGCTTATTTTCATCAGTAATTTTAATATTTTTTGTAGTAATTATTAATTCGCCTCCTTGAGGCATAGCATCCACAGCATTTACAACAAGATTCATTATTATTTGATCAATATGTGTAGGATCTGAAATAATATTTTTTAAATTAGGTTCAAGTGAAAGAATTAGCTTAATATTTTCGGGAATTAGTCTATGAAGAATCTTTTCCATATCTAATACAGCTTTATTGATATTCATTATACGTGGTTGTATAATTTCCTGTCTGCTAAAAGCAAGCAGTTGTTTTGTTAGAGAAGAAGCTTTATCAGTTGCAGTTTGAATTCTTTCTAAATATTTTAAAGTCATGTCTAAATTATCTGTATTATATTTAGCTAATTCTAAATTACCAGAAATAACCGTTAAAATATTATTAAAATCGTGGGCTATTCCACCAGCTAATTTCCCCAAAGCTTCCATTTTTTGAGATTGGAATAATTCTTTTTGCAATTTTTGATGTTCTTCTCTTGCTCTAATAGAACCAATACCAAAAGCTATATCTTCTGTGATTTCGTATAAAAGATCAATTTCCTCATCTGAAAAACCATTTATAGATTCTGAATAAATCGAAATTACTCCAAAAGGATTACCTTTATTAAGTAAAGGATAAGCAATAACTGAATTATAACCATACTTTAGAGAATCCCCTAACCATAGAATATAGTCAGAATCTGACCTAATATTTCTTATCAAGCACATTTTTTTTGTTTTTATTGCCTTTCCAGACGGACAATTCCCATATTGAGATTCACCCCAGGAGAACATAAGATGTGTTAATTCATCAAGATCTCTTCCAGCAGAAGCAATTGGAGTAATCGATTTCATTTCATCATTATTTGGATATCCAATCCAAATAAAAGGATAACCACCGATATTCTTTATTACATTACATATTTTATTAAGTAAAGAAGTTTCATTTTCTGTTGAAATAATAATATTATTTATTTCACTAATAATTTGTAAAGCTCTATTTCGTCTTTTCAGATTCTCTTCTAAATGAATTCTATCTGTAAAATCTGCGAAAGTTCCTATAATTCTTTTAGAAAAAGATTGCTCTTTGTCTTTTATTAATTTTCCTTTCCATAGGATCCATCTCCAATCATAGTTTTTAGAAAGCATTCTAAAGACAAATTCATGACTATCTCTTTTTAAATTTTTATAATCATTTATAATATCATTTACCGATTTTAAATCATCAGGATGTATTAATTTTGTAAATTTATCAAAATCAAGACTAAATTCATCTGATGAGTAACTTAGAATAGAAAATAACTTCGAGCTGAAAAAATATGAATTTAATTCAAGATCCCAGTCAAAAATTGCTTCAGATGTAGCATCAAGTGCCAACCTTAATCTTTCTTCACTATTTTTTAAAGCATTTTCAGCTTCGATTTTTTCAGAAATATCATTATAAGTAGCAGCTATTCCATAACCTTCAATTGGTATTGGTGCAGCAGAAACATTTATCCACGTAATTGTGCCATCTTCTTTTACTATTCCCATTTCTACATTTCTAATTAATTTCTTTTCTTTTAATGCTCTAACACTTGCAAATTCTTCTGGTGGCATTATAGAACCATCTTTTCTAATAATTTTCCATTCTTTCCCATCTATAGTTCTTTCCACTTGTTTTTCTTTAGGTAATCCAAGTATATCCTGAGATATATCATTAGATTCTATTATATTTCCCTTATCATCACTAATTGTAATTCCAGTGGGAAATAAATCAAAAATTATTTTATATTTTGCTAAATTATTCGCAAGTTCTTTTTCAGCCTTCTTTTTATCTAAAATGTATTGCTTATTCTTGAGAACAATTTTTATAGTATCAGGCAATTTTTTAATATGTGATGTAGATTTTATAACATAGTCAGATATACCTTTTTTCATAAGATCTACAGCTATTTGTTCTGAGCCAGTACCTGTTACTACTATCACTGGTATATCAATATTTATTGACTTTATATAATCACAAATATCATGAGCATTAACACCTAAAATATAATAATCAGTTAAAACTATATCATAATTATTGTTGAGTAATTTTTCTTCAAAATCCTTTTTATTCGATACAGCGGTTATCTCAAACTCAGATTCATATTTTTTGAATTCGTAGAGAATTAACTCTCTATCGGTTTCGGAATCATCTACATACAAAATTTTAATCTTATTTTGCATATAATAAACGCCCTTAAGATATTTAAAAAAATAAGGAATGATATAAAAATATATAAAATGATTGGAGTAGCATAGTTATAAAAATTTATTTTTGAAAAAAATTTGATTAACTTAATTACTACTCAATACTTAATGTAAGAAAGCTATTGAAATAATCTAATATAAAAATAAGGAATTATTTGTTTATTTAAAGGGCATTTTTCTAGTACTATTTTTAAACAATAAATGAAGATTTTTTTAAATAACCAAATATTGATTTAAAAATTAATACTCAAATGTAGATTAGGACGAATTGATATTTTGCCATTTGGTAAAACATTACCGTTATATGAAACATTTAAATGTGCTTTATTATAAAAGTGAGCCATCAATACAGCATCAATTGCACTTACAATATGATTTACTACTATGATTGAGGCAAAAGTAGAGGCAATATTATAATAATCGTTTGCTTTTCCTCTTTCAGACGAGTAATATTTAAAATTATTGGTTACACGATCATAAAAATCTCCATTATTATTCTGATCTGAATCATCCCAACCTTGGCTGAACTGAGGATACTTCCCAATTAATTCAAAGTACTGTTGTTCACCATAATATGGTAATGTATGAGAAAAAGCCTGCCCCTTTCCCCCTCCTGAACCAATTATCCTTTCGATTTCGTTTAATTTATCCCAATTGATTTGTTCCCATGGTTTATTCCCTGGTTTATATAAACTTTGAAATAAAACCCTGCATTTTTCAACATTAGTTTGATCAGGAACAATTTTATCTAAATTTCTTTCAATCCAGTTAGCATATCTTACTACACTCCAATGCTCATTTGCATAGTTTTGATAAAAGGTTGTTTGATCATCACCTTTTTTATTATACTTAATATTAACTATCCATGAAGCAGCTTCTATTCCAATAAATAAAACACTCTGCCAATAATTTTCAGTATAAAATTCACCCGAACCGGGAATAATCGCAGAAAACACACCAGCTAAAAATAATGATTTTTTATCTTTTATTTCACCATCTTTAAAAACAGGAATTAATGCATTTTTATTATCATTAATGTACTTCAAAGTAAAATCCATATTTATTCTATCTATGGAGCCTTTTTCAGAATAATAATTCTGTGAATATAAAACTGAACAATAAACTAAAAAAATTAAACTCAAAATTATTTTTTTCATAACCATTTATTTTTTAATTAATATCAAAAATATCAAAACCAAATAAAATACCTAGGTAAAACTTCCACTCTTTACCAAAGTTAATTAGTTTTTTATTATAAATATTACTAAATTCATCTAACCCATAAGCTGTACTAAGAAAAATTCTTGTGGGGTACATATAAAATGAAAAAGTTTCAAGTCTTAATTCAAATCCAATATCTTTTTTAAAATCCTTTAAACTTGTTTTATCCATCCATGCATTCCCATAATCAAAAAATACAGAGGCATATAACTTATCGAAATAAACATGGGCTAATTTTAGATCAATTCCATCAATGATTGGAAATCTATATGAAAGGTTTATTCTTGCAACTTCATTACCACCTAACCCATAAAATGTATAACCTTTCATACCAGAAAATCCACCAATATAATAGTTGAAAAACTCGTCAACCTTTGGTCCTAATATTGAAGCTGTATGCAATTCAAATGTAAGGGTATGCATCCAACCTGGTAAAGGGAAACTTTCAGTATACTTTAATTCAATTTTAGGAAATTTGTAATCATCATAAACAGGCTTTAATAATCCATCCTCAATCTTATATTCCCCCTTTGAATTAAAGCTATTCATCTCATAATCAAACTTAAAATGAAACTTTCTACCTATGGGATTTATTGCTGATGTCCGAGAAGGTATTATATTCTTTGTAGAAAAATCTAAACCAAAATCAACACCATGTAAATAGTAATCACTAGAAGCAGGCACAAGTTGATTTACTTCAGGTAAATAAAAACTGCTAACAGATGAGCCGTATCTACTATATCTAAATAATAATTTCAAATATGTATCTGCGTTGAATATTTTATGAGTAGCGGAAACATCGAACTCAAACATATTGTAGGTAACTTCTACAGGTATGTTATAAAGGGGTAATTCAATTTGATTATCTGTTGTTCTAGTTATATTATACAATTCTAAAGTAAGCTGAGGTGTTAGACCCAAATCATATAAAAGTGGTAATTTATCTTTATAATCAAAAATCAAAAATAGATCTCTTTCCATTTTAAGATTTATTGAACCACCAGCAAAAAAACCATATTTATCGAGAACGTCACTTGAAGATATGTATACTCCAGGTTTTATGTTATCAATAAATTTGTTGTGCTTGTTATAATTATCTAGCCTTATCATCGGGAAAAAAGATAATGAGCCAAAAACATTATTATAATTATGAGAATTATGTTCTTCAACATTAGAATCGTCAAAATTATTGAGGAAAGTCCATTTATTAAGTAATGCTTTTTTCACTTCTTCTCTTCTTAAATATTCACATTTTTCTTTACTTATGGGATTAGGTTGTTTTATTAGAGCAATTTTAAAACCTCCAAAATGATATAAGGAATAAACAATATCTCCACTATCATTTACTGATGGCATAAAAGCACCACCTAATACATTAGTAAGTTGCTCCAATAGATTAGTTTGTAAATCATATTTAAAAATATTAAATATTCCCGTTAAATTAGATGAAAAATATATATATCTACCATCTTTAGAAAAAACAGGATTTCTATTATCATGACCATTTTTAATCAAAGGTTCAATATTCCTACTATCAACATCAAATAAATAGATATCTCTTTCATCTTTCTGAGAATAGCAATAAATAATTTTTTTGCCATCATTTGACCACTTAGGAGAATAAAGTTGCTCATGGTTTTTATATGAGGTTAATTGAATAATTTTATTATCCTTAATATCAAAATAATAAATATTTACTGTTCCATCTATTTGAGATAAAAACACTATTTTATTACCATCATTTGAAACTGAAGGTGCATAAGCTCTTAAATTCTCAGTAATTCTTTTTTCTTCTTTTTTGTTTATATTATAGCAATAAATATCAAAATAACTTTCATCACGAGTATTAGGGCTATTTAACTTAGAATAATATATCAAATTGCCATCCTGGCTAAAAGAGAGTTCAGATTTAACACCAAATTTAATTTGTTCTTCTTTTTTTGTTTCTATATCATATAAATATAAAGATGACCAACTAAAATAATCAAATTTTTTATTCGAAGTATAAACTATTTTTTTGTTATCAGGAGAAAAAACTGGATAAAAATTCGCAAAACCCTCTGAAGCAATTATTTCCCCAGTTACAACATTTTTTGCGATAGTTTCTGTTCTTCTCTTATAATCATGAATAATATAATCCTTCCACTCATTATAAAGCTCGATACCAGTTTTTCCAAGTACTTTTTCTATTGCACCATCAAGATTAAACTGTAATGGAGAAGACATTTGATAAGAAATATCTCTCACCTTATCAAAACCATATTTATCACTAATATATTGAATTAAAGAAAATCCTGCATTATATGAAGATTCATTTCCCAAACTATTTTTACCAAATGTACCCATATCACCCCAGGAAAGTAAACTATCACTTAAAGCGTACATTCTTAAAATCATATCACGATGGGAATCCCAGTAATCATACTTTAAATCTGGATTATTATATTGAGCCACTCCTTCTGCAAACCATGCAGGTATAGAAGTACCAGGAATAGGATAAGAAACTAAAACATTTGGAAATCCATAAAGAACATCAGGCCTTCTTTCAGATTCATAATTCATCCATTGCAAATAAAAAGCAGGTACTTTTCTGCCAAACTTCATTGATGTTTGCAATTGGATAAGATGCGTAAACTCATGAGTGAAAACATTTCTTAACCAATTATGAGTACCTCTTAAATCAAAATCAAGTGCAGTAGCCCATATCTCAATTTTATTATCATAATAATAAGAGGCTCCATTTGAATAATCTCCATAATCTTTAATAATTAAACTAACCTTTGTATCAGGTTCATGATTATATATTGATGTTATTGCAGGATATACTTCTTCAGCAATTTTCGCTAATACTTTTGCTGTGTTTTCAGTGCCTGGATGAAAATTAATGAAGAAATGTTTTGTTTCTATTTGCTTCCAATCTAAATAAGCATGAGGATCTTCATACTCTTGAGAAAACAGACTAAAAGATGTCAATAAAAAAATAATAAAAATAAATTTATACTTCATTTCACCCTTTCAAAACTATTTAATAACAGCTATTTTTATAGTTAAAGAAGATTTATTTTTTTCAGATTGAGCTTCAATTTGAGCTATATAAACGCCACTTTGAACCTTGCTTACATCCCATTCAACTTCATTATCCATACCACCAATACCATATACGTCAAATTCTTTTACTTTTTCACCCGATAAATCAAAAATCCTAATTTTTACATTTGAATTTTCAGATAAATAATAACGAATTTTTGTAATATTTCCATAAACAGGATTCGGATAATTATATGCCCTCGATTTTGGTAAATATTCATTGCTTTTAGAAACAATAATCTCATTTTTTTCGAATTGTATTCCATTCATTCTTTCATTAGCGTTGTTACCAGACCAGGCTATTTTATTAGTATTATATTTACCACCTAATTTGTAAGCATAAAAGTAACCACCAGTATCTACTACTGCTAAACCAATAGAATCTCTAACCTTGAAAAATATTGGTGTAATAATTGGTTTTAAACCAATTGTAACAGGATACCCATCAAGTAATTTCCCTTTATAATTATAAGCATAAATATTTCCATTTTGAGCTATAACTATAATATCGTTTTTAGAATCTCCATCTACATCAGCAATAATCGGTTTAATGTTTGCATTTGAACTCCCAAATGTTACAGGATAATTATCCAAGCTTACACCATTATTACTGAAAGCATATAACTTGTTATAAATTGTAAATACAAAATCAGATTGATTATCATTATCAATATCACCAGTAGATATTTCAGAAACATTGTTCCAACAATCATCACAAACATTCGAAAATAAATTATTGGAAGGATAAGAAATTTCACTATTATTTACCGATGAATTTAATTTGTATATTGGTATGTATTTTAAAAACAACTTTTTTTCTTGTCTATTATGAAGCAAATATGTAAGATATAAGCTTGAAAGAATATCATTCTTGTTTAAAATAATATTTTTTATTTCTTCATCTTGATTTAATTTTATAAAAGATGTTTTATTTGCAAAAATTGAATTATCAGATAAAGATAAATAATCTAAATTATTAATCTTCATTTGATTTTCATAACCAATTATTCTTGATACAGGTTTTAAATTATTAATTGTATCACTTTGAAATAAACTACATTTTTCATCTTTATAATAAAACCGATATAAAATACCATTTGATTTATTTAATACATTTATTCTTAAGTCTTGATTTGATTCAGAAAGTAAAGTGTATACAAAAAAAGAATCATTTTTTGAAGTAGTTAGTTTAAAATTAAAATTTCTAATTAAAGAATTATCTTTTATTGAGTAAATTTCCAAATAATTCTCATTATCATTTCTAACTAATACAATTTTATCAGATTGATTTGATTCTTTTAATATTGCAAAAGATTTTATATTTGAAAGACTGTTTACAAAAGCAGCCTCACCATTTGTCGTTAAAAACTTGATAGAATCATTAACTTTTATAACAAAAATATTATCATTTGAATTTATAAGATTTAAATTTGCAAGAGTTACATCTTTAGTATTTAAATTAAGTTTTACAGGAAACCCATTCCAAGGAGTAACATTTTGATTGCCAAATCTAACCTTGAATGACATATTGGGACCCTGTTCAGAAAAATCATAGATTGTAATATTACTATTTGCTCCATAATAGCTTCTACTATTAGGATTAGTATAGTTAGAAAAAATATTTTTGTAAACTGGCCTAACAAGGCTATCTTTTGAATAATAATTTAAATCATTATACCAGAAATCTAGAGCTGTACCATTTTCACTATTTGCACCAGATTGTAACATACCATATTCTTCCCCAATATCCTGTGATCCATCTGCTTCTTCTAAATCTACTCCCCTATGACTCGGGTCATTATTTATTGTATTATCGAATAATCCTTTTTCAATTTTATTTTCATCTATATGCCAAATAAGGATTCCACCGTACAATTTATTTTTTTTATAATCAAAACCGCCGGGAAGACTCCAATCATAATCTTCAACATCAGTAACCACGCCGTCAATTAAAGAAATATTACCAAATTGATTGAATCCATTAGTATCTTGAGAAATATTATAAACTTTTTCAATTCCTCTATTTTCTACTTTAAGTTTTAATCCATTATTTCCAGGATCTCGATATCTACATTCTACCAGAAAATACTCCTTACTACTTATTGGAAATTTATATATTTGAGAGTTAGCCTGAATACCATCGGTTCTATGAGATGATATATTAATTATTTGATCACCGGAAGTGATAGTAATAGGATTTACCCAACCGAGAAAAACCTTTTCCCATGCAGATGGTTCTGGTGGAAAAATACCATTATAACTAAAAATAGATTGACCATCCATCAAACCAAATCTACCAATAGCAGTAGCACCAGTTTTTGTATTAAAAAGATCTGGCAAACCGAGTAAACTACCAAAACTTGAAACTATCAAACCATTTATACTTAATTCAACTAAAGTTGTTGTTCCATAATTTTTTATTTCCCGATATTCATATTCGGGTAAAATAGCAGTATTTGTTATTTTAAAATTTCCATTACGAACAGAAATTCCATCAAAATTATTATTTAAATATTTTTTAAAAGAATTTAAATTAAATGTAATAGATGGCAAATCATAAGGAGTAGGATCAGCCCCATAAATACTTGCTAAGTCTACATCTTTACCAGCTCCTGCATGAAAAATAAAAAAGTAATCATACTGTGAAAAGTCGATTTCCGGACTTTCTTTATCTACAAGTTTCCAAGTATCAATAGCTAATTCAGCTAATTTTGAATAATCATTACTTTTTGAAGAACCGTACCTTCGCATTGAATCAGGTAAAGTATATACTTTATTTGGGATAAAAAATTCAATATTAACTTTACCATCAGAAACTTTAAAGAAATAATTTTTAAGAAATTTTAAATGACTTGTAAAATATTGTTTATCATGAGGAGGTGCATCAATAATTGAATCTCGATATTTATTTGACAAATCAAAAGTTCCATCACCAGTTGTTAATGTATCTCTATCAGATTTAAACTGAACCATTACAGCAAGCACCTTAAAAGTACCTGTTGTTCTACTTGATAAAAAATTATTTTGATTAAAATCTGAATTTATTTTTTGAGATAAAAGATTATAATTAAAAAAAATAATGTAAAACAATAAAAATATTATTTTTGAATAAAAAAAGTTTTTATAACTTAACATAACAATAACTTGAAAAACATTTAAAGTGCTTGTTTATTATCATTAAAATGATGGTTAGTTATAAAATAATAACTAACCATCACATCAATTAAATTTGATAGGTACATTAAATGATTACATCCAATTAACCAATAATGAAAATCTCAAAGTATTAGCAAGAGGGCTATTTTCATTAAATGGAGAAATATAACTAAAGTCAAAGCCATAAATATCATACCTTATACCAGCACCAAAAGTAAGATATTTTCTATTACCATAAGCAGGATCTTCATATAAAAAACCCATTCTTATTGCAATTAATTTTGGCTTACCATACCAATATTCAATTCCGGTAGTTGTAACTACTTTTCTTAAACCACCATCACTCCATGCAGTGAAAATTGCTTTGTAAAATTCATCTGGTTTTTTATTTTCTTCTTCACGATACCTTCGTATTAATAACCTACTAAAATCTAAAGTATAAGTAAGGTTATTATAATCACTTTCAAGAATTTTTACACCGAAACCAAGTCTAAGATTTGTAGGTAAAGGATCAGCTTGATCTGCATCTATATAGGTAACTTTTGGACCAAGATTAGAAAGGTTAACACCAACACTTAAAATATTACCTAAATCAATACCTGTAAAAGGGATAACCAGAGATTTTGGCTTATATAAAAGACCTATATCACCACTAACTGTAGTTGCAATACCTTGTCCTTGTTCTTGTTCAGTTCCAATTGGTGAAAGAGCACTGTGAATCAATCTAAGATTAATACCAAGTCCTAATTCATCTAATACACGAGTTGCATAACCAACAGTAACAGCGTACTCATAACTTTTCCATCTATCAATTTCTTCGGGTCCCTGCGAAGATGTTCTTATAAACTCACCTAAATTAAGGAAAGTAACACTCGCAGAAACCGTACCAATATCCTGCAAATAATGTTTGAAGTTTAAATATTCATAAAACAGGTCGCTTTGATGAAACTGAGGGAGCCAATTAGTATGTGTTAAACTCACCTCACTACCTTCCTGAAATGCAAGGCCACCTGGATTATAAAATATAGCAGAGGCATCATCAGCTAAACCTGTTCCTGTTTCTCCCATACCAGAGCTTTTTGAAGTTGGAGCAATTAGAATAAAAGGCACTGCTGACTCTCCACCTTGAGAGAAAACAATATTTGTTTCCACAAGAGTGAAAAATGATACCAAACCTAAAATCACTGCTATTTTTGTTTTGAAATACATTAAATAATCCTCCATGTATAATAAATTGTTCTTATAAGCAGTTAAATAAATATATAGTTTTTATAAATTTGTTCAAGTCATTTTAAAACACTTAACTTACCGAATACCTCATCAGATAATTTTCCATCTTGAGTTTTTGTTATCACTTTATATAAATAAACACCATTAGCTATATCATCACCATCTTCATCTTTACCATCCCAGTCAATTTGAATAAATTTTGAAGTTATTCCATATTCATTTATTACTTTAATTAATCTTCCACTAACAGTATATATTTTAATTGTGATATCAATTGGTTCATCTTGATTTTGTTGCATTGTAAACTTGGTCGATTTACTAAATGGGTTAGGATAGTTCATCACATTCATAAGCTTTAATGACTGTTGAGAATAAACTTTAAAAGTAACCTCATTTGTAGAAGCATTATTAAAAATATCATAAACCTTTACTTTTAGCTTATGATTCCCATTCGATAAATTTTGTAACTGATATTCAACAGTACCTTCAGTATAGCTGTCAATTTTCCCTTTATAATAATTGTTGAGTGGTATCCCTTCTGTGTTATTATCAAGATAAGCTTCAAATCTATGGCCAATACCGAGTCCTGTAGTATTTATTCCACTTTCATCGTAAAGATCAATAATAACCAAAGGATTTTCTCCAACAAGATCTCCATTTCTAAAGTTTCTATCATTCATATATATATTTATTACAGGACCATTAACATCAACAATGTTTGTAGTATCTGTACCATTAATAATAATATTTGAATTATAGCCATAACCATCTTTATCAGGATTATAAAAATACATGCTTATTTTACCGTTTTTATTTTCATAGCTAATATCTTTAGGAATGAAAAAGTTTGTCTCAAATTTACCATTTTTTATTGAACACTCTCCACTATAAATTATTCCTCCAGGTTGCTCGAAAACAAACCTTCCAATCCCTTCAGAAATATCTATAGTTTTTGGAGCATCATAAATTGTAACCTGCATTTTACCATTATAGTTATCAAGAAAAACATTATTAGATCTAACAATACCTTTCAAATTTACTTTTTGAAGTGCCTTTAAATTAATTGTGTTTCGAGCATCAAAATTGTTAATACTATCAATATCCGAAAAATAATAAGGTATACTCAATTTTAAGGAAGGATCACTAAAAAGATGAAATTTAGAATCATTACTGGAGTAAAAATCCTGTTTAATCAAATACATAATATCACCCAAAGTCATAAGCTCTGTATTCTGAACTCGTGTAAAAAGATAGACAATAAACTCCCGGTTTATTTCATAGTTATCAGATGCATAAACAGATCTAGAGGCAGAAAAAACTCCAATTGCTCCAGCATTTTCTTTTGTTACAAATAATTCTGTTCCACTTTGTTCTGTTGGATCGTCATATCTACCAAAATCACAAGTTGCTGCAATTACAAAAGGATACTTGTTCTTATTAGAAAGCGCTGGTATAGTCGTTTCATTTCTCATGATAGATTCATGTGCCCATACTCTTGGATTTCCATGCCCAATATAGTTAATTAATAGAGTTCCATCATTAAATGCTTTGATGATGTCTTTATTAGCATCAGGTTTTGTTCTGCCTAATGAAGAAATAACTGTCTTATAATTTACAATATAAATTTTATTCTTATCAAACTGTTTGGGTGAATAATACTCTGCCAAAGTTTCAGAATCATTAGTATGATCAGAGCCATCATCTCTATTAGGATCGGAAGTAAGACCATCATCAGCAATAAAAGTTAATCTTTTACGCCATGAACTCATTTCGGAATTTTCATAAGCTATCACCTTATCAATAAATGATGTTAAATTTTTAACTGTAATAGCTGGTATTCTTCCAATAGAAAGATCAGCCCTTAAATCATTCCCTATAATTCTCGTGTAATAATCATCGGTTACATAAGATTCAATAATATCATTTGATTCCTCAACTTCATATACTGGAATTCGATTTAACTGGGAAAAGTTATTGTTATTTATAATATTTTTATAATCGAAAATACCATCACCCATAAGTAAAACATATTTTGGTTTTATAACCCAATTTAAATAAGCATATCTAATAAAATTTCTTATTGCAGTAACATCAACTTTACCACTTGAAAATTCATTATAAATATTTTCAAGATTTGCAATATAACATTTTACCTTGCTATATTTTGAGTTTTCTCTGAATTGTTTATATCTTTCCGCTTGAGCTATAAAATCTTTATCATTTGGAACAATTATTATCATTTCTGCCCCATCTGCATAACCATGAATGTTAGTATTTGTTAGTTTAGAAATACTAGCAGGTGATTTTAGACCATTTGTTCCGACTACATAAATATCATAAACAATACCCGAGTTAGCTTGTAAAAGAAACTTAATATTACCTGCGTTAATAGTTGGATTTGATAATAACTTTATGTTATTATGATCCTGAACATTAAAAACAAAAATATTACTATTTGAAAAACCAGATAAATTATATTCAATAACCCCATTTGTATCTGGTGTTGTGAATTTAATTTCATCGATGGTAGTTGAAAGAGAACGTTTATAAAAAACTTCAACCCAATCAAAACAACCCTTATCAGAAGTTGAGTTGGGCACATAAGTTACTTTTAAATTAATCTTACCATCAATTATATTACTAGTGTCCTTAATAAACTCTGTAGTATCAGAAGTGCGCATGGTAATATAAGTTGAAATAGGATAATAAACATATACATTACCAATAAGCTGATTATTCTGTTCAATTCTAAAATATGACTGATCATTAGAGGCGGCAGCACAAACAAATCTGTAAAGAATCTTCTCTTTATTCAATATTCCATCTAATTTAGAAGATATATAATTTGTTGAAGGGAAAGCAGATGATAAAGCGGTACCATACCATTGTCTACCTGATGAATTCACATTATATTTTTCTGGTTCAATATAACACTTGTCAGGTAAATTTTGTAAAACAATAGGGTTATTAGATATAGCAGATGTAAAAGTAGTAACTCTCTTTCCTCTTTCAGAGCCTCCAAAAGTTAAAAAATAATAATTCGATGTTGTATAATGGTTTATAAAGTGTCTAAATTTTTTATTTTTTGCATCGTATACCCATTTATCAGGACCTTGAGCATAAAATAGAAAATAATCATTGTCATTAAACACACCATCATCTTCACCAGAAGCATAAATCGAGCACTCAACAGGGTCAGTTGGTACATCAGACTCTTGAATCTCGGGTAATTCACCACCACCATTTCCATATATTTTAATTGTTCTCGGATCAACACCGGATAGACTAATTCCTGCATTTTTAAAGAAGTTTGCATCGAGCTTATAGATGCCATCTTCTTTTATTTCAATTTTGTACCATGTTCCAGAACTAAAAACACTATTCTTAACAGCATTTATTTTTGTCTGAGATTGTTTATAATTCCACGATAATGATTGTTCATAATTCAATATTATATTTCTTAATACATCTTGATTACCTAAAGAATTTATATTATTACTTGTACCTGAGATAATATTCCTTGATGTACCGAAATTAATTTTTAATCTAATATTTGTATATTTCTTTAATTCTCCTGTAACTGGATTGAATTGTATTGGATAAATTTTTAGTGTACCAATAATTTTATCCCTTGCAATGCCAATATTATCTAGTTCAAAAATATTTAATGGATAAAACTCGTTTTTTCTATAAGCATTCTCATTAATTATTAAATCACCATTAAAACCTATAGAGTCATCATAAGATTTAAAAGGGGTTTTCACAGGTGTATACTTTACATTTTTTATAATCTCAAAACTAGAAGAAATTATTTCTACATTATTTCCTTCAATTGAAGGGAATCCTAAACTTATATTTCTTGAATGTATATCAGGATATCCAATTTTATTAGAATATGACGGAAAAGAATTTTTAAAACCAAGATAATGAAATATTTCACTACTAGAATTTATTGTTATTAAGCTATCAAAAGATGGTATATATTCAATTAGTAAATAATTGCTATTTGATTCAATAATTTTTATATCATTGTATCTATTTTGTGCAGAAAGAGAAAATAGAAAAACAAATAGTAATAATAATATTATATTATATCTTTTCATACCAATTCCATTATTGTTCTTTTATAATAGTAAATATGAAGTACTAAATTAAAAAATTGAGCAACTGCCAGAGCTAAAGCTGCCCCAAATAATCCGATAAATGGTATCAAGATACAATTTAAAGCTATATTTATCAATGGTGAAATAATTGCAATATTTCTTACATATTCACCTTTTCTTTTTGCACCAAGAAAAGAATTTATGGGTTGAGTTAAACCTGTAAAGAATAATCCAAGAATTATTACAGGTATAATCATATTAATATCAAAATAATATGGTTCAAAAAATATTTTTACAATTGTTAGTGTAAATAATATTAGTAACATAGATGAAAAAGCTAATAAAACAATATTAAGTTTTATAATATTATTATCAATTTTTTTGGCCTCAGTAAATTCTTTAAATGCTGAGACTGAAAGAGATTGAGATACTAATTTTAGTGGCGATGATATTCTTAAAGCAATTGAGTAAGAACCGAGCAAATTAGTATTCATAAATAAAGTTATTAAAAATCTATCTAAATATTGAGATATATTACCTAAAATATTTCCAGAATATATCTTAATTCCATAATTTTTAATTTCATCTTTTAATAATTGATAATGAATTTCACAGTCTTTTAAGTTAGGTTTTAAATACAAGATAAGAGCAACAGACGAAATAATAATAGCAATACAAAACAGAATAAAAGACAATGAATAATCTAAACTTGAAATAAAAAGAATAATCATAATTAAATATAAAACTTTAGGCACTACTGTATAAACTGCTAAAGCAAATATCAAATTTGTGCCCCTACAAATCATTGGTATAAGAGCTTGAAATGGTAAAATAAAAACAAGGAATGAAATCACCTGTAATTCTTTTTCAATCTGAACATTAAATAAAGTATATACAAAAAAACTCGAGATAAAAATTGTTATACTGAAAAATAAGCCAACTAATAAAGTGATTAGAAACAAGAGACCCATTAAGCTTCTCTCTTCATCCTTATTTTTTATAAGAGCTAATAATCTAGAGCCAGAAGAAAAAATACCAAAATCAAAAAAAAGCAAGATCCCAAAAGTTAAAGTATTTATAAATGAAAATAAACCGAAAGCCTCTTTCCCTAAAATCTTTGTGTTAAGAATATCCATAACAATTGATAATAGCATACTTATACTTTGTGCAATTAAAAGTATAATAGTTTGTTTGGTTAAATTCTTATTACTATAAAAGATTTTTTTTAGCATTAATTTACTTTTTTAAAATTACAACTTTTATAAATTTCTTTAAAAATTTAAAAAACTTAATAATAATTGAAAAATTAAATTCTTTATTTTTAAATATTTCTTTAAGCTTATTACTTATTGGTAGTTCATTTTTAATTCTGTATTTATAAAAAAAAGAGTTATAATTTTTACGATTCAAATCATTAGAAATTTTATTAAAATATTGAATAAATTTTTCTTTTTCTTCTCCTTCGACTATATTTATTGATAAATCTTCATTATAATAAATAGGATTAATGGTAAAAGAATTAACACCTGATTTATCAATCTGAAATTCGATATACATTGTTTTTTTTGATTCTTCTGGTTGCAATTTCTTATTACCTTTATACCAAAAACTTTTAAATACAAAGTTACCCAAGCTGTAAAAAATGTATTTCCCTTTATATAATTCATAACCCTGTATTACATGAGGATGATGTCCCAAAATTAAGTCCACACCATTATCAATTAAGGCTTTTGCAAATCTTCTATCCTCTATTTTGGGATATGAATACATTTCATATCCCCAATGAATGGAACAAATAAAAACATCACATTTTTCTCTAGTTTTTTTGATTAAAGGTAAATAGTAATTTGGTTCATTTGGTAAAGAGCCAGGCATATTAGTAGTTGCTGGTTTGTTATCATGAAAGGTAAAAGCAATCAAACCTAACTTTAAACCATTTATTTCTAGAATATTTGGTTCTAAAATATCATAAATATTTTTACCCCAACCAAAATAATTAATTTTATTTTCTTTTAAAAAATCTACTGTAAACTCAACACATATAGGACCATAATCACCAATATGATTGTTCGATAATGAAATAAGATTAATTCCGTAATTTTTCAAAAACTTAAGCACTCCGAATTCTGAATACAAACCAAAATCTCCGTTAATTGGTTCATAACCAGCGTTAGTAATTGGTCCTTCAAGGTTGGCAAAACAAATATCAGCATTTTTAAAATTTTTGGATAAATCTAAATTATAATTTATTTTTTGAATAAACGATTTATCACTACCGATATTAATATCACCAACTGCAATAAGCTTTATCATAAAATTCAGTGTATTTTTAAGATAGATTTTTTAAAAACTCGTAATACACAATTAATAGTGTTCTTCTATTATCTTCTGTGGCTTTGTTAGTATTATAAATTCTACTAACTTCAACTTTTTTTAGTTGTTTATCTTCATTTTTTTTCTGTGATTTTTCATATATTTTCATTTTAACCTCAGATTTTTGGTAATACTTTTGAAATAACAAACCTTAATTTGCCCAGGGGGGTTCTTTCAATATTATCTACAAAAACATAGTTGATTTTAATCTCAGTTCCCAATCTTTTTCTTAATTCAACTTCTAATCGGTCAATATCTCTTGGAGAATAATTATCACCTCTAACAATTTTAACTGTTATATAATCAAGTTCTTCCTGAATAATTTGACTGAGTTCGATACCATTACTGTATTTAAAAGCTGCATCAAGCCTTCCAACCATCCTACCATCAGGTGTTATAACTATATCTTCACTTCTTCCTTCAATTGATTTTACTACAGGTAGCGATCTACCACAAGAGCATCTTTCATTTGATAAAACAGCAACATCTCTAGTATCATATCTGATAAGTGGCATAGCAAAATTAGTGAAACCTGTTCCAATTATCCTTCCGGGTTTCCCAACTTCCACAGATTTGTCATTTTCATCTACAAGTTCCATCCAACCAAATTCAGCACTTAAATGTAAATTACCCTTTTCACATTCTCCTATTGATACAACGTTTTCAGCTTGTCCATAAATGTTTTGAATCCTACTACCCCAATATTCAAATATTTCTTTTCTGTTTTCATCAGTCAAACATTCTGCAGTTAAAGAAATTGATTTTACTTTTGGGGGCTTTATGTTATTCTTTTTCATAAATCTTGTTAAAATTGTGATTGCTGAAGGATAACCCTTTAATGCTATTGGTTTAAAATCACAAATTAATTCAGCATACTTTGGCAAAGTATCCTTTGACATATTAAAAGCTGAAAGAAAAAGCTTATTAAATGAATACCTATAAAACTTTTTATTTGAGAAAGTTGACCCAGTAATTATAACTACTCTGTCAGAGAATCTAATTCCCGCCCAGTCATTATATCTCCAATAAAATGCAAGCGCTTTATCAATTGAATCCTTGAATTTAACGATGTTAATTGACGTACCGGTTGAACCGCTGGTAAAATCGACAGTATATTTCTTCTTTTCAATCTCTCGTGAGGTAAGTTTTTGATAATTTTTTCTAACATCTTCTTTCCTCAAAATTGGTAAAAGATTTAACTCATCTAAAGATTTAATATCCTGTAAATCGAATTTACCATTCGTATACTCCTTATAATATGGAACATTATTAGAGGCATAAAGTAATATATCTAATAATAATTTATTCACTAATTCTTTTAATTCATCAAAATTATAATATTGAGAATCCATTATACTCTTATAAAAAGATGAAAATTTAGCTCCTTTTATTAAAGGAAAAGGAACAAAATTATACAAAAATAAAAATAATCTTGTATTCATAAAAAGTTATATATTTTTGATTTTAGATCGGGAAAGAGAAAGAAAAGAATCAGGAACTCATCCCAACCTGTCAAAGGTACAATAAAAGAACAAAACTTATTACATTAACAAAACCTTTAACTAAGTTGCGATAGAATTTCCCTCTAAATAATTAAACTTACTTAAAATATAAATTTATTCTAAAAAAGTCAAGTGAAAAATAGTTTTTCAATATTAATTGTCGGAATAATAATTACATAACTAAAGCCACATAAATTTATTCATTTAAAATTGAGGAGTACCTTAGATTTTTCAGCACTCCCTGAAATCCCTCTTTCGTTTTTTTATGGTCTATCTTGATTTCTGGACCAAACTTTATCCATAATGATACTGTTGTTATTCCAAAAATATTAAAGCAACCTAAAGAAACGTTATAATTAGTTACGTCGCTATTTATTATTTCCCTTTTTACACAAAGTAAATTGATTATATTTATTAGCATTATTTAAAATACATTTTAAAATCTTAAAAAATTAGTAATTAGTGTTTTAGATGGTAAAAAAATTATTTTATAGTTTTAGCTGCTTTTTGGAACTTTCTGGGTAATAAAGCAATTTGACTATTTATTCTTTTAGATTTTTCTTCAGGTTTTACATAAGAATATTTTCCATCTTTATTCATAATTCTTGCTTTAACGTTATCTTTTAAATAAAGTTCCAATATATTATGTATGATATGATCTTTTATTGAAGTATCTTCAATAGGGAAAAGCAATTCAACCCTTCTATCAAGATTTCTTTGCATTAAATCAGCACTACCGAGATAGACTTCTTCATCACCAACATTTCTAAAATAATAAATTCTAGAATGCTCTAAAAACCTTCCAACAATTGAAATCACAGTAATATTATCACTTACCCCGGTGATGCCTGGTCTTAAACAACAAATTCCTCTAACTATAAGTTTTATTATTACACCAGCTTGAGATGCACGGTATAAAGCCTGTATCATTTCTGGATCAACAAGGGCATTCATTTTAAAAATTAATAAACCATTTCCATACTTACGATGAACTTCAATCTCTCTTTCAATTTTTTCTAATAAAAATTTTCTCATATTTGTTGGAGCAACAACAAGTTTGCGATATTTTTTTTGCCTCGAATATCCAGTTAGAAAGTTAAAGAGATCAGAAACATCTGCTCCAATATCTTCCCTACAAGTAAATAAACCAAAATCAGTATAAATTTTAGTTGTTATAGCATTATAATTACCAGTTCCAAGATGAACATATCGTCTTAAACCATCATTCTCTTTTCTGACTATAAGAGTAGCTTTTGCATGAGTCTTCAAACCCATTAAACCATAAACCACATGAACACCAACTCTTTCTAAAGCTTTAGCCCAAATAATATTATTCTCTTCGTCAAACCTTGCTTTTAGTTCAACCAGAACAGCTACTTGCTTACCATTTTCTGCGGCTTCAATCAAAGCTTGTACTATTGGTGAGTTTTTACCAACTCTATATAAAGTTTGCTTTATTGTAAGCACATTTGGATCATGAGCAGCTTTTCTAATAAAATCTACTACTGGATTAAATGAATCATAAGGATGGTGTAGTAAAACATCTTTTTTACGTATTATTGAAAAAATATCATCATTTTCTTCAAAAACCTGAGGTATTTGAGGATGAAAGCTTGAATCTTTTAAATGATGAAAAGGTAAATTATAAATAATCATCAAATCCTGCAACCCCAAGGGTCCATTTATTTCATAAACTTCATCTTCGGAAAGCTCCATATTCTCTAAAAGCGTATCTTTAACTTTTTTTGACATTCTACTTTCTACTTCGAGTCTTATGATTGAGCCAAAACGTAACTGTCTCAAACCCTCTTCAATTGTTTGCAATAAATCACTAGCTTCGTCCTCTTGGATTTCAACATCTGTATCTCTAGTTACCCTAAATAAATAAGACTCTATAATCTCCATTTCAGGGAAAAGCGAATTAAGATTATTTGAAATTATCTCATCAAGGAAAATATATTTAATTATTCCCTCTTTTTGAAATTCTATTTTACATTTCTCATTTATTGAATCCATTCTAATTAATCTTGGTAAAACATTTGGAATTTTTACTCTTGCAAAGTGTTCTTCTTCTTCAGGACTCTTAATTATAACAGCTAAATTTAACGAAAGATTTGATATATAAGGAAAAGGGTGACCGGGATCAAAAGCTAAAGGGGTTAAAACCGGGAAAATTTCTTTATAATAGTATTTTCTCAAATCTTCAACCATCTCTTCAGATAAATCTTTGTATGTCAGTATATGAATTTTTTCTCTTTGTAGCTCAGGTAAAATTTCTTCTCTAAAACAACGCATCTGTTCTTCTACTAAACATCTGGAAAGTTTATGAATCTCAACTAATTGTTCTTCAGGTAATTTGCCATCTGGTGAAACTTCAAAAACACGTGCAGCAATTTGATCATAAATACCTGCAACACGAATCATAAAAAATTCATCAAGATTAGAATTGAAGATACAAAGGAATTTTAATCTTTCCAATAAAGGAGTTGTTTTATCAAGTGCTTCTTCAAGAACTCTGCGATTAAACTCTAACCAACTAATTTCACGATTAATATACAAAGATGGATCTTTTAAGTTTATCTCGGAACCTTTTTTAATCATAAATTCTGCTTTTGCATTATACATAAAATTTAATTTATTAGTTTAAATTCATTTTCAATTCTTAATATTGGATATATACCAATATATTTATCAAAATAAGGTAACTTTTGGTAGAAAAAGTTCAATCTTTTAAAAGGATTAGAAGCAAAAGATGAATCATTTTTTACTAAATTATCAAATTCTTTTCGTAATTCTTTATCATCATTATATAATTGCAAAGCATACTTTTCAAGAACATATCTTTCTGCATATTCTTTCTGCTCAAAAATCGCGTCCATAAATCCCCATGAAACAAATGATTCATTTGAAATAGGTTCAAGAAGATACATTATCACCTTAGCACTTTGTTGATTAATTGGTACAAAATATGAACCTTTTTTAATTAATGTATCATTAGAGAACGTTTCAGATTTATAGCTAACAAAATGTCTACCTTCATAAGATTTTTCCTGCCATCTTGGTTCTGACAATCTATATCCTGTTACATTAAGTTTTTGATCTTTTTTAAAACTTAGAACTTTTACATTATGAAGCTTTAAGATCTCAACTAAAGATGACCACTGTTTTGGAATAATATAACCATACGGTGGTTTAACAGAAATTATTGGATCAACAGAATTATAATAAGGAATTTCATGTTTCTCTAAAACAGAGGTATCATAATATCTTCTTGTTGTACCTGAAATAACACTTTTTTCAGTAATCATTTTATAAGAATAAAATGTAAAAGGAATATAATTATTGTTATTTTTAAATGAAATTGGGAAAGATTGAATATTATAATAACATTTTTCCAACTCTTCGTCTGCTTTTTTATTTAATTCTTTTATAGTTTTATATTCCTTATTTAAAATTTCTAAAATTGATTTACAAATCTGGTAAGTTGCATCAACTCTAGTTTTATATTTTTTATATGAATGTGTTTCAATCAAAAAACCCTGTCTATTTCTTATAGCAGTATAACCAGTAGAAAGCCTGGGAGGCATTATACCGCTAGAGATTCCTTTTGTAATGTCAAATTCATCAATAAAACCGATGTATGGTATTAAAGGGTGGCCATTTTTTTCACAAGTTGAAAGAACATAGGGTAATAATTTTTCTTTAGTCCAACTTGCAATTTCTTTATTAATATTTTGATTTTTTTCCACTTCATACATTGCAGTGTAAGGCCAATCAGCACCATCAGACACATGGCAATCGACAAAAAAATCAGGCATCCAACTATTGAAAAGTTTTAACCAATTTTTCATTTCTAGTGCATCTGCTTTTAAATAATCACGATTCAAATTTAAATTTAAAGCATTTACTCTCCACCCCATTTCTTTTGGGCCATTTTGATTAATTCTATTATAAGGGCTTATTCTTTCATGTCCATCAACATTAAAAATTGGAATAATTAAAATATCAACATTATCTAATAAATTCTGATATTTTTTATAAATTACAATATCCCTTACCAATAAAAGCATAGCATCTTTGCCGTCAATTTCACCAGCATGAATACCACACTGAATCATAACCAAAGCTTTTTTACTTTTTTTCTGCAATTCTGGTGTAAAAGAACGACTCTTAGAAATTAATAATGCGGGTAAATCTCTATCTTCATAGCTTTTGCCAAAAGTAAAATATTTCACATAAGGAGAAGCTTTTTCAAGTTTTTTACAAAAATCAATTGTTAAAGCATAATTAGGGGTTTCAAGATAATTACTTTTTTCATAGTAAGTAAGCCAATTATCCTTGTTTTGAGAAAATAAAAGCACAGAAAAAGAAAATATAAATATTAAAAACAATAATTTCTTCATAATAAACCTTGACTTTTTTGGGAAATATAATCTTAAAAATACAATTTTTAAATAATAAATCAAGTATATAATCCTTGACGTTAGTTATATATTTTCATAAAATTTAATTGTAAAAAAACAAAATTTTATTATAATATTGAAAAATTTTGTTTTTATGAATTCTATAAAAGTAATACTCGTCTATGAATTTAATCATTTGGGTTGAAAGTTAAACCTTCAATTATTATTATATACAATAAGGTTATTATGAAAAGAATATATTATATTATAAATATTTTTATATTTTTATCATTTTTATGTTGCAATGAAAATGGTATTAACTCAATACCAAAAGGAGTAATTACATTAAAATTACATACAAACAAAGGTTCATTTAATGAAATATCAAAATTCAATATAACAATTCATTCAATAAAAATCGTAAGAGAAGACAATGCATATTCTGATATTTTTGATAATAGAAATGCTTTAAGAGATAACCCAGATACTTATAACATTTGTTCTGACTCGATATTTATTATTGGTGATATGTATTTGCCATGTGATAATTTTGTTTCAGTGCTTTTGTATGTAACACCAGAAGATAGTCTTATTTACGATAATAAGAATATTGTAATTAAAAAAAACAACTCATTTGACGCATTAGTAAAATTAGATACAAATCTTTCAATTCATTCAGATAAAACATATACTTTCATAATATCGACAAACATTGACTCCTTGTTAATACCTCAAAAAGATTTTTTTGTATATCGCCATTACTATTCTATTGAAAAAATTTATGAAAATTAAATTAAAAAAATATCATTTCTTAATATTATTCTTAATATTTTTATTAAATTCTTGTAATATAAATGAAAATAATATAAATCAAGCATTTGAAAATGAAGAGCCTCAAACAATTTTAGCAAATATTCCACCAGATGATCCAGACGGGAAATATTTATATAACCCAGAACTAACATTAAATTGGTATGGTTATGATAAAGATGGATTCATAAAAGGTTTCAAATATAGATGGTGCACTCTAAATAGTGATAACGATACTTTATGGAACGATTGGTCATTCATACAAAGTATTGATAGTGATGGTAACAAAATTTATGATTCAAATATGAAGACTTTTGTATTTGAATCACCTAATGAAAGAAATTTTCACATATTTGAAATAGCTGCTATTGATGATAAAGGCAAAGCTGATTCTTCTCCAGCTAAATTAAGATTCTGGACTAAAAAAGGTCCAGAAGCAGAAACTGAGCTTATATCATCTCCTTCTAACGAAACAATAGTTACAGAAAGCACAAATGAATTTTGGAAAGGATTAGTTTTTATTTTTAAAGATAAAAATTCAAAATATGCTTTTAAAATAAATAATAATCAATGGTCAGATTATATTTATAATGATACAATAATTCTTACTGGGAAGCATTTTCCAAGTTCTGGAAATTATACTATTTATTTCAAATCTAGAAATAAATATTATATGGAAGATAAATCTCCATTAGAATTTAACGTTAAAATAATAAAACCTCTTAGAACTAAAGAATTATTATTAATAGATATGACTTCTGATGGAATAGGTTTACCTGGAAATCCAACAGATAAAGAAACTGATAATTTCTACGAAATGCTATTAAAAGATAATAATATTAATTTTGACATTTGGGATGTAAATAATGAGGGATTTTTTCCAGATAGATTAAAAATTTCAGGTTATAAAATCATATTTATATATTCTGATCATAATTTTAACACCTTAGAAAACAAATTTTTGTATGATGATATTCAAAAATTAAACGAATTTTTATTTACTTGTGGAAATATTATTATTTCTTGCAAATCAATTAATAATCTATTTTATAATAATGAACAAGCATATTCATTTTTTTATGAAATTTTTCAAATAGAAAAAAATTTCAATTCAATTGAGATATTAAGAGATAATCAATTAAAAAAAATAAATGGATACCCAACATTAGAGATTGAGCAAAATAAGATACCATTTGAATGGTTTGGTGGTTTGCAAAATACTCAAACATACAATCCACGAGCATTTAATAAAAGTATATATTTTTTAGATTCAGGGAACAAAATTAATACAACTATTTCTTTATTAAATACTAAAGTTTATAAAGCTGTTCTATCCACTTTACCACTATACTACTTTAAATATGATGAAGTAAAACAATTAATGAAAATATTATTTGATAATCTAAAATAATAGATCGTGGAAAGAAAATCAATTTATACATTGTTTTTAGTATTGTTGTGTTATTATAAATTAATTAGCGGTACAACCGGAAAATTAACTGGTATTATTATAGATAAAGAAACTAAAGAGCCAATAATTGGAGCAACTATATACTTAAAAGAATTAAACAAATATACAACAACAGATGAAAAAGGACAATTTACTTTTATTATGCTTTCACCCGGGATATATGAAATAAAAATATCAGCAATTGGTTATAAAGAATATTTACTCAATAACATTATTATTCACAATGACCAAACAACAAAAATTAAAATCTCATTAGAACAATCTCCTTTTACTTATAAACCAGTCGAAATTACTTTAAAAAAATCTGATATATATAGCGATTACACATATTCTATCAAAACTATTGAGCCTGAAGATTACAAACATTTGCCAAAAATTGATAATCTTAAAAGTATTTTATCATATCAACCTGGTTTTATAAACTATAAAAATGAAATTCATTTAAGAGGTGGGCGTGCAGGTGAAATTTTATATGTACTAGACGGAATTCCAATAAAAGATATACTTTTTACTGGCAAAAATGCTATCGATATTAATCCAAATTCAATTAAAGAGTTAAATATAATTAATAGTGGCTTTAGTGCTGAATATGGCAATGCGGAATCAGGTGTTATCAATATTACAACTAAAAACGGTTCAGAAAAATATATGGGTTCTTTGCAATTTCAAACTGATAACTTTACTAAATATTCAAATGATGAATATTTTTTTTCATTATCTTTAGGTGGTCCTGATCCTCTTACAAATTTAATTAACGAATTATTAAATACTCAAAATAACAATAAATTAAAGTTTTTTTCATCATTATCTTTTCAACAAACAAACACTGACTATAAATTTAATAATACTTATTATAAAAATTTAAAATCAAGAAGTATTGATATAATTGGTGGATTATTTAAAATTAAATATAAAGAAAAACAAAAAAACAATTATAATGGTACAATTAAAATAAATTATGAAAATAATAACTATAATTTAATGTTTTCTTATACTTCTACAGGTGAACGAGAATATAGATACGATATACATTATAAAAACAGAATGGATTCAGCTCTTCTTGACGAAAATTCAGCAAAACATCTATCCTTAAAATTTACTCATTTGATTAATAATAATTTGTTTTATTCAATTATTATTGGTGTTTTAAAAAGAAATTGGAACCTTTCAGTATCTGGTTTAACTCCACCAGAATATAATCCAATTTGGTATTCTCAAGATATTGATAATGATGGTTTTTATGATTTATCTATGGCTCAATTCTGGAATAAATCGAGAACAAATATTTATACAATAAAAAATGATTTTAACTATAATATTAGTAATTCACATTATTTGAAAGCTGGGTTTGAATTTAATTATGAAGAAATTTTTGGAACTGAAATTCAATATCCAGGAAATACCCCTGATAAAATATTACCTGGTGAATATCCTAATTATGGAGAATATCATTGGAACTTAAATAATTATTCAACAAATGGTTCAATTTTTATTCAGGATAAAATTGATTATGAAAGTTTTATTATAAATACCGGTCTAAGATTAGAATTCTTTTCTCCCGGAAAACAGGTTAATAGTGAAAAGTACAAAAGTGCATGGGAAGAGGCAACTCAACTTAAAGATGAAAATGGAAATACTATAAAATTAAAAGTAGAAAATTTTAGGTTATATATTAGTCCTCGATTAGGTATTTCTTATCCAATAACTGATAAGAGCTCATTATTTTTTAACTATGGTCATTTTTATCAACTTCCAGAAAGACAATATATATTTAGAGATCCATATTCAGCAAAGGGATGGATTGGTAACCCAAATTTAAAATCCCCTAAAACTATATGTTATGAATTTGGTTTTAATAATAGATTTCTAGATGATTATTTCTTTTCATTAAAAGGTTTTTATAAAGATTATTTTGATTACATTGGATCACTTGAAGTTGGCCCACCAGCAAGAAAAGTTTTTATGTTTTATAACTCTGATTATGCTTATGCCAAAGGATTTGAAATTAATGTTAATAAGAATTTATCTGCAAATTATTCTTTTGATTTAAATTATACCTATTCAATATCAAAAGGAAGAAGTGAAAGCCCTTTTGAAGAATCATATTCAATATGGCAAGGACAAGGATTTTTACCTCAAGAAGTAAGAATGCCATGGGATCAGAGACATAATTTAAACTTTATTTTCAGTTATTCTATTGAAGAAGAAAACAGTATTAAGCTCTTTAACAATCCAATTTTAAAAAACACTAGCATATCTACAAAAATAAACCTTGGTAGTGGATTCCCTTATACTCCCACAGGAAAAAATTTAAGGCTAAATAAAAATAGCAAGGAATTGCCCTATGCATTACAAGTTGATTTAAGAATCGAAAAAAATCTAAAAATTTATGATAATTTGAACTCTACCATATTTATTGATATAATAAACTTATTAAACAGAAAAAATGTAAATGAAATAAACCCTTTAACAGGGCAACCATATAAATATGGTGATGTATATGATTTAACAAATAAAAGAATACTTACTTATAGAGAAATAATATCAAAAATAGATGAGTCTAATTTTCTAGGTATGAGACAAATATTAATAGGTATTTTGATAAATTATTAAATGGATATTTATGTTAAAAAAAGGTTTATATATTATTTTATTATTTTTCTTATTATTTAATTCTTCTTTAACGGCTGATAATAAAAATAATAAACGTTTTTCTAAAAAAAACAAAATAAATACTCCATTTCTGGATTGGAAAATGCAAGAGGCTGGGAATTTAAAATTAATGATTACTAATTATGGTATGATTGGAGGTGATAATGATTTTTTTACTCACTCAGAAAATTTCATCAAATGTGAGTATCCAATCAATTCAAACATAGAACATTTTGAAGGAGGAGGAATCTGGTTAGGTGCAATAATTGATACTTCATCAAACCCAGCTGTTAAAAAGGAAATAAAAAAAGTATCTACTGGATATGAAGGTTGGGGTGGTGATGGCTATTCAACTGGAGGAGGAGGCTTATTAAATGAGATGTTCCCTTCTTCAAAATCAAGTGATTCAATTTTAATAATCAATAAATATTCAAAAAAACCAGACTATTGGGATAGTTACTATGGAAATATGAATTTTTATCCAATTTCAGATGTAGATTTCATTTGCCAATATACTGATACCATACTACCCTATCCTGATCCCATGCATGTACCATTGGGATTAAAAGTTATTCAAAGAACTTTATCCTGGAAAACAAGTTATTTTGATGAAGTTATAATTATAAAATATCAAATTATTAATCTAAAATTAAAACCTATAAGAGATGTATATGTAGGTTTTTTTATGGATATGGATGTTGGTCCAATAAAAATTCAAAAAGAAAAATTTAATGCATCACGAAATTATTGGGAAGATAATTATACTGGTTTTATTGATTCATTATTCTTAGCTTATGTTGATAATCCAATAGATAAACCATCAACCCCTGTAGCTTTCAGTATTATAGATTGTAATTATTCTCTTAAAAATTTAAAAAAAAGTTTTACTTGGTACATAAGTGAAGAAAGCCCTGATCCAGATAGTAAAAGATATGATTACCTTTCATCAGGTCAAATTAAGCCGAATCAATCAGTTAATCAATGCAATGATACAAGGTTTTTATTGGGAATCGGACCATTTAATTTTGAAAAAAATGATACAATAGAAATTATAACTGCAATAATTGCTGGAGAAAATATTGAGAAAATAATAAAAAACCACAATAAGACTATTCAAATATATAAAGATAATTATTTTGTTCCTTCTCCTCCACCATCTCCTGAACTCAAAATATCTACAGTATCTAAAGGTGTAAAAATAAATTGGTCTTCATCAGGAATAAAAGATCCAGAAAATTTTATTGATTTTACAAACAATACAGCTAAACTTCTTTATGACGGAAAAGTATTTGAAGGATATAGAATTTATAAAGCTGAAGGCAGTAATCCTTCAAAAAAAGATTTTATATTATTATCTGAATATGATAAACCGGGGAATCTTTGGGGTTTTAATACTGGCTTAAAATACGAAATTATTGATACTAATGTAATATCAGGAAGAACATATACTTATTCTGTAACTTCCTTCACAATCGAAGATACTTCTCAAAATCATTATCGAGAATCACTCGAATCTTCAATATTAGATAATGCAGTATCTATACAAATACCATACTCAGTTAAAAAGAATAATCAGGTAATTGTTATTCCAAATCCTTATATAGGAGATGGCAGATATAATGGAAGCAATAATTGGGAAGGTGATATTTCAACCTGGACTGAAAATAACAGACTTATTAGATTCATAAATCTTCCAGAAAAATGTATTATAAGAATTTTTACAGTTGCAGGAGAACTAATTAAAACTATTCAACATAATAATTCTTTCAATAATTGGGAAGATTGGAATCTTCAGACATCATCAGGAAGAATAATCTCAAGTGGAATATATATATTTAATATCGAATCTCCAGAATTGAATCAAACTGGAAAATTTGTAGTAATTAAATGATTTTAAAAATGTACATCAATAAAATTTTAAAAATATTTTTTATAATTATGATATTTCACTCTTTAATTTTATCAGGTGAAAAGACAGGAACAACTTCAGCAAATTTCCTTAAAATTAGTCCATTACCAAAAATTGTTTCTTTGGGTAACGCTTATAGTGCTTTAAATATTGGTTCAGGTGCTTTAGTCTATAATCCTGCTGGTACATGCATTAAAAACTCATTTGATGTTTCATTAAGCTATAACAAATGGTTTGGAGATATTTCAAACAATTACTTTGGTGTTGTATACAAAAGTAATGTTGGTTTCTTTGGAATGAGCATTTTAAATATTTCTACTGGAGATATTGAAATAACAACCCCAGAAAAGTATAACGGTACTGGTTATTATTATAATGCTAAAGAATTTTTATTTGGACTTACATACTCAGATTACTTTACGGATAAATTACAATTTGGTTTTACTACAAAATTTATTAAATCGTACTTATTTAAAAACATCTATAGTTCTTCTACTTTTGCACTTGATATAGGGACAATTTATAATTTTTCTAATAATTACTCCTTCGGCATCACATTAAAAAACTTAGGAAATGATATTAAATATATTAATGAATCATCGAATTTGCCAACTTCATTGAGTATAGGATTTTGCGGAAATGAAAATGTTAACAATTTTCATAACTTCTTATACGCTATACAGCTTCTTAGATATTCTGATTCAAAAGAAATATTTTCTATAGGTTTTGAATATGGATATAATAATATATTGTTTATGAGAATTGGCTCTCGTTTTTTAATTGATGAAAAACAAGATAATCAGGTTGAAAGATTTTCTACAGGATTTGGTATTAACTTAACAATAAATAAAATATACTTAAAACTTGATTATTCTTACTCAAATAACAAATGGTTAAGTGATGTACATAGAATATCAATTAATTTAAATTTCTAAAATGAAGATATTTAATAAAATAATTTTTTTAATCTTATTTACTTTTTTATCTTGCAAAGAAAGTATCATAGATCCCCCTCATCCAATATCTAGCCCAGCGAAAAATGTTGTAATAAATGAACTCTTTAGAATTGATTCAACAAAATATTATTCTCATTGGTGGATAGAAATTTATAACCCTACAAATAATGATGTATCGATTTCAAACTGGAAAATTAAATTTATTAACTCAAATCTCGAAATATCATTATCGGATCAAAAAACTACTAACGTTATCAATAAAGGCTCATTTATAGTTATTACTAATAATAAAAACATATTTGATGATTTTTGGAATATTGCCCCTCTAACAATATTGCTTGATTTCTCAAAAATTTTTCCAATAATAAAAGATAGCGACGAAGTACAATTAATTGATAATGAAAATAAGATTATTAGTATTCTTAGATTTGGTAATTATAAATGTTCTGGTAAAGACCCTTTTCCTAACAACCAATCCTTTGGTAGTGTTGAAGAATGGCATTCAATTTGCCGATATGCTGACCCTTTCGGTGCATTCGATACGGGAAATTCTAAAAATGATTTCTTTGAAGAAACAAATCCTATTGCAGGATATTACTCTCAAAGAATGAAATATTAATTAGATATTTATTACAATCAATACTATAAATCAAAATTATTTCCAATTATTGATAATAAAAAGGTGCACTATTGGTATTCAAGTGCATTTATTAATGTGTGTTTTTTGCTTCTAAACCATTTGATAGAATAGTAAGTAGATATTGGAATAAAAAAAGCCTGCTTTATTGAAGCAGGCTAAAAAATAAAATAAAAAAATTATTTTTTATTATGTGGTTTCTTTGAATGCGGTTTAGAACTTGAGTTGGAATTAGAATTTCTAGGCTTTTCATTTAAATCAGGATATAGAACAGCTTTTCTACTTAAAGCATACCTATCATCCTCAACGCTAATAACCTTAACTTCAATCTCATCACCAACTTTTAAAACATCTTCAACTTTAGCAATTCTATTAACATCAATTTGGGATATATGAAGCAAGCCTTCCTTGTTTGGTAAAATTTCAACAAAAGCACCAAAATCAGTTAAACGTTTAACCTTGCCTTTATATATTTTACCAACTTGAGGAACCTCAAATAGATTATTAATCATTTCTTTTGCTTTATTACTTGCTTCTGCACTCACAGCAGCTATTACTACTGTACCATCATCTTCAATATTAATATCCGCACCAGATTCTTGAACAATATGACGGATCATCTTGCCACCAGGACCTATTACAGTACCAATTTGATCTACTTTAACCGTCATAGTAGTTAATCTCGGAGCATACGGAGATAATTCCTTTCTAGGTTCACTTATAGTTTCATTCATTATATCAAGAATTTTAAATCTTCCAATTTTTGCTTTTTCAAGTGCATTAGCAAATATCTCGAAAGATATACCTTTAATTTTAATATCCATTTGGAATGCAGTAATACCATCACGAGTTCCAGTTACTTTAAAATCCATATCTCCAAAATGGTCTTCCTGTCCAAGAATATCAGTTAATACAACAACTTTATCTCCTTCTTTTATTAGACCCATAGCAATACCAGCTACAGGCTTTTTAATTGGTACACCGGCATCCATAAGTGCAAGAGTTCCTGCGCAAACAGTAGCCATTGAAGATGAACCATTTGATTCAAGAATATCTGAAACGACCCTTAACGTATAAGGAAAGTCTTTTTCCGAAGGAATAACACTTAAAAATGATCTTTCAGCAAGATTACCATGTCCAATTTCTCTTCTTCCAATACCAGTAATTTTCCCAACTTCACCAGTAGAAAATGGAGGGAAATTATAGTGAAGCATAAACCTTTTTGATTGTTCAGGCATTAAACCATCAATAATTTGCTCATCTACTTTTGTACCAAGAGTTACTGTTGATAAACTTTGGGTTTCACCTCTTGTAAAAAGAGAAGAGCCATGTGTTCTTGGGAGCAATCCAACTTCACAAGTTATTTTTCGAATATCATCAACAGATCTGCCATCAAGTCTTTTTCCTTCCTCAATTATCATTTTTCTCATTATCTGTTTTTCAATATCATGAATAATTTCTTTAATAGCATTCTCTGATTCAGGATATTTTTCGGAAAAATTATTGATAGCGCTTTCTAAAATTCTTTTATTCCATTCTTTTCTTTCGTCTTTAGTCTGAACTGTATGAACACATTTATATACTTCATCATATACAAATTCAGATACTTCTTTCAATAAATTTTCATCTTTTATTAATTTATCAAAGCTTCTTTTCGCTTTGCCACACTCTTTTACGAGTTCTTTCTGTAACTGAACAATTTTCTTTATTCCTTCGTGAGCAAACTTTAAAGCTTCGACCATTTCGGTTTCAGAAATTTCATTCGATTCACCTTCAACCATAACAATAGAATCTTCAGTGCCTGCAACAGTAATATTAATATCTGATTGGGTAATTTCTTTATAAGTTGGATTAAGAATAAAAACTCCATCAATTCTTCCAACTCTGACTTCAGCAATTGGTCCATCGAAAGGAATATCAGATATACATAATGCAGCTGAAGCACCTATAGCTGCAATCACGTCTGCATCATTTTCTTGATCTGCAGAAAATACTGTTGCAATTATTTGTGTTTCGCACCTAAAACCTTCAGGAAACATTGGTCGAATGGGACGATCAATTAACCTTGAAGATAAAATTTCTTTTTCGGATGGTCTTCCTTCTCTTTTAATAAACCCGCCAGGTATTTTTCCAGCGGCTGAAGTACGTTCCCTATATTCTACAGAAAGAGGAAGAAAATCAATTCCTTCAACAGGTTCGTCAGTAGCTACGGCTGTAACCAAAACCATAGTATCCCCTAAACGAACCATAACAGCTCCATTAGCCTGTTTTGCGTATCGACCAGTTTCGATACTCAGAACTTTACCATCAATTTCAATACTTTTTGATATTATCATTTAATACAACAACCTAAATTAAATTTTTATTTATTTCCTTATCTCGAGCTTTTCAATAATAGCTCTATACCTGTTAATATCTTTTTTCATAAGATAATCAAGTAATTTTCTTCTTTTGCCAACCATTTTTAATAAACCAGTTTTTGAGTGATGATCTTTTTTATGGGCAGCAAAATGAGGTGTAAGACTATTAATATGCTCAGTCAAAATAGCAATCTGAACTTCAGCAGAACCACTATCTTTTTCATTCTTTCCAAACTTTTTAATAATCTCCAATTTTTTTTCTTTTGTAAGCACTTTATCAACTCCTATTTTAAATTATTTTTGTTATTTAGTATTTCAAAACATTTATTTTTATCAATTTTCAGCTGTTCAGTTAATTCTTCAGCAGAATTGAATTTTTGTTCTTCTCTTAAAAATTCAATAAATTCAATTTTAATTTCCTTATCATATATGTTTTCATTGAAATCAAATATGTGAGCTTCAATAAAAATATCTTTGCTCCCAACAAAAGTGGGTCTAAAACCTATATTTAAAAAACCGAAATATTGTTTTTTATCTAAGAAAATCTTAATAAAATAAACACCATTTTTGGGAATTAATTTATCAGTATTATTAATTTTTAAATTAGCTGTGGGAAAACCTAATTGTCTCCCGCGCATATCACCTTTAATAACTCTACCACTCAAAAAATAATTCCATCCTAAAAGTTTATTAGCTTTAATAATTTCACCGTTTAATAAAAAATTTCTTATTCGGGTACTATTAACTACACTATCATCTATAACAATTTTGTCTACAATACTTAGATTAAAAGGGAATTTTTCTTTCATTCTTTTTAGAAATTCTACATTCCCCTCTCGATCTTTCCCAAAAAAGTGATCATAACCTATTATTAAATTATTAAAACCAATTTTTTTAAAAAGAATTTCTTTAAAAAAATATTCAGATGATAATTTTGAAAATTCCTTAGTAAAAGGAATAACCAACAAAAGATCAACAGTAATGCCAAGTTTTTCTATCATTTCAATTTTTTCATCAAGTGTCATTAGCATTTTTGGACTATTTACACCATCAATAACTTTCCTTGGATGAGGGTCAAAAGTAATGATGACACTTCTACCAGAATTTATTCGAGCAATTTCTCTTGTTTTTTTTATAATGGCTTGATGAGCAATATGTAAACCATCAAAAGTACCAATAGTAATTGCACTATTTAAGTCTCTTTTGATTTCATCAATACTGTTAATTAACAACATAGCCACTTTTCATCATTTCAAAGAACTTGTAATACTCTCTAGATCACTAATCTTATAAGAATCTTCTAAAGTAATATTTCCAATTCTTACTCTAGTTAATTCTTTCAAAAAGGCACCTACACCAAGTTTTTTACCAAAATCAACGACTAAAGATCTTATATAGGTTCCTTTAGAACAAACAACATTAAAGTATACAAAAGGTAAAGAAATATTCAAAATATCAAATTTCGAAATAAAAACTTTTCTTGGTTCACGCTCTACTTCTTTACCCATTCTTGCAAATTTATACAAAGGGGTACCACCATGTTTTATTGCAGAATGCATTGGTGGTATTTGTTCAATCTCACCAATAAATAATTTTGAAGTATCTTGAATATTTTTTTCTGTTATATTATTTATTTCAGATGTTTTAATAATTTCAGTTTCGGTATCACCGGATTGAGTTTCTGCACCGAGCTGCAATGTACCAATATATTCTTTCTCTAATTCCATATATTTGCTAATCTCTTTCGTTTTAGAACCTGTAGCAAGAATCATAAGACCTGTTGCTTTAGGATCTAAAGTACCTGCATGACCAACTTTTCTTACTTTAAAAATCTTTCTAACTTTTCTAATAACATCGAAAGAAGTCAAATCTAAATCTTTATCGATATATAAAAATGTACCATTCGTTACTTCTTCAAACAATTTAGAACTATCAAATATTTTCATCTTTATGAATTTGTTTCAGTAAACTATCAATCCTTTGAGCTTTGTCATAAGTTTCATCTAAATAAAAAGTAATTTCAGGCATAAACTTAAGATATACTTTTTTACTCAAAGCAAATTTTATCTGTTTTTTCTCAAAGTTTAGTTTTCTAATCACATCTTCTTTGCTTTCTTCTTGATGAAAAATGCTTACATAAATTTTAGCATTTCTCAAATCATTTGATACTTTTACATCTGTAACAGTTACTATACCTGAAATCGTAAAATTTAATTCCCTTTCGAGAACTATTGCCGTTCCTTCCTTTATAACTGCTGCAACTTTTTCCGTTCTAATAGACATTTTATACTTTATCCAATTGTAATTTTCGTTTCTTTTCTACAATACGATAACCTTCAATGATATCACCAACTTTAATATCATTATAATTTTCTAAACCTATACCACACTCGAAACCAGCATCAACTTCTCGAACGTCGTCTTTAAATCTTTTTAAAGAAGCAATATTACATTGATTAACAATAACAATACCATCTCTTATAAGACGCACTTTTGTGTTTCTAGTAATTTTACCTTCCTGAACATAACAACCTGCAACTGTTCCAACCTTAGGTACTTTAAATACTTCCCTTACCTCAACAGTAGCGACAATTTCTTCTGATACTTCAGGAGCAAGCATACCCTCAAGAGCAGATTTAACATCATTTATTGCATTATATATAATATTATATAATCTTATTTCAATTGCTTCTTTTTCGGCTAGTTTTCTAGCATTCATATTAGGTCGAACATTAAAACCTATAATTATTGCTTGTGATGCTGCAGCTAATAATACGTCTGATTCAGAAATTGCACCAACACTTCTATGAATTACTTTAACTTTTACTTCATTATTCGAAAGTTTCATTAATGAATCAGATAAAGCTTCAACTGATCCATCAACATCACCTTTTACGATAATATTTAGTTCTTGAGTTCCACCCTCTTTAATATGTTGTGAAATGTCATCAAGAGTTACTAAGTGAACCTGCCTGAAATCTTGTTCACGTTTTAAGAGTTGTCTTTGAGAGCTAATTTCCTTAGCTTCTTTTTCAGAATTTAATACTATAAACTCATCACCTGCTTGTGGAATTCCATCAAAACCTAATAATTGAATTGGTGTTGAAGGTTTTGCAGTTTCAACTCTATTGCCTCTTTCATCAAACATCGCTCTTACCTTACCAGAATAAATTCCTGCAATGAATGGATCACCTATCTTAAGAGTTCCTTTTTGAATAAGAGCTGTTGCAACAATTCCTTTACCTTTATCAAGTTCAGCTTCAATAATAACACCTCTGGCATTTCTATTTGGGTTAGCCTTCAGATCTAAAATTTCAGCTTCAAGCAATATTTTTTCTAATAGTAAATCCACATTTTTACCAAACTTTGCTGAAATTTCAACTGATTGATATTTCCCCCCCCATTCTTCAACTAAAATATTTTTTTCAGATAATTGCTGCCTTATTCTATCCGGATTAGCATTAGGTTTATCTATTTTATTAATAGCTACAATAATTGGAACATTTGCTGCTTGAGCATGGCTTATTGCCTCTACTGTTTGAGGCATAACATTATCATCTGCGGCAACAACTAAAACAACAATATCAGTTATTTTTGCACCACGAGCTCTCATAGAAGTAAAAGCTTCGTGACCAGGTGTATCTATGAAAGTAATTTCCTTACCATTATCTAAAACAACTTTATAAGCTCCAATATGTTGAGTGATGCCACCTGCTTCTCCAGCAACTACGTTGGCATTTCTAATATAATCAAGTAATGATGTTTTTCCATGATCAACATGTCCCATAATTGTTACAACAGGAGCTCTTGGTACTAATTGAGAAGGATCATCTTCAACATCTACAAGGCTATCAGTTATTAACTCTTTCTGGAATTCTACCTGAAAACCAAATTCATCAGCAACTAATTGAATAGTATCACTATCCAATCTTTGATTTATTGAAACCATCATGCCCAAAGAGAAGCACTTTTGCATTACATCAGTAACTTTAACATTCATAATGTTGGCCAATTCATTTACTGAAGTAAACTCGGTAACTCGAATAATAGAACGCTCTCTTTCTTGTTGTTCAAGTTCTCTCTGTTGTTCTTCAAGTCTTTCTTTCTTTTTCTTTTTTCTTATTGAAGAACGGGTTCTGATAGGAGTATCCTCCATCTCAGCAAAAGTTCTCTTTATAGCTTCATTAATTTCTTGTGTATCAATTTCACGTTCTTTGATTTTTTTCTTTTTCTTTTTTACGATTTCTTCTGATTCTATAGAACTATCAAATTTACCTTCATCTTTACGTTTTTTCCGTTTTCTTTTCCTAGTCTTTTCAGCAGATTCTTTATCAATGATCGATGGAGGCATAACAGGTTGAGCTGGCCTGGTTTTTCCGAACTTATCTTCTGTATATTTTTTCTTATCAACAGGTTCTTGTTTTTTTGTCTCCTTTTTCTTTTCTTCTCTTTTAAAGTGATCACCTTTTTTAAATGTTTCTCTATCTCTAAACTTTTCAGGTTTATGAGGTGCGGGCTTTTGTTCTTTCTTTTCTTCTTTTTGCAGAGGTTTTTCCGAAGGTACCTCCTGCTTTGGTATTTGAACTTTTATTTCTTCTTGTTTTTCAACAACTGGAGTTTCAGATACAACTTCAGTTATTTTATTTTCTTCAATTTTTGATACTTCAGCAGTTGAAGTTTTTATTTGTTGTTCTTCAATAACTTCTTTAATAGTACCTGTTTCAATCTTATTCTCAACAAGAACAGGTGTAACTTCCACTTCAGTAACTTTTTCTAAAACCTGAGGCTCTTGAGGAGTAATAACTTCTTCAATATGTTTTTCAGCTGGCTCCTCAATTTTCTTTACAACTTCTTCCTCTTTTGGAACTACAGGTTCTTCTATTGGTTTAACAATCTCTTCTTTTTTAGCAACTTCTTCTTTCTTTTTCTTCTCTTCTTTTTCTGGTTCACCTTTACCGTATTTTTCTTTATACTCTTTAACCTTTTTCTTATGAATTGCAGCTAAATCTTTATCTTTTCTAAAACGGACATAAATGGCATTAATCATCTCATCTGTCACAGAAGACATATGAGATTTAACATCATACCCTTTTTGCCTGAGAAATTCAAGAATAGTATCGTGTGAAATATTCAATTCTTTTGCAATTTGAAAGACTTTTACTTTTTTTTGTTTTTCTTCTGCCATATTTTTACTTTCTATTCATCCTCAAATTCTTTTTTCATAATTTCAATAATTGCATTAAGTTCTTCTTTAGAACCCAATACCTCGATAAGAAACTCCTTTTTCTTACCTCTAGCATTAATAATATCGCTAGCTGTTTTAAATCCAGCTTCAGAAATTTTAATGTAACCTTCTTCACCAAGTTCATCCTTGAATTCAGCAAGATCGATGTCATCTTCAGGAACTTCAAATTTTTTCTCTTCTCTTATTACATCGATTTCATAACCAGTAAGTTGAGTTGCTAATTTTATATTTTGCCCATTTTTACCAATTATTAAAGAAGCCTGTTCCTCATCTGCCCAAACCTTAGCAATTTTATTGTGTTTATCCACTTCAATTTTATTTATTTTACCAGGTGCTAAAGCTCTTGTAATGTATGTTTCAGGTTCATCAGAATAATTTATAATGTCAATATTTTCGTTATTTAATTCTCTTACTATTGCATGAATTCTTACACCTTTCATACCAACACAAGCTCCAACAGCATCAATACGGTCATCATGAGACTCAACAGCTACTTTAGCCCTTTCACCTGGTTCACGTGCTACACCTTTTATTTCAATAATACCATCATAAATTTCAGGTATCTCAATTTCAAATAATTTCTTTAAAAAATTAGGATCACTTCTTGAAATAATAACCATAGGTGAGTTTGCACTTTTGTTTACTTCTTTAATAATTGCCCTAATTGTATCTCCTTTTTTATATTTTTCCTTCTGAATTTGTTCACTTCTTGGCAATAACAACTCACATCTATTATGATTTACAAGAATATCTTTATTACCTTTAATCTGATAAATCTCTCCGACAACAATTTCATTAATATTTTCTGAGTATTCTTCGTAAATAATATCTCTTTCTAATTCTTTTATCTTTTGGTTCAAACTTTGTTTAGCTTGTATAATTAATCTCCTACCAAAACTTTGCAGATCAATAATTTCTGCAAATTCATCTCCAATTTCAAGAGGTTCACCAGATTTCTCTTGGGCTGTAGCTAAATCTATTTCAGTTGTAGGATTTTCAACTTTCTCAACAACAGTCCTCAGCAAATATATTTCTATGTCTCCTTTATCCATATTAACAACGACATCAAAATTAGCATCAACCCCATACTTTTTCTTAACCATACTCCCAAATATATCTTCAATAATCGCAATCAACTGATCACGATCAATACCTTTTTCTTTAACCATCTGAGAAAATGACTCTACAATTTCATAATTCATATTATTTCCTCCACAAACATATTAAATAATTTCTCGTACAATTTGGATATCACCTCTTTTAATTGTTATTTGTTCTCCCTTATCAATCTCAATAATGATTGAATCGGAATTAAAATCTACCAGTTTACCTTTAGATTTTAGCAATTTATCATTTGATTTATGTTTTACTTCAACAACTCTTGAAATTGATTTTCTGAATTGCCAATCATATAAAATTGGATAACCAATTCCAGGAGAAGAAACATTTAATCTATAATTATTATATTCTGAAGAATCAAAAAATTTGGATAACTCTTTACTAATTTTCTGACATTCCGTAATAGTAATTCCTGAATCCGAATCAACCAGCACCTCAAAAATAGTTTCATTTTTACTTCTAGAAACTTTTAAATCTACAAAATGGTAACCTATAGATTCTATAATCTCTATTACTTTATTCTTTAATTCTAAACTAATCATAATAATATTTTTAATTGTAAAAAAAATAGCCCATATCCGGGCTATTACTGTCTAATTAATATAACATATTCAAATGATAAAAACAAGAGAAATATTTATAAATAATACAATTTCATCTTTCTTATCGGTAATTAAAGCTAAATAGTCAAAAAAATGACAAATTATATTATTATGGGATATTTGCCAAATTTTTTTAATAAATCTAACATTAACAAAATTCTGTCAATAGATGTATCTGGTTGAATAGTATGTGAAGCTGTAAAGATAAAACCACCATCTTTTGCCAGATATTTAATAATTTTCTTAGTTTCAATTTCAATATCATTTAAAGATCCAAATGGTAAAACTCCCTGAGTATCCATTCCGCAGTGTAAAGTAAGCTTATCCCCATATTGCAATTTAATTTTATACATATCCATATCTTTAGCTTTTGGTTGAATAGGATTTAAAACGTTTACTCCTATTTCAATTAAATCTTCAATAATAGGATAGATTGTTCCACAGGAATGATAAGCAATAATCAAATCATTTTTAATTTTTCTTAATTCATCAATTATTTTTTTCATTCTGGGTTTAAAAAATTTTCTCCACATCTGAGGTGAAAGAATCATTCCTTCCTGAGTACCGACATCATCTCCTAACCAAATCCAATCCACTCCAAATTCAAGGGAATTGATAGCTACTTTAAGACTAAAATCAGTTGCATTATCTAAAAACTTATCAACAGATTTCTCATCTGAATATAAATCTAATAATAATTGTTCCATACCTCGTATATGGCTGCAAGGTTCAAATATTGTTCCTGAGACATCAGCACCAATGAAATATTCTTTACCAAAAGTATCAACCAAATATTTTAATTCATCAAATCTATCTACTCTATCCGGGTCAGGAAATTTATAATCACCTAAATCTTTGATATCCCATGAATTAATCGGGTTATGAATAACCATATTATAACCACCTTTTCGATGCCATTTAATACCATATTCATCAGTAAATATTGTATCTTCATCAACTACGACGGATTGATAATAATTGATTGAAACCCATGTTTGTAAGATATCATTACCTAAATAAACTTCAAGTTCTCTACCTTTCAAATTGAACTCTTTTTCAAGAGATTTAAATACATCCGGATGATACCAAATATATAATGGCACATTATCAGGTTCTTGATGTGATAATGTTTTAAATACTCTTTCTTTACTATTCATTACTTTTTTTCCTTAAAATTAAATTCATTAAAAATTCAGATAACTCAGAAAAAAGTAAACCTGAGATAATTAAAGTTCCACCAATAATTAACGATTTAGTAATTACTTCATTATAAAATATTGAAGCAATTAATACTGCAAAAACAGGTTCAAATGTAAAAATAATTGCAGCCCTTGTAGCAGTCGTTTCTCTTTGATATTTAGTATGTAAATATGTGCATACAACTGTAGCTAACAAGCTTACATAAAGCATTATTAAAATAAATTTTGTATTAATTACAAAATTTAAATTACCATAAGTAAAAGCAAATGGTAATGTGAGTAACAACATAGTAAGAAACTGTATTAAAACCAAACCATTTACATCAGCCTTTAATGCAAATCTACCAATAAAAACAATGTATACAGCAAAACTCATCGAAGAAAAAAAGGTTAAAATGTCACCATAATTTAAAGCTTCATTAGATGGATTAGTTAATACGTATAAACCTAAACCAGAAAATATAACACCTATTACCTGCCATATATTCAATAACTTTCTTTCTACAGCCATCTGAAAAATCGGAGTAAAAATTACAGCCAAACCTGTGATAAAAGCAGATTTTGAAGCAGTAGTATATTTCAATCCAACAACCTGTAATTGAAAACCAAGAGTATAAAAGAAACCAAGAATAAAACCTAATATTATTACTAATCTATTAATTTTTATTTTCTTATTAAATATAATTACAAAAAAAATTATTGCTAAAATAAATCTCAATACAACAAATGTAAAAGGCTCAACATCTGAAATAATATCTTTCATTGTTGAGAAAGTGCCACCCCAAAGGAATGTTATAAATAGTAAAATTAGATCAGCTTTATATACTTTCATATTTGACTTAGAAGATACCCCCTATATAGTATAATTATGCAAGTAATAACCCATAAGAAAATATTTATCATCATAGGAGTATCTTTTAATAATACTTGAGCAGTATCTTCACCAATATTTTTTTTAAGCAGCAAATATAAATAACGAAAGATACCATATAAAACAAAAATTGTAGTATAAATCAAATTGTCAGTATTTAGTTCTTTAATCGTTCTTTCAGAAACTGTATATAATGAGTAAGAAATAGCCATTCCAGAAGAAGTAATAACTAACATAATATCGAGAAACTTTAAATCATAATCATCTAAAACTTTTCTGGTAATTGAATTTTGCTTATCTTCCATAGTAATAATTTCACTTCTGCGCTTTGCAAAAGCAAGAAAAAGACTAATAAATAGAGTACAAATGATTAACCAAGGAGACGCAGGAACATTTATGACTATAGCACCCCCAAGCACTCTAAGCATAAAACCACCAGCAATAGAAAAAACATCTAAAATTACTATGTGTTTAAACCAAAAAGTATATAAAATATTTAGAATAAAATATGATAACGAAACTAACTGGAAATAATGCTCCAAAAATATATTAATGTAAACTACAATCAGAAATAAAACTCCTGCTATCATTATAGCAACTGGTACACTAATCCTTCCAGAGGTTATTGGTCTATTTTTTTTAATTGGATGTAATTTATCAATATCAAGATCAACAATATCATTAATAATATATATAGTTGAAGAGAGTAAACAAAAGCTTAAAAATGCTAACAAGGCTGCATTTACATATTGAATATCAAATAAATGTTTAGAAAATATTATAGGACCAAAAACGAAAAAATTTTTAATCCATTGCTTAACTCGTAATAACTTAATAATATCTCTCATAATAAAAAAATTTTTACATATACTAACAAATAAAAAACAAATTTTCAATACAATAAACAGTCTATTAAACTTTAATTTTTTACAAAAATTACATTTTTCAAAAAATAGTTATTCAATTCTTAAATATTTTAGAAATTTTTATTTTTAATGATTATTTATACCTTGAAATTTTTTAATAAATAGAATATATTAAAAAAATAAATATAATAGGAGTTATAATATGATGAACTTTAATAAAGGCCAGATGCAAGGGATGTTAAAACAAGTACAAAAAATGCAAGAAAAAATGAATCAAGTTCAGGCTGAACTTGAAAATAAATATGTAACCGAAGAATCTGGCGGTGGAATGGTGAAGGTTACTGCAAATGGAAAACAAGAAATAGTAAAAATTGAAATTGAAAAAGAAGTTGTTAACCCAGAAGAAATAGAGATGTTAGAAGATTTAATACTATCTGCCGTTAACAAAGCAATAAAAAGCTCAACAGAGATGTCAAATGCTGAAATGGCTAAGGTTACCCAAGGAATGCTTCCAAATATTCCTGGATTAAATTTCCCTTTTTAATGGCTTAAATGTATGTTATACACATCTGAAAGTTTAGAATTATTAATAAGAGAACTTTCAAAATTACCCGGAGTAGGTAGAAAAAGCGCTCAAAGGATTGCACTATTTCTATTAAAACAACCAAAGGAAAATGTTGAAATTCTATCAAAAGCCTTAATTGATATAAAAGATAAAATTCAATATTGTTCAATTTGCTATAACTTTACTGAAGAAGACCCCTGCCCCATTTGTAAGAGCCCTAAAAGAGATAGATCTATTATTTGCGTGGTTGAAGAGCCAAACGATGTTATTGCTATCGAAAAAACAAATGAATATAACGGTTTATTTCACGTTTTAGGGGGCTCACTTTCACCTCTTGATGGGATTGGGCCTGAAGATCTAAAAATAAGAGAATTAATAAACCGTTTTTCTTCTGAAAATGGGAGTGTACCAGTTAGCGAAGTTATTCTTGCTTTAAATCCAAATGTTGAAGGAGAAGCAACAACTATTTATCTTTCCAAATTAATAAAACCATTTGGTGTAAAAGTTACAAGAATAGCAAGAGGTTTACCCATTGGTAGTGATATGGAATTTGCTGACGAAGCTACTATAGCAAAAGCATTAGAAGGAAGAATAACAATTTAATTTTAAATTTTTTATATGACATGGTATCATGAATGGTTTAATGAAGAAGAATACTTACTTTTGTATCAACATCGCGACGAAGAAGAAGCAAATCTATTAATCAATCTTATCGAAAAAGAAATAAATTTAAAACTCAAATCAAAAGTTCTTGATTTATGCTGTGGTAATGGACGCCATTCAATCTTACTCAGCAAACGAGGTTATTCAGTCACTGGAGTAGATTTATCTGATAACTTACTAAATATTGCAAGAAAAAATGCTGAAATAAACAATCTTGATATCAAATTTATTCAATCCGATATGAGGGAAATAAATTTCAATAATGAATTTGACTTAACTTTAAATCTATTCACCAGTTTCGGTTATTTTTCTACTGATGAAGAAAATGAAAATGTAATTAAAAATATTTATAGTGCTTTAAAAAATAAATCTTACCTAGTTATTGATTTTTTGAATAAAGAATATTTACTAAAAAACATTGAGCCCGAAACAGTATCAAATATAAACAATTCTACAATTATTCAAAAAAGAAAAATTGTTAATAATAAAGTTATTAAAGAAATAATTATTGAAAAAAATAATAATAAAAAATATTTTAGGGAAGAAGTAATATTGTATTCTCTTAATGATTTTGAAATATTTTTCAAAAGAAATAATATAATTTTGAAAAAAGTTTTTGGGGATTATTACGGAAGTGAATTTAATTCCCATTCACCCAGATTAATTCTTTTTGGTTTAAAAAGTTAGGTTTGTTTATTTTTTGATGCCATATCTAATATTAGTATTACCTCTTTTTTGAATTGAGAATTATTAAAAGATTAATTAAATATAAATATGAAAAAAATCTTAATATATATATTTATTTCATTTTTTTTAACCTCATGTAATTTATTTGAACCAAGAGATGCAGAGGACCCAACTATTGAAAAATCAAACTTTAAACCCCCAACAACACCCGATATTGTAATTGAAAATTTAATAAATTCAATTTCTGAAAAAAACAGTATAAACTACACGCAATGTTTTGGAGGTCCAAACCTTGAATTCTTTTTTTTACCTGCAAATGAAGTTAAATCTACATATTATTCTATCTTTTCAGAGTGGACAATAAACTCAGAAAAAAGTTATTTTGATAACTTAGTTATTCAAACTTCAAAAGATGCTGCATCAAACCTGGTACTTTCAAATCAAATTCAACAATCAAGCAGTGATTCAGTTATTTTCAGTGCTAACTATACACTAAACTTCCAGCATTCTACTGCTGGAGTACCACAATTAGCGGCTGGTAATTTACAATTTATAATTAAACGTGATAAGAATAACAATTGGTATATAACCAGATGGATGGATTTTAAACTTCAGAATCAATTTTCTTGGAGTGAATTAAAAGCACGTTTTGTAAATTAATATTTGTAAATAATGATAAAAAAAATTACATACTTATTATTTTTATTTTTTATTTTTGCAAGTTGCAATCCTTTTGCTCCAGGAATCGAAGAAGGTAACACAACCTATAGTTCACTACTTGGAGATCAAAAAACTATAGAAGGATTATTCCAAAATTTTAAGTATGCATATACATTAAAGGATACTCTTTTATATGGCAAACTACTTGCTCCTGATTTTACATTCATGTATCGTGATTACGATAAAGGAATTGATGTAACATGGAGTAGAGATGAAGATGTCCAAATAACATACAGATTGTTTCAAAATGCACAATCATGTGATTTAATTTGGAATAACATTTTTTATACAACCGGTGATTCAACTTACTTAAATGTTGTTCGTTTTTTTAATCTCTCAATTACATTTAACCCTAATGATATAACAAGAGTAGACGGTAAAGTAAATTTAATTTTAAGTCGAGAGGCAACGGGTAAACCCTGGCAAATCAAATATTGGCGAGATGAATCTAATTTTTAAATTTATATAAGGAATAAGAATATGGAAATTAAGTTCGGAACTTCTGGATGGAGAGCCATAATAGCAGAAGATTTTACTTTTGACAATGTAAAACTAGTTGTCCAGGCTATCGCAGATTATATATACTTTATAAAAGCTCAAGATGATGGTGTAATTGTTACAAGCGATACAAGATTTCTTGGTGAGAAATTCAGAGAATTCGCTTCAAGAATCCTTGCCGCAAATGGTATAAAGGTTTATCTTACGAACCGCGATACTCCTACACCAGTTTGTTCTTATGAAATTATTAGAAGAAAATTAGCTGGAGGTATAAATTTTACCGCAAGTCATAATCCCCCATATTATCAGGGGATAAAATACTCACCTCCATCAGGAGCACCTGCACCTATTGAGACTACAAAATGGATAGAAGAAAGAATAAAAGAAATCAAAACAAATCCAATAAGCATTGAGCTAAAATCAATTGAAGATTTTAAAAAAGCTGGCCTTATTGAAATTATTGATCCAAAGAAAGAATACTTAAAACATCTAAAAAAATATATAGATTTAAAAGTTATACAAAAATCCAAATTAAAAATTATCTATGATTGTATGCATGGCACTGGTAGAGAATATCTTGATAGTTTTCTCAAACAAAATGGTTGTAAAGTTGAAATTATTAATTCTAACCTTGATCCATATTTTGGAGGATTCCCTCCTGAACCAGCAAAAAGTAACATACCTGAATTGATAAAATTAGTAAAATCAGGGAAAAATTATTTTGGTGTAGCTACTGATGGAGATGCTGATAGATTTGGTTTTGTTGATTTTGATGGTAGCTCAATCGATGCAAATCAAATAATAGCACTTTTATTCGATTATATCATTAATTATAAAAATTGGAAGGGCTCAGTTGTTAGAACTCTTGCTACCACACATTTAATTGATTCGATAGCAAAAAAGAATAATATCCCTCTTCATGATGTACCTGTTGGATTCAAATATATTGGGGAAATTATGCTAAAAGAAGATATTTTAATTGGTGGTGAAGAAAGTGGTGGCTTATCTGTTTTTAGACATGTTCCTGAAAAAGATGGCATTCTTGCTTGTTTACTAGTAATTGAAATGGTTGCAAGAAAAGGTAAATCTCTAAAAGAATTATTAAAAGATCTTTATAAAAAATATGGATATTTTTATACTTCTAGAATGAATTTACACCTCGACGAAAGCACCAAAAATAATTTACTAAACTATTTAATAAAAAATACGCCCCAAAATATTAATGGCAAATCCGTTGAAAAAGTTGATAAACGTGATGGTGTTAAAATGATTCTTCAAGATGGCTCTTGGATTCTTGTTCGTTTTAGTGGTACTGAACCGATTGTAAGATTTTATTGTGAAGCATCAAATAAAAAAGAATTACAAAAACTTGAACAATATGCAAAGTCTTTGCTAGAGAAATAAAAATATATTATTGTTTTGTAGTCCTTGTCTTTATAATATAGGTCGGAAAAATTATCACATTTTCCGCACTTACATTGATTATTTTTCTATTCATTTTTTCAATGTAACAGAATCATGCACATTTCGTAAATTTTTATTTTAAAATTAAAATAGGGTCATAGCCCTGACACGTATATTTACATGTCGCATCTACGATGCTTTAATTTTTTTGTTTGCATCTTCTACAAACGTGTCGCACCTACGGTGCTTTTATTGTATTTTATATGACATACTACAAACATATCGGGGCGATGCCCATAATAAATAATTTTTGGAATATACAAGTAAGGTGCGTAGCACCGGAACGTTTGTAGAATAATGATGATAATGTTGTACTAGGGGCGTAGCCCTGACATATGTATTACGTGTCGCACCTACGGTGCTTTTGCTTTTTTTATATCACATACTACAAACATATCGGGGCGATACCCTGAAGATTTAAAAAAATAGGTGCGTAGTACCGAAATGTTTGTAGAACGATGACGATGATATTGTATTAGGAGCGTAGCTCTGACACGTATATAATTTTTCGTGTCGCATCTACGATGCTTGATAACTAAATTGTATCATATTTCTACAAACATGTCGCATCTACGATGCTTTTGTTGTATTTTATATCACATACTACAAACGTATCGGGGCTCTGCCCCTTAATGTAACCAAAGTTCTCCTTCTTTATAAATATTTCATTTTATAATTAAAAAACATATTGGGGCGGAGCCCTGACACGTATTTTACGTGTTGTACCTACGGTGCTCGATAACTAAATTGTATCATATTTCTACAAACGTATCTCAGTTAACACTGCTTTAAAGCAAGGTGCGTAGCACCGAAACGTTTGTAGTGATTTGTTGAGAATAAAAATAGAGGGGCGGAGCCCTGACACGTATTTTTACGTGTCGCATCTACGGTGCTTGATAACTAAATTGTATCATATTTCTACAAACGTATCGCACCTACGGTGCTTGATATTTCTTTGTTTGCATTTTCTATAAACATCTCGGGGCGATGCCCCTGAAGATTTAAAAAATTAGGTGCGTAGCACCGGAACGTTTGTAGAATGATGATGATGATATTGTATTAGGGGCGTAGCCCTGACACGTATTTTTACGTGTCACACCTACGGTGCTTGATATTATTTATTTACATTTTCTACAAACATATCGGGGCGATGCCCCAAATAAATAATTTTTGGAATATACAAATAAGGTGCGTAGCACCGAAATGTTTGTAGAATAATGATGATAATGTTGTATTAGGGGCGTAGCCCTGACACGTATTTTTACATGTCGCATCTACGATGCTTGATATTTTTTTTATTTGCATTTTCTATAAACATATCAGGGCGATGCCCCTCAAAATTGCAAATAAATAGGTGCGTAGCACCGAAATGTTTGTAGAACGATGATGAAGATATTGTATAAGGGGCTTAGCCCCGACACGTATTTTTACATGTTGCACCTACGGTGCTTGATAAATAAATTGTAGCATATTTCTACAAACATATCGCAGTTAACACTGCTTTAAAAAAAGGTGCGTAGAACCGGAACGTTTGTAGAACGATGATGATTATATTGTATTAGGGGCGTAGCCCTGACACGTATTTTTGCATGTCATATCTTCGACGCTTTATTTTTTTGCATTTTCTCCAAACATATTGGGGCTAATCTTGTTAATGTAGCCGAAACTTGTTTTGTATTTGTTCTTGGAATTCGACCTTACAGAAAATAATTGAAATATAGCATGTCATAAAAATAAAAAAAGGCGAAGATTTTATCTTCGCCTTTTAAATAATACAGGATATATTTATTTCAGGAGCATCATCTTTCTTATAGATGTATACTTAGATGATTGCATCTTATAGAAATATATACCACTTGGTAAATTCTTTGGTTGCCAATCAATAATATACTTACCAGCGGATTGCATTTCATTTACAAGAACCGCTACTTCCTGTCCAAGACTATTAAATATTCTTATCGATACATGATCTGCTTCTGGCAATGAATATTCAATTTTGGTTGAAGGATTGAACGGGTTCGGATAATTCTGGCACAAGTTATAAGATGTCGGTATTTCATCAGTCTTTGTGATTCCAGTTGTTTGACCACCAGAAACAATACATTCAGCCCAAATCTCAATTTCACCTAATTTGAATAAATCATTGCTATATACTATTATTTTAGCATCCTTTGTACCAACCTTCTTAGCAAAGAAAGTTACACTGCTAGTATATTTAGTTTCAGGCTCAATTCTTAATGGAGTTTTATCATTTATTACAAATTCTGATGCATCCTCACCTGTTACAACCATTGAATCAATTATCAGGTAACTCTCTCCACGGTTTATTATATCAAATTCTCTCTTTAATGATTGACCACTAATTACCTTACCAAACTTAAGAACTGGTGTAAGATCGAAATCCATTCCAGGGAATATCACAGATCCCACCATTCTTATCTTTATAACATTATTCTTGTTTGGTGGCATGGTAGAATCACTATATTGAATGTTCAAATTAGCTGCATAAGATTTTACTTTGTCCTTCGGGTTAAATGATAATGTTAAAAGCTTCAAATCCTTTGGATTGATATAGAATGGGAACGTAATATTTCCATATCCAAATGGTTGTTTGTATATTGAATCTACATACATAGTATCAATTCTTAATTTACTATATTTAGATAGATTCTTTACACCAATATCTTTTGTTCTAATTTCAAATATTGGTACTCTACCAAAGTCAACAATTGGTTCACCAGTTTGATTACCATCTATAGTGATAATTGGATTAGTGGAAACATTTTTACCCCAACCCTGAACAATAATTCTTTGAACTGGTTCAATAGGATCGTTTACATTAATTACAATCTGTGCATATCTTAACCCAATAGCTAAAGGTGCAAAACGTAAGAGAACAAGTTTTGATTCACCCGGAGAAAGTTCAAAAGGTGCAGATATATTAAGAAGCTTAAAATCACTAGCGAAAGGACCATCCAGCTCGAACTTAGAAATTACGGCATTTAAATCACCATCGTTTCTTATAACAAACGAAGTATCAACTGAATATCCAACATCTACTGTATCAAAGATAATTCTTTCAACGCTCTTGAATAATACAGTAGATCTTACAGTAGCAAGAAGATTAATCAAATAAACAGGATTATTTGGATCATTTGATGTTAGTCTTAATTGAGCATTCTTTGGTCCTATTGGTAACATACCAGTTGCTCTCAAAATGATATTCCTTGACTCACCACCTCTTAAAACAATTGGCGAACCATCATTTACAAATGAGAACATAGCCTTATCTGTACCAATAAATTCTTTACCTGTAATATTCAAATCAAGGCTACCATCGTTCCTTATAAGTACTGTTGTATCTTTTATTTGACCTTTCTGTAAAATACCAAAATCTATTGTTTGCATATCTACATACAATACAGGTTCTTCACCACCAATGCCAGTCAAAGGAACATATAGAACTGGAGCTAAAACATAATTACTTGTAATTGTAAATATCGCAGTTTTTCTTCCAGCAGTTCTTGGGAAGAATCTTACCTTAACATAATTGGTTTGATTAGGTTGCAATACTATTGGTGTTGGGTTATCTAATGTAAACGAAACTGTATCACCAACAATAAATTTACCCGTAATAGTTATAGCTTGAGCAGAATTATTCTGAATTGCAATAGTAGTATCCTTAAATGGTTCAGTTTTAGTTGTTTTACCATAATCAACATAAGCAGGGGTAACAACCAAATCACCCTGTAATACATTTGCTCTAACTTGAACTCTTACATCTGGATTAAGAGTAGTATTCAATACATGGAAAGCATTCTGTTGAACACCAAGAGCATTTGGATTAAACCTAATCCTTAACGGATAAGTAGTTCCGGGTTCAAGAATTATTGGGAATGGTGTAAGAATTTCAAATATACCACCAGTTGGGCTCTCAAAAGTAGCAGAAGTTATATGAACATAATCACCTGAAATATTTGAGTTATTGTAAACAGTTATTATTGTATCTCTACTACCGGAATTAAACACAACTGTTCCAAAATCAATTAAAGCAGGTAAAGTAAGAGTAGCAAAAGTAGAAACACCTGTACCTGTTAAAGGTATTTCGACAGGATTTAATGGTTGTGATGATACATTATGTTGTATTAATAATTTCCCGGTCTTTTGCCCGGTTGATGTTGGAGCAAAGTTAACTGTAATAACTTTTATAGCACCTGGAGCAATCGTTATTGGGTTTTCATTTTTGTTTGGTGAATTAAATTGATTACCATTAACATCAACATATATTATTATCGGAGTTGCACCATTATTAGTAATGGTAACATTATCAGATTTTGTTTTGCCAACCAAAACATTACCAAAATCAATATTTTGTGGGTTCCACGAGAATGCACCACCAACACTAAAGTACCATACTTCAGAATATTGAGATTGAACAGGTGCTTTTACCTTTACTCTCCAGAAATAGGTAGTATTTATTGATAAATTTGTTACAGCTTTTGTTGTTCCACTTACATCAGATGATGTAGTTGTTCCAGGAGTAAAGTTTGGATTTGTAGAATATTCTAATGTATATAGTGTTGCACCTGGAACAGGATACCATTCAAAAGTAATATTTACCGGTTGACCTACTGAACCACTTATCGGGCTCTTTAGAGCTGGTATTGAAGCATCTGTTGTAAATGAACACCATGATGACCAATTTGAAGCTCCACCACTGTTTTTGGCTCTTACTCTCCACTCATAAGTAGTAAAGTTTACTAACCCAGTAATATTTAAACTGGTAGTACTTAAATTATAATACTGGTTAACCACCAAAGTATTTGTATTCTTCAACTCAACATCATAACCAGTTGCTAATGGCACAATATTCCATACCAATGTTGGGTTAACTGAAGTAGTTGAACCACATGCTGGTGATACAAGAGTAGGTGAAGATAAAGAGGTAGTAAATGACCATATTTCAGACCAGTTATTACCAGATACTGATTGAGACTGAACTCTCCAATAATAAGTTGTTGATGGATTAAGTGTAAAACCATTATAAGTTAATACATTTCCAGAATACTCAAGTGCCCCAGTAAAATCTGTTGAAGTTGAAACCTGTAATTTATAATTAGTTGGTGTTGGACCTACAATAGGTGCAGCCCAAAGAAAAGTTGGTTGAATAGGTACATTTTGTGCACCATTTAATGGTGAAATCAGTACAGGACCTAAAGCTTTTGTAGCTGAGAAATTCTGATCAACCTTATTGCCTATCAGATTAAGTAAAGTTCTATTCGTTGGATTAAATGCATAATCATTTAATACTGGAACAATAAGATAATCTCTTAATCCGGGAACGTTATTGAAACTATAAGTATATGTAGATGGTGTTGCAGTTGTAGAATCTGTTAAAATGTTTCCACCGCCTGTAATATCATACAATTTCAAAGTAACAGTTTCTGTAGTTAAACCTAAAATTAAACCACTAATACTATATGTATTAACTACAGCAAGGAAATTCTGCCCAGGAAGATTACCTGACAAATAACCTGTTTGTCTGTATTCTAAAGAAGGATTATCAGTATTTTGATAATGATATCCTTGATCAGGATTAGTTAGTGGTTCAATTCGGTAATCTAACCCAACAGGTACTAAAGCTTCATAATTACCATTATTATCAGTTATTGCGTTTGTATTAAATGCTAGAGAAGTTATTTTTATTGGAACATTTGATATCCCTAATGGAACAGAATTAGAAATATTACCTGAAATAATTGCATTACTTGTATTAGAAGCGAAATCTTGAACCTGAGATACAATCATATCTTCAAATAGTTTGTATCCATCATTACCACCATTATTAGGAATAAATGAAAATCCAGTTTTATGGACTGTAACTGTATAATCATTATGAGCTTCTAATCCATTAAATGAATATTGTCCATTACTACCAGTAATTATTTCTACTGTAGTTAATGAACCTCCTAATGGAGTATATGAAAGTGTAACAGTAGCACCCTCTAAAGGTGTTCCTCCATTATAAATTGTTCCACTAATTGAAAGGCCACCAATAGGTGTAGCTACAAAATCAACAGAATCAACGTTAGCATAGATTGGACCAATTGGTTGAGTAACCAATGAACTAAATGTATAACCCTTTCCAGTACCAGTAGTAGTTGATGGTGTTATAGTATAAGACCCTCCTGCATTAACTATAAATGAATAATTACCACTTGCATCAGTTGATACAACCTGTGAACCAGGGTTTATATTTAACACTACTCCGCTTAAAGGTCCATCAAGATTTCTAATTACCATACCGCTTATAGTATATTGTTTTTTACTAACAGCAGTGAATGTAATTTCTTTGTCGCCAATTAAATTAGTGTAAGTTACTGTTGATGGATTGAAATTCCATTCCGTTGATTGAGGTGTTATTGTATAATCAGTTAAACCTGGAACATTTGTATAAGTATAAGTTCCTGTTCCTGAAACATCACCAGTAATTTGAACTAAACCTGAACCGGCAATATTCGGGAAGTTTACAACATCACCTTGATCAACTCCTGTAATATTTACTTTTATATTATAAGTTTTTACATTAGCCAAGAAGTTCATACCTACAACATCATTGACTACAATACCAGAATATCTGGTAGTTCTGGTAACTGTATCTGCATTAACAAATGAATAGCCAATATCTGGAACATCCTGAACGGAAAGTATATACTCAACACCAGCAGGTACAGTAGTAGTATAATTACCATCACTTCCTGTTACAGCACTAGTATTGAAAGAAGAAGATGTAATATTTACTGTTACATTTGCAATATTCGACGTTGTAGAATGAACGTTACCACTAATTGTTTTAGTACTAACATTAGAGGCAAAGTCTTGTTCAACACTACCAATTAGATTATTAAAATATTTGACTCCTAAATCACCTGTGCCATCCTCATTAGGTATAAAAGTAAATCCAGCTTTTTCTACTGTAACCTTATAGTTTTGGTTTGTTTCCAAATTAGTAAAACTATAAGAATAACCGGAATATTCAGGTGGAACAGATGTTGTTTGAGTAGACTCAAGATTGCCATTTTTATATAATCTAACAGTTGCTCCAGCTAATAATGAGCCTGAAGAATAAACTTTACCTTGAATAGAAGCATTATTAAGCGTTGTTGCTATAAAATCAGCTATGGTTTGATTTGAATAAACAGGTCCAACACTTTGTGGATTGCCATTAATGCTTGTTATACTATAACCCGTTTTAGCTGCAGACACTGAATAGGTATTACCTACAAAAGCAGTAAAAGTATATTTACCAGTAGAATCAGTTGTAGTCGTAGTTGATGGAGTGCCATTTACAGTAATAGTTACACCTTGTAATCCTGATGAATTATGTTTTACATATCCAGTAATTGTATAAGTAGTTTGTTCTGCTCTATAATTTTGAGACGAATAATTATTAACAGGATTATTATATTCCCTTTGTAATGGATTAAATGTATAACCTGTTTTTGAAGGCATAATTACATAATTACTATCTGCTCTAACAGCAAAACTATAGAAACCACTTGAATCTGTTACTATATTTCTAGAATTAGTACCATTATTACAAGAAACTGTAACACCAGATAGAGGGTTATTATCAAAGTTATAAACATAACCACTAATATTAAATGTATCAGGTGTTGCATACATATTATCAACAGTAGTACTTCCTGATAATACACCTGTGTTAAGAGGATATGGAGTTATTTTCCAACCATTTTTACTACCATAAATATTATATGATTGACCAACTAAAGCAGTAAAAGTGTATTTACCACTGTTATCAGTTGCTGTTGTAGAATTTGGATTACCATTGACAGAAATAATTACATCTTTAACGCCAGTAGTTGTACCAGTTTTATAAACATAACCAGTTATAGTAATAGCATTTTGTTCTGCTTTAAAATCTTCATCTGTTAAATCTTGTGTTGGATTATAATATATTCTATTATTTGGATTAAAAATAAATCCTGTTCTTGATGGCGTTATAATATAATTACTATCTGTACTAACTGTAAAAATATACTCACCTGTAGTATCAGTAATTATATTTCTTGTATAAGCACCATTATTACATGATACTGTAACACCACTCAATAATGAATTATCAAAATTCCTTACTTTACCAGAAATTGTATGTGTAAGTGGAGTAGCAATTAAGTTAGGTACAGACATTGCACCGGTAATTAATACGTTAGAAAAACTTGTTACAGACCACCCTGTTTTAGATCCTGAAATTGAATAAGATTGCCCGACTAATGCTGTGAAAGAATATTCTCCATTAGCATCAGTTGCAGTTACAGCAGATGGAGTTCCATTTACTGTAATAATAACATCTTTTAATCCAGTGGTAGTACCCACTTTTACTACTCTACCAGTAACAACAACAGCATTTTGTTCTGCTTTAAAATCTTGATTAGAATAATTATCAGAAGGTTTTTGATAACTTCTATTTAAAGGGTTAAATACCAAATTAGTTTTATTTGGTGTAATTAAATAATTACTATCAGCACTAACTGTAAAGCTATATATACCTGTACTATTAGTTATATAAGTTCTTGTATGAGTACCATTATAACACGATACTACAACATTTGATAAAGGTGTAGAACCATCAAAATCTACTACTTTACCTGATACAGTAAAAGTTAATGGTGTAGCTAATAAATCTGACAAAGTAGTTGAACCAGTTATTGTACCAGTTGCTAATGGTGAATTAATAACATTCCAACCAGCTTTAGTTGCAGTAATATTATATGCCTGACCAACTAAAGCAGTAAAAGTATATTTACCGCTCGCATCAGTTAAAGTAACTGCTGAAGGGTTACCATTTATTACTACCTGAACACCTTCCAAACCATTTGAAGTACCATTTATTTTTACATAACCAGTAACAAGTACTGTACTTTGTTCAGCTCTGAAATCCTCATTACTATAACTCTTATCTAATTCAGTATAATTCCTTTCAGTAGGATTAAAAGAAAAACCAGTTTTTTCGGGTCTTATATTACAATTTATACCTCCAGACAATGTAAAATTATATGTTCCAGTACTATCTGTAGTTCTTTGAATAGTTACAGATTCATATGAACAGTATACTGTAACACCAGATAATGGTGTAACACCATCAAAATTATAAACCGTACCACTTATATTATAAAGATTACGGTTAGCCCAAAGAGTATCCAGATTTGTATTATTTGTTATTGTAGGTGTAGTTAATGGAGAATTAATAAAGGTGAATCCAGGTTTTGAAGCTACTACTTGATAACTTTGACCTGCTATAGCTGTGAATGAATATTTTCCATTTGCATCTGTTACAGTTGTGTATGATGGTACACCAGTTACTGTTATTTGAACATTTTGAAGTGGCATTAAAGCTACAAATGCATATCCAGTAACAGTATAAGTAGTTTGTTCAGCTCTAAAGTTTTGACCAGATATATTTCCTGTAGGATTTACAAATATTCTATAATTAGGATTAAAGGTTTGACCTGTTTTAAATGGAGTAATTGTATATGTGCTATCTGAATATACTTCAAATGAATAATTCCCGTCGCCAGCTGTTATCATAGTTCTGGTATGTGTACCATTATTACAGCTTAATTGTACTCCTGCTAATGGGGTAGTCCCGTTATAATCAAATACAGTACCACTTATTGTATACTTATTTGGATTTGCTGTAAAGTTTCTTACTTGATCACTTGTAATATTAGTTATAACTGAACTATCTGGAGTAAAAGTATAACCTGCTTTATATGGTGTTACTGTATAATTATTAAATGGATCAACTATAAATACATATTTTCCATCAGCATCAGTATACTGACTTGTTTGACCAGTACAATTTACCATTACACCCTGAAAAGGTGAGCCTGATTTAGTAATTGTACCAGAAATTTTTACTTTATTTATAGTAGCAACAAAATTCTGAGTTGTATCAGCGGTAATATTTGCAAATACTACGTTTGGTGGTGTTAAAGTATAACCATTAAGAGATGGTGTTATTGTATAATAATCTAACTCATTAACTGTAAATGAATAAGGTGTTGTTGAATTTAGTAAACTTGCTGTATTTGAACCGGATACAGGATTTGGTGAAATAGTAACTGTTGCTGGTCCATGTGCACTGCTAAAATTAGTAACATAACCAGAAATTGTATGCGTTCTCAATGAACCTGTAAAGTTAACATTATTCACAGAAGAAATACCAATATCAACATCTTCATAAGTATTTGTAAAATTATAACCAAGTCTTGAAGGAGTAACCCTATAATTCCCATTTGCTGCAACAGTAATTGTATAATTTCCACTTGCATCAGTAACAACTGCAGGGGTAATTACAGTACCAGAGCCACCACTTCTTACTTGGCAACTTACTGTAACAGGCATATGAGCTGAATTAACACCTGTAATTTGTCCACTTATTGTTTGAACATCTGTTGCAACATTAAAATTAGCATTTGTTATATTAGATACTGGATTTGAATATACTCTTCCATCAGGTGGATATATGGTATAACCTGTTGCAGTTGCTATCACTTTATAATTACTATCAACTTCAACAGCATTATTAAATGTAAAATTGTTATTTGTTGTTAAAGTTGCTACTGTTACCCATGAAGGACCAGGTCTTTCAACCTGCAATTCCACAGTTGCATCTACACCAACAGCTAATCCGGTTATTGTACCACTAACATTATACCTATAAGGAGTAGCTACAAGATTCTGTGCTTGTGGAACTGTATAATCTGAGCTTAAATTATTAACAATTATTGGTGAAGGAGTGCTTGTTACCTCATAACCAGCTTTAGAACCCGTTATTTCATAAGATTGACCCTGCACTCCTAAAAACTCATATTTACCATTATTATCTGATACAGTAACCGCCCAGATATCTGGCGAGCCCTGTCTCTTTATTGTAACAGTTGCATTTGGCACTGCAGGTCCTGTTGTAGAACCTCTGGTAACATAACCAGTAACTTTCCATGTTTTGAGAACTGTTGTAAAGAAAAATTGAACTACATTATCTTTAATATCAGTAAAAGTTGCGTTAACTGGCACTATAGTTACACCTGATTTTGTTGGTGTAACTGTATAATTCTGCCTTGCATTTACTGTATATGAATAATTACCAGTAGCATCAGTAATTATCGGAGTTGTATAACCCGGAATATTACTGGTATTAGTAATATTCATAGTAACACCATTTACTCCGTTACCGTTATCATCAAGCACTCTTCCACTTATAGTATAAGTTTTTATGCTTGCATGATAATTCTCATTTGATACTGAAGATGAAATTAAATTATATGTATGGCTTGGGTCTGTAGTTGAATTATAACGGAAATTATGACCATCCATTGTTGGAGTTACAGTATAAGAACCGAAAGCCAACACATGAAAAGAATATTCCTCAGTACCATCCCCCTTTACAAAAACTTCATTTTCAACAGAACCAGGACAGCTTAGCTTTACTTTTTCACCAGTTAAATTTGGATTTGTATAATCTACACCATCTACATAACCTTTTATTGTAAACAATTCCCTGATTGCAACAAAATTTGCTTCCTGATTACCTACTGGATTATTGATTAACACCTGAGATGGAGTAAATGTATATCCTGTAAAAGGAGCAACACTAACAATATACTGTTTGTTTACATATAATTTTGTTGAACCAAAATTATAACTTTCAGAACCAGAAATTGTATTCACAGAAGCAATTGGTGTAGGATTTCCTACTTCATATAAACGTATTGTAGCCTGATGATTGTGTGGTGCAGTAACAAGTAAATTTGATACAACACCAGTTAAATTATAAGGTATTAACGTTCCAGTAAAATCCTGAGATTGATTCTGAGAAAGATTAGTCCATACAGTAGAGTGAGTAGGTGAAAAATTATAACCAGGAGAGGAGGCTGCAACCATGTAATCTCCACCAACCTGTGCATCAAAAGAGTAATTACCATTTGCATCAGTTAGCTGCGTATTATAAATAATATTATCAGCTAAAGTATTCCAATCATTATCAGCACCAGGTCCATTATAAATTGTAACTAATACATTTGATTTATTTGCCTGTGGGCCACCCGGTGTAGTTTCAGCTTTTACGTTGCCAGTGATTTTAAATGTTTTAGGTGTTCCAATAAAATTCTGATCGGTTTTTGGTCCAGGTAAATCTATATAATAAATATAACCCTGATCTAAGTTTCTATGATCAAAATCGGTAGGTTCATAGTAATAACCTGGTTTTGACACCAATAATCTATATTGGAACCTTCCAGTAAGATTTGTAAAAGAATAATTACCTGTACCACCACTGGTAACAACTGTACCCACATCTTCCCATAAATCATTCTGTGTATCGGTTATTCTATTCCTTTGCAGTAGAACAGTTACACCATCCTGGTTTTGTAATGTGCCCCCAATAATAGCACGCACATTACCACTGATATCAAAAGCTGAATTACTCAATGAGGATGGATTAAAATTGTGTTCTTGAACATAATTTGTAGAAGTTAAACCAACATTATGGTAAAGATCATCTACACTTCCAGCAATGACATGCGGTTGAATACTAACAACATAATTAACACTTGTTACATTACCACCACCGCAAGCATTTGGTCTTGGTAAATCTGTAAACTCATAGAATCCATTTGCATCTGTAAGTACTGTTCTATTTTGATATCCTGTTAAATGAACAGGGAAATATCTTGCAGGAGTACTACTACTACCATTAAATCTAACATAGCCATATATTCTACCACAATTTGAACCATAAAAATCTTGAGTTGTAGAATCACCATTTGTTACAGTAACAAGTTGTGATGACGGTACAAAAGTATAACCTGTTAACGATGGTGTGATTGTTACATTTGCTGAATTAATGGTAGGAATAAACAGTCGATACACCCCACTACTATTTGTAGTTGTAGTATATCCTCCTGGTGCAGTAATTGTAACCCCATTTAATGGACCAGAAGGTCCAGTAACAACACCTCTAACAATACCACCATCAACAACAAAATTATTACCAGAATTATTCCCACCTTCTGTAACAGTTACATTATTTATAACAGTTGGTGTAAATGTATAACCTGTATAAGTTGGAGTTATAGTATAGCCTGAACCAACAGGAACAGTCACAGAATAATTGCCATCTGCACCTGTTGTAGTTGTACCTATGATTGTTCCACCACTATTTCTTACAGTTATTGTAACCCCTGAAACATTAGTATTTATTACATTCCTTTTAACATTACCAGAAATTGTGCCGGTTGGTGGTGTATAAGTTATTCTGACATAATATACTGACCAACCATCATCTGTTACACTACCATTATCTTTTATTCTAATTCTTACTCTAATAGTTTGGTTTTGAAATGAAGAAGAAATAGTTAATGTTCTCTCACCTATACTTAAATCACTACTATAACTAGCTAATGTAGTATAAGTTGTAAAATTATTTGTTGATATATCAACAAAACCAGAATCTTGATTATTCATTAAATCAAGAGAAGCATAAAAAACCAATGAAGCTGACGAAAAAGGAGGTAAAGTTACATTTGGGCTATAAATATAGGAGTGTTCACCACCATTGTAAGGTGCATTTCTCCAATAATCATTACCTAAAATATTTACATAATAATCCCACGAATTAATTCCACTTATTATTGCCTGAGATGTCCAACCCTGGTTGTTATTGTTGCGAAAATCCCAATCAACAAGAGTAGTTTGAGCATAAGATAAACTACTTATGCCAAAAAATAAATAAAAAAGAAATAATAATAAATATTTCTTTTTAATTTGTAAGATAGTAAAAAGATGATTCATAAAAAATTCCTTTCAAAAGATTTATTAATATTAAAAAATTTTCTTAAAAATTAAGCAAAAATAGAAAGAACTAAACTTGCTAAATCCCCTTAAAAAAAATTTAATTAAAATTTCCACCGGTCGCCTTTTCCGGTTAAGTAAAAAATTATTAGTTTATCTTCACGTTATAATTTACGTAATATTTTTACATTTGTCAAGTTAGTAATTAAAAAAAATCTACGTAAAAATACGTAGATAAATCCGTATTTTTACGTAGGAAAATAGCGTTTTTTTAGGGTAATAATTTGGTACCATATAAATTTTTTCTATTTTTTTATGTATCGAGCTTCGGTTACCTTCAGGGTTAGAGCCCCGATATGTTTGTAGAAAATGCAAATAAAAAATATAAAGCATCGTAGATGCGACACGTTTGTAGAAATATGCTACAATTTATTTATCAAGCATCGTAGATGCGACACGTTTGTAGAAATATGCTACAATTTATTTATCAATTATCGTAGATGCGACACGTAAAAATATATGTCAGGGCTACGCCCCTAATACATTACAATCATCATCGTTCTACAAACGTTTCGGTGCTACGCACCTATTTATTTTTTTCATTCTTCAGGGGCAGAGCCCAGATATGTTTGTAGAAAATGCAACAAAAAAAATTAAAGCACCGTAGGTGCGACACGTAAAAAACATATCAGGGCTACGCCCCTTATACATTATAATCATCATCATTCTACAAACATTTCGGTGCTACGCCCCTTACTTTAAAGTAGTTTTAACTGCGATATGTTTGTAGAAAATGCAAATAAAAAATATAAAGCACCGTAGGTGCGACATGTAAAAATTATATACGTGTCGGGGCTACGCCCCTTACTTGTTTATTCCAAAAATTATTTATTAGGGGTAGAGCCCCGATACGTTTGTAGAAAACACAACAAAAAAAAATAAAGTACCGTAGGTGAGACACGTAAAGCCGTGTCAGGGCTATGCCCCTTTGACAATATCAGCATCATCGTTCTACAAACATTTCGGTGCTACGCCCCTTACTTTAAAGTAGTTTTAACTGCGATATATTTGTTGAAAATGCAAATAAAACAATATCAAGCACCGTAGGTGCGACCGTAATACACATGTCAGGGCTACGCCCCTCTATTCTTATTCTCAACAAATCTCTACAAATGTTTCGGTGTTACGCACCTTACTTGTTTATTCCAAAAATTATTTATTAGGGGCAGAGCCCCGATATGTTTGTAGTATGCGATATAAAATACAACAAAAGCATCGTAGATGCGATACGTTTGTAGAAATATGCTATAATTTAGTTTTCAAGCACCGTAGGTGCGACATGTAAATTTACGTGTCAGGGCTACGCCTCGCTATATTTGTTTCTTGTATCTTTTATCTTCAACCATTTCGGTGCTACGCACCTTGGTTATTATAAAAAGGCGCATCGCTCCGAAACGTTTGTAGTATAGG
>DATCTW010000056.1:0-3379 GCA_036567745.1 Ignavibacteria bacterium | reverse complement strand
ATGAAGTGAGGTTGCATCAGAGCCTGGGGGTATATGATACGCCTTTCGAGGCTTATTATCAGCTACCAGTGAGTGCGGCATGTTAAAAGAAATACACCTTAAAAGAAGGCTATATTTGGTCTTGACTACTAGACCATCTCATTATAAGCGGTTCATAAAGGTCCTGGAATCCCGTCGACTCAAATAAAAATCCCCTAGCAGGGGGATATAATCCCCATAAAAGGGGGATTTCTTAATATTCTCAGGAGATATAAATATAGCCTAATTATAATAATAACAATAAGATAGGCAATATTAGGAATTTGGCACGCAATTTGCTGATATTAAAAGCGAAAGGAGATTGAAATGATTGATAATATGATCAAAATTCAAGCAGAAGGAACATTTTTTAAGGAGGTTAAAAATTTAGAAAATAATTTAGAGTCAGGGATAATACATTGCGATGACCGCTGTTCAGATATTTGTGCAATCAATTGTCAAGCTCAAGGAGGTGATAACGCAGGTCATACATTAATGAATTGGATGGCGGGTATACTTGGATAAATTAGCAAGAATGATTAATGGAATAAAAACGCTTATTTTATCTTCAGTTGAAGGGAAAAAAATAAAAAAGTAAGGGGCGAGTTTTTTTAATTTTAATAGTTGTCTTTCAAATTTAATAAAAGCTAGTTTAACAAACAGGAAGGAAAAGCTGGATTGATAGAAGGAAGAAACTATCTGTATGATAGGTTTACTAATGATATTTATCCTAAAACTTCTAAAATCGTTAACAAAATTAAATTTATGGAAGATAGGCTAGAAAAGCTAATCAAAAACAAATATATATCCATTCCCTTTGATGAAAATATAATAAGTAAAAAAGTTTTTAGCGATAAACCTTTGGAAATTATCATAAATATTACAGAAAAATGCAATTGTGAATGCAGCTACTGTATTTATGGACCTAGTTATCCATCTACATATAAGAATAATAAAAATAAAACTATTAATATTGATATTATTCAAAAATCGTTATCTTATTTTAGTAGGTTTTTAAATTTAAATGAACAGAAAGAATTATATATTGGTTTTTACGGTGGGGAGCCATTATTAGAATGGAAGCTTATAGAAGAAATAACAAGATTTATTCAAGCTTATTTTAGAGAAAAGCTATTACGTTTTTCTATTACTACAAATCTTACTAATTTAACAAAACCTATAGCAGAATTTTTAAGCAAGAATGATTTTTTATTAACCATATCTATTGACGGACCAAAAGAAGAAAATGATAAATTTAGAAAATTCAAAAACGGAAGCGGAGTTTTTGAGTGTGTTTATAAGAATATAAAGTTTTTGATATCAAATTACCCAGAGTATTTTGCGCGCAATGTTCGTTTTTCTTCTGTTTATTGTGAGGCTCACGATTTAAATAAAATTAATGAATTTTTTTTGACCGATCCATTTTTGGATAAATCTTTTTTTGTTTCTAAAGTATCCGAGATGGATACTTTATTTTATAAGAAATTTATTCCAAAAAGGGAGGATTGCCATTTTTTAAATCAATTTTACTATTTCAAGAAGTTGTTTTTCAAATACAAAAAGGGGGAAACAATTCAAAAAATAATGCTGTCAAATTATATATTATCTATGTTTGAATTCTATTACTCTCTTTATTTCAAAAAAAGAAATTTAGACATATATGATATAGCCTGGTATCTCATAAATGATCCCCTGAATGTTCCGCTTTTGCCAGCATCATGTTTTCCACTGGGCCGAAAGGTTTATATTTCATCAGAAGGTAACTATTATATATGTGAAAAAATGGCAGAAAGAATTTTGTTGGGAGATGTATCTAGTGGTATTAATTTTAAAAATATTTATGAGTTTATAGAGGGATATTTAAATGATATTGTCAAACATTGTTTGTTGTGCAATTATGTCCAACTTTGTCCGGCATGTTATGCCAATTTATATTTATATAACCAAGATAAGTTCGGTTGCGAAAATATTAAATATGTATTAGAAAAGCAGTTTTTAGTCGATTACATATCATGCTTTTTAAATATTGATTTTTAATAAAAAAAAAGTTATACAATTAAAAAGAAGGAGAAAATGAAAACATCAGTTTTAATTTATTTGCTTTGTTTATTGAACTGGGGATATGGTCAGGTCGATTATCGATTAATAGACTTGACCAATCCAGTAAAGATAGTAATAGAGAAAGACCGATTATATATTAGCGATGATTACAAAATAAAAATATTCGATTTTAAAGATTTGAGCCTATTAAAAGAAATAGGAAGAAGGGGGGAGGGGCCTGGAGAATTTGATCGTAGTCCGGATATTTGCATCTGTGACGATAAAATATTTGCAAGTACTTCTACTAAAGTATATTGGTTTAATAAAGATGGGGAATTAATTCAAGAAATAAGATTGCCATTTCATACTTTGAAGATTTTGTCTGTTAGAAATAAATATGTTAGCTTAGAATTTCATTATCATATGGAAGTTAATTTATATGATGAACATTTTAATAAAATTAAGACGCTTTATCAGGAACCGGGTCCGGATCCTAATCGCCTTAATCCACTCCAGAATAATATAGATTTTGATGTAACTGACAGTTATGTTTTTATCGCTGAGCCGGAAAAAGGATTGGTGATTGAAGTTTTTGATTTCAATGGTAAAAGCCTTTTTATTATAGAGAAAAAATATCATAAGATAAAACTTCAAGATTGGTATAAGGAACGAATATTTGAAAGCATTTCAAAGAATCCTGTTAGTGAAGAGATAAAAAAGAAAATTGTCTTTCCGGAATATTTCCCAGCACTGTCCTCTTTTTTTATCGACGACGAACTTTTATATATAAAAACGTATGAAAAGGAAAAGGATGAATTTAGATTTATTGTATTAGACACAAAAGGCAATGAACTTAAAAGAATTATGCTTCCTGAAGCAATTAGTTTCACTTTTAAAGATGGTTATTATTATTGGCTAGTTTATGATGAAAAAAGTGGTAAATATAAAATATGTAAAAAAGAAGTATTGATAAAGGTACTAGACGGTATAAATTATGGCGAATATTAGTCTGACTATTGAAGAATAATAGCTAAGAATGGGTAACAGTTTAATTAGTATAAAAAACGTAAGTAAGGTTTATAAGGAGAACAAAAAAGCACTTCACAAGTTTAGCTTAGAAATTTATCAGAACGAAGTCATCGGAATAATCGGTCCAAATGGCGCTGGAAAAACTACTCTTTTAAAGATTATATTGGGTTTAATTTTTCCCACCGAAGGCGAAGTTTTTGTAAATGGTATGACTAACAGGAGTAATGAAGTAAAAAAGATGATAGGCTATCTTCCTGAATATACAGTTTTTCCCGATTTTATGACTGCCGAA
>DATCTW010000055.1:0-1584 GCA_036567745.1 Ignavibacteria bacterium | reverse complement strand
CAGGTGGTAATTGATCGAATATTCTACGATGTGATTAAAAATTTGAGAAAAGCAGCAGAACAAGATGATAGTTTGACAATCAAGGCAGCGGAAAAAATATTCTCCAGTAAATAATGCATTTTTCCAATAAATGATTTGCTTAAACAACCATCCAAAATGAATTACTTTAGCCCTTTAGATTTTTGAGTTGAAAAGAGGGCGAATTTTCCTTGTTTTATGTATTTAAAGATGTTTTGGTATATTCTTTTGAAAAATACATTTTTATTTTTGTTATATAATTATAATTGGGCTTCTAAACCGTTAAATTTAAGTATAAGTGCTTACATATATTTTTTTGGAGAAAAAAATGAAGCATCACTTAAATTACAGTAAAGAAGACCCAAACTATATCTTGTTGGAAAAAATATTTAAAATTATCGGTTCTCGTAAATCAAAAACAATAATAGCATCTAAAGGTGTTAAAAATATAAATAAGATGATTATATCAACTAAAATCATCTTAACAGCTATATTCTTTGCAACCACAGTCGAATATGTTGTAAGAGAACTAAAAAGAGATAAAAAACTAAGGAAATTCTTCCAAATTGAGGAAGAAATTCCAGATGCAATTCAAATATCCGAATTCATCTCAAGATTCCAGCCCAAAACCTATCTTAAAATCGTAAACAGCATACTAATGCAGATAAAACCATTTAAAAGGCGTGGAAAACAAACATTTATAGTTGATGCCACGCCAATAGACTTGGATTATAATTTCAAACGTAAAACGCGTTCTAAAAAATACTTAGCTAAAAGAAATCTAAAATGGAGCTATTCATCCTCTTATGGATATTATATTGGATTTAAAGCCACAATTGTAATAGAACACAACACAGCACTTCCTGTAGCGATAATAATCCATTCTGGAGCCCCACACGATACTAGGATCTTCACAGAAATCATGGAAAACCTACGGAAAAGACGAATAATCCAACAAGGAGACACATTAATATTTGATAAAGGATATTACAGCTATAAAAATTATCAAATCGGAATTTCCAAGTATAAAATCGTTCCATTAATTTTCCCAAAAGAAAACTTCAAACTCCAAAAATTAGACGATAAATTAACCTATCCATTAACAGTCTTTAAAGAAAAAAAGAAACAAATACAAGTCAAAAAGGTATACAACAGATTAAAAAAGATATTAATAGAAAAAATTAAAAATTGGAAAAGATACAAACCAATAAGGGGTAAAATAGAAGATTTCTTCAAATTATGCAAATCAGGACTGAATATGAAAAAATTACACAAATACACAGTCAAATCAGTGGAAATAACCACAATACTAACTGTATTTTTAGCAGGACTCATCACAACACAAGGCTACAACTCAAAAACAGCCCTACAAAAGCTATCCGAAACCTGAAAAAACTAAACCCCTAAATCATATTCTGTCATTCTTTTTTTTTTCTTAATATGTCTTGTGCATAAGTAGTGGATAGATTAAAGTTATTTATCGCGTTTATTAATAATTTTTGACCTTTTTTATCTTCCATATTCGCTATTCTCATTTTTTATTAGTATTTTTGAGAATTCATGAGC
>DATCTW010000054.1:0-134179 GCA_036567745.1 Ignavibacteria bacterium | reverse complement strand
ATCTCCTCCCATATTCTGCATAAGTGGACCCTCCTTGCTCCAGGGACCCCATGCACTTGCACTACCCCTGATCTGTACATATGAATCAGCTTTCAATGTGTCCGGCACCGTAGATGTGTTCGCCCTAAATGTGACTTTGACTTGCGTTTGAGATAAAACAAAAGGAACAAAAATAATTAAGAGTAATAAACACATTAATAATTTTTTCATAGGAAACCTCCTCAGATAGTTTTTTTTAACTCATTTAATAAGTTTTTTAAGTATTTATTTTAAAATATCACTCCTAAAGAAAATGAATGTAGATTATCAAATTTTCCAAAAGAAGTAAAAGCATAATCAAAATGAACAAAACTTGTTTCCATAAAATTATACTTTAAACCACCACCAAAATTCAGACCCTCCTCACTTTTATCAAGGAAAAGATTCTTATAACCTGCCCTAACAAAAAACATATCATTCCAGGCAACTTCCATTCCCAAATTTAATGAAGAGTTATTATCACTAGGCCTAAAAGCATCAATTGCGGTTGTTACAACAAGATCATTAAATTTAATTACATCCATTGAAACACCTACTCTAAAAAATAGAGGTAGTGGCCATGTATCTGTTTTAAGTTCTGAAGGAATTGTTTTATTTATACCATTTGATTCAGGATCAAGGTCTATCCTTCTAATTAAGTCTTTACCCTTCATCTGCATATCAGTTCCAAAATTTGAAATAGACATTCCAATCTTTAGATCATTGAATTCAGTAATATATAAGAGCCCAATATCAAGAGCAAACGCTGAAGCTGATTCATTCCATATTTGCTGACTAATATACTTTACTGATCCTCCAATTGAAAATCTATCTGTAAGATTTCTAGCATAACTTAATCCAATAACCATATCCATTGCATCCCATCTTTCGCCTGTTCCTTCTGGGCTTAAGACTGTTGTAACATCATCTTCGCCATAATCCAATTGAGTAAAACTAATTCCTATACTATTAATATTATCAAGATTGACAGTTAACCCCACCCAATTAAAACTTGTCCCTACAAGCCAATTGGTATGAGAAGCTATAAATTGACTCTTCATTGATCTAGAAATTCCAGAAGGATTCCAATAGAGTGCTGTCGCATCATTTGCAAGAGCAACAAAAGCACTACCCATACCTATTGCTTTAGGTCCTATGCTTATTCCTAAAAAAGAAGCTGCAGAGGTACCAACTTTTGATTGTGAAAAAGAAATATTTATTGCAAATAAAAATATTATGAGAAGTCCTATTCTTTTCATCTGAGACTCCATTTTATTTTAATCATTGATATATTTTTTCCGTTATTCATTTTATTTTATAATAGCAATTTTTCCATCTTTTTTACCATAAGGTGAATCGAGAATGTAAAAATAAATTCCATAAGCTACGTCAAGATTTTCCTTTGACTTTAAATTCCACGATACGCAACCATTAAAAACTGAATTATCAGAATGTAAAGTAATTACATGCTCACCACGAGAAGTAAAAATATCTATAGTAGAGTTTGGTGGCACGTGAATAAAATCAATTCTTCTTTCACCTCTTCCACTCGTTATTCCAGGGGGTAATGGTGCTTCATGAGTATGTGCAGAAATATATGGATTTGGTACAACCTTTACTTTATTTAATTCTTCAGAAGCTTTTTGAACATTTAATTCTGCAGGTTTAACTGTAAATTTCCATATATCCCCTTTTCTGAAGGGTTTTGTAGTAAATATTTTTAAAACATCTCCATTTTTAAATGTATAAGTCGTATCTTTTTGACCTACTGGCACTGTAAAATTCATTACCCATGTATATTTATATTGTTTCGTGATAGGATCTTTTTCAAAGAAGTATAACTGATCTAATGAAGAAAGCTTCCCATCGTTGTTATTATCTGAGAATAAAAATTCAACTCTTTGATTATCTGTTACATTAATTACTGTAAAGTTTACAGGTATTGGCATAGCATCATACAAAGAGCTCGAAGTATCTATTATATTATCAGCAAATCTTATCTCATAATCAGATGGATACCTGTTTGCTTTTAATGGAGGATCTTCAATATTAAGAGTTGAGAATGTAAAGTTATATTTCCTTGATCCAGTGTTCCAACCGGATAAAGTATCATTCAACTTTACAGCCCAATCATTATTAAAATATAATTGCAAACCATCAAAATTATCAGCATCTTTAGCTTCACTAACAAATGGGCTACCAATAATATATGGACTCTGAAAAACAGGATAATATAAGAAAGATATTTTATAACTTTTTCCTGGTAATGAACCTGCCTTACTTGCCTTTATTCTTCCTCTTAATGTATCAACTACATAGTTTGTACTTGGAACTGCTGATCCATTTTCATCAAACACTTGAATAGAATTACCAATAAGGTATGAATGTTTTAATTTTACAAATATTGTATCTGAAGGTGTAAAAGTTTCTGTTCTTCTAGTTAAATCTTTTACTGAATAAGTTGTAGTAATTGGAATGTATTCTCCCTTTGTTCTTGTATCATCAAAAGAAACTTCATAAGTAGTATTTTCAAGAACAGTAGGATCAACAACTTTATAATATACTGAACCAGTTCCGATGCTTGTTACCTTATTAAGCAATATACTGGATGGAGGTGGTACATATCCAGCTTTGTTTGCATTAGGAATTACTACAGCAGTATTAATATCAGTTTTTATCTCACCATTTGGTAAAATAGAGATAAATTTAGTATTTTCTGAAGGCAAAATATCTAAAGCAGGGTTTCCTTTATCATAAGCAACAAGAGCATAATAATATTTTCTTCCATTTTCTACATTATAATCAATATATGTATGTTGCAAACCATTATCACTACCTAAATAAAAAGAAAAACCTTTAGTATCTTGAAATAGCTGATCATTAGCTCTAAAATAGCCTTTTATGCTATCAATCAAATCAAATTGGGCTATAGGAATGTATCCAACAACTACACCGTTAGCATCCGTTATTTTATTTACATCATTAAAATTAGGATCTGTAGCTCGATATATTTTATATCCCTCAAAATCATATTCTTTAAGTACTGGATCGAAGCTTTGCTCTGCTTTTCTATCCCAGTACAGTGTAACCATTCCATCACCAGGAACGGCAGTTAAAGTTGGTTTGTCAGGAGCCTGTGGGAATCTATAATTACTATTATATATCTTTTGAACGGTCTCTCTATGTTTTAATAAATCTTCAATATCTTGATCTCTAGTTGATAAACCACCACCATAAACAAGAGCAAGAGATAATCTTTCAGTTTTTCCAGCCAAAAGCGGGAAGTAACCAGAGCCATAAATAAAATCACCATCTTCACCATATTCGGGTTTGCCATTAACAATAGATTTTGGCACATCAAAATAACCGGGAGCTAATCTAGACCAAAGATCTTCATCATTTCCTAAAGATATATCATTAGCGGGTGCGAAATACTGAAAACTTGTTAAACCAATTTGATCAGATTCATCTACATCTGTTTCATCAAAATTTGGTTCTCCATGAGTAGGCATTCCATCACCTTCACCATAATCTCCTGTATTTGCAATACCATCAGCACCTACATCATCATACAATGGGTTCCAATCTCCATCATTATCAATATTATCATCTCTTTTTTCATCTATCATTTGTTCACTTAACCCATAACCAGTTTTATAATTTATATATGTTGTAGGGTTTAAAATGTCAAATAAGGTAATACCGGATTTATCTTTCCTTACCTGTCTATAATGTAATTGATAGTTTTCATCAATCAAACCATCAAAATCATTATCAACACCATCATACGCATTAGGATTTACAATTTCTCTGCCATTTATATCTTTTACCATATTCCCTTCGCATATTTTTGTCTTACCCGGTTCAATATATAAACTAAATCCTCTGGTTTTATAAACTTGAGGTGTTGATGATACTACAACTTTACTTCGTACGTAATTAGTATCAATTATTATTAGTGTATCGCCTGCTTTAATAGTTATAGAATCAAAATCTTTTGAAGTAAAATATGGTGCTTTAGGAGTTCTACCAGTTTTATATGAATCTCTGTCATTATCTATTCCATCATAAGGGTTACCCGGTGATTCCAGAAATGCATAACCAACCATACCTACTGGACCAACCCAATTGGGATTTCTTGAACAATTTTTATCAAAATCACCAGTAAAGGTTAAATCTCTTAATACATCAAAAAAAGACCAGTCATCATCATATTCACCAGAATTTTCTGTAGAAGTACAACCAACATAAGTACCAACTAGCATTCCAAAGACCATTTTATCATAATTATAAGTACCAGTATTTTTTATTTCATATAACCAGAAAATATTATCTTGTGCAAGAAACTGAGCCCACTGTAACCCTCTTACTTTAACCTCTAAGCCAAGACCATTTCTTTGTGGATTTCTTGAATCTGGTTTAAATGCTACCCCATAAGCATTATTATTTGCATAGTTAAATCTTTCATCATTATTATCATCCATCACAAAAATACTTTCTTGATCAGCATTTGGCCTTTTCCCAAAATATCCATTCCAGGAACCTCTCCATCCTGGATCAGATGGATCATCCATTTTATCAGGCCAATAAGAAGGCCAGCTATTTTCGTCAGTACTTATGGCAATAGATTGCTGTTTAGGATTATCATAACCTGTAACTGGTTCAAATGTCCATTTTTTACCTGTAGGAGATTCATCTGCAAGTTTGGTTGGCCTATCAACAGGGCACGTAACAACAGAATGAAAAATTTTTCCTGTTGCAGGATCTTTTACTTCAGCTCCTACAAATAATGATACATCACCCACATAACCATTATTATCATAAATCCAGGAACCTCTTCTACCCGCACTTGCTGGTTGGCCAATTACCCCCCAGTTACCGAAAGTAGCTTTTACTCTATTACCATTATGCAAACCTGTTTTTCGGTATTCTTTTCCACTTTGCGAAAAGGAAAAATCAGAAAGTATAAAAAATAAAAATATAAATAATACAAAAAATTTCCTCATAATTACCTCATAGGATTTAGGTATTTTAAAAATCTATTATGAATCCTAATTCAATTCTTCTTGGTTCAGAATAGTATTGTGGATTAGTAAACCAATCTTTTATAGTATTAACAATCTCTTTTACACCAGTCTTTCTCAATCTGGCTTCATCAGTAGTAAAACCAGCTCTACCAGTATCATCGTATACGCCAAATTCGTTCTTAATATCAAAAAGATTAAATACTCTTAAAAAAATTGTAGTATTTAAATTGCCAATCTTTAATTCTCTATGCAATCTTAAATCTACATTCAAAGTAGATGGTTTTAATTCACTATTAGTTAAAAGAGAAGTGATGTCTTCAGATCTTCTAGGTGTATAAGGTTGGCCACTTCCATATTGTGCAATAATACTTCCTCCCCAACCATTACTAAAATATGTTACAGTAGCATTTACAGTATGTCTTTGATCCCAGGATAAAGGAGTAAGTTGTACTTCTGGTAATGATCCACCAGCTAATGCATTACGCGCTTCACTAGGATCGGAAGCACTACCCTTTGCCACCTGTAGAGTGTAATCTAAAGTAGCTGAGAAACCACCAGAAAATCTCTTATTTAAAGATAAAATTACTCCCCTTACAAAACCAAAATCACTATTTACATATTTACTATAAGTACCAGAACCACCAAAAAGAACAATTTCATCGGCTCTGGTACCAGATAAATCTCTAATATCTCTAAAATATCCTGTAATATCCAGAGATATGTCATCAGTAAGTTGTTGTTGCAATCCAACTTCACCATTTACAGTCATCTCGGGTTTTAAATCGGCATTACCAACAACACCTAAATTACCTGTTCCACTACCCAACTTAAAGTATGGATTTTGATACAATAATTCAAATCTCGGTATCTGGAAAAAGTGCCCATAAGAAAAATGTATTATACCACGATCTGTAATTGGAAATGAGGCACCAAAACGAGGGCTTACCTGAAACTTACCTTTAACTTTTTTATACCAGTAGGATTCTCTCTCAGCTACAGTTTTCAAATTCTCACCAGCATCTCTAATTCCATTACCATTTAAATCATGAAAAATATTGCCGGGTTTTATCGGATTGAAAATGTTAGGATCACTTTCATCTACCAGAACCTTACCATCAGATTCAAAGTAATCAAACCGTACACCTAAATTAATAATTAATGAGTTAAACTCCATTTTATCCTGAATATATGCAGAAAGCTCAATTGGCTTGCGTGTATAGCTGCTATTATAAATTGAACTTTCATCAAGTATCCTCGTATGAATAAATGGTGATGTTAGGCTTCTTGAATCTGTTTCGCTTTCAATAGGTCTTAAGGTAATATCCTCGTAAAATAATTTATGTAACCTGCCTTCAAATCCAAATTTTATCATGTGTTCATTGGTTATCTGACTTGTCAAATCAAATTTTGCAAGAAATGTTTGTGTCTCCCTTTTAAATCTTGAAAGGTTTGTTCCACCAGTTAAAAAGCTATATGGCTGTGTAGTCAACAAATCTGGATGAACATATCTTGAATCATAGGGATCTTCATAAAGATAATGTTTATATGTTTTTTTGAAAAATGAAAAACCTAAAGTGTAAAAAGTTGAACCTGATAATGTATGAGAAAGCTGAAGAATATTTGTTATGCTATTGTTAAACCTTTTTAAATTTCCATCTGGATTGTATTGATAAGCCCTATCATAATCCTGATAATCTGTATTATCAAAAATTATATTATAATTTAATTTTAGCAAACTTGAAAATCTATAACTCAACTTACCTTGAGCATATATTCTTTCACTCCAATTCATTGGAACAACAGAACTATCACCCTTACCTGTAGGCCAGCCATATAAAATCCAATTCCCATTTTGATCCTGAGTTATAAAGTTTTCTGGGTTAAATCTTCTTATACCATTTAACCAACCACCAAAATATATATATCGAGCATTTGCGAAAAAACTGAGGTCTTTTACAATTGGTCCATTGATGCTACCTTCAAAGTTCCTTATAGAAAATGGATTGATTTTATCAATCCCTTTAAATATATCATCATGATTGCTCACATAATCTCCGAAGTAAGAAGAAATACTTCCGTGGAATTCCTGTCCGCCTTCTTTTGTAGCAATATTAACAATACCACTCATGGCTTGTCCATATTCAGCATTAAAGGCACCGGAAATCAGTTGTAATTCCTGAATCATATCCTTATTAACTTCAACTACATTACTTCCATCATAAGAGTCTGTAATTGGTATACCATCTATCCAATAACCAACTTCTCCTTTTCTTCCACCTCTTACGTGACCACCAATATAACCAGCTTGTAAATTTAACACTTGTGTAAACTCTGTAACGGGTAGAGCTTGTAATTGGCTTGAAGTAACAACAGCGGTTGAAGCAGTTAGATCTTTCTGAACTAAAGGCTTTTCAGCTATTGCAACTACTTCTTGGGTTTGTATAGCTGCTTCGATAAGTTCAAAATCTTCTTTTGTGGTTAAGTCAATTGATACCTGAACATTTTTTCTTGAAATTTGTCCATAACCTACAGCTGATACTTTGATCGTATATACTCCTGGTGGTACATTTAAAATAGTATACTTCCCTTCGATATCTGTACCAGCTCCCAAAACTGTGCCTTCAATTATAACACTTGCACCAATTATTGGTTCACGGGTTTTTGCATCAATTACTTTACCAGAAATTTTTCCGGTATTCCCTGCTAAAGCAAATGATGCAAGAATTAAAAAAAGAGAGATTAGAAATTGTATCCTTCGAATCATAGGATCTCCGTTTTTTATATTGAAAAAGGGTTCGCTCAATTTTATTTATCTTTTCAGGCATAAGCCACTTAAAATAATTTATACTAAATTATCTATTTAAAAAATATTAATCAAGCTAAATCAAACATTTTTTAAATGGTTAAATAGTAAAACATTGTTTAATTAGTAAAAATTGTCAAAAATATTTTTATAAAAATATTATTTATACATCTACTTACATTTAAAAATATGATAAAAAAAATTGTAATTATTAACGAAAAATGATATATTAAAATAAAATATTTCGAGGTAATTATGCGTTCATATTATTTTTTAATAATTATTTTTTTTCTTACTACCGCAATAACAACTCGTAGTTATACAAATGAAAAAAATCAAAAACCAATATTATTTGGTGGATACATTGATGGGAAGAATATAATTACTGTTGTATTTAATAAAAAACTAGATACTTTTCCATCGAAAGATAATTTTGTTATTAAAGACAATTATGATAAAATAGTGCATATAAAAAAAATTACAAAAAGCCACAATAAAAATGAATTAATAATAATTACAAGAACAACATTAGATATTAAGAACGAATATTTTTTAACCTTCGATGATGTTACAAAAAGATTAGTTTTAAACAACATTTATCTTAATAAAGATTATTATAATTTAAGCATACAACTAGGAGCTATATGCAATTCTAAAAAAACTATTTTTAGAATATTTGCACCGAGAGCTAAATCAGTGAAGGTGAGAATTTATTCAAACCCTATTAGGACACAAAATGAATATTATGAAGAAAAATATTTGAAAAGAATTAAAGGGGGAGTATGGGAATTAACAATTAACCAAGATCTTCATAAAAAATATTATACTTATTTAATTGAAAGTGTTGGTACAGATTGTCATCCAGATCTCGAAATTGTAGATCCTTACGCAAAAATTGTAACCAGAGGGGATGGCGTAAATGTAATAAGAAAAAACGAAAAACAACCTTTTGACCAGACACTTGGAAGAGCCATGATCGTAGATATGTCAAGAACTGAAAAGGTTGAAAAATTAAAATTAAAAAACAATAAAATTGATGAAAGCATAATATGGGAAGTTCATTTAAGAGATTTTACAAGAGGTAACAACTCTGGTGTACCTGATAATATTAAAGGAACTTATTTAGGTGCAACTTACAGAGGTTCTAAATATAAGAACTTTTCAACAGCTTTAGACCATATTATTGAATTAGGTATAAATACAGTACATTTTTTACCATTGAATGAATTTGTTGTGGGAAATGAGTTTGATTATAAACATAAATATATTAATTATAATGATCAGAAGGAGTGGCCAAATTATCGATATTATGATTGGGGTTATGGCCCCATAAATTATTTTTCTCCTGAAGGTTATTACTCAACTAACCCTAATGATCTATCTAGAATAAATGAACTAAAAAGATTAATATCCGAGTTTCATAGAAATGGAATAAAAGTTATTTTTGATGTCGTTTTCAATCATACATTTGAAGGAAGTCGTAATTCACCAAACATATATTCTTTACGGGCAATCGATGCTGACTATTACTATAGAAGTATGGCTGATGGTACCTTTTATGACGGTATATTTTGTCAGAACGAAATTAAAACTGAAAACCCAATGGTTTCAAAACTTATATTAGATTGCTTGGAATATTGGGTAAGAGAATTTAAAGTTGATGGTTTTAGATTTGATTGGATGAGTGCTTATGATCCAAATAATTTAGCTATAATGATAAAAAAGCTTCGTAAAATCAATCCTAACATTTTACTATATGGAGAGTTGTGGACACTTAGAGGATTATCATACAAAGGTAAAAATACAGGAACATATTTAGATAGACAGCACATTGGTTTATTTGAAAAAGATTATAATTTACCTTCAGGTTCTATTGCCGCTTTTAATGATTACTTTAGAGATGCTATAAAAGGAAGTGGATTTATGAGGGATTATGCCGGGGGATATATACAAAATACTATTAATGATAGATATTACCCTGACTCAGAAAAAGGACACCAACCTTATCAACTAGCTCGAAAGGTTATTACTGGAATGATAAATTATTCTCCTTTAGGAGATGACCCAACTGAATGGCAAAATATTAGATCGCCTTTAAATAGTATAAATTATATAGATTGTCATGATGGTTACACATTATTTGATAAATTAATAATTTCGAACTATTGTAATTTTCAAGAACCCGGAAAACAAAATTCTCCTAAGATTTCATATCCTAAAAGTGATACCAATCCTAATGTTGTAGATTTTTTTGATAAAACTCAATTCCCAGAAGAAAATATTAAGCACAAAATTATTCGTATGAATAATCTTGGTGCGGCTATTTTACTAACTTCTCAAGGAATACCATTTTTACACGCTGGACAAGAAATATTAAGACAAAAAATTAATTATGTATACGATAATAAATTAAATAAATATTTCTATGTTTTTGATGATAACTCAAATACTTCATCAGATGAAACAAATTCTATTAAATGGGAAAATAAAGAAACATATTATGACATCTTTAATTATTATAAAGGATTAATTAAATTGAGAAAAGAACACCCTACGTTTAGAAGGACATCAAAAGAAAGTGTTATAAATGGATTAAAATTTCACGATGAATGGCTACCTGATAATTCAGAAAGGTGTATTGCCTATAATTTATTAGATGATAAAAACCAATTAAAAAACGAGAAATGGAAAAATGTAATTGTTTTAATCAATCCTTATAATGAAAAGAAAACTTTTAAGATTCCCGAAGGCAATTGGGCTGTAGTAGTAAATGGAGATAAAGCTGGAACAGAAATTTTATATTATGTAAGTGGTTCAAAAATTACTGTTGATCCTATTAGCCTTATGGTGTTATATAAAACAAATTAATATTATAATATTCTAAAAATTTATAACTTATATGATAAAATTTATTTCTTTGGGTGGTGCAAATGAAATTGGAGCAAATTCATATTATCTGAACCTTGATGGTAGAGGTATATTATTAGATGCTGGTCAGCACCCAAGAAAAAAAGATAACAAAATGTTCCCCAACATAAACTATATAAAAGATAAAAATGTTGATTCAATAATTATTAGTCATGCACATATCGATCACATAGGGGCATTACCATTTTATTTAAAACTCTTCCCTTACTTAAGACCTTTTATGACAGTTCCAACAGCATATTTAACTCAAATAATGCTAAGAAATAGTTACAATATACTTAAAGCAGAATACAATATAGATCCTGCATTTTATGATACAACACTATCTGATATGATTTTTAATGTAACAAAACCTTATCCATACCACCAAGAATTTGAATTAATACCTTTTCAGTATCCATCTGAAAATAAAATCACCTGCAAATTCTATGAAGCCGGACACATTATTGGTTCAGCCTGCACTCTGATAAAATTTGGTAATAAAAATATTTTATATACTGGTGATATATCAAAAAAAGATCAATCACTTATCCCCGGAATAAACCTGCCTAAAGAAAAAATAAATATTCTAATTATAGAAACAACAACTGCCGGGGATGAGAATAGAAAACCAAATCGAAATATTATAATTGATGACTTTATATCATCTATTTCTAAAATAATTTCCTCTGGTGGTTCGGTTTTAATACCTGTTTTTGCACTCGGAAAAAGTCAAGAAATATTATACATAATTCACAAAGCAATAAAGAACAATCTCATTCAAAACATAAATATTTTTACCGGCGAATTGCACAACAAAATTTCTTCCATATATGATATATTTAACTTTAATATACCAAGAATTGAAAAAGGTTTTGAATTTAAGGAAATAAATCAAAATAAAATAAACAGAAATATAAATGAAAATGAATTTCTTTATACACCTGGAATTGTTTTAGCACCAGGCGGAATGATGGATAAAAACACATTATCTTACGAGTTATTATTGAGGATGATTGAAAATATTAATCATGGAATATTTTTTGTTGGATATACTGATCCAGAATCACCAGGGTATTTAATTAAAAATTCAGTTAATAAGAATGTTATCAATAGTGATCTTTTCCCTAAACAATTAAAAATTAATAGTAGTATAAAATCTTTTGGTTTCTCGTCACATGCTTCTTTAGAAGATCTTATTAACATTATATTAGAACTAAATCCTGAAATTGTTATTCCGGTACATGGCTCTATAGATGGACAAAAGAGGCTTAAAGAATACTTGATTGATAGAGACTATAAAGGTGAATATATAATACCTTCGGATGGTTTAGAAATTATATTAGATTAAACCATAATTATTCAATAAAAACATAAATACAAAACTTTATATCTTTATTAAAAGATAAAAATAAAATCATTTATTATATAAATAAAAAAAGCCATCCTATAAAAACAAGGATGGCTTAAAGAAAATAACCATTTTATTATTGTCTAACAACCCATACTTTTACTTTTCCAGTAACTTCTGGGTGTAATTTTATATCTACAGTGTAGATACCTAATACTTTGATTGGTTCCTCAAGAAGTATCTTTTTCTTGTCTATATCATAACCTTTCTCTTTTAGAGAATCAGCTATCATTTGTGTAGTAACGGAACCAAAAAGTTTATCATCTTCGCCAACTTGAACAGGAATAGTTAGAGAGAGTTTTTCAATTTCAGCAGCTAATTCGGTAGCAGTAACTTTCTCTTTTTTAAGTTTTGCTTGATATTGTTTTTTCTCTTCTTCTAACCTTTTAATATTTCCTTCAGTGGCAATATAAGCAATTTTTTTTGGAATCAGGTAATTTCTTGCGTAACCATCTTTAACTGTTACGACATCCCCGATTTTCCCTAATTTATCATGATCTTCTTTTAGAATTACTTTCATTTTTTCTCCAAAATATTTGGTTAAATCATTTAACTGCGTCGGAGACAAAAGGTAACAACGCAAGATGTCTTGCTCTTTTAATTGCAGTAGCTAACATTCTTTGATGTTTGGAGCAAGTTCCGGAAATTCTTTTTGGTATTATTTTACCTTGCTCGGTTACAAATCGTATTAACTTCTTTTCATCTAAATAACCAATATATTCTTCATGATTTTCACAGAACCTGCAAATACGTTTTTTTTGCTTTTCATTTTCTTTAGGTGTTTTCATCTTACCCTTAACTTATTATTATTAATACTTCATTACTTATCAGATAAATCTTCAAAAGGATGTTTTTCAAATACCTCAGAGTCATCTTCAATAACATCAGAAGAGTTATCATTGATATTTCTTTTATTCAAGAATTGAATTCTTCTAGCTTTAACTTCGACAACATTACGAATATAACCTTCATTAGTTTTCCATATTCGACTCTGTAATTCGCCATCAATTAAAACTGCACTGCCCTTTTTCAACCTTTCATTGCAACTTTCAGCTAACTTATTCCAGGCAACAATTCCAACATAGCATACATCTTCTTGCCATTGATTGTTACTATCGCGAAATTTTCTATTAGAAGCGATAGTAAAATTAATTACTGGAGTTCCGCTAGAAGTTGTTCTAAATATAGGATCTCTGGTTAAATTACCAGCTATTACAACATTATTTACTTCGGGCATTTTTAAGTCAGCCATTTCTAGAACCTCCATCATTTCAATAATTTTTATCACAATTATTCAGGCGATAAAATATTTGTCTGTTAATCACATTTCATCATTTTTTGCTTCAACAGATTCAGTCTTTTTCAAATCCTGAGCTTTATTTAAAGCTGCTAAAGCTTTTTTATCAAGAGCAATAGTAAGATATCTTAAAATACCTTCCTCAAGCTTATAGAATCTTTCTAATTTGGAAATAAAGTCAGGAGTTGATTCGAAAACTATATAGCAATAATATCCATTATTTTTCTTTTTAATCGGGTATGCTAATCGTTTTCGACCAATCTTATCGAATATTTTGATTTCTCCACCATTTTTCTTTATGGTTTCCTCCACGCTAGAAATAATGGCTTCGATCTGAGCATCTTCCAGATAAGAATTAATAATAAAAGTAGTTTCGTAGATTCTTTTTGAAGTGTCCATTATTTTTTTCACCTCCCTTTGGACTATTTGTTAAATGGCCCCTACCATAAGGAGCAGGGATTTATTAATTAAAATCTATTTTTAGTTTACCCTCAGCAAATCAACTGAGGGTAAACACAATAAATATTCTACAAGAATAATGGTGCTAATACCAATGTAATAGTGCTTAATAATTTTATTAACACGTGTAATGATGGACCAGCTGTATCTTTAAATGGATCTCCAACTGTATCACCAACTACAGCAGCTTTGTGTGCATCACTTTTTTTACCCCCATACATTCCAGTCTCAATATATTTTTTAGCGTTATCCCATGCACCACCACCATTGTTTAACAAAGTTGCTAATAGAATACCACCAATTGTACCAACCATTAAAAATGCTGCAACTGTTTCTGCACCCATATTAAAATATCTAAATACAAGACCTACTACAATTGGCATACCAACTGCTAGTAAACCAGGAACGACCATTTCTTTTAAAGCACCTCTTGTTACAATATCAACACTTCTTGCATAATCTGGTTTTTCCGTTCCGGCTAAAATACCTGGTTTTTCTTTAAATTGAGCTCTTACATCATTTATTACATAATATGCAGCTTTACCAACAGCTTTTATAGCAAATGAAGAGAATAAAAATACAAGAGTTGCACCCAATAAACCGCCAACAAATACTTCTGGTTTAGCAATATCAACAGAAATTAGGTTTACACCATAATTTCTCACTTCATCCATATATGCTGAGAATAACAAGAAAGCGGCTAATGCAGCAGAACCTATAGCATAACCTTTTGTTAAAGCTTTGGTTGTATTACCTACTGCGTCTAATCTATCTGTTTTCTTTCTAATCTCTTCTGGTTGTTGACTCATCTCTATAATGCCACCGGCATTATCAGTAATTGGTCCAAAAGTATCCATAGCTAAAATGTATGCTGCTGTTCCGAGCATACCCATAGTTGCTACAGCAGTACCAAACAAACCAGCGTTTGGTATTCCTGTTGTAATTCCTAAATAATAAGAAGCAATAATTGCTATAGAAATAGTCAAAACTGGCAAGAATGTACACTCAAGAGCAACTGCAAAACCAGTGATTATATTAGTTGCAGGTCCTGTTTGCGAAGCTTCTGAAATAGATTTTACTGGTCTATATTTATATTCAGTATAATATTGAGTAATATAAACGAAAGCGACACTTGTTAAAATACCTATTACACCACAAATAAAGAAGTTTATCCAGGCATCTGGTGCTTGAGGTGAGTATAAAAGCCATTTAGTCCCAATAAAAAATCCAATCATAGCTAAAATAGCTGTTATATAATAACCCTTATTTAATGCCTGCATAGGGTCACCATCTTCTTTAGTTCGAACAACCATTATTCCAACTATAGAAGCAATTAAACCAAATGCACGAACCATTAAAGGAAATATAATGCCATGAACACCAAAAAATGGATATAACCCCACACCTAGGATCATAGCACCTATGTTTTCTGCTGCAGTTGATTCAAAAAGATCAGCACCACGGCCAGCACAATCACCTACATTATCACCAACAAGATCGGCAATAACAGCTGGATTTCTTGGATCATCTTCTGGAATACCAGCTTCAACTTTACCAACTAAATCTGCTCCAACGTCAGCAGCTTTGGTATAAATACCTCCTCCAAGCTGAGCAAACAATGCAACAAAACTTGCTCCAAAACCATATCCTACTATTAGATAAGGTATTTGTTTTGTATATGCTTCAGCAGCTATGGGATCAGCTGGTGCCATTGCATGAAGAATTGCATAAAGCCCTCCAACACCTAATAAACTCATAGCAACTACAAACAATCCTGAAACAGCACCACCACGAATAGCAATTTGAAGAGCCTTGTTTAAACTTGTCATTGCAGCTGAAGCGGTTCTACTATTAGATCGAATTGAAACAAACATTCCAACATAGCCAGCAATACCAGAACACAATGCACCAAAAATAAATGATACGGTAGTGTAAATAGCTAATTGAAAAGTTGTCAATCCTATTGCTATATCATGATGATTAAGTTCTCTGACAAAATAATAAATACAAAAAATAATTATACCAAAAACAACGGAGAGAATACTTATGGTTTTATATTGCCTGCGAAGAAATGCCTCAGCACCTTCTTTAATGGCACTGGCTATTTCTTGCATAGCATTTGTTCCTTGATCATTTTTTAACACGCTGGTAGCTAAATAGATCGCGAAAAGTAATGAGAGAATACTGATGCCTAATATTAATGTTATTTCCATTGCAACCTCTAAATTTATGTTAGAAGATTAATTAAACAATGTCATTGTTTTTTGAATCCCTTCTGTGATAAAGGATAAAACTGCATCAGAAGATTTTTTTATAGATTCATTTATAATTACGCGTTCATCATCATTAAAACAAGAAAGCACGAAAGAAGAAAGCTCTCCTTTCTCAAAATCACTACCAATTCCAATTCTTAATCTAGGAAAATCTTCCGTCATTAAATGATAAATTATTGATGAAAGTCCATTATGCCCCCCATCACTACCTTTAGGACGCAATCTGATTTTTCCTAAAGGTAAATTGTAATCATCACAAATTACCAATAAGTCTGATAAATTTACTTGAAAATAGTTAATAGCGTGGTCTGTGGCTATTCCACTATTATTCATATAGGTTGTTGGTTTAATCAGAACAAAACTCTTTTCCTGATAGTTACCCAAAGAATAATAATAATCTCCTTTTCCGGGCAACCAATTAAGATTAAATTTATTGGCTAAGTTGTCAACAACTTCAAAACCAACATTATGTCTGGTATTTATATACCTTTTACCTATATTACCCAATCCTACTATTAAAAACAAATCTATTTATGAAAAATAATATCAGTTTATTCTTCTTCTTCTTTTTTACCTTTAGAAGCAACAACTTCAGGCTCAGCTGTTTCTGTAGCAGCCTCTGCAGCTTGACCTGGTTTAGCCTCAACTGTTGGAGGAATAACTGCTACAACTGTAGCATCTTCTCTTTCTCTGAATGTTACATTCTCAATTTTGATATCTTTAATATGTATTGAATCACCAATGTTTAACGGCGATATATCTACAGTAATTGATTGAGGAATATACTTTGGAAGACACTCAACTTTTAGCTTATGTAATAAATGCTGAGTTAAACCTCCATCTTTTTGACCTGCTGGTGTACCTGATAGTATAACAGGAACCTCAACAATAATAGGTTTATCTTCAAAAATACCTAAAAAATCAACATGAATTGGTTGATCTGTTATAGGATCATATTGTACTTCCTTAACCACACTAGGATACTGTTTATTATCAGGAAACATAAGGTTAACAATAGTAGCACTTACAGAGTAAATAATATTTTTTAAACTAAGATCTTTTACATAAAAAGGAATATTTTCAATGTCTTTTCTGTAAAAGATTCCAGGAACAAGACCTTTTTTTCTTGCCTCCTTTAAGCTGTGGGCATCACCCAATTTTCGATATTCAGCTTTTAAAACTATTTCTTGCATATATATCCATCCTTTTTAAATTTTATCCTTATCAATATCAAATAGGGAACTAATAGATTGATATTTATTTGTTCTTGTTATTGCTTCGGCAAAAATTTTTGCCACAGATAAAACCTCAATCTTATTACTTTTCCTTTTTTCAGGTACAGTATCAGTAATGTAAAGTTTTTCTATTTGCGAATTTTCTATTTTCTCGATCGCATTACCAGAAAGAATACCGTGAGTACAGGCTCCATAAATCTTATTTGCCCCTCTATCTTTTAAAGCTTTAATAGCATTAACAAAGGAACCCCCTGTATCAATTAAATCATCGACCAATAAAACATTCTTACCCTCAACTTCGCCTATAACATTCATCACTTCAGAGCTATTTGCTTCTTGCCTTCTTTTATCTACTAAAATCAAACCTGCTTTTAACCTTTTAGCATAAGATCTTGCCATTTTAATACCACCAACATCAGTGGAAGATACAGCAAGATTCTCAATATTCATATTTTTGAAAAAATTCACAAAAACAATAGAAGAATACAAATGATCTAAAGGTATATCAAAGAATCCTTGAATTTGAGGAGCATGCAAATCCATAGTCATAACCCTATCAGCTCCAGCTTTCGTGAGCAAATTTGCAATAAGTTTTGCAGTTATTGAAACTCTTGGCTGATCTTTCCTATCTTGTCTTGCATAACCAAAATATGGAATTACAGCAGTTATTCTTCTTGCAGATGCTCTTTTGGCAGCATCAATTGCAATCAATAATTCCATAAGGTTTTCTGAGGGTGGGTTAGTAGGTTGAATTATAAATACATCAGCACCTCTAATATTATCACCAAACTTAACCCAAATCTCACCATCGCTAAAGTTCTTGATTTCCAAATTACCTAATGGCTTATTTAGCTCTGATGCAATTTTTTCGGCAAGAACTTTATTCGCACGTCCACTATAAATTTCTAATTCTAACATACCTCTTCCCGCTGGGGTGCCAGGATTCGAACCTGGGAATGGCGGCTCCAAAGGCCGCTGCCTTACCGCTTGGCTACACCCCAATTTGTTATGTTAAGATAACTAATATAGCAAAAAATTCTAAAATAGTCAATAATATTATTTAAGAATATTTATGAATCAAAAATATTTTGAAAAGTTACTCTTTTATCTCTATATTCTTTTCTATACAAATATTTTTTAACTTTGATTTTAATTCCAAAAGATCTTTATATAACATCCAGCTTAAATTAATTTCATTCTTCTCATTTATTGTATAAATAAAAAAACTAACCTGTTTTAGTTCTATCAATTTTATCACGCTATAATCAATTTATTTAATTTTCAAGTATTTTTGTTTAATCTCAAGATATAAAGAATGAAATTTAATAAAATCAAATTTTGTATTTTTTCTAAAACCATAATAAAAAAACTGAACACATAAAATGAAGTATAGAATGAAAATCAACAAATTGAACTTAGTACTATCCCCAAGTAAATAAAATAAAAGTTGTAAAATAAATATAAAAAGTACAAAAAAAACCAAATAGTTTTTGTGACTTTTTAAAACTTTTATCAAAACAATTTGATAAATAAAATACGTATTTATCCATCAAATTCTAACCCAAATTTCTCACTAAAATATATTTTTCATTAATAATTTTGTTAAAACAAAAAAAAAGAAAAAACGAAACATTAATTTTTTTTAATATTATAAATACCAATAAATTATGAGTTTCCATTAAAGTAAAATTTCAATAAATAATCGAAAAGCCTTGATTATTATATAAATAGTTTTTATTTTAAGGATTATTTAGAATAATGAGGTCTGGATGAGTAAATTTTACTATCAGGTGATTACTTTATTAATCATTATTTTCATTCTTTTAGGAGGATGTTCAACTACATCACAACTATCAAGCACTTCTAAAGATATTTCTAATCAAAAATATGATGATATTGATAAATATTTACCTGAAGAAACTTCATTTTTTAGCATTTCTGATACCTCTTTTCTTAAAAAAGAAGTAGATAATAAACTTGAAAATGCAAGACAACATTATTTATTAGCTTTAGAAGCTTTTCAGAATAATGATTCAACTACAGCAGTAATTGAATTTGAAAAAGCAATTAACGTATTAGATCAATTAAGTTACTATCCAGATATTGAAAATAACGAAGAATTTACTGAACTTAGTAAAAGCTTAATTGAAGATTATGAGAAGCTTATTATCTCCATAGATGAATTAGATCCGGATACTCCAATTTTTGCATTAAGAGAAAAAATTAATGCTGAAGCTGGTTTAATTGATATATCTAAAGAAAATTTAAAACTTCCATCAGAATTACCAAAAACACAGGTCCCCCTTGTTTTAAATGAACCTGTTAAGCAGTTCTTATATTATTTTATGACAAGAGGTCAAAAATTCGTTCCAAATTGGTTCTATAGATCAGGTTATTATTTTCCGATGATGAAAAGGATTTTCGCTGAAGAAGGGTTACCTCAAGAGTTAATTTACTTATCATTAATTGAAAGTGGTCTTAATCCTGCAGCTAGATCTGTAGCAAGTGCTGTTGGTTTATGGCAATTTGTAAAATCAACCGGAAAATTATACGGATTAAACAGCAATTTTTGGATTGATGAAAGAAGAGACCCGGAAAAAGCAACAAGAGCTGCTGCAAAACATTTGAAAGATTTATACGAAATATATCAAGATTGGCATTTAGTTTTAGCTGCTTATAATAGTGGTAGTGGAAGAGTAAATTCAGCCATTAGGAGAGCAAATTCTAATGATTATTGGGAAATATCACCAAAATTACCTTATGAAACTCGTGGTTATGTTCCACAATATATTGCAATTTCTTTAATATTTATGAATCCTGAAGAGTATGGTTTTACTAATCTAGAATATGCAAAACCATTTGAATGCGATACCATAATGATTAATGATTGCTATGATTTAGAAGTGCTTGCAAGTGCTGCAAATGTAGATGAAAATTTACTCAAACTTATGAATCCAGAATTAGTTCAGGGTTGTACACCACCAGAAACACTTTATCCTTTAAAAGTACCAAAAGATAAGACTGATGTATTTGTTTCCTGTATCAAACAAATTCCACCAGAAAAAAGAAGGACATACTTAGTTCATATAGTAAAAAAAGGAGAAACAATAAGCTCAATTTCGAAAAAATACAACATCTCTAAATCACTGCTTGCAGATGTAAATGGATTAGAAAAATATTTAAAAAAGAATAAAAGACTACCTAAAGGGATTTCATTAAAAATTCCTCTCAAAAACAACAATCTTTTAGTTGATAATATTAACAAAAAAGATAATGAGAATGATACCTCTAATGAAGAGTCTGAATCCTCTATTGACACAGAATCTAATTCAAAATTAAAAGAACAATCTGACAAAGTAAAAATAGTATACCATATTAAAGAAGGTGATAACTTAAAAAGCATTGCTGCAATGTATGATGTTAGAATAAGCGATTTAAGAAACTGGAATAACATTCCTTTTGGACAGGAGATAGACGAATTAGATTCTTTAGATATTTATGTTCCCAAATCAAAATATAACTTCTATGCAAAAATTAATGAATTAAACACAAACGAAAAATCAAAACTCATCTCTACAAAAAATGTATTAAAACCCGAAGTCGAAAAAAGATGGTTTACACATAAAGTAAGAAAAAATGAAACCTTAAGCTCTATTGCTGATAAATATAATATTAGCATTGTAGCAATTAAAAAATGGAACAATCTTAGAAACAATACTATTAAAGCAGGAAAAGTATTAAAATTATATGCTAACCAGCCAGTAACAACTTACTATGCTGAAAGTAAAAATTCATCCATAAAAAACAGCAATGTATATCAAGTTCAGAAAAACGATACATATTACTCAATTGCAAAAAAATATAATCTTACTGTAAAAGAATTGCTCAGTATAAACAATCTTTCAGAAGAATCTAAACTCAAAGTTGGTCAAAAGTTAATTGTATCAAAAAATGAATTAGATAACAGAAAAAATATTGCTAAAAAGGAAACTGAGTCTACATCATTAAAGGAAGAGAAAAAACCTATACTATCAACTTATAAAGTTAAAAAAGGCGATAACCTTTATTCATTAGCATCTGCTTATAATATAAGTGTTGATGAAATCAAAAGATTAAATAATTTAAGTGATGAAATTATAAAACCCGGTCAAACTCTTAAATTACAAAGTAATATCCCTTCTTCTTCTAAAGGTGATAATGATAAACCAAAAACATCACCCAAAAAAGAATACTATAAAGTAAAAAGAGGAGATACTCTTTACAGCATATCAAAGAAATTTAATGTTGATATTTCTGAACTTCAAAAATGGAATAATTTAAAAAGTGGATTAAAAGCTGGTGATAAAATTATAGTATACAGATAGAGTTTATTTCAAACCTGAATTTTGCTTAATAAATTCTTAGATATATTCTATACCTTCAAAAGCAATGAATTAATCTTATTTTTAACTCTCAACAATTTTTTGATTTGTATTATAGACTAAGACAAAACAAATAATCTTTTTTATATTTGAGTTGCTCTTTTAGTAAAAAAAATATCCCACTTTTGTGGGATATTATAAAATTTTAAAAAAAATACTTCCCTATTTTACTTCATTCAACAATTGGTTTATAATATCTTCTACTTTAACTCCATCAGCTTCAGCTTTAAAATTAGTAATTAGACGATGTCTTAATACAGATATTGCACAATTTTTTATATCATCAATATCTGGAGTTGTTCTACCTTGTAGAACTGCCCGGGTTTTAGCACCAAAAACTAAATATTGTGATGCTCTTGGTCCAGCACCCCAATTAATCCATTCTTTAATAAACTTTGGTGAATGATTATTATTCGGTCTCGAAAAAGTAACCAATTTTACAGCATATTCAACTACATTATCAGAAACGGGTACTTTTTTCACCAGATTCTGGAAAAATATTATTTCTTTGGAACCAATAATTTTATCCAATTGAGGAGTATAAGAGCTTGTAGTAGTTTTTACGATTTCAATTTCTTCATCATAAGTAGGATAATCCAACCAAAGATTAAACATAAATCTATCAAGTTGAGCCTCGGGTAAAGGATATGTTCCTTCTTGTTCGATAGGATTCTGAGTTGCCAGCACAAAAAAAGGTTCTTCGAGAATGTAAGATTGTCCAGATACAGTAACTTTATGTTCTTGCATTGCTTCCAAAAGTGCAGATTGGGTTTTGGGTGGTGTTCTGTTTATCTCATCTGCTAAAATTATATTTGCAAAAACAGGCCCTTTTACAAATCTGAATACTTTTTGTTTAGATGAGTAGTCTTCTTCGATAACCTCTGTACCAGTAATATCTCCTGGCATAAGATCAGGTGTAAACTGAATTCTATTAAATTTTAAGTCAAGTACTTGAGCTAATGTTTTAATAAGTAAAGTTTTTGCAAGACCTGGAACTCCAATTAAAAGCGCATGTCCACCTGAAAGCAATGAAATCAATAAATCGTCAATAATCTTTTCTTGTCCAATAATAACTTTGCTTATTTCTTCTTTTATTTTTTCATAAGAAATATTTAATTCTTTTACTACTTCTATATCATTTAATTTTTTTAATTCATCAATATTCAATTCGAAATACTCCTTGTTTTTTAATTAACTTTATTACCATCAGCATCAAGTATTTGTACATTTCCGAACTTACTAAGGCTATCCTTAATTAATTTACTATCTCCAGAAATAACTATAGAAAGTTTTGAAATATCTAAATACTTCTTTGCGAATTTTTTAATATCATCTTTTGTTACTGAATGAATATTTGCTACATAATTATCGTAATAATTAGAGGGCAAATTATATAATTTTATAACAGATACAGCTGCGGCTATTTGAGACGGGGTTTGAATACCTATTGGGAAAGAACCAACAATAAAATTCTTAACCTCTTCAAATCTATCTTTTGGAATATCCTTTTTAGATAATGCATCTATTTCTTTCAATATTTCATTTACAGCAGGTGCCGTTACTTCAGAACCAACCTCAGTTCGAACCACAAATGGACCGTTTAGCATTCTAGCATCAAAACCGCTTGAAGCACCATAGGTATAACTATTTTTTTCTCGCAAATTTAAATTTAATTGAGATCTAAAATAACCACCTAAATAAGTGTTAAGAACAGAAGCTATAAAGAAATCAGGGCTAGTTCTATCAATAGAAATACAACCAATTCTTATTGAAGATTGTACAGCATCTTTCTTATCAATTATTACAACTTTCCTATTATTATCAATCTCAAATTTTATATATTCTTTAGAAATATTAGAAATGTTCTTCCAACTTGCAAATTTGTTTTCAAGAATTGGTTCAATTTCTTCTAAGGTTATATCACCTACAACTACACAAAAAGCATTTGATGGTTGAAAAAATTTTGAATAATACTCTTTCAAATCATTTACAGATATTTTTTCTAATGAGGATTCATCGCCTATTGTAGAATTAGCATAAGGTAAATTTTTGTAAATCACTTTTGAAAAATATTTTTCTGCCAAAAAATTTGGATCTGTTTTTTCATGCTGTAAAGCAGCAAGTCTTTGAGTAATTTCTCTCTTTAACTCTTCTTCAGGGAAAGTTGGGCTTAAAAGACATTCAGTAAATAAATCAAGTCCCTTTTCAAAATTCTTTTTTAATATTTTCAAGCTCAATCTATTAGCATCCCAATTTGAGTTGCTGTTAAGCTCAGCACCTAAAAAATCAATTTCTCTTGCAATTTGCAAAGCATTTTTTGTTTTAGTACCTTTTGTCAATAATTCCGAAACTAAACTACTTACACCTGGTTTATCTGCATCGAAATATGAACCTGCTTTTACTGTAACAGAAACAAATACTGTTGGTTGAAAATGATTTTCAATCACTACTAATTGCAACCCATTAGAAAGCTGTTTTTCACGATATTTTGGGAAAGATATTTTATCAGGTTTTGAAATTTTAGGTGGTTTTGATCTATCAAGTTTTTCATTTTTCTGAGAAAAGGATAAACTTATAATTAATACAAAAAGACAAAAAACATTTATAACTCTTAACATTATTTTCTCCAATAATTAATTAGTTTGTTCAGGTTTATAATGAAGAACAACACTATTTTCTTTTTGCAAATATTTTTTAGCAACCTTCTGGATATCCTGCGGTGTTACTTTAAGATATTTTTCAATTTCAGTATTTATTAAGTTGGCATCTTTTTGTAAAGTTTTATAAAGAGCTAGTTGTACGGCTCGTTGATAAGGCATTTCTAACTTATAAATAAAATTGGATTCAAATTTATTTTTTACTTTGATTAATTCTTCCTCTGGAACACCATTAGTCTGAATTTTTTCAATTTCTTCATAAATAATGTTTTCTAGTTCATGAGCTTTTAATTTACCAGAAGAGATACTGCTAAAAATAAATAGGCCCGGATCTTCTCGTAAATCTGCATAACAAGATGCTTCTAACGCTACCTGATCTTGATACACCATTCTTTCATATAATCTTGAACTTTTACCACTAGAGAGAATATTAGCAAGCAATTCTAGAGCATACGAGTCTTCATGACCTAACTCCGGAATATGGTAAGCCATAAACACACCGTCAAACATAATTTTATCAGTAAAGAGTCTGCGCATTTGTTTGGTTCTAGGAGGCTCTTTTGGAAAGTTTCTATTAATTTCTTTTTTACCTCTTGGTATATCACCAAAGTATTTTTTTACTAGCTCTTTAGTTTTTTGAACATCAATATCACCAACAATAACTAAAGTAGCATTATTAGGTACATAAAAAGTTTCAAAAAAATCTTTTACATCTTTTAATGTTGCAGCATCTATATCCTGAGCATACCCAATAACAGGCCACTTATAAGGATGAGTTGTATAAGCAGTTTCAGCTAAATTAATTTGTACCGTACCATAAGGTTGATTTTCATAACTTTGTTTTCTTTCTTCTTTCACAACCCCCTTTTGTACTTTCAAGCTAATATCCCTAACTGCAAATTGTAACATTCTATCTGATTCCAGCCATAATGCTAGCTCTAATTGGTTAGAAGGGAGAATATCAAAATAATTAGTTACATCTTCATTGGTAAAAGCATTATCATCACCACCAGCGCTGTAAATATACTTATCGAAATCACCTCTATCAACATTTGTAGAGCCATCAAACATCAAATGTTCAAACAAATGAGCAAATCCATTTCTTTTGTCATATTCATTTTTTGAGCCAACATGATAACAAATATCAACAACTACAATAGGAGAGGTTTTATCTGGGTTTAACACAACATTTAAACCATTTTCTAAAGTAAATTCATAAAGCTCAATTTTGTTGCTTTGTCCGAAAGAAGGTAAAACGTAAAAAACCAAAAATAAAAATAATATTTTTTTCATAAAAATCTTTCTTTTTAAAAATTAATATTTAATTTCCCAAAACACATTTTTCTTTATCTCTTCGACCCATTTTTTTAATTCTTCTGATTCTTTCATTTTTCTTACAAAGTTTTCAATTTTTGAAATGTCTGTAACTAAAGAAAGTTTGTGTTCGGGGATCCGTTTACTTAAGTAGATTATTTGAAAAGCATAATTAGAACCTACTGATACTTTTTGAGGTTGGCTAATTTCTCCTTCTTTGAGATTCTTTATAATTTCGGCTAATTCTGATGATAAATTATCTACAGGAAAATTTCCTAAATAGCCTCCTAAATCTTTTGTTTCCGGATTTTCTGAGTATTTCCTTGCTAATTCTGAAAACTTCTCCCCTTTCTCTGCTCTCTCTTTTAGCTTTAATAGTTCTTGTTTAGCAGTCTCATCATCAGAAGTTGATTTTTGTAATTTAAATAAAATTTGTTTAGTCAGAATAGCATCCCCTCTTCTTTCAACTAATTTAATTATATGAAAACCAAGAGGTGATTCAATCACATCGGAAATTTGTCCGGGTTCTAGAGCAAAAGCTGCTTCTTCATATTCTTTCACTAAAGTTCCTCTTTTTACCCATGGTAAATCACCACCGGATTTACCAGAAGGGTGCTCAGAATACCTTTTTGCCATCTCACTAAAATCAGCACCTTTTTTGATACTATCTAATACAGCTTTAGCTTTATTATATACTTCATTTTTTAAATTAAGATTTGGCTTAGGGAATATTTGAATATGATATAATTCTACTTCCTCAGGAATAATAGGCAATGAATCTTTTAATTTATTATAATACTCTTCAACTTCTCTTCTGCTAATTGTTAAATTTCCTATACGTAAACCCATCATTTTACGTACAATTAAATCTTTTTTAGTTTCAGTTCTTCTTTCCAATTTAAGTTTATTAATCGACATATTAGCATACTGAACTAATCTTTCTTCGGAACCAAATCTCATAATCAATTCTTTCATTTCTTCATTAACTGCTCTATCAACTTCTTCATCAGTTACATCTATACTATCGATAGCAGCCTGAGCAAGAACAAGTTTATTGGTTATAAGTTCATTTAAAATTTCTTTTTTAAAGTTATAATCATTCGGATTAACTTTTAATCTTTGTGCATATTGATATGCAGCATAGTTTAGCTCTGATTCTAATATTATTTCATTCCCTACTATAGCAACTATTCTATCAATAACTCTCTTTTGAGAATAAGCTGAAACAATAGAAAAAATGAATACTATTAATAAAAATATTATTTTCTTCATAAATTTATTTATTTATTTGATAATTCATAAAAATTTTCTGTTTTATATTTATTACTTAATGACTTTAAATAATCATTATATAACTGCCTTTTTTTATCTACTATCAATCTTTCAATTATATCATTTTTGGCAAATTCAATACTACCAATCTCACCAGCTTTTTGATACCTGTTTAATTTGACTACCATATATCCATCAAAAACCTTTAACGGTTTTGAAAGATCACCTTGGTTTAACTGAATAATACTTTTCCACAAATCAGGAGGATACAGCTCTGATTGTTTAAAAAAAGTAGTATCCTGATAACTTACTATGAGGTTTTGAGCATGAGATCTTACAAAATATTCTACAGCATAATTCCAATTTGATTTATTATAATTATTTCTGAATTCATTTGCGGCATCCTCACTCTTAAAAACTGCAAAACATATACTTACAATATCATTAGGCAAATAAAACTCATTTTTATGGTTTTCGTAATATGATGATATTTCTTCAAAGTTTATATTTACCTTTTTATTATAAACTTCTTTTTTTAAAAGCAGATTAATTGCAATTTCTTTTTTAGCTTCTTCAAGTAATTCTTTATATTCATCAGAATCTAAAATATCACGTTCTTTAGCTTCCTTATAAAGAATAGATGTATTTATCCAATGATTTATGAATTCATTAACTTTTTCTTTAGATTTGATACTTACTGTATCAACACGATCAAAGACATAATTGTAAAGCAACTCCTCATCATCTACTTTTGCAAGCACTGGATTAGGTGTTTTATCTTTTGAACAACCGGTCAACAAAAGTAGAAGATAAAGAGACAAAAATAATAAAAACTGCTTCAAAATAATTTTTCTATTTATAATTCTTGAAAGCTTCTTTCAATTTTTCATCAAATTTTTTAACTGGGAAAATTGTTTTTAAGGAATCTAACCACAAACCTTCCAGTCTTTTTGTTTCATATTCCTGAAATTTACTGGATAATTCAGACAAAGCTTCTTCATAAGTCTTATTACATGGGTCAATAAATCTATTAACTTTAATAATAGAGTACCCCCCTTCAAAAGGTCTTGGAGCACTTAAGCCACCTACACCAAGTTCAAAAGCAAGTGTGGCTAAAACATTATCATATTCTGATAATGGTTTCCATAAGCCTTTCTTCTCTTTATAACCCTCTCTTTCAGTATATTTTTCAGCTAATTCTTCAAATGTAGGTCTTTGTAACTTTTTCTCAATCTTTTTAGATTTTTTACCTTTAACTTTTTTTGAATCCAAAGTATCGGTTAACATTTTATGAATTTCTTTGCTTAGACTATCACTCTTAACCCAAATCTCACTAATTTCTACTCTTCTTTGAAATTTGAAATCATCTTTATGTTCCTCGAAGTAAGCTCTCATTGCTGAATCATTTAAAGAAAGCTTTTTCCATACAGCTTCCTGTTCGGCTTTATAAAGAAGAATACCATCGACATATTCTTTCATAACTTTCTTAAACTCAGGATGTTCCTGAGAAACCAAACTTGCTTTATATTCCAATAATAATTTTTCAGTTAATCTATCAATAGTTGTTTTAAATTGATTAGGTGTTAAAACAACATCTCTAAATTCAGGCATACGATTAATCATCTCGATAACTGAATCAACTATTACATTTTGATTCGCAAAAGAAAATAAAACCTTGTTTCTTATATCTAAAGTAATAAGACTATCCCAGCTTTTAGTATATACAGCTTTATTTGTATCTATCTTATTATAAAATTCATTAAGTGCATCTAAATTTGTAGTAAAATTATACTTTCTTTTGAGACTAGCTATGAAATTCTGATAATCAGAATTATATTTTAACGCTTGATACTCTTCTTTTAATTTATCTTTAGCTTCATTAAATGAAGGATATGGTTCTATACCAACTAATTTGACAATATGAATACCAAACCATGTTTTTATTGGTTTAGAATACTCGCCTAATTTTAATTTAAATACTTCATTCCAAAAATCTTTTGGTTCTAAGTTTGGATCTCTCTCAAAAGTACCAATAATACCACCCTTATCTCTTGAGTCAAGATCATCAGAAAACTTCTTTACCATATCTTCAAAATTAGCACCCTTTAATAATTCATTATAAACAGAATCAGCTTTTTGTTCTAAATTTAGAGAATCTTCCTTTGTAAATTGCTTATATTGGAATAGTATATGTGCAAAATTTCTACCACCCGATCTAGGTTCAATATCAGTTACCATCGGAATAATATAGCCTGGTCTTAATTTTATTGGATTTTTTGAATATTCACCAATTTTTAAAGAATAAATCGCTTCTTCAAAGTTAGGTACAGTTTGACCAGCAGTTACATATCCAAGATTACCACTATCCGATTTTGTATTCTGCAATTCTGAATAATTAGCAGCTAAATATTTGAAGCTTTTACCAGCATTTAAACTATCATAAAATGATTTAATTAAATTATACTTCTCGATTGTATCTTTTGGTGAGTTCCAATCAGTTCTAATCAAAATAGCGGAAATTTTTAAGTTACTTTTTCTTCTTTCATACCAAACTTTTAGATTAGGTTCGGTAACTTCTTTTTCAATAACATAAGGAACTGCAAGGCTTTTTTCATACTCTGATATTTCAGAAAGTATTTCGGGATCTTTATTATAATTGTTTTTATAAGCATCCTTTACTTTAAGACGATACTTAATTAAAAGGTCGAGAAATTGTTTTTTACTTTCATCTGTAGCCTTCTTTATTGCAGAATAACCACCATTATTTTTAATATAAAAATCCTCATATTCTTTAAGGGTTATTACTTCATCACCGATAGTGGCAACGGTATCTTTTTTAAATGATTCAATCCCTTCGTTTTCGGTATTCTTGCTAGAAGAACAAGAAAAAATTAAGATGGAAACAATTATAACAAAACAAAGATTGAAGATTTTTATTTTCATCTTTTCTAAACCTTTTAATTGTTTATTAAAAATAATTTAGTTAAAATTTTAATCAAAAAATGCTCTAAAATCAAGATATTTATTTATAAGCTAAAAAAATTGAATTGATAATAACTTTTTTAATTCATAAATTTGTTATATTGAGTAATATTAAGGCTTTTAATCAAATGTTGTATTCTAATTTTTACAATATAATGCCTGATGGCACTATTAAACAGATTAATCCCTTCACAAAAACTGAAGTCTGGTCAGTGCCGGGTAGAAGTAGTAAACCTATAACAAATACTATTCCTCCAACTGCTAAAAGAATCGAAAAAAGAAACCCAGAAGATTATTGTAGCTTTTGCAGAACAAGATATCACGAAACACCACCTGAAAAAAGTAGGTTGGTTTTTCAAGATGGTTATTATAAAATTTTATCAAACTTATTCCCTTCCGCTTATTATGATACTACCCCAATCTTTAGAAGGGTCCCAAATCTTTTTGAGATAGTAACATTAGAATATTGGAGAAAGAACTACGATTATAAACTTACTGAGTCAAAGCTAAGATGGAAGGAAGCTTTTTTAAATGATCCATCAGGGTTAAAACACGTAATAAATGTTTTAAATTACAAACTTAAACTATCTGGTAAAACCGATGAAGAAATTGATAAAGTTTCAATGGAAGAAAAACTTTTATCTGGAGATGCCTTTTTTGGTGGTGGACATGAACTCATCATTGCTAACAAGCATTTTATAGATACTGCAGAGTGGGATACCGAATTATTTAGCTCTGGATCAATGACCCCAGAAGAACATTATTGGTATTTTAAGTTTACTATTGAAGCAATGAAAGATATTATAGAAAGCAATAGATACGTAAGATATATTAGCGTTTTTCAAAATTGGCTTCAACCAGCTGGCGCTTCATTTGATCATCTACACAAGCAATTAGTTGCACTTGACGAATGGGGTTCACGTACAGAAATGCAGATAGAGGAATTAAAAAAGAATCCTAATGCATTTAATGATTTTGGTGCAAACTTTGCAGCCATGAAAAATTTACTAATTGCAGAAAATGATTACGCAATTGCTTATGTTGGAATTGGGCATAGATATCCAACGATTGAAATTTACTCACGTTCAAATCATTGCAGACCTTATGAACATACAGATGAAGAATTAAGAGGAATAAGTGATTTAGTTCATAGTTGCCATGTTGCTATGGGCAATCAAATATCTTGTAACGAAGAATGGTATTATACCCCAATCGATGCAATCAACAAAATGCCATGGCATATTTATATTAGATGGAGAATTAACACACCTGCAGGATTTGAAGGTGGAACAGGAATATATATTAATCCTTTAAGACCAGTTGATCTAAGAGATAAAATGGTTCCTAGATTATACAAGGCACGCGATGATAAACAGATATTTAATATTAGAATAGCAGAAGAATGTAGAGTTACTCCAAACCCATTAAAGTATTACTTATAAGAGAGGGAAAAATGGCAATTTATAATTTAAGAGAAAAAATTCAAAACATAATTCATCTTCCAGCATTACCAACAATAGCAATGGAAGTAATTGGTATAATTGAAAACCCAAAAACAAATGTGCATACACTAAGCAATATTATTTCAAAAGATCAGGTGCTTGCATCAAAAATTTTAAAAATTGCGAACTCTCCTTTTTATGGTTACTCTAAAACTATTTCAACTTTAGATTTTGCAATAGTTATTCTTGGTTTTGAAACTTTAAAAGAAGCTGTATTAAGCGTTTCTCTTATAAGCCACTTAAGTAAGAATGTTTCTAAAAATTTTGATATAAACGCATTCTGGGGTCATTCTATTGCAACAAGTGTTATTTCACGAGAATTAGCAAAAAATCTTGGTTATAAAATATTAGCTGAATCCTTCGTTGCAGGTTTAATACATGATCTGGGAATATTAATTCTTAATCAATATTTTAGTAAAGAATTTGATGAAGTAATTAATCTTTCTCAAAATGAAAACATTTCTTTATTAGAAGCTGAAGTAAAAGTATTCGGTGTTACACATGATGAGGTTGGTTCATGGCTTGCTCAGAGATGGAATTTTCCAAAACAACTTATTGAATCAATGAGATATCATCACAACCCATCTTTTGCTGTAATAAATAAGCAACTTACTGCAATAGTACATTTTGCAGAATATTTATCACATAGAGTTGATTCATGTGAATTTATTTTAGAAAAGGGCATAAGTTATAAAACAAATGCCTTATCAATACTAAACTATAAAGATGCAAACTATCTTGATACTTTTTATGAGGTTTATAACAAAACTATAGAAGAGGAAATTACCAAAATAAAGAGTTTTATTGCACAATAAAAATTTAAAAAAATTATTTCTTATTTTTCTTATTTTTTATAGAATCTTTTTTCAAAGTATCTACAATAAACGTTTTTTCTGTTCCAGGAGCAGAAAATATTTTAATTGCAGGTGCTATTTGATTAGATTTATCTGGTGATTCTTTTGGTTTGTTTTCGAAATACTCTTCTAACTTTTCTTTAGATTTATAATCTTTTTTGCTTGTAATTTTCTCAATCGGTTTTTTACTAGTACCTTCAACAGTGGTCTCAGTTGGTGGAATTATTATTATCTTCTTACCTTGATATTCTGTTGAATCAATAGTTCCTTTAAATTGATCTATATTATGAGTCCCATTAAATATAAAAACAAAAAATAAGACAATGCAAACAACAACTATAAACGATCCTCCATAAACCAGATATTTATAATAATTACCAAAAGCTAAATTGCTTGAACTTTTTTTCTGATTTGAAAGCGCTATTCTATTTCTCAGTTTACTTTCAAAATCCTGTGGTAAAGGAATATCAGGAAGAGACTTTAACTCTTTAATTATATCGTTAAATTCTTCTTCGTTTATATCGGGATTTATTTTTTCTTTTCTTATCATTGTGATTACTATTTAAAAGTCTTTTGAAAATTTTATTAAATATTCTTTCAGGTATAATCTTCCTCTATTTATTCTAGATTTTACAGTACCCTTTGGCAGCTTTGTTATTTCACTAATTTCATCATAAGAAAGTTCCATTATATCTCTCAAAATTACAACTTCGCGATAATGTAGAGCAATTTTACTCAACGCTTTTTGAATAAGTTCTGCTCTCAACTTATTATCTGTATTTTCATCAGGTTTAATATCATTATCAGGGTATTCTATTTCCAAATCTTCATCTTTATTCTTGAATAAATTACTTGAAAACAGTTTGAATCTCTTTTTTCTTCTAATACTTGTTTTTGCTAAATTTGAAGCAATAGTATATAGCCATGTCGAAAATTTTGCAACATTTTGATAATGATCTTTATAATTGAAAACCTTAACAAAAGTATCCTGAACAATATCAAGACTATCATCATAATTTGAAGTAAATCTATAAACAAAATTTGCCAGTGGCTGTTTATAACGTTTTACCAATTCATCAAAAGCAAAATTATCTCCTTTCTGAAATAAATTCATCAAATCTTCGTCGTTCGTTTTGTGATAATCAATCATTTTTTTTAAATATTAAGACGGTTTAATTAAATTACAAATAAGATTATCTAAAATGATTTTTTTTGGCAAACTTACACTTTTTAATTGTAAATCTGCCTCTTTTAATAACTCAATACACTGTTCTAATCGTACGATACTAAACTTTTCTGATTGACTCATATAATCTTTAATAAAATATGGATTAATCTGCATGATAGAAGATATTTCAGAAGGATTATGATTAACTCTACGTAGATTCTGAATTTTCCAAAGAATGATAAAATGTCTTGCAAGTAAATTTACAATTAAAATCGGTTCAGTATTTTGATCAAGAAGTTTATCCAGCATAAAAATTGCTTTTGATTTCTCTCCGTTACCAATTAAATTCATCAATTCAAAAATATTGAATTCTTTTGTAGCTCCGGTAACAGTTAAAATATCTTTTTCTTCAATTTTAGTCTTCTCTCCTACAAAAGTTACAATCTTTTCAATTTCAGAATAAATATCCTGTAAAGAATCCCCTTTTAAATCAAACAGCATTTCTACAGCAGTTTCTGAAATTTCTTTTTGGTATAAGTTTACTCTTTTCTTAATCCATTGAGAAAGTTCATCTCTTTTTAGATTTTCACATTTAACAACAACACCATTTTTGCTTAATAGAGAAAAAATACTCTTTCTTTTATCAATAGTGTTTGCAGATAAAATCAATATTGTTGATTGAGATGGATGTTCTAAATAATGCCTGATTGCTTTAGAGTCATTAATTTTTTCATAATCTCTTACAACAATAACCTTTCGGTCAGATAACATCGGTATAGAAAGTGCAGAAGTAACTATTGTTTCAGAATCTGTTTCTGGACAATAATATTTTTCAACATTTAATTGTTTTAAAGATGGGTCTACTGCCTTTTGAATAATTAAATTAATTATTTCTTCAATAATATATTGCTCGATCCCATAAAAAAGATAAATAGGGGAAAACTTCTTTTTTTCAATATCTTTTATTATCTGAGAGATACTTAATATTTTTTCCGCAGCAATTTTACCCATATCTATTTACTTTTTTGTAAATAAGCTTTAATTATAACTACTTTCTCTAAAGGGTTATCCCTTTCATCTCTAGGAACATTTACAATTTTATCAACTACATCCATACCTTCTATTACATTACCAAAAACCGTGTATTGATTATCAAGGAAGAAATTATCATTTACATTTATAAAAAATTGGCAATTAGCTGAATTTGGATCATTTGCTCTTGCTGCTGCCACAGTACCTCTTAAATGATGTAAATCACTGAACTCAGCAGGAATATTTGGTAAGTGCGAGTTACCCATTCCATCATTAGATCTATCTTCATCTTTAGAATAAGGATCTCCTCCTTGAATCATAAAATTAGGTATTACTCTATGAAAAGTACATCCATCATAAAATTTTTCACTAATTAATTTTTTAATTTGTTCAGTATGTTTTGGGGCTATTTTATCGTAAAAACCAAACTTTATTATCCCCAATGATGTTTCCAATACAGCAATTTCATTAGTGTTACATTCTGGGTTTGTAGGTTTAACATTTTCTTGAGGATTAGGGATATCCATTTCTTTAGTATAGGCTTTCAAAATATAGATATGCTCTTTCGGATTATCCTTACCATCTCTTGGCGCAGATACAATCTTATCAACAACATCCATACCTTCAATAACCTTTCCAAAAATTGAGTATTCTCCATCTAGTTGTGGAACATCGGCAACGCAAATGAAAAATTGGCTGGTAGCAGAATTTATGTCATTACCCTTTCTTGCCATAGATACAATGCCTCGTTTATGACTTAAATGGCTAAATTCTGCTGGAACTGTTGGTTGATCTGGTTTCCCAAAACCATCATTTTCTCTATCATCATCTTTTGTGTTTGGATCACCACCTTGTATTACAAAACCGGGTATAACTCTGTGAAAGTATGTGCTATCATAAAAATTAGTTTTTACTAAATTTTTGAAATTTTCTACATGCTTTGGTGCAATCTGCTCGAATAAATCAATAACAATATTACCATAACTTGTTTCAAGTACTACAACTTCTCGAATATTTTTATCTGGTAAAGGCATTTTCTTTGTAGATTTTTTTTGTGAATATATGTTAGTTAACGAAACCATAATTATAAATAATAGTAGTAATAATTTTATATACTTTCTCATCTGACCTCCTTGCTATTCTTTTTCATTTTCAATTGAAGGAACAATCATCATCTTTTTTAAGTATACTTTTTTCATATATACTGGTTTTATGGGATTGTCATTTCTATCTCGTTCTACATTAACAATTTTATCAACTACATCCATACCTTCAATAACTTTGCCAAATACAGAATATTGATTGTCTAAACTAGGTATATCTGCTACACAAATAAAGAACTGGCTTGTTGCAGAGTTTATATCATTACCTTTTCTTGCCATAGATACTATACCTCTTTTATGAGATATTTTGCTAAATTCTGCGTTAATTGTTGGTTGACTATCCTGACCCATTCCATCATTTGATTTATCATTATCTCTTGAATTTGGATCACCTCCCTGAACAACAAAACCGGGTATAACTCTATGAAAATATAATCCATCATAAAATTTATTATTTACTAACTCTTTTATTACTTTAACATGATTAGGAGCAACATTTTCAAATAAGTCTATATTAATATTCCCATAATCGGTTTCAATAACCATTATTTCTCTCTCAATTGGTTGAGGTTCTTTTTTGCAAGAGAATGAAAAGAACATCACTAAAATTGAAAATAATAGTAAATGTTTCATATTTTCCCCAATTAATAAAAAGTATCGATTAATTTAAAAAAACCATCTAAAAACTTTTTAATTTACAAATTTATATTAATAATTTCAATATATTTTGAATAATGAATAAATTAAGGTGATAACCAACCAAGAGCAAGAAATAAAATTATGAGTAAACCTAATATTATTCTATAATATATGAATACAAAAGTGCTATGTTTTTTTAAGTAATTCAAAAGAAAAGCTATTGAGAGATAACCAACAATACCTGATACTAAAGTTGAAATAATTATTACAAAAAAACCATCAGAATTTAATTGATTTCTGACTTCCCATAATTCATACATTCCACTTGCAAAAACTGCAGGTATACTAAGCAAAAACGAAAACCTTGCAGCAGCTTCTCTAGTTAAACCAGAAAACAATCCAGCAGTTATTGTTACACCAGATCTAGAAACTCCTGGTATTAATGCTAAAGCCTGAGCTATTCCCATTATTTGAGATTCTAACCATGAAACATCTTGAACATTTTTTGTTTTTTTTGCCATTTTTTCAGCTAATGCTAAAATTAAAGCTAATACAATTAAAGTAGTAGAAATAACATATAATGATCTAAGGTAGGTTTCTATTGCATTTTTAAAAATCAAACCAAAAATAACGATGGGTATTGTGCCGACCAATATCATCCATGCATGTTTTGATTCAATGCTATAGTTTATCTTTTTATATAATATGCTTAATACAAAATGCTTAATCATATTCTTAATATCATTTATAAAGTAGATCAAAAGAGCAAGCATTGTTCCTACTTGAACTATAGCGGTAAAAGCAGCACCAGGATCATTCCAACCGAAAAAAGAAGATACTATTCGAATATGTGCAGTACTACTAATAGGCAAAAATTCTGTTAACCCCTGTACAATTCCATAAATAATTGCTTCAATAATATTAATTTTTAATCCTCCTATATTAAAAATAAAATACCATACCAAGATTTACACCAGCTGAAATAAAAGACATGCTAACTTTTTGTTTAGGTGATAAATAATCTCCATTTTTATTCTTTAAATCTCCAAGCCAACCAACTTGAAAATTTAAACCAATTAGCATATATACATTTTTCCCAAATTGAGTATGTCCATATATATCAGTTTTTAACCCTAAACCAGAAGTATGGAATTCCTCTTCATTTTTTGATAAAGGTGTCTTTTGATACAATAATGAATAATAGAAGCTAGGTCCTATACCAAATTTTAACAAATATCCTGGATCCCGAATAATATAATCAAATAATAAAGATGTTGAATGATAATTATAATTAATTGAAATATTATGAAAAAGCAAATCTTTAGTATTTTCTAGATTATAGGATTTTAAAATATAATTATATTCCAGCTTTAATCCATAATTTTCATCAAAACGGTATTCTGCATTTATCATAAATTCAGGAGAAGTTGTAACACTTTTAAATTCATCTTGATTGTATGGAATATAATAATTAATGTAATCAACAAGATCTTTTACTGTTATTATTTTTAAACCCATACTGGCAGAAATATCAAACCTTGATTCATTTATAAGAAGAGTATCCTTATTCCCTTCTTGAGAAAATAGGGCTATTGGGAGTATGAGAAAAAAAAGAAATATTTTATATTTCATTTTATTTCTACTAATTCATTTGTTCTTAATGATTCAAGAATTTTTAAAGTAGTTAATGTAGTAATTCTAATGCTATTATACTCTATAGGGCTTTTACCCTTTTTTATACCATCTAAAAATTCAAAGATCTCCTGTTTCCAGCCTTTATCAATTCCTTTGTTTTTAATTATAGTTTTATTCTCCTTTTTATAAAGTGAAAGCTCTTCAAAATTATCTAATATAGCATATAGATTCCCACCTGTTACCTCCATTCGCTCTTTATTGACTCCTTTATCACCGTTTGCTAAATAAGTAATAATCCCAAGAGAGCCATTTTTCATCTTTAAAGTAACATTTATATTATCGAAATCTGTAATCATTGAATTTTGTGAACTTATAGATTGTGCAAAAACAGAAATTGGATAAGAATCAGTTAAATATTGAATAACATCAACAAAATGACATACTTCACCCATTATTCTTCCACCACCTTCATCTGGATCCTGAACCCAATGTGATTTTGGAATAAAACCAGCATTCACTCTGAAGTTTACAATTATTGGATCAACAACATCACTAAAAAATTCTTTTGTTTTTTTCATCAAAGGAGCAAATCTTCTATTAAAACCTACCAATAGATTTATATTCTTCCCAGAACTAATTTTTTCATTATATATTCTTGTTATTTCCTCGAGCTCCTCATACTTTAGACATAATGGTTTTTCTACAAATATATTTTTATCGTTTTGTAATGATTTAATAACATATTCAGCATGAGAATTATGACGTGTAGATACAAAAACTGTATTTATTTTTTCATTACTGAAAATATCATCTGCATTTGATGTGCAAAAATTAGATTTATATTTTTCAGCAATGAATTTTGCCACCATTCCCTGAGAATCACAAACGCCTAAAATATGGGCTCCTGCACTCTCAATATGAGGCAAAAGATTTGTTTGCGCATGACTACCAACACCAATAAAACCTATATTAATTTCACTTACTCGAACATCACTTTCATTGATATTAATTTTCTGAAAATACTTTTCAGCACCATCATCTTCAATTTCAGAATACTTTAATAGTATTCCGATATAATATTCCTTTTTCTCACCTGAAATCAAGTCATAGGCTTTAGCAGCTTCATCTATTGAAAAAGTATGAGTTGTAATACTTTTTACATTTACTTTCTTATTTTGAATTAGTTCAAGGAAAGACTCCATATTTCTTTTTTCAGTCCACCTAACATAACCAAACGGATAGTCATTACCTTTCTCTTCATAATTATAGTCATATCTACCAGGGCCATAAGAACGAGAAAGTTTAAAATCCAATTCTTTCATATAGTAAGGAGCTCTCGGTAAAGTCAAACCAACATCACCAACCAATATTACTCTACCTTTATCACGAGATATTTCTCCAGCTAATTTAATAGGATCGTTGGAAGAAGTAGCAGCAGTAATTATAACTGCATCAGCTCCAAACCCTTTTGTAATTTCCATTACTATGCTCTTTACATCTTGTTTTTTCCCCGATAATGCAATGTCAGCACCTGATATTTTAAGTGCATTTTCTATAGGTTTATCATCCAGATCCACTCCAATAACAAAACAACCATTAGCTTTCAACATTTGAACTGTTAATTGGCCAATCAAACCCAACCCAATAACAACCACTCTTTCACCAAGTGTTGGATTTGCCTGCCTTAAGCCTTGCATAGCTATAGCGCCAACAGTAGTAAATGCTGCTTCTTCAAAACTTACAGAATCAGGTATTTTTACACATAAATTTTTAGGAACAGCAACTATATCAGCATGTAAAGCATAACCGGCACCAGCACAGGCAACTCTATCTCCAGGTTTAAACTCATCAACATCTTCATCAACGGCAAGTACTACTCCAGCTGTACTATATCCAAGTGATTTAGGTGTATCCAGTTTATTCATCACTTTTTTATAAGTAGCCATGATACCCTGTTGCCTTATCTCTTTAAGGACTTTTTTTACATCTTCAGGTCGTGATTTAGCTTTTTGGAACATGCTCATTTTACCCATATCAATACTTGTTTTTTCTGTTCCAGCACTAATTACAGAATAATAGTTTTTTACTAATAAGGCATTTTTAAAAAGATTTGGAGGTGGAACCTCATCAACTCTAATTTCTCCTGTTTTGATATTTTGAGCTACCTGTTTCATACTAATTCCTAATATTATTTTTCAGTTATTGAAGATAATTTTATGTTATCGCGTATAAAAAAATAAAATCCTACAATACTAATACCTATTAAGCCTACTGCATGGGTTACCGTTGCATAAGCAGCAGCAGTAGCTTTATTTACAAAAAATAAACCTGTTAAAGCTTGTATACAAAATGCGTGATATGTGCCAGTAGCACCAGGTACGGGGATCATAATACCTATTGCCACAATAACATTTAATATCAAAGCTGAAATAATTGTCAATGAATAATCATCAACCATATTAAATGAGTAAAAAGGAATATACCATTGAATTGTATATGCAAACCATAATAGCAAAGTAGAAACAAAAATAAAAAAGTAATTTTTTGGATCTTTAATAATTAATAAACCCTCAACAAATGATTTTAGCAAAGATTCAATCTTTAATGAAATTTTTTCAGGTAAAAATGAGACTAGTCTTTTAATAATCTTAAAAGCAAATTCAGTTTTGAGTGAAAGTAAAATAAAAACTGCAAAACCCAAAACACTTATTATTAAAGAAACGATAACAGCAATTTTTAACCACGGGAAATTGTAGATTAAGATTTCATAATTATAAATCAATACAAAGATCACCAAAACTAATAATGTGAGAACATCTAATACTCTTTCAACAATAACAGTAGCTAATGATGAGGAGATAGAAATATTTTCAAGCTTCCCAAGTGCATAAGGCCTTGCTATTTCTCCACCACGGGGTATAAAATTATTAACCATATACCCAATCATGATACTTGAAAATAAATTCCGAATGGAAATTTTTTCCTTAATGTGATTCAAAAGATATTTCCATCTCCATGCTCTTATTATATGACTGATAATTTGAATAATAAAAAAAACTAAAAGCCAAAAATAATTAGCATTAGATAAAGTATTTAATAACTCTTGAAAATTAATCCCCTTAAAAGCAAAATAAAGAAAGGTTATAGCTAAAATAAACCCGAGTAGGTACTTTAAAAAGTTTTTTGTTTTCATATAAAACCGAATTAGTTATAAATCTATCTTAAATCAATGACTTGAACATCTTTCCCGGGTTTAAACTGAAACTTATCATTACTTATTTCAACATTAACATCAACTTTTTTTATCGTATATATAGTAACATTATCATTTATATCAATTAACTCAACTTTTCGTATGAACCATTCGTCATCATCAACCCACACCTTCAAAGATTTGATAAAATTATTAGCAGATTTTGGTACTAATTTTAATTCATATACTTCTTGATTATTTACTTTTGATTTACCCACAAGACTTGAATAATAATCCTCAGGGTATTCAACTAAAAATTTTTCTGGTGAGATTGAATTCTTATCTTCTTTAAAATTATCAATTACAAGTTGGTTTGTTTTGTTTGTATAAGCCCATGACGTAATTCCATCTGTAATAAATACTTGGTCATTAGTTTCAATTCTATATTTTTTTTCTTTCTTTAAATATAAAGTACCATTAATATTTTGTTCAAATTTTGTTAATTTAAATTTCGAAGTTTGAGTGTACTTTGCAATCAACGTGTTTGTCTTTTTATATTTAGCCTGTACTTTCTCAATAATTTCTTTTGCTGTTATATCATAAAATTTATTAGCAAAAGATATTTCAAAAAAAAGAAAAAATATTATTAACAAAAAGTTTATTCGCTTAATCATTTCGATTCTCATTTTAAATTTTTATAATAAAGCATCTAATATTTCATTTAATTCTTCTTCTGTTTCTACAAGAACCTGTCGAGCTTTGCTCCCATCAAATGGACCTACAATACCTGCCATTTCTAACTCATCAACAATTCTGGCAGCACGGCTATACCCAATCTTCAGTCTCCTTTGAAGTAACGATACAGAGCCTTGTTGATGTCTTACAATCAGTCTTGCTGCTTCCTCAAATAGCTCATCCCTATCATCAAGACCACCAGAACCGCCATTAGATTTCTTCTTCTCCTGGATTGAAGGTAATTCGTAGGGTCTACTATAACCTTGTTGATTTCCAATAAAATCAACTATTCTTTCAACTTCTTCAGTAGAAATATAAGCATTTTGCATTCTCATTGGTTTAGGACTCATAGAAGAAAGAAGTAGCATATCTCCTTTTCCAATAAGTTGTTCAGCTCCATTTGTATCTAAAATTGTTCTCGAATCAATTCTTGATGCTACCTGATATGCTATTCTTGCAGGGAAATTAGCTTTGATAGTTCCTGTTAACACATCAACAGACGGTCGTTGAGTTGCAACAACAAGATGAACGCCAACTGCACGAGCAAGTTGAGCAATACGAGCTATTGGCTCTTCCACTTCTCTTGCAGCAGTAATCATCAAATCAGCTAACTCATCTATAAGAACAACAATATAAGGTAATTTTCTATGTTTAATTTCGTCAGTATCTTTTGTTTTGCCCGCTAATACTTTTTCATTATATTCACGAATATTACGTGCAGCGCATTTTGAAAGCAAAGTGTATCTTCTATCCATTTCCATTTCTATACTTTTTAATATAGTAACGGAATTTTGAGGAGTAGTAATAATGATCTCATCTTTTATATCAGGACAGACAGCAAGATAATGATTTTTCAATTTTTCGTATAAAGTCAATTCTACTTTTTTGGGATCAATAATTACCATTTTAACATCAGATGGGTGCATTTTATAAAGCAAACTTACTATTATGGTGTTTATACCGATACTTTTGCCAGAACCTGTAGCACCTGCAACAAGCAAATGTGGTAATGTGGCAAGATCAGCACAAAAAACATCACCAATAATTGTTTTGCCCATAGCTATTGGAAGGGTAAGTTTATTATCTTTAAAGTTTGCTGAATTTATAATGCTTTTTATATGAACCATTGAAGGTTTTGTATTCACTATTTCAACTCCAACGGTACCCTTTCCGGGCATAGGGGCTACAATTCTAATTCCTTTTGCCTTTAAAGCTAATTGAATATCATCGGCAAGATTTGTTATCTGAGAAATTTTAATTCCAGAAGAAGGTACAATTTCATACAAAGTTGCCACTGGTCCTGGTTGAACGGAAATATCATCAATGCTTATTCCAAATTCACCAAGCTTAGTTCTTAATAAAGTAGCATTAGTTTTTAACTCTTCATCACTTACTTTATCAATGTTTACAGGGGTATCTAATAAATCTACAGGTGGAAAATGATAATCAATTATTTCATCTTCAATAGGAATTCTATTTGAATTATCAACTTCATCAACGATCACGTCATCTACTTTTGGTTGAATAACAGGTGTTTTTTTCTGTGGTTTAATAATTGGGGTATCAATATCTTCTTCATCGGTTTTTTTCTCGCTGTCAATTTTTTTGTCGTTGTTCTCATCCCCTCTAATTATTTTTAATTCTACTTCTTTTTCTGTATCTGCACTAAGCGCCGGTTTTGCTTTGGTTCTTCTTGGTTTTTCAGCAGTAACAGAATCAAGCTTTTCTTCTCTTTTATTAATCCACCAATCCTTTATTTCTGCAATCCATAATTTTATTCTATTGATTGTTTGATGTAAATCTAAATCAATAGATATTATTAACATAATTAATATACCGGTAAGAATTAAAATGATACCACCAACCTGGCCAAATAATCTTGAGAGAACACTTGCAATATATGCACCTATTGAACCATACCACTCAGTACCAAAAAAATGAAAAAGATTTATATTCTTGATTAAGCCAATAAAAGAAGAAATTAATAAACCAAAAATAATTGTGATATTTGTTATATATAAAAGTTTCTTTCGATCAAGCTTACGAAAAATAAACCAACCCCATGCGCCTCCTAAAATTGGAAAGATTATTGAAAAATAACCTATTGTAGATGTTATCATAAAACCAGAAATTAAAGCACCAATAATACCCAACCAATTTGATGTTTTATCAATTTTTACCTGTAAATCACTATCAGGACCAAAGATAATACTAAACAAATCACCAATACTAATATCAGTATTCGCTTCATCAACAGAAGAATAAGATATGATAGAAAGGAATATCAATAATGATGCAACTATCATTAATATTCCAATAATTTGAAGTTTTTTTTCAGAAGAAGATTGTTTATCTTTAGTTTTTTCGTTTTTATTTTTTATTCTTGCTGACATTAGTATACTTATTTTTTTATAAAAGGTGGTTTTGTAATGGTTGCTTTAACAGGTTTATTTCTAATAATAATATCAATATTTTTCCCTTCATCAGCATATTCAATATTAACATAGCCCATACCGATTGAGTAATTTAAAATTGGAGAAAAAGTGCCACTAGTAACATTACCAACCTTGATACCATTAACATTAATATCATAACCGTGTCTTGGTACGAGCTTATCATTTATCGTAAAGCCAACTAATTTCCTTTTAAGACCTTCACTCTTCACTTTTAATAATGCATCTTTTCCAACAAAATCCCCCTTATCAAATTTTGTAATCCAACCTAACCCTGCTTCAAGTGGATTAGTAGTATTATCAATATCATTACCATAAAGACACATACCCATTTCCAGTCTCAAAGTATCTCTTGCACCTAACCCAATAGGAGCAATATTAAACTCTTTACCAACATCGAAAAGTGCATTCCATACTTTTTCAGCAGAATCAATGCTGGAATCAAAATAGAGTTCAAAACCCAATTCACCTGTATAACCTGTTCGAGAAATTATTGCAGATACTCCAGCGACCTTACCCCTTAAAAAATGATAATATTTTAAACCAGTAATATCAACATCAATAATTTTTTGAACAACTTTTAATGAATTTGGACCTTGCACTGCTAATAATGATACTTCATCACTTTTATCTATAATCTCAACATCATCAATTTTATTTTCCAGCATCCAGTTAAAATCTTTATCCTTATTAGAAGCGTTAACAACTAACATATAATATGAACCACAATGATAAACCAGTAAATCATCAACAATACCACCATCAGGATAGCACATTGAAGAATATTGTACTTTCCCTTCAGTAAGTTTAGATGCATCATTAGTTGTAATTTTTTGGATAAAACTCAAAGCATTTTTACCTTTTATTTCTATTTCGCCCATATGTGTTACATCAAAAACACCAACAGATTCACGAACTCTTTTATGCTCTGATATAATACCTTCATATTGAATGGGCATATAAAAACCAGCAAATTCTACAATTTTTGCTCCCAATTTTTTGTGAATTTCATAAAAAGGGGTCTTTTTCATTATATTATCCTTAAAAATTTATTATGCAATTAGATTGGCTCTTTCTTGTTTTTTCCAATCTGATAAAAATTTTTCTAAACCAATAGTGGTTAGCGGATGATTTATTAATTGGTCTATAACTTTAAATGGCATAGTAATTACATCAGCACCTAACATAGCCGCTTCTAAAACATGAACAGGATGTCTTACACTGGCAACTAACACTTCAGTTTGAAAACCATAATTTCTATAAATTGTCAGTATTTGTGAAATTAGTTCCATACCTGGTTGTGAAATATCATCAAGTCTACCAATAAATGGAGAAATATAAGTAGCACCTGCTTTTGCTGCTAAGAGTGCTTGATTTGCAGAAAAGCATAAAGTAACATTCGTTTTGATACCTTTTTCAGTAAAAGTTTTTACAGCTTTTAATCCCTCTTTAATAATTGGAACTTTAATAACAATATTTTTATTAATTTTTGATAATTTTTCACCTTCTTTAATAATTCCCTCATAATCAGTTGAAATTACCTCTGCACTTATAGGGCCATCAACTATCTCACAAATCTCTTCCAACAATTTAAAATAATCTCTATTTTCTTTAGCTACTAAGCTTGGATTAGTAGTAACACCATCAAGAACACCTAATTTTGAGGCTTCTCTAATCTCTTCAATATTTGCAGTATCAATAAAAAACTTCATAGTTTACTCTTAGTTTATTTAAAAATTAGTTATTATTTTGTTTTGCTTGGTTGAATAAACTTTAATTTCATCTGGTAATAAAGTAGAATCGGGTTCTAATGATATCCAGGCAAAGTATTTTACTCTCAATTTCCATAAAGTGTTAATAAAACCCTCTGTTAGATAATTATAAACACTGGGATTTACTCTTAGTTTAAATTTTCTTTCAGAAGTAGATGACATATATTTTCTAATCCACGACTCTACTCTACTTATAACATTAGATTTTGTAGTTATAACACCACTACCACCACAAAATGGACAAGGAGATTTAACTGAATGAAAAAGACTTTGCCTTACTCTTTGTCTGGTTATTTGCACCAAACCAAATTCTGTCATAGGTAATATGGTTGATTTAGCTCTATCTTTTTTAAATTCCTTTTTTAGCTCATCATAAATTTTCTTTTTATTCTTTTCATCTTCTAAATCAATAAAATCTACAACGATCATTCCTCCAATATCTCTTAAACGTAATTGTCTGGCAATTTCTCTTGCTGCTTCAAGATTTGTTTTTAGAGAATTTAATTCCTGTTCAACTTGGGCATAATATCTTCCACTATTAACATCTATTACAACCATTGCTTCAGTATGTTCAATATATATATAACCACCGCTTTTTAAATACACTTTCTTTGAATATAATCCTTCAATTTCATTTTCTATATTAAAATACTCGAAAATTGGCAATTTACCTTTGTATAATTCAATTTTATCAGAAATTAAAGGGGCTGCATTTATTGCATATTCTTTAATTTCTTTGAATAATTTTTTTGAGTCAATAACAGCTCTGGTAACATCATGGTTAAACAAATCTCTTATAACGCTTGAGGTAGTTGACATATCTTTGTAAAGAAGTGCTGGTGGTTTTACAACCCTTAATTTATCTTCTATTTTTTTCCAGATATTAAGCAATTGATGTAAATCAGATTTAAGAGCTTCTTCATCTACACCTTCCGCTACGGTTCGAATAATAGCTCCAAAACCTTCTTGTAAAATACTTTTAACTATTCTCTTTAATCTTTTCTTCTCTTTAAAATTTGTAATTTTCTTTGAAACCCCAATTTTATTATCAAAGGGCATAATAACTAAATATCTTCCTGGTAAACTTACCTCAGATGTAACTCTTACACCTTTATTACCAATAGGCTCTTTTATAACTTGAACTAGAATTTCTTGCCCTTTTTGTAATTGATGAGCAGGACTTTGTATATGATGACTTTTTCGGTCTTTGAATTCGCTTTTAGCTTTCGATAAAAGCTCTGAATCCTCTAATAAAGTAATAGGTTTTTCCTCTTCGCTTTCATGATCAAAATCTGTAGTATCAACATCAGTATCATCCCCAATTAAAGAAGAATATTCTTCAAGCTTATTACCAACATCAGAAAAATGAAGGAATGCATCTTGTTTTAAACCAATATCGATAAAAGCAGCTTTTATTCCAGGAATAACCCTTGCTACCTTACCAAGATAAATATTGCCAAGCATTCGTTCTTTTTCATAACCTTCAATAAAAAACTCTGCTAGCTTCCCATCTTCGATAATAGCTATTCTTACTTCTTCACCAGTATCATTAATTATTATTTCCTTTTTCATCAACAGCCTATAATAAACAAAAACTTTAAATAATTTCCACTTTGTTTTGAATTAATAATAAAAACTTAAAAAAAATAATGCTCTTTTTCAAGAGATAATTTCATCGTAAATAATTTAATAAAAATTAATTAAAAAAAAGAGGCCAAGTTTACCTGCGTCACATTAGAAATTTGCCTACCGCTGCTTCCTTCCGGACCTGACGGGGTTTGGCAACTCTTAATTGCACAGGACTTGACCTCATTGTGGAGCTGATGGGAATCGAACCCACGGCCTCTAGAGTGCGATTCTAGCGCTCTCCCAAACTGAGCTACAGCCCCATTTAATTTAAATTTATTCATTATATTCATAAAGTTCAAGGTTAAAGTTATACTCTTTTATTAACAATTTTGCTTACAACAACTATTATTATTTTTTAAAACTTACTTATTTTTATTTCCCAGTTTACTATGATATAAAATGAAATTTATATTAAGCGAGTAAAAGAGCTTAAATTTACCTTACTTTTATAAAAATGCTAAAATGAGATTATATTTTTTTAATCACTAATAAAAAATATTGTATACTGTGTATAATTAATGCTAATAATCTATAAATTAGAAATTTAATAGGTAAAATATAACTGACTTGTTAATTTGTTAATTTTTTTTAAATTAATAAAAAATGTTAAATATTTTTTAAGGAAAAAAATGAATTCACAGAATACAAATTCAATAGTTGAACAAAACGCGTTAAATCGATCAAATCAAAAATTAATTTATTCACCTACTGAGAAAATCGGAGTAATTGTTGTAGATAATTTCCCTTCTTTGGGAAAATTAACAGCTTTAAGGTTTATTGAATGGGTTCAACAAAATAGAGGTGGAGTTGTTTCTTTACCTACTGGTAAAACACCAGAACATTTCATAAAATGGGTAACATATTATAAAAATAACTGGGATAAACCTGAAGTTCAAAAAGAATTAGAAACTGAAGGTATTGATCCTTCTACTAAACCTGATTTTCATAGTCTTCACTTTGTACAAATAGATGAATTTTATCCAATACATCCTCAACATCACAACAGTTTTTATTATTATGTAAACAAATTTTATATAGATGGTTTTGGGTTTGATAAAGCTAAATCATTGCTCATTGATTGCAATAAAATTGGTTTACCAAAAGGTATAGATCTTGATGATGTATGGCCAGATCAGACTGTGGATCTATCTTTACGTTATAGACATGGCAAAACAAATCTTGAAAGACTACAAAAACAAGTGTTAGAAAATGTCGATCAATGGTGTGCAGAATATGAAGAAAGAATAAGAAATTTAGGAGGGTTAGGTTTCTTTCTTGGTGGTATTGGTCCTGATGGACATATAGGGTTCAATGTTCAAGGTTCTGATTTCTTTTCAACCACAAGATTAACACCTACGAACTATGAGACTCAAGCTGCAGCAGCAGGCGATCTGGGTGGTATCGAAGTATCGCGAAAACGTTTGGTGATTACTATCGGTCTTTCAACTATTACTTACAATCAAAACTGTACAGCAATCATAATTGCAGCAGGAGAAGCAAAAGCAAAAGTTGTTGCAAATGCAATCCAAAACAAAAAACATATTCACTACCCTGCAACTGTTTTACAAGACCTGGATAATGCAAGATTTTATCTAACTAAAGGGGCAGCCGTAAAATTAGTCGAAAGACAATATGAGAATCTTACAAAACTTGATACAATTACTGATGAAATGGTAGAGCAATATGTTATTGATTTAGCTTTAGAGAAAAATAAAAGAATTAATGATTTAACATTAAATGACTATGAAAGCAATCGTTTTTGCTCAACCATATTAAGTAAAAGAGGAGAAAGCTATAAAACCCTCAATAAATTTGTTACTGAAAGAATTATTTCAAAGTTTGAAAGAGGTGCATTCCCAAGAAAAAATCAGGTTTTTCTGCATACAGAACCTCATCATGATGATTTGATGTTAGGATATTTAGCATATATCGTCAGAAATACAAGGGATTCATCAAACACACATCACTTTGCAACCTTAACAAGTGGATTTAATGCTGTTACTAATAATCATGTATATAATCTTTTATTAAAACTAAAAAAATTTCTTGAAAAAGGCACATTCGATAAATTAATAAATGAGGGTTACTTCAATCCTAAAAATACAAATGGCAGAAATAGAGATGTTTGGCAATATCTTGATGGAGTAGCAGCAAATAAAGAAATAATGAAAGATGAAGGAGAAGCCAGAAGATTACTCTCAATTTTATTTTGTATTTTTGAAGACGATAATATTGACAATCTGAAAAATAGAATAGTTGAATTAATGAATTACTTTCAGACGCAATATCCTGGTAAAAAAGATTTACCTCATATTCAAAGACTAAAAGGAATGATTCGAGAATGGGAAGCTGATTGTTTATGGGGCTATCTTGGTTTTAATTCTTCTTCAATTCATCATCTAAGATTAGGTTTCTACAAAGGGGATATTTTTACAGAAGAACCAACAGTTGATCGTGATGTTATACCTTTCTTAAATCTTTTAAGAGAGGTAAATCCCAATGTAGTTTCTCTTGCATTAGATCCTGAAGCAAGCGGGCCTGATACACATTACAAAGTATTGCAAGTAATTACTGAAGCCCTTAAACTTTATCAACAGGAAACAGGAAGAGATGATATTGAAATTTGGGGTTATAGAAATGTTTGGTTTAGGTTTCATCCATCAGAAGCAAACTTATATGTACCTGTATCATTGAACATGTTTGCTGTTTTAGAAAACTCGTTTATGAATGCCTTTGCTTCTCAAAAAGGTGCTTCTTTCCCAAGTTATGAACATGATGGCCCATTTTCTGAATTAGCTCAAGAAATACAAGTAGAACAATATCAAACTATTAAAAGGTGTTTAGGTAGAGAATTTTTCTATGAGAATAAGCATCCTCTTTATCGAGCAACAAGAGGTATTGTATATTTGAAGAGTTTAACAATGAAAGAATTCTTTGAAACCTCTGCTTCACTTAAAAAGACTACAGAAAACCTTTAAAAATTATACTGAATATGAAAAGCAGGTATAACCTGCTTTTCATAATTCTGATTTAACAATCTTTTCTAACTCTTCTTCAGTTATTGAACCAACTATCTTATTATGTAATTTAAAATCTTTACCAATAATAAAAGTTGTGGGAATTGCTTCAATTTTACCAAAAGCATTTTCCAATAAACCATTATCTAAAATGATCTGGTAATTTATATCATTTTCTCCAACAAATTCTGCTATCTCATTAAGACTCATTTCTGAATCAACTGAAATACCAAGAATTTCTAAACCTTGATATTTATATTTATTATAAACTCTTACAAAATCTGGTATTTCTTTTTTACAGGGTGAGCACCACGTAGCCCAAAAATTTAAAATTATAAGTTTACCTTTATAATTTTTGATATTAATTTCTTCATTTTTTTCATTTATCCATGAAAACTCCGGTATATCATTATTATACAAGCTTCCTTTTATAGAAATTAATTTCGAAGTATTACCTACAAAATTTGTTTCTTTTTGGGTTAAATTATTCTCCTCGTAATAATTGGATTGCTCTTTCTTTTTTGAACATGAAATAAATATTAAAAAGAAAAACAAAATTAATATACCACTTTTTTTCATAATTTTGTCCTCATTTTTTATTAAAATAAGACCTATTAAAAAATAAATCAATGTAATTTGAAAAAATTATCAATTTGCTAATATCAGGTACTAAGTAAAAAAAGTAAAAAAAAATCAAAAAGAGTTTGATTTTATAAAAAAAATATATTAAATTATTTTTTAAGAAGCGAGAAAAAATTATAATAATTTACTACATAGAAATATATTTGATTTTTTTTATAAAAAAATTAGAGGTAAATTATGAAACACTTATTTTTTGTAATAATTACTCTTATAGTTTTTAGTTTACATTCGAAAGCACAGGTTTCATTTAGTTGTTATTATAGGGAAATATGTGAATGGAACAACGAAGAAAAAAATTTTGATAATTGCAAAGGTTATGAGGAATCTTCGCTTTTTGTTATGAATAAAAGCGAAACAATGTTTACCCACACTACTGAAGATATTAAATCAACATATTATGTAGACAAAAAAACTTATGATGAAAAAAACAATGTATGGATTTATACTGTTACGAGCGATGTTGGGAACAAATACCTATATGTGTTTGATCCAAAAAATAAAGAGATAAGAGCTTTGGTATTAGATAGTAATATGAATCAAGCATTTATGATTAGATTTTATGTAAAAATGATTTTTTAAATTTAAAAATTTGCTTTCTATTTAATCAATTTACTTAATAATTTTAAATTTACTATATCCTCTTTTAAATCCTTACCTTTTGGTGTCTCAATAATCTTTGGGATATTTATAAATCTTTTATCATTCATGAAATATGAAAATGGTTTTACTCCAATTTTTCCTTTTCCAATATGTTCATGTCTATCAACTCTTGAACCAAAATCACTTTTTGAGTCATTAAGATGAATTACCTTTAGGTATTTCAATCCTATTATTTCGTCAAATAATTTTATGGTCATTGAATATTTTTTTTCATCTCGAATATCATAACCCGCAGAAAAAATATGGCAAGAATCTATACACACACCTATTCTGCTTTTATTTTCTATCATCTCAATAATTTGATTAATGTGTTCAAATTTATAACCTAAATTCGTACCCTGTCCAGAAGTAGTTTCTACAACTGAAATTACATTACAATTCTTTGTTTCTTGATGAAGTTTATTTAAGGTATCTGCAATCTTTTTTAATCCATATTCTTCACCCTGGCCTAAATGTGACCCTGGATGAAACACAAGCAATCTAATATCTAACAAATTACATCTAATTATTTCATTTTTAAAAGCTATCTCAGATTTTTTATGAACATTATTATCTTTAGCACACAAATTTATTAAATAGCTATCATGAGATATAATAATTTTAACCTTTGACTTTAATTTTCTTAATTTGTAAATTTCAACTTGATATGGTTCAATAGTCGAAGCATGCCACTGTCTGGCATTTTGAGTAAAAATTTGAATGGCTGTTGCTTGAATTTTTTCTGCTCTATCAAATGCGGTATGAAGGCCACCTTCTGTTGAGCAATGAGCACCTAATAGTAATGTTTTCATAAAGAAACTAAATAATTTTAAAAAATATAATACAAACTAATTTAATAAAATAAAATGAAAAAATTAGAAGAATTATTTAAAAAAGATCCTAAACTTATAATAGGTTTAATGTCTGGCACATCAGTAGATGGAATTGACGTAGTATTATTAAAAGTTCATGGAAATGGCAGAAACACCAAGTTTGAACAAATTGAATTTGATACTTATCCATTTCCAGAAGGAATGAAAGAATTTGTATTAAAAAACTCAATTAAAGACACAAGCAATGTAGAAGATATTTGTAGATTACATATGCTTTATCCTAAACTTTATGCAGAAGCAATATTTAAGTTATGCAAAAAGGCAGGTGTTGATATTTCACAAATTGCTCTAATCGGCAATCACGGTCAAACTATTCATCATCTTCCAAAACCATACGAAATGTTTGGACATACAGTTACTTCTACATTACAGATTGGTGATAATTCTGCATTAGCTAAGTTAACCGGAGTAGTAACAGTCGGTAACTTTCGAACAGCAGATATGGCAGTTGGTGGCCAAGGAGCACCTTTAGTACCATATTTTGATTATATTATTTTTTCTTCAGACAAAAATAGTAGAGGCTTACTTAATATTGGTGGTATTTCTAATATGACAGTACTACCAAAAAATTGCACCGTCAAAGATGTTCTAGCTTTTGATTGTGGGCCAGGAAATATGATTATTGATGGTCTAATGAAAAAACTTTTTTCTTTGAATTTCGACAAAGATGGGGAAATTGCTTCGAAAGGCAAGTTGAATAACAATTTATTTGAGTTTTTAAAAGGTCACGAGTATTATTATATAAAACCACCCAAATCAACAGGAAGAGAAATTTTTGGTGAAAAATATATTGATAGAATTTTACAACTTTTTGGAGATATACCAAAAGAAGATATTATAAGAACCGTAACTGAAATTACAGCATGGTCTGTATTTTTCAGTTACGATAACTTTATGAAGTCAGAAACAGAAATTGATGAACTTTTAGTAAGTGGTGGTGGTGCGCATAATAAATTCTTGATGGAATTACTTCAAAAATATTTTGGGAAAACAAAAGTTATGAAAATTGAAGAATATGGTTATTCTTCTGATGCAAAAGAAGCTATCTGCTTTGCAATTTTAGCAAATGAAACAATAAGTGGAAACCCATCTAATGTTCCTCGTACAACTGGCGCTAAAGAAGCAGTAATACTTGGTGATATTTGTATATAAATTCTAATGGGAGTTAAAATGAAAGTAAAATTATTTTTTATTATAATATTCATATTTTATTCTTTTGGCTATTCACAAAAAATTAATAAAGAGTTATCAAATGCACTCAATCAAATTGATTCTATTGAATTAAAAGCACACGTTCTTTTTTTAGCAGATGACCTCCTTCAAGGAAGGAAATCTGGTTCATTCGGGGAAAAAATAGCAACTCAATATATTGCCAGACAATTCCAATCTTATGGTCTAAAACCAGGGATAGAAAATGGTAAAAGCTATTTTCAGGAAATGACTCTGGTTGGAGTTGAAATGAATAACGATATGGTTCTTAAAGCTTATACTAAAGATAAAAGTATAGATTTCAATTTTTATACTGAATTTATTGGATTTAGTGGTATTAGAGAAAAAGAGATTAAAATTCAAGATGCTGATGTTATTTTTGTTGGTTATGGGATAGAGGCTCCTGAATATGAATGGAATGACTATAAAAATATAGATATGAAAGGCAAAGTTTTGCTAATAATCAATAACGATCCTTCAAAAGATCCGAAACTTTTTGAAGGTAAAAAGCGTTTATATTATGGTAGATGGGATTATAAGTTTGATAAGGCGGCTAAAAAAGGTGCTTTAGGTGCTATTATAATTCATACAGATGAATCAGCAGGATATGGTTGGCAGGTTATTCAATCGTCCTGGGTAGGAGAACAATTTGATTTAAAAGATAATAAATCACCTAAAGTAAAATTACAGGGATGGTTAACTAAAGAAGCGTCTCAAAAATTTGTATCTTTAGGAGGTTTCAATTTAGACGATCTTTTTAATAAGGCCGAAAGCAGAGATTTTTACCCAATTAACCTTGGCATAAAAATTAGTATAGAAATGAAATCTTCAATAAGAGAAGTGAACACTCGAAACGTTATAGGAATTCTTGAAGGAAGTGATAAAGAATTAAAGGAAGAAGCTGTTGTTTATACTTCTCATTTTGATCATTTAGGAATTGGCAAAGCTATAAATAACGACTCAATTTATAATGGTGCATTGGATAATGCAACAGGTATAAGTTCACTAATTACTATGGCTAAAGCTTTTAATAGCCTAAAAGTAAAACCTAAAAGAAGTATTATTTTTATAGCTACTGCAGGTGAAGAAGAGGGTTTACTTGGATCAGATTATTTTGTTCAAAATCCAACTTATCCACTCGATAAAATTATTGCCTGCATTAATATTGATGCAGTAAACATTTTTGGAGAACCGAAAAATATTGAAATTATTGGTGGAGAGCATTCAAACTTATTTAAAATTGTTGATGAAGAAGCAAGAAAGTTAAACATGTATGGTGTAATGGATCAAAACCTTGAACAAGGTTCATTCTATAGATCTGATCAATTTAATTTTGCTAAAGTAGGTATTCCAAGTATTTATATTTCTAACGGTGAGGATTTTGTTGGTAAGCCAAAAGGTTGGGGTTCGAAAATTATGGAAAAATGGAGCGAAAAGAATTATCATCAACCTAGCGACGAAGTTGAACCATGGTGGGATTTCAAAGGTATGTCCAAAAATGTAAAAGTTTTTTTCCTTACTGGTTATAGGTTGGCTAATGAGAAAAGTAAACCTCAATGGAAATTTACAAGTGAGTTTTCCAAAATGAGAAATTAATTTTTTTAATTATTTTGTGGGGTTTGAGATGATTTATAATTTTACGAAATTATTTAAATATTCTCTTTTATTAACTTTAACTTTTGTTGTGATTTCTTTTTCGCAGCAAAATATTGAAGAGTTAAGAAGAGAACTTCAATTTCGCCCTTTATATTCAACCGTAGTGAATCAGTATGGAGAAATTTTTGCTGGCACCTGGGGTGCAGGTATATGGAAATCAACTGATGAAGGGATATTGTGGTTTAGGGTCAGTGAAGGATTAGAATCTTATGATATCCGTAAATTATTCTTAGATAGCAATAACAAACTCTTTGCAATTACAGGTTTAGGTATATATTCTTTTGACAATTCATCGCAATACTGGCAAATAATTTCTAACTTACCAAAAAATAATGCTTATAGGAATATCATCCAAGTTGATAATGATTTGATTCTAGTTGATGATAATGGAATAGTTTATAAATCACAAGACGGAGGAAAAAACTGGCAGAAAGTTAGTACCTTACCTGAAAAAATTCTTATTGCTCCAATCACCTCTTTGAATAAAAAAATAATTGTAGGTACAGAAAAAGGTTTATATGAATCATACGATAAAGGTTCATCGTGGATCAAAATAAACAATTTTATAAGCGGAGAAAATATTACTGATATCAAAAACTATAATAACACTTTATATTTTACAACCTTTAACAATGGTATTTTTATTTCTAAAGATGGTGGTACTACAATCACAGCCTTGAATGATGGGTTAGGAACTAAAAAAATAAAATTTATTACTACAGATATTAATGGCAAAGTTTTTCTCTCTACTTATGATAATGGATTGTATATACTTGATGAAGAAAGAGATGTATGGAAAAAAACAAATTTCGATTATTCAATAAGATCAGCTGAATTTATTTCTTTTAAGAAAAATAATATTATTGCTGGTTCATCTTCTGGTTCTGTTTTTAAATCTACCGATGGCGGTATTAATTGGATTGAACTACCCAAAAAATTAATTGTTGCCAGACCCAATGATAGATATATGTATGTTAAAGCCTCAGACGAAATTCAAAGATATTATTTACCTCCACCAATTGAATTTTATAAGAATAAACAAAATAAAACCAATGCAGCTACAATAATTGTAACATATACAGGATTTAGTGCCGAAGCACAAGCAGCATTTCAATATGCTATTGATATATGGGCTTCTCTCATAACCTCGTCAGTTCCAATTCGTGTAAATGCAACATACACCTCATTAGGTTCAGGAATACTGGGTAGTGCAGGACCCTCTACATCTTATACAGGTTTTAATAATCAACCTTATGCTAATACATGGTATCCTGTTGCACTTGCTGAAAAAATTAATGGTGATAGATTAAACTTAAACACAAATCCAGATATAAATGCTAATTTTAACAGTGATTTTTCCAATTGGTACTTCGGGACAGATGGCAATACTCCATTTACAAAATATGATTTTGTATCAGTAGTATTGCACGAGTTATGTCATGGTTTAGGTTATGTTGGCTCCTTTAGCTATTCCGGAGGCGTAGGTTCGTGGGGGGATCCAACTTATCACTATCCCTACATATTCGATAGATTTATTTATAATGGTTCAAGCCAACTACTGATTAATACCGGTATATTTTTTAACCCTTCTACAGATTTAGGAAATCAACTAACAGGAAATAATTTATGGTGGAATGGACCAAACACTGGAACTGCAAGATTGTATGCACCTGCAGCATGGTCAGGTGGATCTTCAATTTATCACCTTGATGAATCAACATATCCACCCGGTAGCGGAAATAATTTAATGACTTATGCACTTGCTAACGGAGAAGCCATACATTCTCCAGGTTCTATTGTACTAAATCAAATGGCGGATATGGGTTGGTCTACATCTTCACCTGTTACATATTCTATAAGTGGGACAATAAAAGATGGTAGTAATAACCCTATAAGTGGAGTAACAGTAACACTTTCAGGTAGCTCTTCTGGTTCAACAACTACAAATTCATCAGGTGTATTTACTTTTTCAAATCTTTCTGCAGGTGGAAGCTATACATTAACACCATCCAAAACGAATTATAGCTTTTCACCTTCGAGTAGAAATTATACTAATCTAAGTGCTAATCAAACTACTGCAAATTTTACAGCCACACCTTTAGCTGCTATAAGTGTAAACCCAACATCGCTATCTTATGGTGACGTAAAAACATCACAATATAGCGATAAAACAATAACTATTACAAACTCTGGTTTAGCTAATTTAATAATAAATAGTTTTACATTTTCCGGAACAGATACTTCTTCTTTTCATTTAGTATCTCCACCCACATTACCTCTTACAATTACTCCATCATCAAATCAGGTTATAACAATTAGATTTTCTCCAGTTAGTATAGGCTCAAAAAGTGCAAACCTAATAATTTCTTATGGTGGTGCCGGGGCGACTTTGAATGTGCCTTTAAGTGGTAATGGAATTGCAAGTAGCTCAGTCTGGAGTCAAAATAAAACCACAATAAACTTTGATTCATTAGGATTTTTGTCTACGCCAAGTGATTCTTTACTGTTAATTACAAACACATCATTAACTGATTCATTAGTTATCACATCTGTAGTATATACAGGAGGTAACAATAAGTTTTCACTAAATGAAACGTTACCTATTAAAGTATCACCTAATAGCAGTAAAAATATTAAAATAAGATTTAACCCTGATTCTGTTGGCACTTTTTCAGGAACAATCACTTTCAACAATAATTCAGGCAATCAACCTACAGCAAATTTGAATGTAACTGGAAAAGTATTTGGTTCGATAATAGCTGCAAATAAAACTACAATTAATTTTGGGGTCGTAGGAATAGGTTCGGGCAATAAAGATTCTACAATTGAAATAACAAACACTGGTTCTTATAAACTTAAAATATTCTCTGTGGGATTAGCAACTGCTGACTCTTCCTTTGAAATTACAACTACATTACCTTCAAGTGGTGTAATCCTAAATCCATCCGAAAAATATTACATCACAATAAGGTTAAAACCTAATATTTTAGGTGTAAAAACAGGAACTATTACAATCAACAATAACTCAAAGAATAACACTAGTTTTACTATTACAGTAAGCGCAAATGTTCAACAATCATATTTAACTTTTACACCTTCTTCAATCAATTTTGATAGCACTTTTATTGGTCAGGTAAGCAAGACTTTAAACTTGATAATCCACAACTCCTCAACTTTACTAAAACAGTCATCATTTAATAAAACAAATGTAACTGTTACATTATTTGATAAAGTTATCACAGGGGATACAGTTTCTTTTAAGATATTAAATAAAAAAACTAATGTATCATTGCAGAGTGGTGCTAATGATACAGTTCAAATACTATTTTATCCTCATACAGCCGGCATAAAAAACGCAACACTCACAATTACAAGTAATGATCTTACTCCAATAAGAACTATCAACTTAACTGGTTTTGGAGGAGGCAAAGCTGTAATTTCTACAAATTATTCATCAATAAATCTGGGAGACTGCGTTGCAGGCAAATATAAAGATACAACTCTCATCATTACAAATACAGGCAACCTCGATTTAATATTATCATCTTTTTCATTCACTGGAAGTGATAACTCAAGTTTTGGGTTTATCATTAATAACTCTCCAAAAACATTACTTTTCAATCAATCTGATACAGTAAAATTTAGATTTAATGCATCGTTACCTGGAGGAAATAAGAGTGCACAACTTAGTATAAACTCAAATGATCCATCGTTAAGTATATTAAACATACCAATTATTGCCAACGTTAAATATGCATCTTTATATAAATATGTCAGTACAATTCAATACAATACAACTGATATTGGTGGAAAATCTGATACTGAAATAGTAATAAAAAATAATGGAAACTCTAATCTTGAAATTGGTAATATATATCTTGATGGTGCATTTTATACTGATTTTATTTTAGGAGCAAATTACAATAACATAGTTTTAGCTCCAAATGAAGAAAAAAATATCAAGGTAAGCTTTATCCCCTCTGATACTGGTTTAAGATACGCTAGACTCGTAATAACAAGTAATGACCAAAATAAACCAGAAGATTATATCATTTTGAAAGGTACAGGAAAAACAGCTTCATTACCTTCTCTTTATTTAGCTTATAACATAATAGATTTTGGATATGTCAATACTGGATTTTATAAAGATACTATTATTTCTATCAAAAATAATGGGAATGCCCCTCTTGTGATAGATTCATTGAACATTATTGGCACTAATAAGAATAGATTCTCAATAATCGGTAAATCTGTTCCTTTTACATTATTAGCTGGTGAATCAGATAATATTGTAATAAGATATCAATCAAGTTTATCTCAAGCAAATGCAATTTTAAGAATTAAAAGTAATGATTTACAAAAACCAATTTTCGAGATATTGTTAAATGGCAACTCATCATTCCCAATCATGACACTATCAGATTCTGCTTTTAATTTCAATAAAGTAAATGTTAAAGATAGTTCTATTAAAACTTTAAAAATTAGAAATAATGGATTATCTACTCTTATTGTTGACTCAGTTTCACTTATAAACGCAGATGGATTTTTTGTTAACTATATTCCATTACCAATTCAAATTCAACCCGCAGAAGAAAAAATAATTGTAATAAAGTTTTCACCTAATGAGCCAAAGAATTATAGTTCTGTTTTAAAATTAAAAACAAATGACCCCAATATTCCTGAAAAGTTAATACCTTTATTTGGTTTAGGAGCAGCACCTAATATGATTCTTTCTCAAAAGGTTGATTTCGGAAAAGTGATGAAAGATAACATTAAGTATAGTGGTTTTAGAATAGGTAATTCTGGGAATGCAATTCTTACAATATCTGGAATAACGGTAACAGGTAATAATGCTTCTGAATTTGAAATAATAAACAAAACATACCCCTATAATATAGCTGAAGGTCAAAGTGATAGTGTAACAGTAAAATTTACAGCAAAAACAATTGGTGTAAAAGATGCAAAAATCAAAGTTTTATCAAATGATATTACATCAAATAATGAAATTGTAATTTTAGCTGAAGCCACAACCAACGTTCAGGTAAACGATAAAAATGAGATACCTTTAAGTTACGAGTTAAAACAAAATTATCCCAATCCATTTAATCCTAGTACAAGAATATATTATGCTATAAAAGAAAATGGATTTGTATCTCTAAAACTATTTGATATCTATGGAAGAGAAGTTGAAGAATTAGTTAATGAATACAAACCTGCTGGCACTTATTCAATTGATTTTATACCAAAAGATCTTACAAGCGGAGTATATTTTTATATTTTGAAAGTAAACAACTTTTCTCAAACAAGAAAAATGATGTTTATTAAATAATTTTCATCATAATTGTGCCCGAGTAAATCGGGCACAATTAAATATATCAAATTTATTTTAACATTGGAATTTTTATATTAAACTTTTTGGCATTAGAAATAGCTTTTTCGTAACCTGCATCAGCATGTCTAATAATACCCATTCCCGGATCATAAGTTAATACTCTTTCAAGTCTTTTTTCTGCTTCTTTTGTACCGTCAGCCACTATAACCATTCCAGCATGAATGGAGAGTCCTATTCCAACACCACCCCCATGATGAACTGAAACCCAACTTGCGCCTCCAATTGCATTTAGAAGTGCATTTAAAATAGGCCAATCTGCTATAGCATCACTACCATCAAGCATTTTTTCGGTTTCCCTATTTGGTGAAGCAACAGAACCGCAATCTAAATGATCACGCCCAATAACTATAGGAGCAGATACTTCCCCACTTGCAACAAGATCATTAAAAATTTTACCCATTTTAGCTCTTTCACCATAACCTAACCAACAAATTCTTGCAGGTAAGCCCTGGAAGGTAATTAATTTTTGTGCTTTTTCAATCCATCTTATTAAAGATTTATTTTCAGGGAATGTATCAATAATTGCCTGATCAGTCCTATAAATATCTTCAGGATTTCCACTTAAAGCTACCCATCTGAATGGCCCTTTCCCATCACAGAATAATGGCCTAATATACTCTGGAACAAACCCTGGTATATCAAAAGCATTATCAACTCCATTAGCTTTTGCCTCACCCCTAATATTATTACCGTAATCAAAAGTAATAGCTCCTCTTTTTTGTAATTCAAGCATTGCTTTCAGATGAGTTACTATCGACTGTTTGGCAAGTGCAATATATTTCTGAGGGTTTTCTTTTCTAAGTTGTAATGCTTCTTTATATGGCAAGCCATTAGGCACATAACCATTTAAAGTGTCATGGGCAGATGTTTGATCGGTTAGAATATCAGGTACAAAATTTCTTTTAACCAGTTCTGGGATAATATCAGCTGCATTACCAAGTAAAGCAATCGAAATTGCTTCTTTCTTTTCTTTAGCTTTATTAATTAAAACCAGTGCTTCATCAAGATCATTTGATTTAAAATCTACATATTTTGTTTTTAATCGCTTTTCTATTCTTTCTTCATCTACTTCAATTCCAAGAAATATTGCACCATTCATAGTTGCAGCTAAAGGTTGAGCACCTCCCATCCCCCCAAGTCCAGAGGATACAATTACTTTTCCGGATAAATCTCCTTTAAAATATTTTTCTCCACAAGCAGCAAAAGTTTCATAAGTCCCCTGTAATATACCCTGAGAGCCAATATAAATCCAACTTCCTGCAGTCATTTGACCGTACATAGTTAACCCTAAATTCTCAAGTCTTCGAAATTCATCCCAATTAGCCCAGGCAGGAACAAGCATAGAATTTGAGATTATTACTCTTGGGGCATCTAAATGAGTTCTAAAAATTCCTACGGGTTTTCCTGATTGAATCAATAAAGTCTCATCATTTTCGAGGTCTGTTAAAGCTTTAATTATAGCCTCATAGCATTCCCAATTTCTGGCAGCTTTACCTTTGCCACCATATACAATTAACTCTTCAGGTTTTTCAGCTACTTCTCGATCAAGATTATTCATCAGCATTCTCAATGCAGCTTCTTGTAGCCATCCTTTGCAAGTTAATTTTATACCACGCGGTGCAGAAATTGATTTTGTTGTCATAAAAATCTCTTTTCTTGATAATATTACTTTTTTTCCTTATTTTAAAAAATAAAAAAATATTTTATTAATATCAATTTCATAATTAAAATTATGATTTACCCTCAAAAAAATAGATTTCTACAAAAATTATTTTCATTTTATGTAATTATGATATTAAAAAAACATTTCGCAAAATTGCACTTAAGAGGAGAAGAAAAAATAAAAAACATTATAAACAAATATCCAATTATATTTTATATGAATCATTCTTGCTGGTGGGATCCAATAATTGTCTTTTATTTATCTGTAATAAGATGGAGATTGAATGGCTATGCTATTATGGATATAGTTCAACTAAAAAAATACCCATTTTTTTCAAAGTTTGGTACCTTTTCAATTGATAGAAATAACGCACGTAGCGCTCTTAAAAGTATAGATTTTGCAGCTCAAATTTTAAATAATGGAAACAATGCAATATGGATTTTTCCTCAAGGTGAAATGTTACCCTCTCAATATAGGCCTATCAGGTTTTATACAGGGATTGCAAGAATTATCAACAAAACATCTAAAGTTCAAGCAATACCTATAACATTTCATTATGAATTTATCGAAGAGCAGAGACCAGAAATTTTTATTTCAATTTCAAAACCTGTAGAATTTATAAATCCAAATTTCAATCACAAACTATTGACAAATAAATTACTTAATATTTTAGTTGATGATCTCGAATTGCAAAAAAATAATATTTCAAACAAAAAGTTTGACGAATACTTAGAAATAATTAAAGGAAAAACATCAATAAGTAATTCCTTCCACAACTTTAGAAGAAAAAGTGTAATTGACTAATTAATTCTATATGCTATACTTTAATATTTTAATTATTGTTTTTCTCTTTTCATTTTTAACTATTCTAATTTGGAATTTATTCTTAATAAAAAGAGGAATAAATATATCCTGTAAACTTTTTGAATATCCTTTCGTATCAATTTTAGTACCAATGAGAAATGAAGAAAAAAATGCAGAAAAATGTATAAAATCTCTCCTTTCATTAGATTACTCAAAATATGAAATCATAGTTTTAAATGACGACTCTGAAGATAATACAGGTGAAATATTAAAAAAGTTCAGTAATAATCAAAAAATAAAAATTATTGAAAATCACTCACTTCCTGAAGGATGGATTGGTAAAAATTACGCTTGTAAAATATTATCTGATCATGCTTCAGGAAACTATTTGCTATTTACAGATGCAGATACAGTTCACCATCCACAATCTTTAAAAAAGATAGTTGAGTATTCAAAATTAACGAATGCAGACCTTTTATCAGTAATACCTAGACAAGAAATGACTTCTTTATCGGAAAAATTACTTGTTCCTCTTCTTTACTTTGTATTATTTGTATTTCTTCCGATGTTTATGTTAAAATATAATCGGTTTCCAAGGTTTTCTGCTTCAATTGGGCAATATCTTTTATTTAAAAGGTCAGCTTACGATAAAATTGGTGGACACATATCTGTAAAATCATCTATTATTGAGGATATTCATCTCGCAAGAAAAATTAAAGAAAATAACCTTAAATTGAGATTGCTGGATGGTGTAGATCTAATTTCTTGTAGAATGTATTCTAGTATGAAAGATATAATTATTGGCTTTTCAAAAAACATTTCTGCAGGTATTGGAAATTCGTTTACAATTTTAATTGTAATGTGCCTTGTAAATTTATTTCTTTTTGTTTATCCATTTGTTGGTATATTTATCTACTTTTTATACCAAATTTTTGATTCTACAATTTTTTATTTGCTTTTAATACAAATTTTTATTATCTATATAATGAGATTATTATTGTATATAAGATTTAAACAAAGTTTCTTTTCAATTTTTTTGCATCCAATTGGAATACTTGTAATGCTTATACTAGCAACAAGATCTTTTTATTTAACTGTTTTTTATGGTAAAACTAATTGGAAAAATCGAAACTATAAAATAAAATAATTATGAATTGCTTGTTAATAATTTTAAATCTATTCTTTCTTTGTACAAACAGTTTTACAATTTACGCTGAAGTTGAAAAATCTCAAATTATCAATTTACCTTATGATTACCTTGATCTTAAACTACGAGACTTATCAATTTATCAAAAATATTATCCAGGGATGATAGATGTAAAAAGGATAGACAATAAAAGAACATCCTGGACTTACGAAATTGATATGCCTCTTTCAAAAAATTACAAAACCACTTATATTTTAGAAGAAAGAAGTCCTCAAAAAGGTGTTTTAATTTATGAGACTTTAAATAATAGTAATGATTATATGTTTTGCCAGGCATCACTTACTCAAATTGATATAAATAAAACCGAATTAAAGATTAAGATGATAATTAAAACTGTACGTGAAAAAGGGAGTGATATACATTTTTTAGCACCACTATTAGGTCAAAATTTTATTAGCAATAAAATGCGAGATAAACTTGAAGAAGATATGAATATTTTTTTTGAAAAGGTGATTAATGAATTCTATACTGAATATAATAATTCCAAATAATAATCGAATATTAGCTATAACAATTAAGTTCCTATTTATTCTACTCCTTATCTTATTTCCTTTTGGTATAATTTTTATGTTAAGAGGTTTAATAACTGAAAATTTCTTTTGGGTGGCATCCTTATATTTATCAATAATAGCAGTTATTTCGATACTTTATTTCGTTTCGATAACAGAAAAGATCACAAGTATTTTTTTTGTTGGTGCTATATTTATACTTTCTACAGCTCTTGAAGCAATTGGTTTAAAAACCGGGTACCTTTTTGGTGAGTATTACTATTCAGAATATTTTATCCCTTTTCTACCAGGCTCTGTTCCTCTTGCAATAACTCTATCATGGCTTTATATTGTGATAAATTCTTTCTTGATTTGTCGATATTTAATACCTAATCCTAAAAATAGTTTTACAATTCCTTTAAGTGCTGCTTTTATCATTTTATCTTTTGATATTATGTTAGAACCTTTTGGTTCTTTTATAAATAAATATTGGATCTGGAAAAATAATTTTATACCGTTTCAAAACTTTCTTACATGGTTTATAATGGGTTTTACTTTTGTTTATATGTTAAATAGAAGCATAAAATTTCTACCATTGAATAATTTTAATATTATTTCTTTACCTTCATTGCTAATGATAATTTTAATTTTACAATTTTTAATTATTAATTTAGCAAATGGATACTGGCTTTATACTTTAGCTGGTTTTTTACTTATGATTTCAGTAATAAGGACAATTAAAAGAAAGTATAAAGATGCAATATGAATATCTTTTAGTATTAGGATTTACTTTAATTATTCCACTGATAATGAGTTTTAGTAAAGAACTAAAATTCTATCGTAACTTACAACCATTATTTTTTTCTATTATTATACCTTTAATTTTATATCTCACTTGGGATTATTTTGCAATTCAAAGGGGCCATTGGAACTTTGCTTTAGATAAAATTGTTAATATTTTTGTATTTAATATACCGATTGAAGAAATTTTATTTTTTATAATTATACCTTTTGTATCTTTATTCGTTTGGGAAAGTGTAAAATATTATACTAAAGAGAATTGAAAGAGTATACTTTTTTAACAATAATATCAACTTTTATAGCTTTTTTACTGGATCTAAAACTTAAAACTTTTTTGTTTAGAAAAAGAAGTTTTGCAATTTTTTGGTTAGTAATGATTATTTTTATGCTTATTGTAAATGGCTACTTAACAAGTAGACCAATAGTTCTCTACAATTCTGATTTCAATCTAGGCTTAAGAATTTTTAGCATACCTGTAGAAGATTTTTTGTTTGGGTTCAGTTTAATATACTTTAATTTAATAATTTGGGAGTACTCGAAGAAAAAATGTCCAAAAAAATAGTAATTATTGGTAGTGGTTTTGGGGGATTATCTGTAGCTATCAGATTGCTTGCCCGTGGCTATGACGTAACGATATTTGAAAAACAAAATAAACCAGGTGGAAAAGCGTACGTATTTGAAAAAAACGGATTCAAGTTTGATGCTGGCCCAACAGTCATTACCGCTCCCTTTTTGTTAGAGGAACTTTTTAGTTTAGCTGATAAAGATATTAATAATTATGTATCTCTTAAACCTCTTAACCCTTTTTATAGAATATTTAATGAAGATGGTAAATACTTTGAATACAATTCAGAAGATGATTTTATTCATGCTCAAATCTCAAAGTTTAATTATAACGACATATATGGATATGATAAATTTATTGAAAAAACTAAGCCAATTTTTGAAAAAGGTTTTGTAGAATTAGCAGATAAACCATTTTTAAAATTCTCCGACATGCTAAAGGTTGCACCACATCTTATTTGGTTGAAATCATACAAAAGTGTTTATAAGTATGTATCAAGTTACATAGAAAACGAATTTTTGCGAAGATGTTTTACTTTTCATCCATTACTTATAGGAGGAAATCCGTTCAATACCTCCTCAATTTATTCGCTGATTCACTATCTCGAACGTAGGTGGGGTGTTCACTATGCAGAAGGAGGTTTGGGTGCACTTGTCAAAGCTCTTGAAAAGCTAATCTATGATTTAGGTGGCAAGATAGAATATAATACTGAAGTAAAAGAAATAACTCTACAGGGCAAAAGAGCACAGGGTATCAAATTATTTGATGGTAAAATTATTAATGCAGATTACATTATCGCAAATTCTGACATTTCTTATACTTATCTAAATATGGTAAATCAAAGAGTATTAAAAAAATATTCAAGCACAAAAATTGATAAAATGAAACATAGTATGTCCCTATTTGTTCTTTACTTTGGTGCAAATAAAGATTATTCTGATTCTACTCTCGAACACCATAATATTATTTTATCGAAACGCTATAAGGAATTAATTAACGAAATATTTAATGGGAAGAGTTTACCAGATGATTTTTCACTTTATGTTTATATGCCAACTAAACATGATAAATCTATAGCTCCTCATGGCACTTCACTTTTTTATGCATTATCTCCTGTTCCAAATCTTAAAGCAGATATTAATTGGAATAAAGTATCTTTAGAATACTCTGAAAAAATAATTGATTTTCTGGAGAAAAATTACTTACCAGACTTAAAAAATAATATATCTGTTAAATTTCACATTGATCCAGTATTCTTCAGAAATCATTATAATTGTTATTTGGGGTCTGCTTTTTCTTTTCAACCAACATTAACTCAATCCGCTTGGTTTAGACCTCATAATAAAAGTGAAGATATTGAAAACTTGTTTTTTGTTGGTGCAGGAACTCACCCTGGAGCAGGGTTGCCAGGTGTAATTTCTTCTGCTAAAATTGTAGAAAGATTAATAATAACAAATTAAAACATAAGTTTTTAATCCGAAAGGGTATTTCATTGAATACGAAAGATAAAGCACTGCAGCTCTCATTTAATAAAAGTAAAGAAACGACCAGATATTATGCAAAAAGCTTTTATTTCTCTTCCTTTTTTTTGCCTAAAGATAAAAGATACGCAGCTTATTCAGTTTATGATTTCTGTAGATATTCTGATAATATAATGGATAGTTCAAACTTATCTACAACAGAAAAATCAAAAAAGATATTAGAATTGAAGCAAATAATAGATAAAATATATACCGGAGATCTTGAAAAAGATGATAGATTTTATTCTCTATCTTATGTAGTAAACTATTATAATATACCAAATAAATACTTTTATGATTTACTAATTGGATTAGAATTCGATAATAAAAAAGTTTCTTTTGAAACTTTTTCAGAATTAAGGAAATACTGTTATCATGTAGCTTCTATTGTTGGTTTGATAATGACTCATATTTTTAGCATAACATCTATCGAGGCTCTAAAATATGCTGAATCATTAGGCATTGCAATGCAACTTACAAACATACTAAGAGATATAAAAGAAGATACTGAAATGGATAGATATTATTTACCTGCTGAAGATTTAAAAAGATTTAATTATTCAAAAGAAGAACTAAAAAACAAAATAATTAATAATAACTTCATCAACCTAATGAAATTCCAGATTGAACGAGCAAGATCTTTTTACCAGGATGGCTTAAATGGATTTCCTTATTTAACTAATGATGGATCCCGTTCAACCGTAATAATAATGGCTAAAACATATTCTGCAATTTTAAATAAAATTGAAAAAGCTAATTATAATGTGTTTAGTAAAAGAATATATCTTTCTACATTTGAAAAAATATTTTATAGTATGAACTATTTTATCAAAGCAGCCTTTTCAAAAAACAATAACATAATTTCTAATAACAAAATATTAAAAGAAACTTAAATCTTATGGGTGTAGTAATTTCAATAATTATTATTGTTTTATGGATATTTAATTTAATATATTCCTTATCTTATGTAAATATCAATTTGTTCTCTTTTTCATTTTATTTCCATTTTCTTCTTCAGATTTTTCTATTTACAGGACTATTTATTACAGGCCATGATGCAATGCATAATGCTATTTCATCTAATAGAATAATAAATAAGTTGATTGGTTATATATCCAGTTTTTTATTTGCAGGATTATCATATAAAAAGCTTGTAAATAACCATAAAAAACACCATGCTTTTGTTGGTTCAGAAAATGATCCAGATTATAGTACGAAACATCAAAATCCATTCTTGTGGTTTGCCTTTTTTATGTATAGATATCTAAGTTTTACACAAATTATTATAATGGCAATTATATTCAACTTATTAAAAATAAAATTTACTGAACTATCTATATGGTCATTTTGGGTTGTTCCAGCAATACTTTCTACTTTTCAATTATTCTATTTTGGAACTTACAGACCTCACAAATTACCACATACAGAAGAAATGCAACCTTATAATTCAAGAACTCAAAGAAAGAATCATTTGTTGGCTTTTATATCTTGTTACTTTTTTGGTTATCATTATGAACATCACTATAGACCAGATAAACCATGGTGGAAATTATATCAAGTTAAAGAAGAGCTTATAAATAAGGGTATACTATAGGTTTTTAGATAAATTTAAAACAGTTATTTTTTTGTAATAAAAATTTCAATTCTACGATTTAATTGCCTACCCTGTTCTGTATCATTTGAAGCTATTGGTTTAGTTTTTCCAAAACCATAGATAGTTAATCTACTTGCAGAAACACCATTTTTAATTAAAAATTCTTTTACTGAATTAGCTCTATCTAAAGAAAGTTTATTATTATATTCATCAGAACCGATATTATCAGTATGACCATTGATTGAAATCTCTATACTATTTCGCAACTTTAAAAATTTTGTTAGATTTTTAAGATTTTTATAATAAATTGGTTTTATTTCTGATTTATTGAAATCAAATAATATATCGTTGCTAATTACCATCATTTTATTCAAATCTAAAAATGAAACATTATTTGATACCAGATATTCATCGTGTTTTTTATCGTATAATTCTACTTCTATTGAATCACTAATATAGTTTTCATTATATAAATATCTAACAGTATAATATTGGCTTATTTCATCACTAAAAGTTTCTAATAATGAATTAAAATTATCAGTAATATTATAAGTTTTACCTCCTGTGTTTTTTGATAATTTTTTGTATTGGTCGTACATAAGAGGAACAACCGTATAAACATTAATATTTTTCTTTTTCATTAAATCAATAACTTCTTCAAGTGTTAAATCTGTCTTTCCATCTCCACAAAATCCTTTGTAATGGAATAAAGCGTCAGTAAAAATCAGGATAATTTTTTTGGCATCTGGTCTAAAATTATAATTATATGCTGCATTAAGACCTTCTAAAGCATTCTCATTTTTATCGTTACCCCCAATTGCTTTTATACTTGCTAAATTTTTCTCTATTTCATCAATATTACGAGTAAATTGATATACAGAATCAACAATATCAGAAAATGTGACTATTCCAATTTTGTAATCAATTCCTTTCATCAAAATATTTTGAATAAAGTTCTGAATATTAAGTTTTATCTTATCAATATAATCTATCATACTTCCAGTTTTATCAATTACAATAACTATATCAACAGGAATTTTATTCTTATAAGTAGTTTTTTCAATTGAAAGTATTTTTTGTTCTTTCCCATCTTGGTATAATTTGAGATTTTTATTCTTTAACCTTGATAGATAGTTAGGTGATACTTTCATAATTAAATTTATTTCAGGAAAGTTGCTAATATCAACATTAAATACCTGGATATTTTTTTCGTATTCATTGGGAATAAGTTTAACTTTATCGCCTACCACATATAGTTTTGATTTAGGAGTTTGTCCAAAAGAAAAAGAAGTAATAATTAATAATAAGAAAAAAACTATATTAAAATATTTAATCATTTTTATCATATTTAAAAATCTAAAGCCGTTAATCTGTTCATAAACAAATTAACGGCTTAAATTAATTATAATTTATTAGTTAAGTTTTAGAAACTAAATGAAAATCTAGGACTAACAGTTACGTAATCTCGATATTCATAAGGATCAGGATCTCTTCCAACGACTCTTGCATATTTAACTTCAAGACCGAGCCATGAAAAAACTTTTAATATTCCAGAAAGCATAAGTGATTGATTAAAATATTGTGCAGAGATTGTATAATCAGTAATACCTTCGTGTGCATATGTAAGTTTAGCATATAAATCAGATATTGTTGTCTTTGATAGTTTCTTTAATGATTCACCATCTTTTTCTACTACAGTCTTGTGAACAGCAAAAGCACCATAACCAATATTAAAATGCAAACCTTTCAATAAAGCTGGTGCTTCAAATCCAAGAAAACCAATATAATGTGCACCAATATAATAGAAAGGATTGTTATTCAAATAACCTATTTTATTGCTATTTATATCAACAAGTATTTCATCCCCTCTCTTCTTTAAATCACTATAACTGAAACTACCACCAATATAAATTCCAAGAGTACTATTTCCTTCCCATTCATCTTCTTTTAGTAAAATATCAAAAAGTTTTTTACCAAACTCAGCAGAAATACCATAAGTGCCATTAAGTTTTCTTGATTTTAATTGAATTGGCCCAACTAAATCAACTTCTGAATCACCAGGTCTAAAAGGAATAAGTGTTCCAAGCATATAATATTGATCTGGATCGGGTCGATAAAAAGCAGAAACATTCCATACAGCACCATACCAGAAAGGTAAATTAAGAATATCATAACCAATTGCTACATTTGCACCTATTTGAATGAGAGCAGTATCTGCTTGTAAGTTAAGTGCTAAAGCACCACCTGAAATAGAAATATCTGTAGTAGCAAATTTAGGCTCTTTATAAAGTGGGCCTGAACCTGTTTTTATTTTAAATTTATCTACATCAGCTAAAAGTTTATTATATAAATCTTCACCTAAGGTAGCAGTTAAAGCTTGGCTTCCAACAATTTTATACTGGTCAAGATATATACCAATTAAAGCTCTTTCTGGTTCTTCTTCTTGAAGTTCCTCTTCTGTAAGAGGTTTCTGAATAACTCTTATTTTAATTTTTCCACCCCTAATCTCACTTTTAAGCCTATTCATCTCCGGTTCACTTAACCCAAAATACATCCTTAGTTGATTAACAATTCTTATTTGCATTTCTTCATCTTCAACTATATATTGAGGAAGATATTCTCTGAAAAAAGGGTTGAGTTCAGTAATAGCATTTAAAATAATATCCAACCTTTTATTTTCAGTTTCCAAATACGCTATCTTATTTTCAATATTTTTTATATCATCTACTGATAGTTGATCAGGAGTTTTATCTCTGAGTGAATTTAATTCATCCCAAAAAGTGTTAACCGGGTTAACTATTCTCTTTTCTGTAGGTTCAATTTGAGATCTAACCAAACTCAAACTATCTTTTTTTTGAGCATATAAATTAAAAGAAAAGAGGATATAGAGTATTGCAAAACCGGTAAATAATATTTTTTTCATAATAATCGAACTCCACATCTTTATTTTTATTTTCATATTTTCATTTATGGTATTGGGAAATAAATTCTCGGTGAAATCCAGAAGAAAGCAGAATTTTCCCATTCTTCAGCATCTCTCAAAGGTTGAACGTACGAAGCTTCTATCCTCAACCATTTTGTAACTTCAAGCCATGCATCAAAATTAGCAATGTTATTAACAAACTGGAAACCAAAACCAAATTGATTACCTGAATTAAGATTCATATATTCTATTCTAACAAGAGGTGAAGGAACTTTCTTAATAAGTTCTACTTCATACACTTTGCCAACATCATCCTTTGTTACTAATCTTTCTTCTTTCCCATAAAACATTTGTCCTATTTCCGATTTAGTTATTATATGCTCTCTTTTAACCTGATGGTAACTAAAACCAGCTTTTACTTGAAATATGTTCTTAGGGTTTTTCTCCAGATCCTTAAATATAAGAGGATAGTAAACTTGAGCTATAATTGGCACATAATAAAAATCATTATTAATATTTAGAGGTTTCTTACTATATTCTTTACCATCTTTAATTTTACCATAATAGAAATATCCACCTAAAGCAAAAGCTTCATTAATACTTCTCATCACTGTGGGTTGCAAATTAAATTCAACTGCCAAACCTACAGTACCATGAAGTTTTCTCTGAGGAGCAACTATTGAACCAACATCAAAGGTTTCACCATTTGTAAAATTAGCAGGTAATACAACACCAAACTTAACAATATTCTGATATCCAGCAAGTAAACTTAAATTACCTGTTGACCAGAAAGGATAATTTATTTCTTTATCACCTAATTTAAAAGAAAAATTCCAATCATTTGCAAATCTAAATATACCTGAAAAATATAGTGGTGAAAAATCTATAAAGATTCTCGGGGGTTCAGGAGATGTCTTTCCAGCTATAGGTACAACAGTAGTTCCAGTTTTAACTCCCTCTTCAGACCACTTTATTATAAGATTATTCCTATCTTCTTTATCAGGTTTAGATTGATTATATACAACCTCAATTTCTGATGAATTTTCAGGTTCTAATACTGATACCGCACTCTTAATTTTCCATACAGGATCTGGTTTTTCTAAAGAAACTTGCTCAATTTTTATTGGATTTTTTGATCTATTCGAAATAGGTATTGTTGTAATATTATCTACACCTGCTTTGACATTAATAAAAGGTGAAAAAGCAGTAACATCTAATGAGTTAGGATCTAATCCAGTAACTTCAGGTAAATTATTAATAGTTTCTTCAGGTGAAGGAGGAGTGAAGATTGGAGTATTAGTAAAATAACTGGTAAAAGTATTTATACCAAGAGAGTCAGATACAAGGAATGGACCTCTTTTAGGTAATGGGAAATAAGGGCTCAAATTTAAATCATCGATTCTCTCATCATATAAACGTAATATCTGATTATATAAATTTTTATCATAACCTTCTAATGCTTTCTTTAAATTTGTTCCTGAAAGTGAATACCACATATTTTTTGGATATTGTATATATTTTGTGGTTTTAGTCCTTGTACGTCTTCTGGTACCAGTTTCTTCCTCTTCTTCAGATTGATCAACATCTGGTATATTTGTCTTCTTAAGAATTAATATCTCAGCTATTTCAAAACGTTTTGTAACACTTGTATTCATTTGTGATTTTGGTTTCTGCGCATAATAAACGTTTACTCCAATAGTTGAATCTTCTCTGAAAAGATTGCCTCTTTTATAAGTTTTATCCTGTCCATCCTTTCTATAACCTATAGCTTTATCATTTGATACAACTACTCCATTTTGATCTTCATTATAAAAAATTTCATCCAATAATTTTACTAAAGGATGGTTTAAAGGAAGTTGATAACCATTCATTTTAGTATAAAGATATCCATTATCTGTGATGTTATCACTATTCTCAGGAAATACTTTATAAGTAGCTACATCACGAATAACTTTATTTTTTTGAGTTAGCTTTGAGGCTAAACTATCCAACTTCTGAATATTATCATTTATATTCTGAGAAAATCCTTCGCTAAACAAAAAAAGAAACAAAACCATGAAAATAGTAGATTTTAATTTTATCATATCTTATCTCCCAAAACATCTACATAATGATTTAAGATTGTATCTTAAATTACTTTTTCTTTTTGACTAATTTTATACTTTGATTAAATTCTTTCCCCTGTCCACGTACTTTTACAATCACTTTTATAGGGAGACCATCTTTTGGAATAGTAAGCCCTGTTTTAACATAGATAGCAAATTTACCTGGTGAAAGTTGTTCATGCTTTTGATAAATATTCTGATTATTTTTTAAATTTATGACTCTTGGTCTTTCTATTTCATTTAACTGAACAGGTTCACCTCTTTCCGCACCTTTATAATATGCAGTAAACTCGATACGCTCACCATAAGGAACATCATTTCTTGGAATCGTAACCTGAGGAGCTTGTTTTACTACAGGTATATTAAAAATTGAAGGTTTTGGTTGTAAAGTTGCAATATTAATTTTCTGTCCTTCTTCTGCATTTTCCAAACTTGCACTATCTCCCTCAAGATAGTAAAATATACTTCCTTGATATAACACTACAAGTTTTAAAACTTGCCCTGCATCACCTTTCGCAATTTGATTACCTTTTTCTTCTGTCATTTCAAATATTGAGCCAGGAATTGTATCTGTTTTTTCTTTCCATGTTCTAACTATTTTATACTCATTTCCATTTTCAAGACCATTAACAAAAAAGTTTATAAATAAATCTTCCCCTTCATAAGCCTGTAAAGGTGGAGCTACACCAATATCTTTGAAAAATGGATATACAACTTTCAATCTTACTTCTTTTTCTCCTATTCCATCTCTATCATTTGGTCTAGAAGCATCATAACCTATTAAAGTGATTTTATAGTCGCCAGCTTCACGAGGTATAAACCTATATTCAAAATTTTGTCCTTCCTGATTTGCAACAGCATTGGGATCATTTGTTATTATTTTCTCTCCAATAACTTTATTTACTGTTTGACTATCAAATTTAACAATCTCAGCTCCACTTAAAGATTCAATTATCGGTGATTTTGCTGATGCTTTTTTAGCATTTGAAACAACAAAAGGAATTGTTTTCCAATTGTCTTTAGCAGCTATGTATGTCTTAATTGGTGATTCAACTTCAATACCTGTACGAGTATCTGGTACTTGAGCCATTAACGCAAAACAAAAATATATAACTAAAAGTACTATTTCAACAAACCTTTTTATATTCATTTTAAATCTCCTAAAATTTTGCCATATTAAACATATTAGTTGTTTATGGAGTATGAACCTGAACTTTAGGTGGCCGTTCTGGCTCAGGAATGCTAGAATCAATTATTTGTAAAATTAAAATATTTTCAGCCCTGTTCCATTGATTGTTTAGTTCCTTTACAATAGCTTCTAGTTTAGCTGGTTGATAGTTTTTCTCTCCTTCAAGAATTTTGGGACCTAACTTAGTAAACCTTTCCATATTATAAACAATGTGAAAAGCAGCAGTAATATTACCTAACTTAATTGAATCAGGATTATTGGCATTTGGTACAAAAGTTAATTTATCAAGATAATAATCAAATTTAAATTTATAAAAACCTGTTCTATCAAAATTAATTGTTACCGGAACTCTCAGTACAGTATCTTTCCCATCAAGCTCTAAAAATCTTCTATCAAAATGAATTTTTACATAATTATGATTTAAACTGTCTTTTGCTAAATCAAGTTCCCGTTTGACTATACTATCAGGCCTTGGCTCTCTGGATGCCTTACCTGATAATGGAACCATTAAAGTTTGAATTAGTTCGATATTCTTAAGAGTTTCCAGATCATGCACACCACGGATTGTAATATAAAAGCTTGTATCAGAGAAAGTCTTTTTATTAATCAAACCGCTTGCTTCATCAGCATCAGCATAAATCTTTAAGACTTCCTGTCTTGTAGTTGCTTCAGGAGGTTGAGCAAGGCCAGTCAAAAATGTAACAAAAGCCTGCTCAATATTACTCTTCTGTTTTTTTAAATCATCTTCTGCGTCATCTCTTTCAACAATCACTAAAAGCAATTCTAAAATTACTGCTAAATAAAGTATAAAATAAATTTTATATGTATTACTACTAGATTTGCTCATTTAATTCTTACTCCCGATTATTTACTTTGGATGTACTTCTACCTTAGGAGCTAACACTCCTGGAACTTCAGGTTTTGTTGCATCCATAACCATAATATAAAAGTTTTGTGAAAACCTGTTCCAATTTGAGAGAATATTAGATTTTAACTGTTCGTTATTGTTTATATCAAAATAACCATTTGCAATTTTTAACTTTTCTTCTCCACTATTATTTACTAATGAAGCTCTCTCTAATTTACCATTTAATTTAAATTTATATAAACCTGTATTGTAAATTTTAAACTTAACAGGAATTAATATTTCATTACTATTACTATTAGCTACAATATTCCCTTTATCTATACTAAAAAGATTGTTTTCCACCTCAGAGGAGTTATTTAGAATTTGAATGATTTCTTCATCACTTTTGGTTGGTTTTTGTGCTTCTTTACCCTTTTGAGGTATATAAACAACATTTTCTAAAGAAACTGTTTCTTTTAATGTTTCAAGAGCTTTTGAATCATAATAATAAGGTAAAGAAATGTTTATTGTAGTCTCATAGTCACCATTTTTAGAAATCACTTTACCAGTATTATCTTGAGCATCCACTGGAAAAACAATTACCTTATTAGGTAATGCTGCTAAAATAGGGGATGCTGAATTTTTTAAATAATCTTCAACTTTACCTTCAATTTTTATTGGGCAAGGTATAGGCTTTGGTTGCATAAATACTATATACAAAAATTCAATAAGAGCTACAGCAAACAACACTATCCAAAGCTTACTACCACCATTATTTCCTTTTTGATTCATTTTATAGCCTCTTTGTGATTAACGTTTTACTCTCCAGAATTCCTGATCAGTATTATTATCAAGAGAATCTTGAGCATCCCTTACTAATTTTTTAGCATCTTCTAATTCTTTTTCAATTATTCCTAAAGTACCTTTTAACTTATTGACCTCTTTTACAAGATTTTCAATTATTGGACCCTTTTCTTCTTTTTCCGATTCAAGTGTTTCAGGTGTATAAAATTGTGTAAAGGCTAAAAGTATAAGCATACTAAACTCAAGCATAATACCAAAAATTACTAACATCGGAGTTTCTGATGTTATAAATATTCTTATTCCACGCAACCCGATAATAAAAATAAGTATTGAAGCACCAAAATAGGCAAATGCAGTTACATTATTAAAATATTCTTGAGTAAATACATTTTGCATCCAATCTTCAAATATTTTTCTACTAGTAAGTTCTTCTTCATTTTTTTCTTTCAACCATTTATAGCCCAAATAATTTCCCTTTTTACTTAATGCAAGTGAAAGCTCTTCTAAATCTTTAGAGAACTTTTTACTAACCATTTTAGTTAGTTTACTTGCAAAAGATATCACAAAAGTACTATGAAAAAGAAATATACCAAAAATAAACACGAAAAGGCATAAAATAAGAAAAATATTTACATAAGGAAAGAATTTATTAAATTCTTTCCCAAGTTGATTTAGATAGTTAATTAAAGGATCTTTAGATGATTCAGCAAAAAAAAGATACATTAATAAATACAATTTCATTAGGATTGCCCCTGACTATTTATTTTTAAAAAATTTTTTTCGAGAGTGTTAATTCGCATTAATTAAATGTTTCTTATTTCAATATTAAACAAATTTTCTTAATAAATCAAGAAAAAAAAATAAAAAAATTAAATAAAATTATAATTATAAATAACCCTTATACCATCTAAAACAAGATATTTTTCAATAAAATCTATCTTTTTTGTTTTTAAAGAAATAAGATTTGAAAACCCACCCGTTACAATTATTTTACATTTATACCCTAGTTCTTCCTGAAATTTTTTTATGAATGCTTCAAATACAAAAAGTGAGCCATATAACACACCAGATTTTATACAGGAATCAGTGCTATTTCCAATAATAGATTCGGGGAAATTTATGTCAACTTCTGGTAATTGAGATGTCTTTGTATGCAATGAATCCACCATAGTTTTTAATCCAGGCATTATAATACCACCTAAATAATCAAAATTTTTGTTAACTACTTCGATTGTAGTTGCTGTTCCAAAATCACCAATAATTAAAGAATGACCATATTTATTTACACCCGCAGAAACTGAGCAAATACGATCTATTCCTAATTTAGTTGGTTCCTTATATTTATTGTTAAAATTTAACTTCAAACCCGAATGAATAATTTTGGACTCAATTTTTAAAAGTTTTTCTATCGCTCTTTTAACCTTATTTGTTAATTCTGGAACAACTGATGAAATACCACAACCAACAAAATCTAATGATAAAAAATTATACTTATTAAAATTTTCTTCAAATATAAGGTAATATTCATTTTCAGAGTATTCAAGTATAGAATTAACACTAAAAACCAATATTAGCCTTTCCCCCTCATAAGCCCCAACTGTAATATGAGTATTTCCTATATCAATAGCAAGAAAATTTTTCATATCATCATTTTTTTTTAATTCTACTCCTTGGACTTTAAAGATACATCTCCTGAATAAAATTTCAATCTTTTTTTACCATCAGTTCGCAAAACAAGATAACCATCTGAATCAATATCAATTACATGTCCAAAATAATTATTCTGATTAAAGAATACATGAACACTTTTTCCTTTTAAAATATCCCTCTCTTTCCATAATTCAATTTCATTTTTGGGATTTTCAATAAAATGCTTATAATTGCTATCGAGCTTTTTTAATATACTTTTTAACAGTAACAACCTATCAACTTCATTGTGTATTTCTCTTTTTAAAGAAGTAACATTAATTAAGTTTTCATGAAATACGGTTTGATTCACATTTATCCCTACCCCACAAATAATTGCAAAAATGTCATCCTTTTTTACAGTTTCTAGCAAAATTCCACAAAATTTTCTTTCATTTATAAGTAAATCATTTGGCCATTTCGCCATCACTTTTATTTTATATAGCGTCTCAATAACATCAGCTATACAATTAGCAATAAAAAAAGTTAACAAATGATGATATCTTTCATCTAAATCAGGTTTAAGTATCAATGAAAATAAAAGATTCTTCCCCGGCTCAGAAAGCCATTGTCTTTTAAACCTTCCATGACCTTTAGTTTGGTATTCACTAATAATTAAACTACCCGCAGGTTGGTTGTTTGTAGCAAGAACTTTAGCACAATCATTTGTTGAATCAATAGTATCAAATGTAAAAACTTTTTTAGCAAAAACCTCTGTCTCCAGTCCTTTTAATATATCTTCTTTAGAGATCATTAAGGAATTGGCCTTTCTATTTTTACTGTTTCGTTACTATTTGCAAGTAAAAAAGTAAAATAAGAGATCATTTCAATTCTTTTATATAACAAAGTAAAAATAATTTTATCTACTTTATCTGTAGGCTTGTGATAATCTTTATGCTCACCATTAAAAAAGAATGTAGAAGGTATTCCTTGTTTAGCAAAAGCATAATGATCACTTCTAGAATAGAACATATTCATATCTTCTAAAGTATCAAATTGATAATCGATATACATATTATTGATTTTTTTTGCAGACTCGAGTATCGAAGGCAAATTACCACCCATAATTTTTGGACCAATGGCATAAATGTAAAAAGAAGTATCGCTATTTTCATATTTTTCATCTTTGCGTCCAATCATGTCAATATTTATAGCAGCTTTGGTTTTATTGAAATCTATTAAGGGATTACTTTCATAAAATGTAGAACCGAATAAACCTTTTTCTTCTCCAGTAAAAGCAATGAATAGTATACTTCGTTTTGGTTTTAATTTTGATAATATTCTTGCAACATTTAAAACACCTGTTGTACCTGAAGCGTTATCATCTGCTCCGTTATAAATATTATTATTTATTACGCCCTCATGATCGTAATGAGCGGATACTATTATATACTCATCCTTTAATTTTTTATCAACACCTTCCAATAAACCAACCACATTTTCTGTTTCTTCAATATTCCTTTCAATACCATGTCTTAATTTAACAGAAGTATTTGGAATTTCGAAAGAAAAACTTTTATAGTTATTATCAATTGAATCTTTTATAACATCAGTTTTAAGACCTGATTTTTTTAAAATTATATCTGATAATTTCTTTGATACATATGCAAAGGGTATAGATTCTTTTGAGTCTTTTTCCTGTAATCTGAAAACAGGTTTAGATAACATTCTACCCAATGATTTTATTAAAAGATCAAATGGTCTATTAATTTCATTCATTATAAGAACAGCTATGGCTCCATGTTCTAAGGCATTCTGTACTTTATATCTAGTACTTCTATAGTCAGCAAATTTTGTTTTATTAAATTTACTAATTTTGCTATCCTCAGGAAATTGAGCTAAAATTAATACAATTTTGCCTTTTACATCAATATCTCTATAATCATCATAATTAAAATCTGGAGCAGTAATACCATAACCAGCAAAAACCACCTCGCCACTAACTTCAGGAATTATTCTTCCTTCTGAAGAAGGATAAAACTCTTCCATTAATTTTGCTGAGATTATGGTATCATTAGTTACGAGTAATTCAGGATTTTTTGGAGGGTTAATTTTTAAAACTTTTACTTTTTGATAATAGCTCCCATTTACAGGCTTTAATCCAATTTTTTCGAATTGTGTTTTAATATATAATGCAGCTACTTTTTGGCCTCTTTCGGTAATCTCTCTACCCTCCAACTCATCTGAAGCAAGAAAGTATTCATCGGCTTTTATATTATTAGTATCTAAATTTTTCTTTATTTCATTTATTCCATATTGAGCATAAAGAGGTACAAATAGTATAACAAATAAAATTAAACTTACAAACTTCTTCAAAATGATTTTCCTTATTTTATTATTCTATTTTATAATTTACAATATTTTTTATTTAATTCAAATATAAAATTATTATTACAAAAAAATAAAAATATAAATTAAATTTATCCCAGAAAAATACAGTCAAGAAAAATCTTTAAGATTTAAATTAGTAATTGCTTTTGAAGATTGAAAATATTATATTTTTTAAATAATCTAACGTAATTCAATTAGATTATTTTTCATTATTTTAAAAAATGAAAAGTTCATTATAAACAAGAACAAAAAAAATAAATTTATATGACTTCTTTTCTATTTGGTTCAGACCCTGAACAAAACATAATTGCCTGTTATCAACTAAATGAAAAAACTATTAGAGTTTATAAAAAAATAAATAATATAGTATCATACGAAGATAGAGAGTTTTATCCATTTTTCTTTATATCAGATATTTCATTACTTGAAGAATTTAATCCTCAACCTTTAAAAAAGAAATTGCAAGGTAATAATTATTATAAATATTTATGTGTTTTTCAAAATTGGAATGATTTAAAAAATGCTTATAATTTTGCATTTGATACAATTAGAAAGAAAAAAAATATTTCTGAAAAAGATTTCATTGAAATTAGTATTAAAAATGATCCTGTTGGCCAATATCTTATCGAGTACGGTAAAACACTATTTAAAGGTCTTAATTTTTCCGATTTATATAGAATTAATATAGAACTTATCACAAAAAAGAGTACAAAAGATAAACATCAGGAAATTTCTGCAATTATTTTGACAGATAATAAAGGTTGGAAAAAAATTATTCAAGACAATAGAAAAAATGACGCTCAAAAAATACAAGAATTCATATCAATCATTATTGAAAAAGACCCTGATATTATTGCGGGTTATAATTTGTATTCATATACATTAGATTTTTTAATAAAAAAATGTGAAGAGTTTAATATTGAATTAAATATTGGTAGGAACTCTTTGCCCATTAAAAAACAAGAAAGATTTTTCAAGTATGACTATGACTTTGAAAAAAATAAAATTGTAATTCCGGGTAGACATTTTGTTGACATCAATGATCTTGTTTTACAGTTCGATGTAATAAAAAAGTTACAAGATATTGGATCTTTAAATAATATAATCAATTTATTTAATATTAAAATCGACGATAAAATTTCAAATGATGAACCAGAAAAACCTTTTAATAATTGCATCATTATAAATGAAATTTGCGAAAAACTTTTACCATCCGTTTTTTATTTAAACAGATTAATTTCTTACAATTTAGGAAGAGTTTTAAAATTAACTAATGCACAAAAAATAGATTCTATCTTATACCGTGAATATCTAAAACAAAGATATTCTTTACCTTTACCAGATAAAACAGATCCATCTATAGGTCAAATAAGTGAAATATACTATACTGGGGTTTTAGGTCCAATAATTGTATGCGAAGTAATAAAGCTATATCAAAATGCTATTCTTAAATCAGAATTTAAATCAGAAAAAGATCCGTTGGATTTATTTAAAAAAATGCTTCAAGATATAATGAATATCGTTAAACCTGAAGAAGTTTCAGAATCAAGTTCTGATAATGAAAGCGATAGAGAAAACTTTGAACCCGATTTTAAAAAAGCTCTTGAAAACTTTTCACATTCTTTTTTTTCATATCTTAACACACCATGGGTTATTTATAATTCGAAAGAATATGGCGAAAATGTTTTTCAACTAGCAAAAGAATTGATGGAAAAAATTACAAAATATATATCTTATACTGGGGGCATTCCTGTTCAAGTTGATGGTAATGAGATAATATTTGTTCCTCCAAGAGATGTTACTAATGAAGATCTTGAAAAATCCTATGTTTCGATGCTTTCAAAAAAAATGGTAGAAGTTGAAGGGATAGAGTATAAATTTAGGGCAAGACGAGTACTGAGCTACAAAAAGAAAAATATGGCTTTTCTACTCTATAACAACAAAATTTTAATGAAAACGAATTTACTTTTCCCTCATAATTTAGAAAATTTTGCCAGAAAATTTTTACTACAATGTATAGATTATATTTTAAATAATAAAATTCAAGAGATTCATAATCTATTTGTATCTTACTATAATGATATTAGAGATCGAAAACTTGATATTTCTGATTTTATGCGTACAGAGATAATAAAAGAATCTTTAAGCGATTATAATTTTAAAGTAAAAAATGATAAAAAGAACATAATTCCCCACTACCAACTTGCACTTTCAACTGGGAAAAATTATAAAATTAATGATAAAATTTCTTTTTACGTTATTAGTGATGAAGCAGTTCATAAAAGATTAAATATTGATAAAGAAGTAATTCAAAGAATGCAAAATCTTACACATGGAATTTTAGATACAAAAATTAATCCTAAAGATATTTATTTCGGTTGTGAGAACTTAAAATTAGCTTCAGAATGGAACCCAAATTTTAGAGATGAAAGTATCGAATACTATCAAAATAGATTGTTTGAAATGGCTGATAAATTAAAAGTTTTCTTTACAGCTGAAGATTTTTCAAATGTTTTTTCAGTTGATGAACTATTTACATATCCACTTGATAATGTTAAAATAAAAACCTCAAAGATTGAATAGTCATATCAAATACTTTACAATAATTTTTATATTCTAAAAATATTCATTAATATATTGTATTTAAACAAAAGTTTCTAATACCAATCTATTCCTTTCTTAAAAAGTTTCATTTAATTATTGTATTTTGACAATTTTTGACAAACAAACATAGACATTTATTTTTATATTACCATCGCTTAATTAAATAAGGAAGTAATATGAAAATTCTATCAGTAGCAAAAAGTAAGAGTGTAATATTCTCAATTAAACTTAACGAGTTGCTTAAAAGAGAATATTTAATTTATTATATTTTAGGATTATTTGCTCTCATCATTTTATTAATTGCTTTGTTAAGTGGTGAGCTTACAATTGAAATGCTATCAGTCAAACTTATTAACTTATCGTTAGGTGGTGGCACTGTATATTTAATTAAAACATTCGATTTTAAAGGAGTAAACTTTACAAATGAGATATCTAAAAATAATATTTCTGCAGCAATTACTTTTACTGGTATTTGTTTGCTTGTCGGATTTGTGCTTGGCGCAAATTAAATATGTTATTCAACAAAAGAATTCTCAAGAAATAATAAAAAATGGGATGCAAAAAGCAAAAAATATGATAGGTATAGTAGAAACTCCTCCAAAAAGTAATTCAGGTAAATGGATTGATATCTTCCTAAACTCAATAGAACTGAAAAGTGGTAATGCTTGGTGTGTTGCTTTTTGTCAATGGGCATATAGAACTGCTGCATCAGAGCTATTTACTAAATTTAATTTGCTAAAAACTGGCCAATCACTTTTGCTTTTTAATTATGTTTCAAAACATGGAATAAAAAGTTATTTAAAACCCGAATATGGCGATTGGGTCATTTTTGAAAAAACAAATAGTATTTGGGGGCATACAGCTTTTTTACTTGAATATCACAATAATTATATAATCACTTTAGAAGGCAATACCTCTAATGAAGATAATTCTAATGATGGTGTTTTTATTAAAAAAAGAGCTGTAAATAAATTTGGTTGGTTGAAATTAAAAGGATTTATATCTTTCAGGGAATAAAATGAATTCTAAAATTATTTTATTTATAATATATTCAGTCTTGATATTTTATTTAGGTTACTTATTAAATGATATTAAATCAACTGGAAAATCCGATTTTACAGAAATAGTAAGAGATACTTTAATTTTTCAGAAATGGGAAAAAGAAAAATCCAATATTAAAATGAAGAATAAAAAACCTAAAGTGATTAAACATCAAAAACTTGATTCGGTAAAAATAAAACAAATTGAAAAGGATCGAAATATAATCGAAATAAAAAAAGAAAAAGATATGATAAATGTTTTAAGTTTATATAATTCGGAATTTTTACAAACAACTTTTTCTTCATTCTCTGATAGTTATAAAATTATCTCAGAAAATGGCCAAATAAAATTTTATGAAATTGAGAACTTATTATCTTTTAAGGATCCAATTATTAGTGTAGGAGCTAAATATGATTTTTCAAAAAATAAAAAGAATATTTATTTTGAAATTTCAGAAGGGATAAAAATACTTAAGTACCTCGATTTGGAGCTCAAGATAAATACTTTACCCGAATTATCTATTTTATTAAATTATACCTTAAAATAATGAATATGGCTGATTTTAAAAATCAGCCATATAATTAATTCTATACGGCACCCATAACAGAATTTATTGCTACAGTATTAACAATATCATCAACACTGCAACCTCTGGATAAATCAAAGAATGGTCTGCTTAATCCTTGAACGACAGGTCCAATAGCCTCAGCTTTACCGATTCTTTGAGCCATTTTATAACCAATATTAGCAGCATTTAAATCAGGGAATATCAAAACATTTGCATCACCAGCAACTTTACTACCTGGGCACTTCTGAGCAGCAACTTTAGGTACAATAGCTGCATCAAGTTGAAGTTCACCATCAATAAGTAGATCTGGTCTTTTAGATTGTGCTATTTTTGTTGCTTCAATCACTTTATCAATTAATTCGTGTTTAGCACTACCTTTTGTTGAAAAGGAAAGCATTGCTACTTTAGGCTCTTGACCTGTTAATTTTTTGAAATTATCTGCAGTAGAGATAGCAATATCAGCTAATTGTTTTGAATCTGGATTAGGAACTACAGCACAATCAGCGAATGCATATAATTTATCCGGCATAATCATAAGGAAGAAACTCGAAACAATGGAAATTCCTGGCATTGTACCAATTCCTAATATTCCAGCACGCATTACATCTCCGGTAGTAGATAATGAACCTGCTACACTACCATCAGCCAGACCAGCTTTAACAAACATAGCAGCAAAGAAAAGTGGATTTTTAACAGTATTTGTTGCTTCTTCGAAGCTTACTTCTTTGCCTTTAGCCTTCCTTGCATTGTAAAACTCATTTGCAAAACTCTGAAGCTTTGAATGCTTTTCAGGATCAATAATAAAAATACCATTAAGTTTTACATTAAGCTTTTCAGCCTTTTCTCTTATTTGATTTTCATTGCCTACTAATGAAATTGAAGCAATACCTTCATCAACCAGTATTCTTGCAGCCTGAATTGATCTTTCATCAAGAGCATCAGGTAATAAAATATGTTTCTTGTTGCTTTTAGCTTTTGCTTTGATTTCATCTAATATATTAGCCATAAATCTCCTCGGAAATTATGAAATGTAAAATTAAATTGTACAAATATATTGAATATTATTGATTAAATCAAGGTGAAGTGCAATAAAAAAGCCATCGAGTATTATCGATGGCTTTTATTTAAATAATATCTCTGATTAAAATCTAAACGACAAAGTTACCAGTAAATTACTTGCTTTAACTTTTTCAATAGTTTGAGAGGTATAATCATAATTTACTCTTCTTGTAGTAAATGAATTAATACTATAAGTTGCATCTATCATTAAGCTTTCTTCAACAAGATATCCTAATCCAAAGGATAAAATTTTCTGGTTATACTCTGAAGGATCATCTTTGAAAGGTGAAGGATAAACAGCATAACCACCTCTCACTTTCAAATCTATATTAGGTATTGTATATTCAATTCCCCCTCTAAAATTAACTACCGACCTTAAATATGATTTAATATCTCTATTTAAGTCTTCAACATCTTCATTTGCATTGCTAAACTCAAGTTGAGTATAATCAATCCAATCAATATCACCGGAAAGTAATATTCCTTTTATTGAATAAGATATACCGGTACTGAAAACAAAAGGTGTTGTTACATCATATTCACCAGAACCAGTAGTTTTATAAGAATAAGAATCACCATTATCAAAATATGAAGTGCCTTTGGTTGAAAAATCTTCTTTGATATTATACTTAAATGGTGTTTTAATAGTTAATCCAAATCTAAGTTTATCTGAAAACTTATATAAAATACCTAACTGAGCCCCAAAACCAGAATAATCTCCACTAATTTTATCAGATAAATCGAGTCTGGTAAAATCTATACTTGAATAATGTAATGTATCAAGAAAAGTATAGTAATTCCTCGTATCTTCTTCAATATAACTTCTATCATAATTATATGAACCTGTAGCAATATGAAGAGATATACCTGTAAATAAATTTGGAGCGACTTCTAAGGCACCAGAAAATGCCCAATTACCTAATGAGCCAGATTCTAGTACATCACCTCTTTGATTTAAATTTTTTGTTAGAGGTGTATAAAAACCTGAGTTATCAGTCAAGAATATTTGATAAGGAATATTATATTCTTTATTATTTCGAATTAGAGAAGGTATTATTGAACTAATTGTATTAAAACCATTAAAAGACATTCCTGTAGTAAAATTATTTGTTCTATTATACCCTAATGCAAATACAAGACTACCTCTTACAGTAGGAAATGGAAAAACAAAACCGAGATTATTTAAAGTAGTAGAACTATTAGAATAATTTTTCGTATTTCCTAAAAAATCTGCATCATCACTATAATTATAATTTGAAATACCACCCGTTAATTCAAACTTTTTAATTTGACCCAAACCCGCAGGATTCCACCATACAGCTGTAAAATCATCTGCTACACCAGTATAAGCGCCACCAATACCAAGGGATCTTGCGCCCGTTCCAGTATTGGGTTGAAGAAATCTAAGTGCATCTTCAATAAATTGAGAATAAGATGAAGCGCTTATTAATAATAAAAGCGATATTGCTAAAATAAAAGATTTTATTTTCATAATTACCTATTTCCCTCTTGTTGAACCAGTATTTCTTTTATCATTATTATTATTTGAATTTGAAGAATCTGTTTTATTACCATTGCTATTTGTGCTTCTAGTATTTGAATTACTTACATTATTATTATTATTTGTGTTTGAAGAACTAGTATTATTGCTATTTCCTGTAGTTCCTCTTGTAGGAGCAGGAGCTGATATTTTTACATCACTACCTCTTGATGAACCACTTGTTCTAACACTATTGTTATCTTGATTAGATGTTGACTTATTAACATTTGTTTCTTGTTTTGGAGTTGAACCAACCCCAACTGTTACTTTTGGAGGAGTAAACCACCATGGAACATTATAATAACTATCCCATCTACTTTGTGGATAGTAATTGTGTTCATTCCCATAATCAGTATAATAATTCATATATCGTTCATAGTCATAAATTTGGTCATTTCTTTGAGAATGACAACTATAACAATTATCTCTTGTATCAATATTTTGATGATATACATTACCCATTTCATCCTGATTCGGAACTTCTGGATGCCTTAAAACTGTATAACAACCTGAGATAAGTATCACAAATGATACAAATAATATAAAATGCTTTGTTTTCATATCGGTTCTTTCAAAATATATTAAAATTTATCTATTTCCTCTTGTTGCGCCACTACTTCGATTACCTCCACCAGAGTTACTTGAACCACCAGAATTACCAGAGCTTCTTCCTGAATTACCAGAACTTGATGAAGATCTACTTCCTGAACTGCTATGATCATAATTATAACCCGAACCACTACTCCTTCCAATTCTAGAAGAAGGATTCGGTTGTATTTGAACTGGTGTTAAATTTCTGTTATTATCCTTAATAATTGGTTGAGGGTTTGTATTTTGGTTGTATATGTTTTCGTATCTATTACCTCTAGTGTTGCCAGAGTTTCTTGTATTTTCATTATTTCGAGTATTATTAGATCTAACTCCACTTCTATCATTATCACCCGTACCAGTTCTTGCTCCCCTTGTAGATTCATCTGTTCTTACATTTGTACCCGTCCTTGTACCTCTATCAACTTCTGTATTAACATTCGTTCTATTAATATTCACACCAGGATAGTTACTTCCAGTTCTTGATACACCCGATGATCTAGAAGACCCACCTCTTGTACTTCCAAAATATCGAGTATCATTCCCCCATCTATAATAATCCCTATCTCTATAATACCAATTATATGGATAGTGAAATACTAAAGGATGATAGTAGTAGGGTGAGTAATAATAAGGATAAGGATAGTATGGGTAATACCAAGTATTCCATCCAAATGCCCAACTAAAAGAAAACACATAATCAAAATCCCACCATGGATCATAGCTGTAAAATCTATAAGGGTAGTAATAATTAAATGAGTAACGATATCGAGGATAATCCATATAATAATTATTGATTATTGTGTTTGGCCTGGTTGAATCAGTGCCTGTGTAATTATATAATGGATCACTTGTTGAATAATATCTATCGCTATCATCATCTCTTACTGTGCTAATTTGTGTATAGCATCCATTTAAAAAAGAAGCAATAGATAAGAATGCTAGCACAATAATTAAATTTTTAAACTTTTTCATAATAACCTCCGTTTTTCCTACCAATAAAACTTCAAAAAATATGCCATAATTTTTTTTAAAATAACGGATTATCAATATATTTAAATTATTATTTTACAATAAATTAAATATTTGCATAAGTTTTATAAACTTTTGTATAATTTAAAATACATTTTTTACTCTATACTGTAGTAAAATTATTACAATACTGACTATAATATTCGCAATTTCATTCTTAAAAGCAATACCATAAAAAGGCATAAATAATAAATTTAATAGCATATTGATTATTTTAATTATATGCTGTTTTGTATCAAGAATCAAAAAAACATTATTAGAAATTAAAAATTATTTAAATTTAATTACTTAGCTTTTTGAAGAACCTAATTCAGTAATTTCATGGTTGGAGAATAGAATTATAACGAACTAATTGAACATACTTTTTAACCACTTAAAATAATCATAAAGCAATTTAAATTTAAGTAATATTTTTCATATAATAAACATAAGGTAATAAAATATCCATTATTTTAATTAGTATGATAAAATTATATTAGAAAGTTTTTTTTGACAAAATAACAAAGATTAAAAAAACTAACTTGATTGTTTTAAAAAATAATATTATATTAAAATATGGCTAAAAGTAAATTTAAAGAAATAAATTGTCCATCATGTAAAAAAGTGACCAAAATGGTCATTTTAAAAGAACCGGAAGAAAATAAAGGCTGGTTCGAATGTACGCGATGCCATCATTCTTTTTGTATAGATTTAAATACTATTAACGAAGAAAAAAAAGAATCAAAGGAAATTCCAGAAAAAGAAAATTGTATAGAGTACTCTCCTCTAAAAGAGTATTCTCCTGGTGATGGTATTTTTCATGCTGAATGGGATGATGTTGGTCTAGTAGAATCAAAAGAAATTATTTCTAATGGTAATAGTGTTATAGTAGTAAGATTCAAAAATTCCGGTGTAAAAAAACTTGTAGAAAATCTCAAAATCGAAGAAGAATCAACTGAAATTATTATGAGTGAAACCACATCTATTCCAACAGAATCTTTAGATTCAAACATTGAACACGATACTGTGAATGAGGATAGTGAACAAGAAAATACAGAACACGGACAAGAAAGTACAAACATAGAAGAAACTTAAAAAAACAAAACAAAGTGAGGTGATATTTTTTGGTAGGTATTATCGTACAGGAAAACGAAGCTATTGATAAGGCTATCAAACGTTTCAAGAAGAAGTACGAGAGATCAGGAGTTCTAAAAGAATTTAAAAAGAGAACTTTCTATACAAAACCATCCGTAAAAAAAAGGATGAAGAAAGTTAAAGCAATTCGAAGAGCTCAGAGAATGTCTCTTGAAGAATCTTAATAATTCTTATCTTTAAAAAAAGCTACTCATATGAGTAGCTTTTTTTATATACTTTTCAAAAAATCTTTTGCTAATAGTAAGGCTTTATATCTATGACTAACTTTATTCTTTTCTTCTTCGCTCATTTCAGCATAAGTTTTATCATAACCATCTGGTAAAAAAATAGGATCATATCCAAAACCATTTTCACCTCTGGGGCTAAAAAGTATCTTCCCTTCTGTTACACCAATAAATGTTTTTTGTATTTCTTTACCACATAAAGCGACACAACATTTGAAACGAGCTGTTCTTTTTCTAGGTGGTACACCTTTTAAGGCATTTAATAACTTTTTATTGTTATCTTCATAAGTTACATTTTCTCCAGCATATCTTGAAGAGTAAACCCCTGGTTCACCTAAAAGATAATCAACAAATAAGCCGGTATCATCAGCAAGAGATAGAACTTGAGTATGTTCAAAAACAGCTTTAGCTTTTTTCATAGCATTTTCCTCAAGGGTTTTTCCATCTTCATTAACGGGTCCCATTTCAGGAAAGTAACTTAAATCCAATACTTCAATATTATCTAAATCACAAAGTATACTTTTTATTTCTTTTACTTTGTGTTGGTTCTGTGTTGCTAATACTATTTGAGTTTTCATAAACGATTATAAAAAGGTAAGTCATTAAAAAAGAAAAATCCCAATTTTAAAAATTGGGATTTTTCACAATAAACAATTACTTAAGTTTCAATGAAGCAACAACTTTTTCAAAAGCAGGTTTATAAGTGTCAGTTTCAGGAGTATACCAATTAAGAGTAATTCTAATAACTTTATCATTCTTTACTACGAAATATGCTCTACTTGTAATATTCTTTGCTGGTGAATATGGAATATAATAAGCAGGATTGCCATCAATAGTTGTTTTAACAGGATTGCCAGCACCAACATATTTACCTTTATTTTGAGCAACAACTTTATCTACATCTAATTTCTGAGCACCAAAAACATCTATTCTTACAGTACAATCTAATCTATCGCCCTTCATTTCAACTGAAAGATCATTTTTACCTTTTGGAGGAGATGAGAAATTGAAATTATCAGGATATTGAACTGTAAAGTACTGTGTAGAATAATTATCATATGTATCTGAAGGTTTAATAACCCCAGCAGTTGCCTTTGAACCAGGAATAACACCAAATTTTATTGTCTTTAAAACTGCATCAAAAGTAGGTCCCCACTCTTCGTATCCAGCATTAAAAGCAGCAAAATCTACTATATGTGCAAGGCTATCTTTTACGAAGAAAACTCTAAATGATTTCATTTTTTTATCTTTTCCATAGTTTGCACTTATAGTAACTTTTTTACCTTTTACTCCACCAAGTTCAATATCTTCTTCTTTATCGACTATTTTACCTTCAGCAAGGGAAGTATCTTTAAAAGCTTTTGCTAAATCCTGAGCTGTTTCACCTGTTTTAAAAGCAATTAATTGTATTCTTGCATCTTTTGCTTTAGTTGCATTAAAGGGATCAATAAAATTATTTACTCCGGCTTCACTAGAAATAAATCTTGCGTTTCCAACAGTGCTACTTGAAACCCAATCTTTTGGTCTCTGTATAGAAAATGCAAATTTAGGATCTTTATATTCTGTTAACTCAGGTACTGGTTTTATTTCGGGTTTCTTTTCACCACAACCCAAAACAATAAAAATCAAAAGAAACGCAAAATAGCTTAGATATGAAATCCTCAATTTCATATTATTCATCTCCTTAAATCAATTGTTAAAAAACTTATAATAAAAAAGATATATTATTTTATTTTAATTTGCAATGGCAAAGAAAATATTTATTATGATAACCAAATATTTTTATCAAGACTTCTATATTGTATAGCTTCACTTATATGATCAGCTCTTATATTATCCGAAGAATCTAAATCAGCTATTGTTCTTGAAACTTTTAAAATTCTACTATAAGCCCGTGCAGATAGTCCTAACTTAGTCATGGCATTATTTAATAAAATTTCACACTTATCATCTAATTTACAAAACTCTCTAATTTCTTTTGATTGCATATCGGCATTGGTAAAAACACTTTTATAATTTTCAAATCTTTTTCTTTGTATCTCCCGTGCTTTTATTACTCTTTCTCTTATCATTGATGATGGTTCTCCATGTCTTTTATCTGAAAGTTCTTTATATTTAACACTGGCAACCTCAATATGAATATCAATTCTATCCATAAGTGGACCAGATATTTTAGAAATATATTTTTGTATCTGTTGATTTGTACATGTACATTCTTGATTTGGATTTCCATAGTTACCACAGGGACAAGGATTCATAGCACAAACAAGCATAAAATTAGCCGGGTAGTCAATAGAAAGCTTGGACCTACTTACTGTTACATGTGAATCTTCAAGCGGTTGACGTAACACTTCAAGAACATTTCTTGCAAATTCAGGTAATTCATCAAGGAATAATACACCAAAATGTGCCAGTGATATTTCTCCGGGTCGAGGAACCTGACCACCACCAACAAGAGCAGCATCAGAAATCGTATGATGAGGTGATCTAAATGGCCTGGTTGTAAGCACTGTTGAATTATGTGGTAATAAACCTGCTATAGAATGAATTTTAGTAGTTTCTATTGCTTCTTCAAAAGTTAAAGGAGGTAATATCGAAGGAATTCTTTTTGCTAGCATTGTTTTTCCGGAGCCCGGAGGACCAATCATAATAACATTATGCGCACCAGCAGCTGCTACCTCTAGAGATCTTTTAACATTCTCCTGACCTTTAACATCAGCAAAATCTAAATTATATTTTGAATCACTTTTAAAAATCTCCTCAACATTTATTTCAATTGGGCTTATATTTATTTGATTATTTAAAAAATCAATTACATTATTAAAATTTTCCATAGGGTATACATTTAACCCTTTTACTATACCTGCTTCTCTAGCATTTGAAATTGGAAGAATAATTCCCTTAACATTCTGATTCTTTGCTTCAATAGCCATAGAAAGAGCACCTTTTACAGGTCTCAACTTCCCATCAAGTGATAATTCACCAACAAAAACATAATCTTTTATTCTCTCTAATAACTCTTCATTTTGAGCAGCAATTATACCTAACGCTATAGGTAAATCAAATCCGGAGCCCTCTTTCTTAATATCTGCGGGAGCCAGATTTACTACTATTCGCCTTATAGGTAAACTAAAACCACAATTCTTTATCGCCGAAACAACTCTATCCTTACTTTCTTTAACAGAAGTATCCGGCAAACCCACTATATTGAAATACCCAAAACTTGCAGATTCAATATGAGTCTCGACTTTTACGATATAGGCATTTATCCCATACGTGGTACAACTTAAAATAGTGGAAAGCATAACTCCAAAAATTTTTGTTTGGAATATATTTAGAATAATTGAGAATGTCAAGTATCTGATTTACTTAAAAAATAATTTTTTTCAAACATATTTATTTCATTTACTTCAGATTGAGATAAATCATATAATTTATAAATCATTTCATTAATATTATCCTTCTTTTTTTCAATCACTATTTTACTCCTGTTCTTTTCTTTCTGTAAAAATGTCTGTTCCAATGTTATAATTTTTTTTGATTCATTTGAAATTTCTTCAATTAATTCTTTTTTATTAACTATTTTTTCAATATCAAATAATGGTAGTTTTTCTAAATCATAATGTTGAATATATGGGAATGAAACTGGATTAGTTATGAGATTAACTCTATAATAAAAATTAATTAATTTTGAATTAAGTAGTGCCAAGAAAAAGAATATATCGATCTTAGACTTTGGAAGTAATAAATAACATGATTGTTCAACTAAAGAACCATAAGGCTCTAATGTAGATATTATTTTGTTGCCGGTTTTTTTTATAATTAGTTTAGGTGTTATTGAATGCTTTTTAAAATCTTTTAGACCACCATATATTTTAGCTTTTGATAAATCTAGAAATTTGGGTTTTATTGCGGAATAATCATAAAAACACTTGGAAGTAATAATTGGCTCACCTACATCAAAGTTTTTTAACATATCTTTTCTTTTTTTAACCATCATTCCTACATGAACAGAAAAATAATTTTTCAATTCCTTGCTTTGCTTTTCAATCTTTGTAATTAATCCTTTATGACGAGTAGATGTAGAAATATTAATTTTATAATTACTTGATTTTATGCTTTCATAATTTAGTTTATCTATACTCAAAAGAGTATTATTTGCATCATAATTCTTAATCTCAATAAAACTTTTTTCTACCTTATCAAGAAATATTATTACCGAATCAGCAACAACACCATCAAAATTGTTTGAATTAATTTTCAAGATTCTTCTAATCAATTTTTGATCAATCATAATATTTCTTAAATGAAAATAACTTGGAGCATCAAGCAATCTTTGAGGTATAATAAAAGATATCATAGTATCTTTTTTCATCATACTTATGCACTTTTCAAGAAAAATCGGGAATAAATTAAATTTAAAGATAGAAACTGATTTATACTGTTTTCGCAACTCATCCCATTTCCTTTTCCCAATTTCATTTTTCCTTATCGTAACCCATGGAGGATTGCCTATAATAACATCAAAACCTTTTTTATAATTTTTGTTTAGAATATTATCTTTTTCATTTTCAATTGAATTTAAGAAGTTACCGGTTATCAAATTTTTATCCAGAATTTTTATTAAGCTTTTATCAATTTTAAAGTTTTTCTCATTTTCATAAAGCTTCAATAAAAAAATTGTTTTTAAAAGCCTAATAGCTATTGGATCAACATCAATACCAAATATAAATTCTTTAATTATATTTTTTTTCTCCTTTAAAGATATTTCATTCTTTATTATTTCATCATTAAAAAGAGATATTTGTTTTTTTGATAAATTTTTTAAAGTTTTCTTTTCATTATTCTGTGTGAGAAATTTATTAAAAAATTCCACTAAAAAATTTCCTGTTCCACATGACGGGTCAAAGACTTTTAGGTATAATTTATTATTAGAGTTTTTCTTATCTTTTAAAACCTCAGATATCATTAACTCAACGATTGATTGAGGCGTATAAAAAACACCCTTTTGCTTTCTTAAAGAATTATCAAAAACAACTTTAATCCTTTTATTTTTAAACTTGAACTTTATACTTAGTACCTTCTCATAAAAATCACCAATCGATTGCAAATTAAAACTTGACTTTAATATAAATTCAAGTAATTCATTGAATAAATAAATTGATAATTTAATATTACAAATTAATTTTAAATCAATTAATTTTCTTTCTTCCTTATTACATTTTTTTAAAAAAGAATCAAATTCAAAAACATCTTTATTACTTTTTATTTTTGATAATATATTATAAGTGGTTTTATAAGATTTTGTAAATTTTAATACAAAAAGTAAGTATATTATTTCAAATGATACTTGTGAAATATTATAAAATTCCTTACCTTTAAATAAGCTTTTATTGAGATTATATAAATCCTCAACTAAACTTATATGAAATTTAATGAGTTGGTTTAAAAAATGTTCTCTATTGTTTTCCAAATTTTTATGCAATAATTTAGATTTATGGTTTGAAAATATATTGATTTTTTATTTTTTTAGCAACGCATTTGTAAAAACATTTTTCAGGTGTAATTATGATAAGTAATATAAATTTATTAAATGATGAAAATTGTATAACAATTTCAAATTCTTCAATTAAATTAGTCATATTCCATGAAAATAATTGTTATAAAAAGAAATATTATATAAGAAAAAATAATGAATGGATAGAATTGCTATCATCTGGAAGTGATTCGAATTCTGAAATAGTATTTAATAATGGCAAAGAAAATATTAACCTTTTTTTTGATAATATTCAAACCTCAGTAACAGATGAAAATAAAACAACAATTATACTATCTGGAAATTATGAGAATCTTTCGTTTAGTGAAACAATAACATTAGAAAATGAGAGTAATTTTATACACTCACAATTAAATTTTTATATTACAGAAAATATTCAAATTTCTAAACTAATTTCGGTTTTCTGTTTTTCACCTGAAGGAAAAATATATTCAGATTATAAACCACTTGATTTAATTTTTACACCTAATTTAAAGGCAGAAGAAAGTCATGTGATTGGTGACCATATCTTCCGCTCACCTGCTACCATTTTGCAAAAAGAAGATCTAGCTTTTGCTCTTATTCCTGATATTCAAATTTTAAATGAAAACCGCAAAATGAAAACTGCTATGGATCTAAATATTGAAAAAGAATCAAAACCAATGGCTAGCTTTGGCTTTATGAATTGGGAGGTCGATGGTCACGTCTTTTATAAACATACTAATCAAATGATATCACAACTTGAAAACAGTGAACTAACTTATGGATTTTATATTTATCTAGATAGCAATATTGAAAATCAATGTGCTCATCAAAAGGTAATCCGATTTATGTATGAAAAGTATTTTATACCATTTTCTGATAAAAATACAGGTGCTCTAAATAAACCTATTGAAATTTGGGCTAAAGATTGCTGGTATAAATATGCAAATGATGTTTGGATGGATGTTAATATAAATAATGAAGAATGTGGGGCTCTAAGAATATTTCGTTTAGCATGGAGTAATAATTTACCTGAATATGCAAATAATGACGCATGGTTCAACGTATGGTTTCAATGTCTAAGAACAGCCTATGGTATGTATATTTTTGGCAAATACAATTCAGATTCAGAACTAATGAATAAAGGTATAAAGGTTCTTAAATTAGCACTGAATGCCCCTCAAAAAGAAGGTATTTTCCCTTCAATATTTTATCAACATAATGGGCCACATTGGATTGGTGATCATATCTGGGGTGGAATTGGTGATAATTACTATCCAACTTTTCATGATTCTTTCCAATGCTTTATTATGCTTCAGTGGTATAATATAATTGATGATATTAACTTAAAAGAAAAAATTTTATCTTTTACAAAATCTTATGCTGAATTTCTTATAAAAAACCAGTATGAATCAGGTGTTATTCCTTCATGGTTTGAAATGAATACTTTAAGCCCAGCACCAACTATGGAAAAAATTAATGCTGAATCGTCTGCATCAGCGTTATTTTTAATTGAACTCTACAAAATAACAAATGAAAATAAATATATCAATTCTGCTATTAAAATAGTGAATTACTTAGAAAACAACATAATCCCAAAAAACAAATGGTTTGATTACGAAACTTTTTTTTCATGTTCCAGAAAACCAATAGATTTTTATGATCAATTTACTAAACAATATCCACAGAATACACTTTCACTTTATACAACTATAGAGATGTATAAAAGTCTCTATTCTATTACAAAAGAAATATCTATACTAAACAAAGGATTAAGATTACTTGATTATCTATTGTTGTATCAGCAGGTCTGGAGCCCCTCTTTTCTTTCAAGAAAATTATTAGGTGGTTTTGGAGTTCAAAACACAGATGGTGAGTGGAGTGATGCAAGACAAGCATATTTTGCGATAACTCTTTTAGATTTTTATGAAATTACCAAACAAAGAGAATACTTTGAACGTGCGGTTGAAGCAGCAAGAGCAACTTTTGGATGTTATGAAGAAAATTCACCAAGATGTTATGAGAATTATGCTCATAGCGGATATGATAGAATTACGGGAGTAACTGGAATTTCGTGGGGCACCGGAAGTGCAATGATCTCTTTATCTATTATTCAAAATAAATATGGAGATTTATTTATTAATGTTAACGAAAAATGGGGAAAAGCAATAAATTATTTTTGGATTGAAAATTTATCAATCGAAAACAATAGAATTAATTTTAACATAATACGACCAGATAATAATTTAGAAGAGGTAAATATTATATTTGGTAATTTTAATCCAGAAATAAGATATGAATTATTAATAAATAATAAAAAAATCGGAGAATATAATTTTAGCCAAAATTGTAGAATTAAATTTTTATTTAATCTGTAGTAAAAAAATCTAATAAGTTTATCTTATTTTACAAAAAAGGTTATCCTGATAAAGGATAACCTTTTTATTATCAATTATATTTTACTTAACAGTTCTTTTGATAAATCCCTAATCTTAATATCTTTATCGTTTAGAAGATTTTGTAATATCTCTTTTACTTTCGGAGTATCAGATTTACAAGTGGCTAATGTAGAAATAGCTCGCTCTCTGATATTATATTTTTCACCGAATTTAGTAAGTTTAGCTAAAATATCTATGCTATTAGGTGTATCAATTATTTTGAGTGCGGTTATAATACTATGTTTAATTATATCATGAAATGAGTTTACATTTAAATTATTAGAAATAACATCAAGGGCTTTTTCTCCCTCAATTGCAGATAGTGAAACAATTGAACTGCCAACAACAAAGTAACTCGAATCATTATTAATTCTTTCTCTTAATTTTCTTGCAACGATCTCATCCTGAAAATATATCAAATTTCTTGCTGCTTCAGCTCGAACGGTTGACTTTTTATCTTCTAGCATTTTTAGAAGTAAATCTTTGCCTCTGGGATTTGATAAAGCAACTGATGAATCAGCTACTTCAATACGAACCCACCAGAATTTATCATTTAACCCAGATTCATAAAGAGCTTCAAAAATTCTATCTTCTTTAGCAAATTTTGATAGCTCATAAGCAGCAACCTTTCTATCATAAACACAATCAGTATTTTTTAACTGATAAATTAATTCGTCTATTGATTTCTCAAAAACTAAATCTTTTACAATCCAGTTACCCTTATCAAAAATTACATTTAAAGGTTTATATTCTGATTTTATTATAAAAGTTTCATCTTCTTTGCTTACTTCTATTCTATGAAGTTTTTTACCTTTTATAGTTGCAACTTCAATATCTATCGGCATACGAAAATAAGGAACAATGGAATCAACTTGATGAGTTTGTTTTACATTTAGCTTAATCGCTTTCTCTATTTCATCATAAACATAATTAACTTTAAAATGTGGGTAACTTGCCTTGAATAACCATTCATCAAAAAACCAGGATAAATCTTTTCCTGTAGCATCCTTTATAGCTTTCATTAAACCCTGAGTATCTGCTAAATTAAAAGCAAATCTTTTGGTAAAAAGCTTTATAGATTTAAAAAAATCTTTATCGCCTAAAATAAATCTCAGCATATTTAATACTGAAGCGCCTTTAACATAAACAAAAGGGGCAACCTTACTATACATTGGAATTTTACCTTGTTTTCGCTCATCTGCTTTATAGGCATTCATATTCTCATCCATTATTCGGATAAATTCATCTCTTCCAAGAAGCTTTTCTCGATAAAGAGCATCAAAGTATGTTGCAAAACCTTCTTGTAACCAATGATTAAAACCATCTTTTGCAGTTACTAGATCCCCATACCATTGATGAGCTAACTCATGTGCTACTAAACCTGTATTTTGATAGTCAATTTCCGTCCTTTTATCATAAACAGCTCTTAAATCATTCAAGGTAGTAGCAGAAGTATTCTCCATACCACCATACATAAAATTATTCAAAGTGATCTGAGAATATTTTTCCCATGGATACTCATAACCAGTAACAGTTGAATAAAATTTAATCATATCTGGAGTTAACTTAAAACATCTTTTAGCATCCTCCACCTGTTCCTTATAAACATAGTAGTCAACAGGAATATTTTTATATCTATCTTTAATAATATGATACTCTCCTATTCCTAACATAACTAAGTAAGTAGAGTGTGGTTTCGTTGTTTTCCAGTGGTATGTCTTAGTTTTATTCTTTGTATTACTTTTAACACTAATTAATTTCCCGTTTGATAAAACTGTATAATTATCTTTTACAGTAACAATAGTTTCAGTTGTTGTTTTATCATTTTGATAGTTATAGCACGGAAACCAGTTATCATTACCTTTCCCCTGCCCTTGAGTCCAGATCTGCCATCTTCTATCAGGATTTATACTATCTGGTTGAACGAAATACAAACCCGATTTTGGCTGGCAAGAATATTTTATTGTAAAAGTAATTCTATCTTTTTTACTTAGTGGTTTCTCTAAATATATTCTCAAACCTTTATCATTATATATTTTCTCATATTTTAGTTCTTTACCTTTTGAATCCTTTACATAATCAATTTTCATTGCAATGGCATCAAGTTCAAATTCTCTGAAATTGTCATTTAAAGGCTGTAATGTTGTTGTACACTCACCAAAAACGGTTTTTTCTTTTTCATCAAAGCTTACTTTAATCAGAATATGCTGCACATCATAAGTTCTTGGCCTTCCATAGCCATCATTTATCCACTGGGCAATACTTACAGTAAATGAAATGAACAAAAATGAAACAAATACAAAATATTTTCTCATTATAATTTCCCTCTCTATAAATAAATTATATTATTTAAATTTATTCAAATATTTTTATGCTTTCAAGGTATAAAAAAAATAAATTTAGTTGTATTAAGTAATTTATATTACATCGTTTGTATAATAGTTGGGGAATATATATATATTGTTATTTGTTTTCTATTTAAGGATTTTGAAAAATGAGAGAATAATATTACCTAATTAATACTTACTTATTAATTTTATTCTTACAATATTACAAATTTTGTTTTTACCAAATATGTTTGTAGAGTTAATTTTACCCTCTCTTTCAATTTAAATAATTTACCATATTCTTGATTTATTAGAGTTATTATCAATTTCATTATGAAATACTTCGTTCTTATTAATTAGTTTTCTTGATAAAGAATACAATCCCTCCAGTGCATCGGGCGCATCATCATTTGATGCAAGAGGGAAAAGGAGTAATTGTTCTATTAAGATAGGATATTTTATTTTGGCATCTTTTCTGAATTTGATTTGACCACTTTTGATAAGAGGCTGAAGGGATTGTATTCTAACTTCTTTGTTGCTAAAATTTTTTATTTTTATTATTCTTATATTAATTTCTCTCAATTTACTTTCTATAACATCTACTAAATATTCCTGAAATGAATTTGATTCAACACCTAAAAATTTGATATTATATTTTCTAATTTTTTCAATCATCAATTCAATTAGAATATCGGGCAATACTCTTGTAACAACAGCATCAAGTATTAACAATGTATTATCTTTTGAAAAATTACCAATTATTAGAGCAGAATAATCTGATGTATAGTTCTTGCCCATTGATGGATCGAGATATGCAATATTTATTAAGTTCTCAAAATCATTATTATACTCAAAATAATTAAAATCTGATTCATAGAATATTCGTGTGCCTTCAGATAAAGGAGAGTTCATATACTGACTATTAAATTCAACGATACCTTTTTCAACTTTTAGAGTTTCTAATTTTGAGAGTGGAAGTATAGTTGGAAAATTTGGTTCTCCATTCTCATTTATTGCAGTTTCAATTTCAATACTATATTTTGCTTCATCGGATAATTTTTTATTTAAATTATTAATTATATAATTGTAGAAGTCATCAGTATGCCATCTCGTTCCAATTATTAATATTTCACCATTTGGTTCAAGTACTGAAATAATATCCTGAAACCATCTTTCTTTTTTCTTCCTTATGGTATAGCTTTCTCTATCATCATTATTAACAATATCATCAGCTATTATAAGATCAAAATGTTTACCTGTCATTTGTGAACCAAAACCCAAAGCTGTGAAATTATTTTCTTTTTTCAGAAAACTTTTTCTTAGGGATATCGAAAACCCACTTTGTGTCCAACATAATTTTTTATTATAAAGATTACCAAATATTTCAATTAATTTTTTATTATATAAAATATGCTTTTGTATTGTTCGTATATGGCTATTAGCATTTTCAGAATTACTTCCACAAATAGCAATTCTTATATCTGGATTTCTTAAAGCTCTCCATAACGGATATGAAATTGCATAAAGAGTTGTTTTATAGGTTCCTCTTGGTTTTAAATATAACTTTCTTTTACTTTTACTTTTTGTCAGGTTTTCAGACCATCTTTTATGAACGCTCTCTGTCAAAAGGCTATAACCAAGTACTTTAGTAGAAAATTCATATAAATTATCAAGAAAAAGCTTCTTTTGAATTAATAATTCTTTTAATTCCTTTTCTTCCAATATTGCATTTTCAATAATTTTTTTCATATTAAGAATGATATTTTTCAGGATTATTAATAATTTCAATATTTTGTAATCTTTCAAGAATTTTTATCTTTAAATCATACTCCTCAATTTCATCTTTAATTATCATTATTACTTCATTAATTACCTTTTCACAGAAAGCTTTTCTTTTTTCTTTTTCTTCTACAAGTAACAATCTGAGTTTAATAAGTTTTTCAAGGTCTCCTATTGTATCAGTTTTAATATTTTTATTCTCAAGATTTTTCTTCCACAAGAATAAAGTTTTTTTCAGTAAAATTTCTATGCTTTCAATTTCAAAATTATTAATATCTTTCTCTGAAAGTTTATTTATTTTTATAATTTTATCTTCTTGTTGAATATTGTTTTTTTTCGTTCTCATTTTACCTCCAAAAATTAAAAAAATATAATACATTGTTATAATTATTGTTTGTCAGTGAATGTCAAATTAGTAAAATATTTTTTAACCTAACTAATCCTATTTGCCTTGATTTTTTAATTTAATTTGATTTTTTGATATATATTCTTTTTAGAATAATCATAATTCATTTTATCTTGAAATAATCAGTAAATTTAGTTATTTTGTTATTTAAAATAAGCGTAAAGGAATGAAAGCTGTTATAATGGCTGGCGGATTTGGAACCCGCCTTAGACCTCTTACGGTCGATTTACCAAAACCGATGGCTCCGATGGTTAATAAACCTATGATGCATCGTATTGTAGATTTATTAAAAAAACATAATATTACGGAGCTTATTGTTTTACTTTATTTTCAACCGGAAATAATAACAAATTATTTTGGTGATGGTTCCAAATTTGGTGTTAAAATTAAATATATTCAGGCTGAAGCAGATTATGGCACTGCAGGTGCAGTCAGACTTGCTTATGATGATTTAAAAGAAAGATTCCTTATTATTAGTGGTGATGTACTTACTGATTTTGATTTAACAGATGCTGTAAGTTTTCATCATGAAAGAAAATCACAGGCTACAATTGTATTAACTAGGACTAAAAACCCTCTTCAATATGGTGTAGTTATAACTAAAGATGACGGTAAAATTTCCCGTTTTCTTGAAAAACCTACATGGGGAGAGGTTTTTAGCGATACCATTAATACTGGAATTTATATATTAGAACCTGAAATTCTTGATAAAATACCATATAAACAAGAATTCGATTTCAGCAAAAATCTTTTCCCATTACTATTAAAAGAAAATTCAGCATTATATGGTTACATTGCTGAAGGTTATTGGCGTGATGTAGGAAATTTAAACGAGTACTTAGATGCTCATATTGATTGTTTAAGTGGAAATGTTGAAATTGATATTGATGGACAAAGAACAGATTCCCTTTTTGTAGATAGTAATACTAAAATTGGCGAAGGTTTTTTCTATGAAGGAACCGTAGTAATTGGTAAAAATTGCGAGATTGGTAAAAATGTTAGAATAATAAATTCTGTTATTGGCAATGAATGTGCTATTTATGACGGAGCCGAGATAAAAAATTCCGTTTTATGGGATCATGTTAAAGTAGGAATGCAAGCAAAAATTTCTAATGATATAATTGGTAATGACTGTATTATCGGTCAAAATGCTCAGATATCTGATAACATTTTCATTGGTCCTAGATGTACTATTGGAAATAGAACTAAACTTACGCCAAATATAAAATTATGGCCAGAAAAAATTGTCGAAGATGATGCCATACTTTCTACAAGTTTAGTTTGGGAAGATAAATGGTCCAAAGAACTTTTTGCCGATTCAAGAATAAGTGGTTTATCTAATATTGAAGTTAATCCAGAGTTTTGTGCAAAACTTGGTTCTGCTTTTGGTTCTTTTATTGGAATGGGAAATACTATACTTACAAGTAGAGATCCTGATGAGACTTCAAGAATGATTAAAAGAGCATTTACAAGTGGATTGATGTCTGCAGGTGTAATCGTTAGAGATCTACAGGTTACTCCATCTCCTATTGTTCGTCAAGAATTAAGCAATGGTAAATATTCTGGAGGTATTCATATAAGAAGATCTCCTTATAATAAAAACGTGACTGATTTGATATTCTTTGATTCTGATGGTAGAGATCTCCCTATTGGTAAAACAAAGTCTGTCGAAAGAATTTTTGCGGCTGAAGATTTTGTTCGTGCCACAAATGAAAAAATAGGCTCTTTATATTTCCCTGAAAGAACTATTGAGAGCTATCGAGAACGATTCTTATCAAGTCTGAATATAAACGCAATTTCAGAAAGTAGATTAAAAGTTGTAATCGATTACTGTAATGGAATGATATCTACTATTTTCCCAAATATACTTGGAATGTTTAACTGTCAGGTTGTTTCTTTAAACGCTTATATCGATAGAAGAAAATTATCAAGAACAAGAGAAGATAATGAAATTGGAATTGAGGAAATTTCCAAAATTATGAAATCTCTTAAATTTGATGTTGGTTTTATGATTGATCCTGGCAGTGAAAAAATTTCTATGCTTGACGATCAAGGAAATTTTATTGACGAAAATAGATTACTTTCTATTGTAACAAAACTATTCCTTATTACACATCCTGATACTCATAAAATAGCTGTTCCTGTTAATGCTTCAGGAGAAATTGACATAATAGCCAAAGAGTTTGGCACTCAGGTATTAAGAATTAAAAGCTCGCATTTTAGTATGATGCAAGCTTCTTTAGATAAAGAAGTGAAATTTGTTGGTGGCACCAGAGGCGGATTTATTTTCACAGATTTCTTCTTCGCAGTCGATGGCATTTACTCAGTTTCAAAAATTATTGAAATGCTTGCAATATCTAAAGTAAAATTAAGTGAATTCAATAATACTATTCCCAAATTTGATATGAAATATTCTACTCAATTTTGCCCATGGGATTCTAAAGGCAAGGTTATGAGAAAAATTATTGAAGCTTCCGAAAATCAAAGACGGGAACTTATTGACGGAGTAAAAATATTTCTGGATGGTAATAGCTGGATTCTTATGATACCTGATAAAGAACGACCTCTACTCCATTTATGGGTAGAATCAGATAATGCTCAAAAATCTATTCAAATTATGGAAGAATACGCAAATAAATTAAAAGAATGGCAATAAAAATATTTAATTATAAATTTGAACTTCAGGAGATATTCTCTTTATGAAAATTTCAGATGTTTTAGAAGTTGAACTTATTTCTAATAAGATACCGGGAACCGACAAAGAAGAAGTACTTAACAATATGATAGAACTTGTAAGTAAATCTTCAAAGGTTCGAGATAAAGAAAAAATAAGAGACGCGATTTTTAACAGAGAACGAATAATGTCTACCGGAGTCGGTAAGGGTTTTGCAATTCCTCATGGAAAAACAGATGGAATTACCGATATGGTTGCAGCATTCGGGATTACTGAAAATGAAATCGATTTTGAATCTTTAGATGGTGAGCCTGTAAGATTAATCTTTCTTTTAGTAGGAAAAGAAAATCTTGTAGGTCCACATTTAAAATTATTAAGCAGAATTTCAAGACTTTTAAATAGTGAAGATTTCCGTACAAAACTTTTAAATGCTAAAAGTCCTCAGGAAATCTATAACTTATTTGAATCAGAAGAAAAATCATATTTTGAAAAATAATTTCTTATCGATAAAATAAACTAATTCTGAGGGAATATTTTTATTCCCTCTCTTTTTCATTTTTTTTTAATGGAGTTTACTGTTTTGAAGTTTAAATCTATTACTGGAACAAGAGATATTCTACCCCCAGAAACTTATAAATGGCATTGGGTAGAAGAAAATTTACGAAAAATTTTTGAGTCTTATTCATATAACGAAATTAGAACACCCATTTTTGAAGAAACTAATCTTTTTGCACGTGGTATTGGTCAAAATACTGATATAGTAGGTAAAGAGATGTACACTTTTATTGATAAAGGTGGTGATAGTTTAACATTAAGACCGGAACTTACTGCATCAGTCATTCGTGCATATATTCAGCATAATTTAGGTAACGAATCATTACTAAATAAATTTTATTATATAGGGCCTGTTTTTAGGCAAGAAAGACCTCAAGCTGGAAGATACAGACAATTTCATCAGTTTGGGTTGGAAGCTCTTGGCTCTCAGCACCCCTCCATTGATGCAGAAATAATTTCCATTGCTGTTGAAATTTACAATTTTTTCAAAGTTGAGGATTTTAACCTGAAAATTAATTCAATTGGTTGCCCAAAATGCAGAACAAAATATAAGGAAATTTTGCAATCAGAACTCCTGAAGGTAAAATCACAACTTTCAGCTGAAAGTCAAAAAAGAATTGAGCTTAATCCATTGCGTGTTCTTGATTCAAAAGATGAGCGTGATAAAGAAGCAACTAAAAATGCTCCAATTTTACTTAACTATTTATGTGAAGAATGTAATACACATTTTGAAACATTAAAAAAATACCTTGATGAATTAGAGATAAAATATACTGTTGATGGAAGAATTGTTCGTGGATTGGATTATTATACAAAAACGGCATTTGAAATTATAACTAAATCACTTGGCTCTCAGGATGCTTTAGCTGGTGGGGGAAGATATGATTTACTTGCCGAAGAGCTTGGGGGGAATCCTACTCCTGGAATAGGCTTTGCTTCTGGTATGGAAAGACTTATTTTAATGCTAGAGAAACAAAATCTCTTTAACATAGAAGATCAACAAAAATCTGTTTTTATTGTTTCTGTTGATGATTATTCAAGGCCTAAAGCTTTACGATTAGCAGCTAATTTGAGAAAAGAAAATATAAAAACTGATTTGGACTTTAATCTAAGAAGTGTAAAAGCCCAATTTCGTGAAGCAAACAAAAAAAATGCTAAAATAGTTATCGTCGTTAGTAAAGACGAATTAGAAACCGGGGAACTGACTTTAAAAAATATGTCTACTGGAGAGCAAAACAAAATAAAAATTTCAAATATAATTAATGAAATAAAAAAAATTTAATTTTTATTAATTGAGGCATAAATGTACCCTGAAATAATAAAACTTGGTCCAATCTCAATTTATAGTTATGGACTGATGTTAGGTATAGCTTTCATTACCGCTAGTTATCTTCTTACATTAGAATTAAAAAGAGTTAACCTAAATGTAAATATTGCTTCAGAAATTACTACAATTGCACTTGTTTTTGGAATTATCGGTGCTAAACTTTTTCATCTTTTTGAATATTGGGATGAATTTATTAATGATCCCCTGATGGCCTTTTCTCCTGCAGGTTTAACATTTTATGGGGGTTTTTTACTTGCAACATTAGCAATTTTTATTTACATTAAAAGAAAGAAGTTATCATTTCTTCAAATTGCGGATTTAAATGCACCAGGGTTAGCCTTAGCTTATGGAATTGCTCGTATTGGATGTCATCTTTCTGGTGATGGTGATTATGGTATCGTAAGCAATTTGCCATGGGCATATTCTTATGCAAAAGGTACTGTACCAACACCACCAGGAGTAACTGTTCATCCAACTCCGATATATGAACTTATAGCAGGTATATTAATTTTTATGTTTCTCTGGTCAAAACGAAAAAAATATAATGTTAACGGAAAGCTTTTTTTTGTGTATCTTATTCTAACAGCTATTGCCCGTTTTCTAGTTGAGATTATAAGAATTAATCCTCGTTTATTACTTGGTCTTTCTGAAGCTCAAATAATTTCGATCATTCTAATTATAATTAGTATTATAGCATTAATAATTTTAAAAAAGAAAGAACAAATTTCACTATAAACTATTTAGCAGGTTATTATGTCTAGATATGTAGTTGGAAGAAACGCCGTAACAGAAGCCATTCAATCTGGCGAAAATATCGAAAGCGTACTTGTCCTTTATGGGGCGAAAGGTTTTGGTTTAGAGAAGATAAAAGAAGCTGCCAAACAAAAAAACATTCCTGTAAAAGAAGTAAGCAAGCAAAGAATAAGAGAACTTGTTGGCAATGTAACAACTCAGGGAATTATGGCTGTGTTAGGAGAAAAAGAATACGTACAAATGGAACAATTTATTGAAATTGCAAAATCCAGAAATGAACCACCATTTATTGTGGTTTGTGATGAGGTAGAAGATCCTCATAATCTCGGAGCAATAACAAGAACAGCAGAAGCATGTGGAGTTCATGGTATAGTAATACCAAAACACAGATCTGTTCAGGTAAATCATACTGTAACAAAAGCTTCAGCAGGAGCAACTGAACATTTACCCTTTACCCGCGTTACAAATACAGGCACCGCTGTTGATGAGCTTAAAAAAATGGGAGTATGGATTGTAGGCACTGATGCGAAAGCTGAAAAATGCTATACAGAAATTGATTATACTATGCCTGTAGCTATTGTAGTTGGTAATGAGGGCAAAGGGTTAAGAAGACTGATGAAGGATAAGAGCGATTTTCTTGTAAAAATTCCTATGTTTGGCAAAGTGACTTCACTAAATGTTTCTGTGGCTACCGCTTTACTTCTTTATGAAGTCGCCAGAAAAAGAAAAGGTTTTTAATGCTCCGGTTTTTTTCTTTTATTAGCTTTTTTTACTTTTTAGTTTTATTTTCTCATTCTTCTAACTTGCTCTCACAAGAGAGCAAGATAATTTATTTAAAAAATGCTGATAATTTGTATGGCACAGAAATAAATGGTGAGCAAGTTAGAGAACTAACCGGGAATGTAGAATTTTTTCAAGGTAATATTTACCTTAAATGCAATAAAGCAATTCAATATTTTTCTTCAAATAAAGTAGAAGTAATTGGAAATGTTATTCTATACCAGGATACTTTAAAACTATTTACAGAAAATGGAATTTATTTTGGTGATACAAGAATAACCTCCAGTCCTTCAAAAGTAAGAATTACTGATGGTGTTGTTGAACTAAAAGCCAATTCTGGGAAATACGAGGCTAATCAAAGATTAGCGGTTTTTTATAACAATGTAGTATTCAACGATAAAAAAAATACGATTTATTCTGATACAACATTTTATTATAGGGATTCATCTAAAATTTTTGCTTTTGGTAACGTAAAAATTATTTCTGACGATAACAACATAATTTATTGTGATACACTTGAACATTACAGAAATAAAAAATATTCAATTCTAAGAGGAAATCCTCAACTTATCAGATTTGATTCAACAAAAATTGAAGATACTATCCAAACAAAATATAGAATTGATACTCTTTTAGTAAAATCAAAACTATTGATTTCAGATAGATCGGAAAAGAATTTGCTGATTGCTTTAGATAGTGTAAAATTTCTTCGTAATGAAATTTCTCTCTTTTGCAAAAAATTGACTAATCTTACAAAAGATAGTATCTTTATTCTTGAAAAGGATCCTGTTATTTGGTATCAAAAAAGTCAAATCTTTGCTGATTCAATTACCCTTTTTATAAAAAACAAAAATATAAATAAAATTGTAGCCTCCAATAACGCATTTATGTTATCTGAAGCTGATTCTTTATTGCCCGAATTATTTAATCAGATAATGGGTGATACCATAACACTTTATTTCTCTGATAATAAATTAGACTCTATTCTTGCTATTCAAAAAGCCATAGCTTTTTATTTCCAGACTGATAGCTCCGGTATTAATAGCGGATATAAATCAAGTGGTGATAAAATAAAGATTGAATCTTTAAATAATAAGCTGAAATCGGTAAGAATTCTTTATGGTATTGAGAGCTTTTATTATCCTGCAAATATGCTTAAAGGGAAAATAATGGAATATAATCTTCCCCGGTTTAAAATACTAACTCATAAACCCAAAAGGGAAGATTATTATAATAGGTAAATTATGCTTTTTTCTCTTCTGATAATTTATTGATTGCTTTTGCTAACTTTGATTTTTGATTAGCAGCTTTGTTTTTATGAATAACTCCTTTATCAGCTAATTTATCAAGCAAAGCAGTTGCTTCTCTGAAAATCTTTGTGGCTTGTTCTTTATCTTTTGTTTCCCTAACCTTTTTGACAATGTTTTTTAATCTTGTCTTATTAGCCTTGTTTCTTTCTCTTCTTTTAGCACTTGTTCTTACTCTTTTAGCAGCTGACTTATGTTGTGGCATCTTTTCCCTATATAATTTTTGTTAAAAACTTATTTAGATTATTAATTTAATAAATTATTTTTTTAAAATCAATATGTTTTTTTCTAAACTATAAAAAAATATAAACAAATTAACCTTTGTTTATCATAGATTTAATTTTTGAAATCATTGTATCTATAGCAATTTTATTATTTCCTCCCTGAGGAATTATAATATCAGCCCATCTTTTACTTGGTTCAACAAATTGTAAATGCATTGGTTTTACAGTATTCAAATATTGATCAATAATTGATTCTAAAGATCTACCCCTTTCTAAAAGATCCCTTTTAATCCTTCTAATTATTCTTTCATCTGCATCAGTATCAACAAATATTTTAAGGTCAAATAGTTCCCTTAATTTTTCTTCTGCAAAAATCAGTATTCCATCTACAATAATAATAGTTTTAGGTTCAATATAGAGAGTCTCTTTTTTTCTTCTATGGGTAGTAAAATCATATAGAGGCTTATTTATTGGTTTATTATTTTTAAGCATAATAATATGCTCTATCAACATTTCAGTATCTAATGAAGAAGGATGATCATAATTTATTTGATCTGGTGTAAGGCCTCCAAAAGTATCCAGATCTCTGTAATAAGAATCATGATCAATTATAACTACATGATCATGACCAATACCAGCAACAATATTATCTGTTACAGTGGTTTTTCCTGAACCTGTTCCCCCGGCTATACCAACAACATAAGTTTTTATCATATTATTATAATTTTTTTACAAAAATAATGAATATTTTATAACTATCAATACCTAAAATGAAAGTAACTGATTATTTTCAAGTAAAAGATTAATCCCAAACATATTTCCAACTATTATCCTTCTGTTTTTTCCATACTGTATGAAATACTCCATTATATTTAGCGGTATCACCTTTTTCAGTTTTAACTTTCCAGGTAAATTTACCATAAGTATAAGCAAGATCCCCACAGTTAGATACCTCGATAAAATCAGGAGACCATGTTACAACGGTATTTTTATAATTTTTTTTCTGATAATAATCTTTTATATTCTCTTTCCCAAATATCAATGAATCGTTACCTCTTTTTATAACCGCATTTTCATCAGCAAAAAAATAAAATGCTTCTGTAATACCTTTTTCTTTTGTCATTAATGCGAAATCTTTTTCTGTCTGAAGAACCTCATTTTTTAATTCCTCTTTGTTTTTATAATTGCTACATCCAAAAACAAGAACTATGATTACTAATAAAACAAATAAATTTTTCATTTTAATCCTCCTCATTTTACATTTAAATTTCACATAAATATAACACAAAAATACTTAATTAATTTATCAACTTGTTACATCATTAGTATAGAAAAATAAATTGCTCAAAATTATAAATTTGATGAAAAACGGCTCAGTAAAAAAGGAGTTTGTTAATTTATATCTTATTTTTACTAAAATTATTTCTAAAAATCAACAAAAAAAATTTTTAATCTTTTGAATTTCAAAGAAATTATTTATCAATAATTATTAAATAATAGTATTTATTTAAAAAACATATTTATGATGCTTATTAACCCTATTATTGCTTAAAATTATCTTATAGTGATAACTCAAATAATTTGCTTGACAATTATGAATGTATTTTTTATATTTACAAATATAAAATTAGTGTATCGACTATTTATCAAAGGAGGAGTCAATGTCCGAGAAGAAAAAATGGTACAATTTTTTTGTATCAATAGAGGATGAGGAAACGAAAGAGGTTAAGAAAAAAGAAGAAGTTTCCAAACCAGAGTCTTTTCCGGAAATAACTCCGCAAGTTGGTCAATTTGAAGACTTGCCAAGTTTTGAACAAATATATAATTCAGTGGGAATTAAAACACCTTCTCACGGTTTTAATATTTACAAAATTGAAGAAATGCTAAAGAGCAATTACCTTAAAAACATGAATAGCGAAGTCAAAAAGAATTCTGTTTTGGTTGCTCTTGAAGCTATAAAGGTACCTATCGAAGATATAATTCAAGATGCTATCAATCGCGATAAAGCACTCGATAGTTACGAAAAATATGAAGAAAAGAAATTAAAAGATTACGAAAATCGTAAAAGCGAAGAAAATAAAAAAATACAGGAAGAGATCGAAAGATTCTTTAATGAAAAGAGAGAACAGATTCAGAATAATGATAAATTAGTTCAAATGGCTAGAGAAAGATTCAAAAACTGGCAAGCTCAGAAAAAAGCAGAAGAACAAAGAATTTTCGAAGCATTAAAGTACTTTACACCTGATCATCCAATTGGTTCTATTCTTACAGATACAAAGAAAGAAGATTTATCTTCCAGTGAAACAACAGAATAATTTGTTTATAAACTAAATTCAAATAAATCTTTTTTAAGTTTGTAATTTTTTAAAGCTCGTTCTGTTTTAGACGAGCTTTTTTTGATTAATCCTCCAATAGATTCAATTTCCTTCTCACTTATATAAGCTCTTGAGTATACTTCAATATCAATATCTATTTTATGAAAAGATTTCTTTTTGTTTATAATGAATTCACTCATCTTTATATTAGGATCGAGTATTTTTCTATTTTTTAAATTCTTTGATTTCTCAAGAAAAACCTTTTTTGAATATCCAAAATGTGTGCAACATAAACCCATATATACCATAGCATTTTTGTGCGATAATTTATTTGAAGCTGAATCCACATATTTCTCAATCAAAGATTTAGTCTTTTCGCTTTCTGACCCTTCCTCAATTGCACCCGGCAAACCTTTACATGCCTGTGTAATAATTCTTTCTTCTTTTATCCCCTTTTCAATAAGCTTTTTTTTATGCGTATTTGCATTTATTGTTGTCTCTGTTCCGAATATAATTGCTGATGAATTTTTATTTCTTTTCAAATGAGAATAAATCATTTCCACGCCAAAATCAACTATTCCAACAACTGGAGGGATATTACTTTTCTTACTAAATTCTGTATCATCATAAAGAACAGAAAGAGTATTACAAGCTATTAAAATTATATCAGGATTAAACCATTTTACCATTCCTTCAAGCGCATTATTAAAAACTTCAATTTTTTTCTCTCTACTTTTCATTCCATTATATCCAATAGTATCTTCAGGTTGAGCGTTAAAAAATATAATCTTTACTTTTCTAAAAGTTTTATACTTTCTTAAAAGCTCATCTACTTGAGATGTGATGGATAAACCACCTAAACCTGAATCTGTAATCAAAATTGTAACAGTATCTTTTTCAAAAAAATCTTTTAATTTCTTATCCATATTTTCCTGTGAAAAAAAATTGTTGTTCAATAATAAAATTAGTATGAATAACAAAATTGTTTTCATTTTTTAATAACTTCCTATATCGAAATTACCGATACCCTTTTTGAGCATAATTTTTTCGATATCTTCAATACTTTTGGGAGCTTTTCTAGTTAAAACCTCATTACCTTCTTTTGTAATTAAAACATCATCTTCAATTCTTACCCCAATCCCCCAATATTTTTTATCAACACCTTTTGAACCAACAGGAATATAAATACCAGGCTCTATAGTAACTATCTGACCTTCACGTAAAGGTTTGTTAGTAGAAATATCGTGAACATCTAAACCAATATTGTGAGATACCCCATGAGGCAAATAAGTTCTAACATCTTTTTTATCTTTAATTATCCCTAGACTCAGTAACCCATTAGCTATAACATCAGCGGCTTTCTTTTCAACATCTTCTCTTTTGGTACCCGGGAGCATAATCTTAATCGTTTCCTCTGATGCTTTTAATACAATAGAATATATTTCTTTTTGTTCCTTTGTAAACTTACCATTTGCGGGAATTGTTCTTGAAAGATCTGCGGAATAACCCTCATATTCCGCGCCAATATCCATTAAAAGCAAATCACCATCATTTATCAAGGAATTATTATTCTCATAATGTAAAATTAAAGCATTTTGTCCAGATCCTACAATGGAAGGAAAAGCAAGACTGTTACATCCTTTACGCATGAAAACATACTCAATCACAGCCTGAATATCTCTTTCATTTAAACCATGTTCACAACTTTTCATTGCTTCAATGTACCCGGCAACAGTAGCATCAATAGCTTTTCTTATTTTCTCAATTTCTTCAGATGACTTTACCTCCCTCATATCTGCCAGTATTTCATTAGCAGATTTTATCTTTAGTTCAGGGTACAATTCTTTTAATTTATTTTTTCTATCTTCAAGATAATTATATTTTACATCTGTCAAATAATCTTTTCTGAAAGAGTAATCTTCTTTACCAATATAAATATATTTTCTTCCAGAAACATATTTTTTAAATGTTTCAGGAAATTCACTATAATTTAAAACGGTATCTACTCCTGATATCTCTTTAGCTTTTACAAATCCCAAAAGATCACCAACCCATCTAGAAAACATTTTATTGCTTTCTCTAACAAAAAGAATTTCAGATACTTTTTTCTCGCCAAGAATAATGTTTGGTTTAAATAATATTAAAAATGCTTTAGGTTCAATTACTCCTGTTAAATATTGAAAATTAGGATCTTGTTTGAATTTATATTCGATATCATTGGTTCTGATTTTTTGATCCTCAGCTTCAAAAAAAGCAATAGAACTATCTAACATTCTAGAAATGAAGACTTCTCTTCTTTGTTTGTATAAGCTAGATTCATCATGTTGAGCATAAATAGAAACAAAAATAATACTTAAAAGTAGAAAACTTTTTATTAAATATGATTTCATAATGAATAATAAAAAATGCCGATTAATATAAAAATATTAATCGGCTATTAAAAAAATTATTGAACTAATTCTAATGTAGTTAAAGTAATTGTTGTCATTGGAATTGTCATTCCCATTCCAATAATTTCTGCGTTTGTATCATTTGACTGTTCAACTTTATAACTAATTAATTTTCCATCGTCTTTAGCAAAGAAGTATTCAGAATCTGCTTTGCCTTTGCCGGAAATGTTAAATTCCTGACCCATTTGTGAACCTTTACCATTCATTTCTAAATTCAAAACTGATGCTATTTTAAATACATCAAATCCTTGATGTTTTACAATCTCAGCAATTCTATAATTCGCATTGGATTTTACATGTATTTTATTGCCCATATTATCTACAGTATCATCTTTCGGTTCATTCCATGTATAACCAATACCAATTTTTTCATCAGGAAGAACAAGTAAAAATTTTGAAAATGTTTTTTTAGGATTAAACTGGTCAGAAAGCTGTTTCATTTTTTCTGGTATTTCAATCTTATCAATTTCTGTAATATCCTTGACAACCCCATTCTTTTGAAGTATGGCACTACATTTTTTTCTCACCATATAAGAAAAATCCCCAATCATGTTACTAATCTGAGGGTTATCTGAATCAATAGTAAGAGAATCACTATAAAATTCTACTTTATAATTTCCATCACTCAATTCTTCTAATACATTAATAATAATATTTTGTGATGTAGAAATATTTATCACCTGCTCTTGCCCCATCATTGATATAATTTGTTTTACATTTGTTTTCATCTTATAATTTAGCAAGTCTCCTGGTTTTAATTTATACTCCAATTTAAACAATTGTTGAACAGGTTTTTCTTCAGCAATTTCTTTTTGCTCCTTTGAAGAACCACACCCAGCAATGATAATAATCACAAAAAGAAATGCAAATAATAAATAATTTTTTTTCATAATAGCTCCATAGATTTTATTAAATGATTACTGTGGAATTTTCCAGGTTTGCAACCCTTTAAATTCGAAATTAAAATTAATTATTTGTAAATTTTGCTCTCTTAATGCAGCTTTGACTTTTTCTTCAGTATTTTGTTCGCAATAAAATAACAAGCATCCTCCACCCCCAGCACCTAATGCTTTTCCACCTATAGCTCCATTTTTCATGGCAATTTTAAAAATACCATCAACTACAGGATTAGTCACACTTTCGTGTAATTTTTTCTGGTTTTTCCAATTCTCACCCAGTAAAATGCCAAACTTTTCTACATCTCCATTAAGCAAAGCTACTTTCATATCAAAAGCTATTTTTTTTAAGGAGTGCAATGCCTCTACAGTTTTGGGGTTACCTTTAATATACTGACCCATAACTTTTGAGATAATATTACCTGATAGCCTTGAAATACCAGTATAACATAAAACTAATTGTTTTTCTAGCTCACATATAGTAGCATCAGAAAGTCTTAGAGGACTAATAAAAACCACAGGATCCTTAAATTCCATAAAATTTATTCCTCCAAATGCAGCACTAAACTGATCCTGCTTTCCACCAGCTATATTTAGTTCCTCAAGTTCAAGAGCTCTGGCAAGATTTGCTATTTCATGAAATGTCATCTTTTCTGTTTGCATACGATTTAATGTGCTTATTAAGCATACTGCGGCAGATGCAGAAGTTCCCATTCCAGAGTTTGGCGGGGTATCTGCTCTAATATATAAATCCAAACCACATTTTAGTTTTAATCTTTTTATAGCGGCTTTTATCAAATCTAATTTACCATCATATTTCAATAATGAAGCTTTTTCGGCCTCTATAACTAAATTAAAATCTGAAGATGAAAGCCTTACTCTTTTATGAGGTAAAAATTTTACTGTCGAATAAGTATACCTGTTTATAGTAGCACTTACTACTGCACCCCCAACTTCAGCTGAGAAAGGAGGCACATCAGTCCAACCACCAGAAAAATCAAGTCTTACTGGTGCTCTACTTTTAAGAATATAATTTTTCATATGATAGATCAATAATAATTTAACATTTTCAAGAATTTACTGAATATAATAATTATTGTCAATAATTTTGTGATTATTTAAAACTATTAATTATTTCTAGTGATTTTAAATAATATTTTTCTTTATTATTTTCAACACTATTACTTAAATTAGTAGAAAGTTCGTAAGGATTCTCTACTTCCATAAGAAGTACAATAATATTTTTAGGTATAGAAATATTTAATTCCTTAGCAATATTTACTACTTCGGGTAAACCAATATAATGAGGCGTTGATGACTGAAAAGGAATAAAATCGTTAACAGAATATATTGTTATATAACCTGAAGGATATTTATTTGTATATAATGAATCCAAAATAAGTGCATTCTCATATCCTTCAAGATAGTCAAGTAATTCTAAACCACCATTTGGTGATTCAAACACATCTATAGTATCATTGAAAAAATTTTTAAGTCTTCTTGCAGTGATTAGCCCGATAGCATCATCACCTAATATATCATTGCCTAAACCAATAATTACATTTTTTTTCATAATTAAAAAGTTGGTACAATTAAAAACATTGTACCAACTTAATATAAATAGCCTTCCTTACTTTATATGATTTAAAGCCTCGTCTGCTGCTTCCATTATTGGTTTTATTGATATTTCATTACCAACTGCATTCTTCATCCATTCGTTAGGAAGTATTTTACCAGCGATACACATTCTTTCCATTTCTGTACCAAGATTTTTCCCTTCAAGATATTTCTGTATTTGAAAATCTATTAAATGTCCCAAAGGATAATCAGGTAAGTACAAAGCAGCGTCTATCATGTGAGAGTAAATCGCTAGAATTGGTGAATCTTTTACACCAAAAACATCAGCATAATATTTATTCCATATATCTTTTGCTATTCTTATTACAGCTTCTTTTAATTCTGACTTTGTTGCATTAGGATTTTTATACATCCAATTCCAAACCTTCATATCTACAAGAGAAACACCCATAATCTCATACGATGACCATAAATTATCTAATACATCATAATATTTTTTGTTTTGATCTTCATTTTTAATTCCAAGAATATCTAAATCCTTTCCTTGAAAAACAAAGGCAAAAGCCTCAGTAAAAGCAGTATTTGGAACACCTTTTAACATCCAGTAATCAATATTTTGTAGTGTTATAGTTTGCTCTACACAATGGCCTAACTCATGCATAGCTATATTGAAACCTTTGTAATTCATTCCACCTTTTGGAACTCTAGTTCTTAAATGTGCTTTTTCTGATTTCATATCTGCACCCCATGCGTGGCCCGCTCCGCGTGCTGGATCAACTTCAATCTTTGATGCAATAAACTCTGCTTTCTCAACTGTAAAACCAAGTTTTATTAAAATGTTTTTTATATCTTTTTCAAATGCTTTGATATCTGGATATTTTTCTGAAACAATCTTATCCAGTTCAGATTCATTAATTGAGCTTCTTGATTTGAACCCATCATACCATATATCAAAAGGTTCTAAATTTCTTCCTAACCTTTTGCTGATTAGTTTAGCTGTACGTTTAACCTGAGGTGAAGATATATAATCAACAAAAAGTTTTTCTACCATTGCTTCAGGTAATTCTCTATCAATTTCAAATTTCCGACTAATATGAGTAGGATTTTTTGGATAATAGCTATCAAGTTTCTTCATTACATTGAATACACTTAAAAGATGTTGATATCTCGTATTGTCTTCTGGTTCAAACTTTATTTCTTTATTATCTTTGTATAATTTATTATTTATAGGATCCCAGTTATATTCATTTGAATTTACTACTTTATTTGGTATAGTTTGCTCAATTATTCTTAACATAACATTATAAATTATTCTTTGCTTTATTACACCTTTAGGATCGCTATAATGTGCTTTTAATTCATCTCTTAAACCCCAATGACTTATTAGCTTTAAATCCTTAGGGAAATAGGTTTTTTTATCCTTATCTATAAGATTACCCATATAAATGTTATATTCGGAAATATAAGTATCTGCATCTACAAAAGTTTTACTTATTTCCTGATAAATATCTGCGGGAACTCTTGATATAAATGCATCCCCCATTCTTGCATAAGCCCAATCTTTTCTACTCCATTTTGGGGCTAAAGCAATTTTTTCATCTAATGTATAATAAGGAAAATTCAAAAGCACTACAAAAGCTATTTTATTCTCAAATAAATCATCCGATAAATGAGCTGAAGGATTATAACTTCCGAATAACTGATCAATAGGTAAAATTTCACCTCTATCTTCATCTAAAGGTCTTTTTAAGTCGAGGATCATTTTATTGAAATGACCATTTATAACTTCAAAGTTATTAGAAATTTTCTCAAAATATAGATTTAGCTTTTCAATATCACCAATAAAATTATCTTCACAGAACTTTTCAAAAGCATTAGCAGAGCCATCTTTTTCTTGCCAAAATGATGCTACCTGATCAACCCCTTTAATTATTCTTTCTTTTTCCTGAGGAAATTTTGCAATTAACAAGTTTTTTACCTTATCTTTTATCTCACTTGAAATGAAAGCAGTTCCCATTTGTGCTTGAACTACACAAACCAAAAAGATTAAAAGAAATGGAAATAAATAAAATTTCATAAATATACCTCTTTTGAAATTTATGTTATTGAGTATGATTAATTTGCTTAACAAAAAGTTTATCAAGTTGTTTCTAAAACTTCTTAATTCATTCACTTATACATCAGTACAAATATCTTGTAAATTTTTTAAATAAATATAAAAAAAACAAAAATATCATTAAAATGAATATATCCTATAAAGAATAATCCATAAATTTTAAAAAATCAAGATTATTAATATTTCCAAAAAAAATGTTTGCTTTAATTAAAAAAAGTGTTATATTTTACTAAATAATAACGAGATATTTAACAATATTCACCTGTGAAGATAAACTAATAATCAAAGATAACCTTCAAACAAAGAGGATTTTATATGAATTCTAATAATGAAGGCATTAAAGGGTTTGTTATCCTTATGGATGATGATGAATCAATTCGCGAAATTGCGAAAGAGATTATTAACGCAATTGGTTATGATGTAATAACCGCAACCAATGGTGAAGAACTAATTACGTTATACAAAGATGCCATTTCAAAAAATATTAAAGTTACTGCAGTTATTCTTGATCTTACAGTTCCAGGTGGTATGGGTGGTAAAGAGGCTATTAAAAAGCTTATCGAAATTGATCCTAATGTATACGGTATAGTATCAAGTGGGTACTCAAATGATCCAATTATGTCTCATTATAAAGTTTACGGTTTTAAAGATGTTATTGTAAAACCCTATAGAATAGAAGAAATGGAGGATGTACTAACAAAAGCAAATAAATAAAATATTATTCAGAATAATCTTCTACTAATGGGTTTAGTAATTTTACTAAATCAGAATAATTCATTTTAAGTATGATGCCCCTTGCACCAGCATTTATGTATATTTTTTCAAATTCCTGTAGACTTTTATGTAATAAAACTTTTAAATTCTTTTTAGCACCAAATGGAGATATACCTCCTACAAGATAACCTGTAACTCTTTCTGCTTCCTCTTGTTTTGATAACGAAACCGATTTTACACCTAGCACTTTTGCTAATTTTTTTGTTGATATTTCTAATTCTCCTGGCATCAAACAAAAATAAAAAGAACCATTACTATCTTTTATCACTATACTTTTTATCATCTGTTCGATAGGTACATTTAAAACGCTTGCAGCATATATTGCACCTTTTACTTCATGCTCATAGTGTAATACTTCAAAATCTATGTTTTTACTTTCCAAATATGTTATAGCTCTGGTTTTCATTACTACCTCAAAAAAAATTCAACCAATTATAATAAAAATCTTCAACTTAATAAATGATATTTTTTATATTTGTAAGTAATATGATATATTATAAAAAACATATCGTAAATAAAATAAAAATTAAATTTCTGAATAATTAAGCAAAGATTTAATTCTAACTAATAAAAACAATTTCTTAAAAAACATTAAGAAAAATCTATCTGATTAATCGTTTTTAAAAAATTATTTCAATTTAGCAAGATCATCTTCTGAAGGTAATTGAAATGATAAAAATAAATTTTTGATCTTCTCTCTATCAATTGTAATATTTTGCTCGCTCAATGTTGTAACAAATTCCGAGTGTGCTCTTCCTTTTCGATATTCAGGTGTTACATCTGGATATTTTAAATATTTATCGAATAGTTTTGTATCAATATCTAATAATAACGTTCCATGATATAGAACTTTATTTTTTCCTATAAACAAAGATGTTCCAGATATTTTCCTATTATCTATTGTTAAATCAGATACACCTTTTACTTCTATTTTTTTTATTCCATATAATTCTAATATACTAATAACCCATTGAGAAAATAGTTTAAACCATTTATTTTGATTCAAAATTTGAGATTTTGTAGGAATAATCATATCCCAAACAAACATTCCGGGTGCTAACAAAACGGTCCCGCCTCCTGATATTCTTTTCCAAACCTTCACATTATCTTCCATACATTTTTCTTCAAAAACATCCTCTGAAAGAGTACGGGACCTACCTAAAATTATGTTATAATCTTGTGGTTCATAAATATTAAAATAGAAACCGCTTTCTTTTTGTAATATTTCTTCTCCATAAAGCATAATGTTACAATGTATGTAATGGTGTTCCTAAACCTTTTAATGAAGCTTCAAGCACTGTTTCTGATAAAGTGGGATGAGGATGCACAGCAGAAGCAACATCTAGCAAAGTACCTTCAAGTTGCATAGCTAACACTGATTCACTAATAAGATCTGTTGCGTTTTCTGCAATAATATGAACACCTAATATTTCACCATATTTTTTATCAGATACAATTTTAACAAAACCATCGCTTTCACCTTCAGCTAATGCTTTACCATTTGCAGCAAGTGGGAATTTTCCAACATCAACAAGGAAACCTCTTGCAAGAGCTCCTTTTTCAGTTAAACCAACTGCGCTCATTTCAGGATAAGAATAAATACAAGTCGGCATCATATCATAAATCAAATCAGTACCTTTTCCATTTATGGTTTCAATAGCAGTAGTTCCTTCGGCAGATGAAACATGAGCTAACATCCACAGACCATTTACATCACCCACAGCATAAATATTTGGCAATGAAGTCCTTGTTCTAAGATCGGTTCTTATATATCCCCCTTTAATTTCGAGCCCTCTTTTAATAAGGTAATCAAGTCCATTAAGTGATGCTTCTCTGGTAATAGCGGAAAGCAAAATATTTGCATTCTCTGTTTTGTCTTCTCCTTTATAAGTATAAGAAACAGTACTATTTTTAAAATCTTTTACTTCACTTTCAAGAAATACCTTTACCTTTCTTTTCTTCAACGAGCGTTCAATAAAACCAACAAGCTCATCATCCATGAAACTAATTAAATGTGATTTCTTTTCAAAAATCGAAACTTTTACCCCAAGCATCGAAAATAGAAAAGCGAATTCGACACCAATTATTCCTCCACCAACTATTGCTATTGATTCTGGTAGTTTATCAATAGAATAAATATTTTTTGGAGTAAAAATATTAACATCATCTTTATTTTGGAATGGTATAGAATATTTTGAGCCAGTGGCGATAATCAAATTATCGAACTCGATTCTCTCACCATTTACTTCCACTACTCTTTCTCCCACAACTTCTCCAAAACCATTTATTACTGTAACACCATTTTTACTTAGAAGAGTTTTAACACCACCAGTCAGCTTTTCAACAACCTTAAAAGCTCTCGATTTCATTGCATTCCAATTAATTTGTAGATTTTCAATACTGATACCATCTATTCCAAACTCTTTAGCTCTAATTATAGAATCATATACTTTAGCTGATTTTTGAAGAGCTTTCGATGGTATACAACCCCAATTAAGACACATTCCACCTACATTATCTTTTTCAATTAAGGCAACAGTTTTCTTTGACTGAGCTCCTTTTAGGGCAGCCACATAACCTCCGGGTCCAGCTCCTAAAATTACTATATCATATTTTTTCATTATTATCTCCTTTACAAAGAAATAAAAAGTTTTTCAGGTGAATTTACCAATTTTAAGAAATAACTTAAGAATTCACCAGCATAAGCACCATCAATTACTCTATGGTCAAACACTAATGTTACAGGTAAAATATATGCAGGTATTACCATATCGTTTTTAATATAAGGCGCTTTATGTATTCTACCAATTCCAAGTATTGCTACTTGTGGAGGATTAATTTTCGGCATACCATATACTCCACCAAATGAGCCATAATTTGTAATTGATATTGTTCCACCTTTCAACTCTTCAAGTTGTATTGTTCTATTTTGTGCTTTTTGACTTAAAAGTTTTATTTCATCATTTAACTCAGTTATTGATTTTTTCTCAACATTTCTTAAAGTTGGAACAACTAACCCGGCTTCTGTATTTGTAGCAAATCCAATATTGATCGAGTTAAATGTTTTTACTTCTCTTTTTGTAGTATCAAAATGAGAGTTAAGTAAAGGATATTTCTTTAGTGCAGAAGCCAATATTTTTATTAAAATTGGTGTAAAGGTCAGATGATAATCCTCTGTATTCAGTTTTTTCCTTAACTCCACAAGCTCATCAATTTCAATATAATCAGAAACAGTTGCAACTGGAATATTATGGCTGATTTCCATATTAACTGCAATAGTACTCCTCATAGTCGATAGAGGCGATACTTTAAAGTCAGCAGTATCTAATGTCTGTGGTTGTAATATTTTAGAAGCTAAAGGAGCTTGTTGTGGAATTGCCTTTGGTTCTTCTTTTTTAGCTACTAATTTTTCCGCAGCATTCTGCACATCATGCTTCATAATTCTACCACCAGGGCCAGTTCCTTTTATCTTAGTAATATCCACACCTAAATCTTTTGCCATCTTTCTTGCTACAGGTGTAGCTAATACAGGTTCACGTTCTGTTTTTAATGAAATTGTTTCCTGAGCATTATCTATCCTACCTTCTCCAGAAGATGGCAATACAACACCTTTTGCTGTTTCTAACTGCCCAATAACAGTAGATGCTTCTTCTACTATTTCAACTTCCTTTTCTTCACCTTCAATTTCTATAACTGCTAACACATCGTCAACATGAATAATCTGCCCTTCAGCTCCATTTAACTTTATAATCTTTCCATCTTTCGGTGAAGGTATTTCTGCAACTACTTTATCTGTTTCAACTACAGCAATAATATCACCAACCTTTACTATCTGACCAACTTCAACTTTCCATTGAAGTATTTTACCTTCATGTATTCCTTCTCCCACATCAGGGAATTTAAATTCAAAATTCATATTTCACTCCTAATAAGAAATTATTTCTTTTGCTTTTTGTACTATTCTATCTGTTGAGATCATATAATGTTTTTCACCTCTTGGCAAGGGGAATGTAACATTAAATCCACCCAACCTTGTAGGGGGAGCTTCCAAATATAGAAATGCATCTTCATTAACAGCAGCTATTAATTCTGCTCCTACACCAAAATTTGTTGGACCTTCATGAACAACCAAAAATCTACCTGTTTTTTTAACAGAATCAATTATTGTTTGCCTATCGAATGGATATATTGTTCGTAAATCTATTACCTCTACATTTATATGTTCCTGAGCTAACTTTGCAGCTGCCTCCAAAACCTCCTTCATTTGTGCACCATAACTTACTATTGTTAATGCATCACCAACCCTAACTACATTTGCTTTGCCTATAGGTAATGTGTAAGCTTCTTCAGGTACCTCTTGACGAACTGACCTATAAATTCTCTTTGGTTCGGCAAATATTACTGGATCTGGATCTCTTATAGCAGAAATTAGCAACCCTTTTGCATCATAAGGAGTTGATGGAATAACAACCTTTAAACCAGGAGTGTGAGCAAATAATGCTTCCGTACTTTCTGAATGATGTTCGAGTGCCCTTATTCCTCCACCGTATGGAAATCTTATTACTAATGGTAAAGACCATGTTCCTCTTGATCTATTCCTCATTCTGGCAACGTGAGTTACAATTTGATTAAAAGCAGGAAAAACAAATCCATCGAATTGCATTTCCACTACAGGTTTTAAACCTGCTACAGCCATACCTATTGCTGTACCTACTATACCACTTTCAGCTAATGGTGAATCAAAGCATCTTTCTTCCCCATATAATTTTTGTAGTCCTTCAGTAGCTCTAAAAACACCACCTTCAACTCCAACATCTTCACCATATACTATTATATTTTTATCATTTGACATTTCTACTTTAAGGGCATCATTTACCGCTTGAAGTAAAGTTAATGCTTTCATTTTATTTGCCCTCCTCTAAATATGTTTTGTATTCATTTAATTGTCTTTTTAACTCATAAGGCATTTCTTTATAATGATATTTAAAAATATCCTCTGGTGTTGGGTCTTTAGATGATTCAACTTTTCTGAAAATTTCATCAACCTCTTTTTTAAATTGCTCAGTCATTTTAGAAATATCATCTTCTGTTATTTTCTTTTTCGATATTAAATATAATTTTAATCTTAAAATTGGGTCCCGAAGTTCCCATTGTTTCACTTCTTCATCTGATCTATATTTAGTAGGATCATCAGAAGTAGTATGAGCTCCTAATCGATATGTAAAGCCTTCAATGAGTGTTGGGCCACCTCCAGATCTTGCTTTATCTGCTGCAAGCTTAACTGCCTGATAAACCGCTTGAATATCATTGCCATCAATTTGCACTCCTTCAACACCAAAACCGAAAGCCCTCTCTGCTAAAGTTTTTGCTGCTGTTTGCTTAAACCTTGGCACTGAAATTGCGAACTGATTATTCTGAATATAGATTATTACAGGAACATTCCAGACACCAGCAAAATTAAGAGCCTCATTAAAATCACCTTGTGATGTCCCTCCATCACCTACATAAGTCAATACAATTGAATCTTCTTTTTTGTATCTCATAGCATAAGCTATACCAACAGCATGTAATGTTTGTGAAGCTATTGGAATCGATACTGGAAGAATTCTGAAATCTTTACCTACATTCATACCCTCTTCATTACCGTAAGTATAAAGTAGAAGGTTATAAAGTGGCACTCCACGAGTAGCCCAAGCTGCATGCTCTCTAAAAGTTGGTACAATCCAATCTGTTTTTTTAAGAGCAAGAACTGCTCCTACTTGATTTGCTTCTTGCCCTTTTAATGGTGGATAGGTTAGCAATCTACCCTGTCTCTGATAAGAAACTGCCATTTCATCAGCAACTCTTGCATAAAGCATTTTCTTAAAAGCATCTAAAAGTTCATCATCATTCAAAATTGGACCACCATTAGGGGTAAATTTACCATTTTCGTCCATTAACTGCAATCTTTTCCCTTCTCTGGGATCATATTTCTCAAACATTTTAACCTCAATTTTCTTTTTAATCTTTTTCTTTAAATGTTATAACACAGAAATTATAAAAATAATTCCAGAATTTACTATAAAAGTTGGAAAAAATTAATTTTTTTTAAAATTAAAAAATAAAATTAAGTAAATATTTATTTCTTTTTAATTGCTAATTGGAAGAACAACGGTAAACTTACTACCCTTACCTTTCTCGCTTTGTACTAATATTTTACCATTATGGGAATCCACTATTTTCTTAGAAATGGCTAAACCAAGACCTGTACTTTTTTCGCCTTCGGTACCAGGCTTCCCTTTACCAAAAAAGCCATTGAATATACCTTCCACTTCATTTTGGTCCATTCCTATACCGTAATCAATAATATCAATGTTAAGAGAATCATTATTTAAGTATACATTTATACTAATTTTACTATTGCGATATGAGAATTTAATTGAATTGGTAATTAAATTGTTAAAAACCTGAGCTAATCTTTCAGAATCTATCATAATACTTGGTATTTCATCGCTATAATTTAATTCTATCTCAATATTTTTTTTCTTCGCATAAAATGAATTTTTCTTTACTATTTGTTCTATAAAACTCTTGAAATCTACAAGCTGTAAATGAATTTCAAATGTACCAGATTCAATTTTTGACACATCTAAAAAATCATTTACTAAATTAAGAGCTGTATTAGATGCAGAGCTAATATCATCAATAATTTCAAGTATCTCCTCTTTAGTAAAATTATCATAATCCATTTTCAATAACTGGCTGAACCCCATTATTACACCTAACGGATTTCTTAAATCATGTGCAGCCATTCCAAGGAACTTGTTTTTCATTTCATTTAACTCTTCAAGCTTTTGTTTTTGCACTAATATTTCAGAATATAATTTGCTTTTCTCAATTATAACAGAAATCTGCCCAGCAATTTGCTGGTATAAAGAAACATGTGCGTTATTATAAGTATTTTTCTCAAAGCTTGAAAAGAAAAGAAACCCAACAGGTTTTGCATTTACAATTAAAGGACAAGTTAAACTGCTTCGTACCCCCTCCTTTAAAACAAGAATTGAGCTCTCTGAATCAGGTTTGATTTTTATATATTCCTCAAGATCATTTATTATACGAGGTTCTTGTGTTTCAAAAATTCTTTTTAATGTGCTTCCCTCAAGTTTTGATTTATAACCTTTTTTTAAAAAAATATTCTGTGCATCACTCTTTGCCCATCTTGCTGTAATATATTCATTATTTTCATCAAGAAGTGAACAACCTATTCTATTATAAGGTATTAAATCTCTAAAATTTTCGAAAAGGAAATCCAGTACTTCATCTAAAAGAAAACCACTATTAACTTTTAAAGTAACATTATTTATTTTTTTAATTTCTAAAAATCTTCTTTCTAAAATTTTTCCCAATTCAATTATTGCATTAGCTAATTTTGCTAATTCTTCGTCATTACAGGAAGGAATATTTACATTGAAATTGCCACTTTTTATATGATTGACAATTTCAATTATTTCATTTAGATGTCTCTCTTGACCCATAATTGTACTCAAGAATATCTATAAGATAATATACAAAAAAAAATTTATAAATAAAATTTTTTTGGTTTCACAAATAGTGATTTTTCTTTTTCCTATTATTGCTTAAGGTATATTCATCCCTTACTTATGAAGTAAAAAAATATAATAAAAAAGCTAGAGTCTATCAGATATTTGCTCTGTTTATAGTACACAATACAACATTTTAATACTTTATCTACAAAAATATCGTGTGAAGTTATTTCTCAAAAGCTTTAAGAACTTCAAAATATTTATTGAAAAATACTATTAAAATTTATATATATAAGGTCATAAACCGTATTATTTTAAAAAATCAAAGAAGTATATTATTGAGCAAAAGATAAAAAAACGTAAATAAAAAATTTTGACGTGAGATATTATCATAATAATACTCACGTCATTGTAAATAAAACATTAAAGTTTAAAATTACTTCTTAGTTCATTTTCTAAATTTTTCGATAACATATCTAATTCATTTGCAGATTCAAATAATCTCTCTGATAAATTTTTATATTCATTTGCAGCTCTTGCAACTGTTGAATTAATTTCTGCAATAGAACTTGAACCCTTTGAAGCTTCTGATAAATTTCTATTAATTTCTGATGTTGTTACAGTCTGTTCTTCCACAGCAGCTGCTATTGTGTTTACAATTTCATCAACAATATTTATATTATCGATAATCTCTTTTATTGAGGCAATTGCATTATTGCTCTTTTCCTGTATATCTTTTATTCTATTAGTAATATCTTCAGTAGCTCTAGCTGATTCTTTTGCTAATTCCTTAACCTCATTAGCAACAACAGCAAATCCTTTACCCATTTCTCCAGCTCTCGCTGCTTCAATTGTAGCATTTAATGCCAAAAGGTTAGTCTGTTCTGCTATTGAATTAATTACCTTTATTATTTCTCCTATCTCCTTTGAGCTCTTACCCAATTCATTTACAACCTCACTTGCAAGTTTAGCTTTCTCTGTGGAATCTTTTGTGGTTTTTGTTGCATTGGTAATATTTTTAGATATTTCATTAATCGATGTAGTCATCTCTTCAGAGGCAGCTGATACGGTACTAATATTTGCTGATACCTGTTCACTTGATGCAGCTGCGGAATTTGTTTGATTAAGAAAATCATCCATAGCTTTCGTTATTGAATTACTTATACTAAAAAGGCTTTCAGATGAACTTGTTATAGATTTTGTATTATCATAAATTCCAAGTGCTAATGAATGCTGTGCATCAGCTATTTTATTTATATGATTAGAAATATACTCTAATTCATTTGTTTTTTTCATTTCTTCTTCATCTAATTTTACACTGAACACTTCATTCATTTTTGTAATTAATTTCTTTAGTGGACTCATTAGTGATTTAGATACTACTATACCATATATAGCAGTAATCAATAAAGTAACTAATAGGCCTAAAAGAATTTTGAACATCATTGCATTATATTCTTTCTGAATATCATCAATATATATTCCAGTGCCTAAAATCCAACCCCACTCTTTAAACTCCTTTACATAAGTAAGTTTTAATACAGGTATGGTAGTACCAGCTCTATTCCAAATATAATCCACATATCCCTCACCTTCTCTTTTGCAAACCTGAGCCATCTCCCATATAATTCTTTTCCCATTTGGATCTTTTAATTGATCCTGTATTTTACCTTTCAATTTTTCATTTGGATGTTCGATTATTAAACATTCTTCATTAAAAATAAAGATGTATTCGTTTTCACTAAACCTTAATACACTAATAGCTTTCTTAGCTTCGTCCTGAGCTTGAGCCAATGGCATTCCTTCTTTAACTTTTTTGTCATAATCTTTTAGTATGCTTTGCCCAATATCAATAATATGTTTTAAAGCTTCTTTTTTCTCATCATATAACTTTTCTTTTATTGCTGGTAGAAAATAAAAAAATGTAAATAAAATCATAATAAAAGAAAAAACGTAAACCATACTAATTATTTTTGGCTGTGTACGCCAATCTTTAAATTTCTTGAATTTCATCACATACCTCCATTGAAATAAACCCAAACATATTACGTATCATTATTTATGAGTAAAATTAATTATTTAAATATTTGCAAAAATACAGTAATGCAAATATTAAAACTATTCCTTCAATCCAATCTTGATTTTTAAGGTCTCACTTTAAATATAAATGCTATTATTATTAAAAGCAAGTATTTTTTACAGATAACAAATAGTAATAACTTGATTTTTCATAAATAAATTTTCATATCTTTAAGTAAATTATGATTATTCTTAAATACTTTATTGATGAAGTTTACAATAAACATTTTTACTCATTCAAAATATATTTTAATATTTCATTTATCAAAAAAATATACAGCAAAAGTAGTTTATAAAAAAAATTATTATAAAATCTAAAAGAGTGGTAATTTTAAATAATTTGTTTCTTTTTATTTGCTCTTTTTACTTAATGCTTTTGTAAAAGTTTTGAGATCTAAATAATCTTCTTTTGCTAAGAATATTAGAATTTTATGCGCAAGCCCAAAGAAGGAATGATAGGAAATAATTTAATCTCTTCTCTTTTAGGGGTACCATTAGAATTAAATGTATATCGATATGACATTATATTTTTAATATTAAAAGCATTTATAACATCAAGAAATGTTTCTGAAGATAAATTAAAAATTGTAAATTGTTTACCAATTTTTATATCAAATCTCAAATAGTATGGTAAATAGGCGGAATTTCTTGGACCTTCTACCCAATACCATCTTTTTGTATTTAAGTTGTAAAACGCTTCAGAAGGTGTATAAGCATAACCACTACCATAAAAACCTCGAATATTACCATCCCATCCTTTTCCAAAATCACAATTTATTACAATAGATAATGTATGCCTTTGATCAGTATATCTAGGGTACTCAGGTTTATTATCATTTAAGATATCCTCTTTTGTGTAAAGCAATCCGTAACTAATCCATCCATATAAATTTGAATGAGAGAAATTGATTTGAGCATCAAAACCTTTTGCATAACCATCAGCATCATTTTCTTTGCTATATATAATACGCCACCAGTTGGTTCTTCTTGAAGAGATTAGAGATACATATTTTTTATAAAAAAATTCTACCTTTAGATTTAAGTTATTATAAATTGGCAGATCAATACCAGCAATATAATGAATAGCTTTTTGAGATTTTGTGTTATCTCTCGTTTGATATGAATACTTAAATTGGCTATATAGTGGCGATTGATAAAATATACCATAGGCAAACCTTAAAACTGATTCTCTTATTCTGTATGACAGATTAAGTCTTGGACTAAAAGTTAATTCTTTATTCATATCAAAATAATCAAACCTACAACCTAAAGAAAAAAGAAAATTATTTAATTGGAAAAGATTCTCAAGGTAAGAGAAAAATTTATATGATTTTGTATTATTAATATCATTTATCTCATCACCTGAAGATGCATGTAAAGTTATATTAATAGTATCAGGATACATATCTGTATTATTATAATAATTTCTTTTATCAAAGTCTAAGATATTTTGCTTATAAGTTAAACTTGTAATACTTAATCCACTTTTTAATTCAAAATATGGGGTAATTTGATGATTGAAAGAAATTTTTCCCTCAAATGTATTTATAATAAGTTCATTTTCGTAGCGTCTTTCTCTTCGATATAGATAAAAATAATTAGTATTCGAAATACCCGTACTTAAACTATATAATGTATCAAGAGTTCTTTCTCGATCAGATTGATAATAAAATAATGCTTCTGTTTTTAGAAAAGATTTATTTGATAAAAAAGATTTCCATTGAAGGTTAAGCATAGTTGTATAATAATCCCCTTCACTCTTATCGAAATCACTTTCATATAAATTAAAGGTTTCTGTTTTACCTTTTACATTACCTTTGTATGAATAACTACTTATATCAAGTTTAGGGTCTATACTATAAGTATCTCCAGAATGTATAAATTGAAATAAAATTTTATTTCTATTATTAATATTATATGTTAGTACACCTTGAACATCATATAAACCTGCATTAATTCTTTCATCAATTTTTAACAAATTCATTAAATATTCTACATAACTTTTTCTAACACCGATAATAAAATTAGAACTCTTAGTTATTGGTCCTTCTAATAACAAATCATAATCTGTAAGACTCAAAGCAGCTATACCTTTGAAATTTTCATTGTCCCCTTCTCGATAGTCAATTTTAAGCACTGAGCTCATTTTATCTCCATATTCAGCGCTAAAGCCTCCAGTTATTAAATCAACTTTTCGTATTAAATCAACATTAAAAATTCCAACACTTGCATTTGTAGCTTCTTTTATATGAAAAGGTTCATAAACTTGAGTCCCATTTACTAAAACTAAATTTTCATCAAAATTACCACCTCTTACATTAAATTTTGCACTCACTTCGTTGTTTGTAGAAATACCTGGTAAAGTTTGCATAGTACGAAATACATCATTAAATGATGTTGAAAGATTTCGCACTACATCACTCTGTAAGGTTAAATTACTAATTTGGTTTAAATTTTCTTTTGATTGTTTATCAGAATATATCGTAACGGCTTGTAATAAATATTCTTTTGGAGTTAAATAAACAATAATTAATGAATCTTTTTTGGTAATTATCCTTTCTTCAGTAATATAACCAATAAGCATAAAACGAAGAGTCATTTTTTGAACAATATTAACACTATCAATAAAAAATTCTCCATTTAAATTTGTTGTGTACCCTTTTTTTGTTTCTAAAACTTCTATAGAAACAAATGGAAGAAGAGAATTATCTTTGATATCTTTTACAATACCTTTTAATCCTTGTGCAAAAGATCCACTAATAAATAAAAATAAATAAATTAATATATAAAATGACTTTAGAGTT
>DATCTW010000053.1:0-2380 GCA_036567745.1 Ignavibacteria bacterium | reverse complement strand
GTAGATTAATCGTATTAAGTTTTTAAATTTTATAGTGTCCAGCCTTAAGAGGTCACTCTCTTTTTCACTTGCACTACCCATTATTTTCTTATGGGTGCAAGCTATACCAGTAATGAATTTACATTGACTTTTTGTTGAAAAATATTTGCAACACTAATGTATGATTATGATCTAAATTGGCAAAAACTTTTAAGAAAATATTAGTTATAAAAGTATTGACATAAGGACAAATTCAATGTAAAATATAAATCGTCGCTTGTTGATGGAGAGATGGTCGAGTTGGTTTAAGGCACCGGTCTTGAAAACCGGCGTAGTCGTGAGGCTACCGTGAGTTCGAATCTCACTCTCTCCGCCAATTATGGAGAAGTACCCAAGCAGGTCGAAGGGGACGGTTTGCTAAACCGTTAGTCCGAGCAATCGGAGCCAGGGTTCGAATCCCTGCTTCTCCGTTTTACATATCATAATAATTAAGTATTACGGTATTTTAAAAAGGAAATAAAGCACTTGATTTTTAGATGAAAATCTTAAAGATCGGTGCTATTTTTTATGTCTAACGAATTATGGTTTATTCTACACCACAATTTTACCTGAATTTAAAATACTAATAATATTTAATATTTTTATAGGCACAAATATAATATTAATCTTTATTTGTTAAACTTTTTGTACGCATAAAAATATTTTACATCTATTGATGGACTTTAAATAGTATGCAATTATTTTTTTGCAAGTAAAAAAGGTTGATAAACTAATTTCTTAGTGTATCAACCCCTTGTATCTTATATAATACTTATTACCTATATTTTTTTAAATTTAATTTTACTTACCATAAGATAAGAAAGAACTATAATCATTCCTATAGTAACATATGAAATAATATGTGACTGCTTATTACGCAGCATTGAGAAACAATTATAAAGGTTTATTATTGAAATAAAAGCTCCTGCGATTGTAATGGGTATTCCTCTAAATACATTGTCAAAAACGCTTATATTGTACCTTGCGAGTCTATACGCACCTGCTACTGGAAAAATAACTGCTATAATATACCCTAAAAATCCTAGGTAACTGTAATCATTTATCTTCCAAGCAATTATTACAGGTGCAACTCCAAACGAAATAAGATCAGAAAGAGAATCCAGTTCTTTACCTAGCTCACTGGTAACATCTAACAAGCGAGCTACCTTGCCGTCAAATCTATCTGTTAAAGCTGCAATAATAACTAACAGAGAGGCCTGGAATAATTGGTTTGCATTATTTTTATCGGCTTCTACAGCAAGGAGTATTGCTATAACTCCCAATGACAGATTTATTAAGGTTAATATATTAGGTAAAGTACCTTTAAAATTTTTCAACTAATCACCCCTAATTAATTATCTTATTATATATTTCTCTTCTCTTTAATTATATTCAATACTACTATAGCATATTTTAATTAAAAGGTATTTATTTATTTTTTCCTTTGAATTTTATCTAAATAAACTTGCTAACTATTTGGCTGTGAATGTACATTTATACCTATAAAGATTATAAATAAAATAATATTAATCTACAAGTGTTTTAAATTAAAAAGATAGTTCCATATTGTCATGAGATATTTAATGATTAATATATTATAAATAAAAATATATATGTATGCAGTAAATAGTTATTTTTAAAAAGGATATGTATGAAAAATAAGAGTTTATGTAAGGTCCTAATTTTCTTGTCCATACTCTCTTTATGTATAATATTGATTTTTAAATTCAATTTGGTAAGTAAAGAAAATATTGATAAGTACATTAAAAGTTTAGAGGCTTATTTGAATAAAAATAGAGAAACAGCTCCTGTATTATTTACATCCATTTTTGTTTTAAGAACATTCTTTGTTATTTTCCCTTATACTATTATGGCGGTTATAGGGGGTAAAATTTTTGGTCCCTTTATAGGTATTATTTTATCCCTTATAGGCGTTTTTTTGTCATCATCCACGGCTTTTTTAATAAGCAGGCATTTAGGTATTAGCTTTATTGAAAAGAGATTAAAAGGCCAATTATGCGGTTTAGAACAAAGAATTGAAAGAAACGGATTTAAGATAGTTATTTTATTTAGGCTTTCGATGCTGCTTCCCTTTGATATAGTTAGTTTTACAGCTGGATTAACGAAGATTAAATACAGAAAATTTATTCTTGGTACTGTTTTAGGAGTAATTCCTGAGGTTGTTACTCTGAATGTTTTAGGCAGCAATATAGGTAACCCTTTTTCTAAGGCATTTTATGTGTCAATTGTTTTGTTAGTAGTATTAATGATATTTATCCCAATTTTAATAAAAAGGTCAAAGCAATTGATGTAAGAATAAATTTATTAGATTTTACTTATAAGTAAAATCTAATAAATTTAT